>NZ_JBICVM010000007.1:0-520867 GCF_043199095.1 Streptomyces sp. NPDC048650 | reverse complement strand
ACAACACACCCCGCCCGGGCGTTGTGGTGCGCCCCCCCCGGCTCGTGGGCGGGGGCCCGCCCCCCCCGCCCCCCCGCCCCCCCCCCCCCGGGGGCCCCCCCCCCCCCCCCCCGGGGGGGGGGCCCCCACGGCCGTGTACGGGCTGCTTCTTACGGGCCACCTCTTCACACGGGCTACCTCGCCGAGAAGCGGGCCGGCGCCTTTGTGGGGCTCCCGCCGGCCGGCAGCCGCTCCTTCGGGCAGGAACGCAGCACCCGCACCATCGCGTCCTTCTCCGCCCGGGTCACCCACAGCCCGTACTTCCTCTTCACCGCCACCTGGTGGGCGACATAGGTGCAGCGGTACGGCCGGTACGCGGGCAGCCAGGTCGCCGCGTCCCCGTCGCTCTTGCGCCGGTTCGCCGAGGCGTCGACCGCGATCAGGTTCAGCGGGTCGTTGGCCAGCGCCACCCGCTTACGGCCCGGCCACCGGCCCGCCCCCTTCTGCCAGGCGTCCGACAGTGCCACCACATGGTCGATGTCCACCTTGCTGCGGCCGCGCGCGTAGCGCACCTCCGCCCCCGTGTAGGGGTCCTCGGCCAGCGTCCCCGAGACCACGAGGCAGCGCCCGTCCCGGAAGGCGACACCCCGCAGGTCGCGTTGGAGGATGTCGTCCCGGGTGTCGCAGCGGTTGCCGTCGGTGTCCGCCCAGGCGGTGCCGAAGCGGTTACGTGCGTAACCCGTCTTCGGGGCACGGCCCTTGACGGCCAGCGCATCCACCGCCCGCAGCGCGGCGGCCGGACCCGCCTTGGCGTCCGCGTCCCCGCCGCTCCGGGTTTCGTGCGGGGAGCAGCCGGTGAGGGTGAGCACAGCGGCCAGCGCGGCGGCGGTGGCCGCGGACAGGGGAGCCAGGGGGCGGCGGGTGCGAGACGACCGGGGGCGGCGGGTGGTGGGTATCACGGCAGGAGTCCAATCCGGGTCGTCGCGGTCGGCGGGCGCCCGGTCCGGTCCGGTTCGCCGTTTCGAGTATCTTTTCGGAAATCGAGAGTGAGGACCCCCATGGACACGGCCGCAGCAACGGCCGCGGGCCCCGCGACCGGGGCCACCGGCACACCGGGCGCCGACACCGGCCGCCTGCGGCGCGCCGCGCGCCGACTGCGCGCGCCGCGCCTGGATCCGTACTGGACGGCCGCGTTCTTCTTCGTCGCATTCGCCGTGCTGTCCGTGTGCCGCTTCCGCACGATGTCCAACTCCTCCTGGGATCTGGGCATTTTCGAGCAGGCCGTCCGAGGCTACGCCCATCTCCGGGCCCCGATCGTCGACCTCAAGGGCCCCGGCACCAACGTCCTCGGCGACCACTTCAGTCCCGTACTGGTCGTCCTCGCGCCCATCTACCGTCTGATCCCCTCGCCCCTGACCCTGCTCCTCGCGCAGGCCGCACTGTTCGCGGCTTCCGCGATCCCGGTCACCCGCGCCGCGGCCCGGCACCTGGGCCGCCTGCCCGGCCTGGCCGTCGGCGTCGCGTACGGCCTCTCCTGGGGGATGCAGAAGGCCGTCGACTTCGACTTCCACGAAATAGCCTTCGCGCTGCCGCTGATCGCCTTCGCCCTCGAAGCGGTGCTGCGCGGTCGCTGGACCGCGGCGGTGTGCTGGGCCGCACCGCTGGTACTGGTCAAGGAGGACCTGGGGGTCACCGCGGCCACGGTCGGCGCGCTCGTCCTGATCCGCACGCGCCGGGCCGTCCCGGCGGCCGTCGCACTGACCGTCTTCGGTGTCGTCGCCACCGCCGTCACCCTCGGCGTGATCATTCCCGGCTTCAACGGCTCCGGCTCGTACGACTACTGGAACAAGATCGGCACCGGGGGCGGCTCCGCCCCCGCCATCCCGCTCGACACGGCCGTCCGCACCACCCTGTGGGTGCTGCTCCCCACCACCGGCCTGCTCGCCCTCCGCTCACCCCTCCTACTGGCCGGGCTCCCGACGCTGGGCTGGCGGTTCCTCTCCCATGAACCGCACTACTGGGGCATCGACTGGCACTACAACGCCGTCCTGATGCCGGTGGTCTTCCTCGCCCTGGTCGACGCCCTGCCCCGGGCCCGCACCTCCGCCCGCCCGTGGCTGCGCGCCTACGCCCACCACCTGCCGGCCGCCGCCCTGGCCTGCGCGCTCGCGCTGACCACCACGCTCCCGCTGTCCCGCCTCACCGAGGCCGCCACCTACCGTGTCCCGGCGTCCGTCACCGCCGCCGAACGGCTGCTGGCCCGGATACCGGACGGCGCGAGCGTGGAGGCCGACATCCGTCCGCTCAGCCGGCTCACCGGCCGCACCCGCGTCTTCTGGACCGGCGACACCGGCGGCCTCGCGCCCGACTACATAGCCGTCCAGCGCCCCGCCGACCGCACCCCGCCGCAGGCCCTCGCCGACGCCGCGGCCCGGCACCCCGGTTCCGCCTACGTCCTGACGGGCGCGGCCGGGGACCTCGTCGTATTTCACCGGACATCCGCCCGCTGAATGCCTACGGTGCCGTGATGGCACCCGATACGACACCCGACACGACCGCCGCCGGCGACGACGGCGGCGGCGACACCTCCCGAGCGGACCGGACCGACGTGATCGTCCTCAACGGCGGCTCCAGCTCCGGCACCTCCACGCTGGCCCGCGCCCTCCAGGAGGCCCTCCCCCGCCCCTGGTTGACCTTCGGCGTCGACACGTTCGTCGACGGGCTGCCGCCGGCCCTGACGGCCGCCCCCGACGGCCTGGTCCTCGCACCCGGCGGCGAGGTCACCACCGGCCCGGTCTTCCGCACCCTGGAGGCCGGCTGGCGGCACGGCATCGCCGCCATGGCCCGCGCCGGCACCGGCGTCATCCTCGACGAGGTCTTCCTCGGCGGCCACGAGAGCCAGGCCCGCTGGCGCGCCGCGCTGCACGGCCTGAGCGTGCTGTGGGTCGGCGTGCACTGCGCCCCCGAGATCGCCACGGCCCGCGAACGGGCCCGCGGCGACCGGGTGGCGGGCATGGCCGCCGCCCAGGCCGCACTCGTCCACCGCGGGGTCGGCTACGACGTCGAGGTGGACACCGGCCGCCGCACACCGGCCGACTGCGCGCGCCGGATCGCGGCACACGTCGTGGCGTAGCGGGCACGCACCGGCACCCGGGCCGCTACGCCCCCAGGATCGTCGTCAGGAACTCCCCCACCCACGACAGCAGTTCCCGCCCGACCAGCGGCTTGCCGCCGATCTTGCCGGTGGTCGGGCGCGGCACCAGGACCTGCCTGGTGGCCGGCTTGAGGACCGTGCGGGGATGCAGCCGCTTCAGCCGCAGCTCCTGCGACTCCCGCAACTCCACCGGGCCGAAGCGGACGTTGGAGCCCTGGAGAGTGATGTCCGAGACGCCGCAGGCGCGGGCCAGCATGCGCAGCCCGGCGACCAGGAGGAGGTTCTCGACCGGCTCGGGGAGCTTGCCGTAGCGGTCGGTCAGCTCCTCGCGGACCGCCGCGACGTCCTCCTCCGTGGCGGCGGAGGCGATGGCGCGGTATGCCTGGAGTCGCAGCTGCTCGCCCGGCGCGTAGTCGTGCGGGACATGGGCGTCCACCGGCAGCTCGATCTTGACCTCGAGCGGCGGCTCCTCCTCCACGCCGCCCTCCAGGGAGGCGCGGTAGTCGGCGACCGCCTCGCCCACCATCCGTACGTAGAGGTCGAAGCCGACGCCCGCGATGTGGCCGGACTGCTCGCCGCCGAGGAGGTTGCCCGCGCCGCGGATCTCCAGGTCCTTCATCGCCACATACATGCCCGCGCCCATCTCCGTGTGCTGGGCGATGGTCGCCAGCCGCTCGTGCGCGGTCTCGGTCAGCGGCTTCTCCGGCGGGTAGAGGAAGTAGGCGTAGCCGCGGTCCCGGCCCCGGCCGACGCGGCCGCGCAGCTGGTGGAGCTGCGAGAGGCCGAAGTTGTCGCCGCGCTCGACGATCAGGGTGTTGGCGTTGGAGATGTCGATGCCCGATTCGACGATCGTGGTGGAGACCAGGACATCGAACTTCTTCTCCCAGAAGTCGACGACGACCTGTTCGAGGGCCGACTCCCCCATCTGCCCGTGCGCGGTCTGGATACGCGCCTCCGGCACGATCTCCCGCAGCCGGGCAGCCGCCCGGTCGATGGACTCCACACGGTTGTGGATGTAGAAGACCTGGCCCTCGCGCAGGAGTTCACGGCGGATGGCCGCACCGATCTGCTTCTGCTCGTACGGCCCGACGAAGGTCAGGACCGGGTGCCGCTCCTCGGGGGGCGTGGTGATCGTGGACATCTCGCGGATGCCCGTGACCGCCATCTCCAGGGTGCGGGGAATGGGGGTGGCGGACATCGTCAGGACGTCGACGTTGGCGCGGAGCTTCTTGAGCTGCTCCTTGTGCTCGACGCCGAAGCGCTGCTCCTCGTCGACGATGACCAGGCCCAGGTCCTTGAACTTGGTCTCGGAGGAGAACAGGCGGTGGGTGCCGATGACGAGGTCGACGGAGCCCTCCCGCAGCCCTTCGAGGACGGCCTTGGCCTCGGTGTCGGTCTGGAAGCGGGAGAGCGCCTTGACGTTGACCGGGAACTGGCCGTACCGCTCGCTGAACGTCCCGAAGTGCTGCTGGACGAGGAGGGTGGTGGGGACGAGGACGGCGACCTGCTTGCCGTCCTGGACGGCCTTGAAGGCGGCACGGACCGCGATCTCGGTCTTGCCGTAGCCGACGTCGCCGCAGATCAGACGGTCCATCGGGACCGACTTCTCCATGTCCTCCTTGACCTCGGCGATGGTGGTGAGCTGATCGGGCGTCTCCGCGTACGGGAAGGCGTCCTCCAGCTCGCGCTGCCAGGGGGTGTCCGGGCCGAAGACGTGGCCGGGCGCCGCCATCCGGGCGGAGTAGAGCTTGATCAGGTCGGCGGCGATCTCCTTGACGGCCTTCTTGGCGCGCGCCTTGGTCTTGGTCCAGTCGGCGCCGCCGAGGCGGTGCAGGGTCGGGGCCTCGCCGCCCACGTACTTGGTGACCTGCTCCAGCTGGTCGGTGGGAATGTAGAGGCGGTCGCCGGGCTGGCCGCGCTTGGCGGGCGCGTACTCGACGAGGAGGTACTCGCGGGTGGCGCCCTGGACCGTGCGCTGCACCATCTCGATGTAGCGGCCGACACCGTGCTGCTCGTGGACGATGAAGTCGCCGGCCTGGAGGGTCAGCGGGTCGATGGTCTTGCGGCGGCGGGCCGGCATCCGGGCCGCGTCCTTGCCGGCCGCCTTCTGGCCGGTGAGGTCGGTCTCGGTCAGAACGGCCAGCTTGAGCGACGGGGCGAGGAAGCCGTTGTCGAGGGAGCCGCAGGAGACATGGACGACGGACGGGGAGATCTCGCCGAGCTCGCCGTCCAGGCGGGCGGCGATGCCCTCGCCGCCGAGCACCTCGACCGTACGGGCCGCGGGGCCGTGCCCCTCGGTCACGTACACCGTGCGCCAGCCGTCGGCCAGCCACTGCTTGGTGTCGGACAGCGCCCGCTGGGTGTCGCCGCGGTAGGTCTCCGGGGCGTGCATGCCGAGCTTGAGGGTCTCGCTGTCGGCCGTCAGCTCCTCGTCGGCGGCGAACGGCGAGACGGACCACCACATCATGCCCAGCTCACGGGCCCGGTCGCGGACGTCCGCGATGCCCCACAGCGAAGCCGCGCCGACGTCGATCGGGGCCTCGCCGCCACCCGCGCTCGCCGCCCAGGACGCCTGGAGGAACTCCTGGCTGGTCGCCACCAGGTCGGTGGCCCGGGTCCGTACCCGCTCCGGGTCGCACACCATCGCCATGGAGCTCTCCGGCAGGACGTCCAGCAGCAGCTCCATGTCGTCCACCAGGACCGGAGCCAGCGACTCCATGCCCTCGACGGCGATCCCCTCGGCGATCTTGCCGAGCAGTTCGCCCAGCTCGGGGTGTGCCTCGGCGAGGGCCGCGGCCCGCTCCCGCACCTCGTCGGTCAGCAGCAGCTCCCGGCACGGCGGCGCCCACAGGCCGTGCTCGGCGACCTCCAGGGACCGCTGGTCGGCGACCTTGAAGTAGCGGATCTCCTCGACGTCGTCACCCCAGAACTCGACCCGGAGGGGGTGCTCCTCGGTGGGCGGGAAGACGTCCAGGATGCCGCCACGGACCGCGAACTCGCCGCGCTTCTCGACCAGTTCGACGCGTGCGTAGGCGGCCGCGGCCAGCCCGTCGACGATCTCCGCCAGGTCGGCGGTCTGCCCCGTGCGCAGGCTCACCGGCTCCAGGTCGCCGAGCCCCTTGACCTGCGGCTGGAGCACCGAGCGGATGGGCGCGACGACGACGGAGACGGGGCCCGCCGTGGGGTCGTCCTGGCGCGGGTGGGCGAGCCGGCGCAGCACCGCGAGGCGGCGGCCGACGGTGTCCGAGCGGGGCGAGAGCCGCTCGTGCGGCAGCGTCTCCCAGGAGGGGAACTCGACGACGGAGTTCTCCTCCCCGGCCGGCATCAGCGTGCGCAGCGCCGCGGCCAGGTCCTCGGCCTCGCGCCCGGTGGCGGTCACCGCGAGCACCGTACGGCCGGATTCCCGGGCCAGCGCGGCCACCGCGAAGGGGCGGGCGGCCGGCGGCCCCACCAGATCCACGTGCGGCCGGTGGCCGTCGGCCGCGGCCTGTACCGCTTCGGCGAGCGCCGGGTCCCGTACGACGGCGTCGAGCAGACCAGTCAGGCTCATGAAAAGGCTTCCGTCCCAGAAGGCGAGCAACGCAATGGATCCGCGCGCAGTGAACAACGCGAGCAGCCCGACACGTCGTACGGGCCGGGTTTGCCCACCATACGCCCGCCCACCGACACCCGGCCGCCCGAACCGGAGGGGGAAGGGGAGGGGGAAGGGGAGGGGCCGGGGCCGGGGCCCGCACGGGGCGGGCGGCCCGGCCGTCCACCTGCCGAGAAGCCCCGTTCCGCAGACCGGTCCCCCATGGAAGGGTGTCCCCTGCATGCAACGGCCGGAGAAGAGGCGGAGGGGGCCCGGTGAGCGGCACGACGAGGGGCGGCGACAGGCTCAAGGACATAGCCAGGGGCGGCACCCCGGCCCCCGGACGCGGGCCCGTCGTCGCCGCCCTGATGCTCGCCATGGCGCTGGCCGCCCTCGACTCCACGATCATCGCCACCGCCATCCCGCAGATCGTCGGTGAACTCGGCGGCTTCGCCGTCTTCTCCTGGCTCTTCTCCGGCTATCTGCTCGCCGTCACCGTCACCCTGCCCGTCTACGGCAAGCTCTCCGACACCTTCGGCCGCAGGCCCATCCTGATCGCCGGCATCGTGCTCTTCCTCGTCGGCTCACTGGCCTGCGCGGGGGCCTGGGACATGGCATCGCTGATCGCCTTCCGGGTACTGCAGGGGCTGGGCGGCGGGGCCCTCCAGGGCACCGTGCAGACCATCGCCGCCGACCTCTATCCGATGAAGGAACGCCCCAGGATCCAGGCGCGGCTCTCCTCGGTGTGGGCGGTCTCCTCGGTCGCCGGGCCCGCGCTGGGCGGCCTGCTCGCCGCATACGCCGGCTGGCGGTGGATCTTCCTGGTCAACGTGCCGGTGGGGCTGCTCGCCCTGTGGCTGATCATCCGGCATTTCACCGAGGACAGGGAGCCGGCGCGGCCCGCGGGCACGGCCCGCCGCCCGCGCGTCGACTGGCCCGGCGCGCTCGCCATCTTCGCCTGCGGCGGCCTGCTGCTGACCGCGCTCGTCCAGGGCGGGGTCGCCTGGCCCTGGGGCTCCGCCCCCTCGCTGCTGCTCTTCGGCGGTGCGGCGGTGTGCGCGGTGGCCACCGTGAGCATCGAGCGCCGCGCCGCCGAGCCGATCATCCCCGGCTGGGTCTGGCGCCGCCGCACCATCTCCGCCGTCAACCTCTCCCTCGGCGCACTGGGTCTGCTGATGGTCGCCCCCACCGTCTTCCTGCCCACCTACGCCCAGGCGGTCCTGGGTCTGGGGCCGACGGCGGCCGGCTTCGTGCTGTCCGTGATGACCCTGAGCTGGCCGGTCTCGGCGGCCCTCAGCAGCCGCCTCTACAACCGCATCGGTATCCGCAACTGCGCCCTCGTCGGCATCGGAGCGGCCGCGCTGTTCCTGCTCGCCTTCCCCCTGCTGCCCTACCCGGGTGCCGCCTGGCAGCCCGCAATGATCATGCTGGCACTGGGCGCGGCCCTCGGCCTCTTCCAGCTACCGCTGATCATCGGCGTCCAGTCCTCCGTCGGCTACGCGGAGCGCGGCACCGCCACCGCCTCCATCCTCTTCTGCCGCCAGGTCGGCCAGTCCCTGGGCGCGGCCCTCTTCGGCGCCGTCGCCAACGCCACCCTCGCCGACCGCCTCGCGCACGCCCCCACAGAGATCCGCCCCGGCCTCCCCGACGACCTCGACGCCGTCTCGCACGCCCTGCAGCACGCCGGCGCCCTCACCGCCCGCGCCACCGACTACCTGCGGCGCGCCGTCGACACCACCGTCGACCACGTCTACCTCGGCGCCGCCGCGGCCGCCGTCCTCGCCCTGCTCGCCCTGCTCCTGCTGGCGCCCCGCCTCTTCCCGGTACATGCGGATGCCCGGACACGGCAGGAGCGGGACGGCGGGGACACCGAGGGCTGACACGGGCCGGGCAGCAGACGCGGCGTCCCGGGCTCAGCCCTCCAGCCGCGGGAGCTCGGTCTCCAGGGTGTCCTCGTTGTCGGGGTCGGTGCCGTCGGGGTCGGTGTCCTCCGGGGCGCCGCCTGCCGGCTCCACCACGGCCACCGGCTCCGGCGGCTCGTCCTCCAACGCCTCCGGATCCTTCCCCGTCAGCGCCGCCAGACTGTTGCGGACGTGGGCCATATGGGCTCGTACTTCCGTGCGCTCCTCCTCGTGTTCGCGCAGCAGCCGCGCCGTGCCGCGGTCGATGCGGTCCGCCTCCACCTTGGCCTTGGCGAGGATCGCGGCGGCCCGGTCGGCCGCCTCCTCGTCGCCGTGCCGGACGGCCTCCTCGACCTCCGCGTACTCCCGCCGCCGCCCGGCGAGCAGGACGTCGCAACGCTCGTCCAGTTCGGCGACCATCCGGTCCGTCTCCGCCTCCAGCTCGGCCAGTTCCCGCCCGGCCGCATCCCACTCCTCGGCCAGCCGCTCCTCCTGCTCGCGCCGCTGCGCCTCGGTTCGGCGCCGCATGTCGGCGAGCGCCGCGTCCGCCTCGCCGCGCCACTGCTCGGTCTCCTCGGCCGCCTCGGCCGCCAGCGTCGCCGCCTCCGCCCGCGCCGCCGCCTCATGGCGCCGCCCGCGCTCCTCCGCCTCGGCACGCACGTCCCGCGTCGCCTCGTCCGCCGCGTCGCGGACCCGGTCGGCGTACTCCATCGCCTCCTCGCGGAGGGACTCGGCAGCCGTCTGCGCCGCGACCCGCAGCCGCCGCGCCTCCGACTCGGCCGTCGTCAGGATCAGCCGCGCCTGGTCGCCCAGGGACTCGTAGGTCTGCGGCGGCAGCTGCGCCACACGCTCCTGGAGCTCCGCCAGTTCCGCGTCCATCTCGTTGGAGAGCACGGTCAGCCGCGCCGCCCGCTCCCAGCACGCATCGCGATCTATTGAGAGGCCCTCCACGCGCCGATCGACGTCCTCAGGCCGGTAACCGCGTCCTCGTACGGTCTCGAACCCGTGAGGCGAAACCGATGCACTCATCCCTCAAAGCCCCTTTTCTGGATCGGTCCGAAGCCGCCCTATCGCGACACTTCACCCCTCTCCCACCCAAGGATGCGTCAATTGGTGCCAGAAGTCGGAATGACGTCATCGGCGCGCAAAGCACCAAACAGGCGTCGAGCCCCTATTTCATCCCAAAGCAGCACTTCACCGGCGCTTCCCGCCGCCACGCCGGGGCGGGACACCGGGACCGTGACCGCCGCCCCGCCACCCTCCGCGACCTTCTCCATCGACCAGGCCATGGCCAGTAGTTCGGCCATCCCCGAACCCTTGTCCACGGCGAGCGCGGACAGGCCCGCACCGACCACCGGCACCAGACGGAACGGATCGAGCACCACGCCGGGCCCGAGCGCCTCGTCCGCCACCGCGCCGATCAGCTGCCGCTGACGCTTCACCCGTCCGAGGTCACCGCGCGGGTCGGCGTAACGGGCCCGTACGAACGCGAGCGCCTGCCGGCCGTCCGCCCGCCGGCACCCCGCCGCGAAATCCGCACCCGACCGCGCATCGTGCAGCGGACGGTCCGGACACAGCCGCACCCCGCCCAGCGTGTCCACGACCCGTACGAACCCCAGGAAGTTCACCTCGGCATAGCGGTCGATGCGCAACCCCGTCGCCCGCTCGACCGTACGGGTCAACAGCCGCGGCCCGCCGTCCCCGTACGCCTCGTTGATCTTCGCCCGGCCGTGCCCCGGCACCGGGACATAGCTGTCACGGGGCAGGCTGATCAGATACGGGCCGTGCCGCCCCGAATGCAGCACCATGATCGTGTCGGTGTTGCGGACGGTGTCGTTGCCGACGTGCAGCTCCTGGCGCTGGCGGGGCGTCAGCCCGGCGCGGCTGTCGGAGCCGACCAGCAGCCAGTTCGTGCCCCGCCCGGCCGGCGGCCGACCGGGATAGTCGTCCAGCGCGGCCACTCGCCGCACCCGCTCCCCCGCCCACAGGTACAGCCCGACGCCGCCCGCCGCCACCAGCACCACCAGTGCCAGCAGCGTCACCAGGATCCGCCGGCGGCGCGGCATCCGCCCGGCCCGGTAGAGCGTCGTCGTCGACGACGGGAACGGCTGGCCCATACAGGCATGGTCGGGGCGCCCGACCCGTCACGCAGGTCGAGCGCCCCGACGGTGCCCGCGAGCGGCGCCCCCGGCGCCGCCGTACTCACTCCCCTACAGCAGCCCGTCCCACATCTGCTCCAGCAGCACCGACCACCATGTCTCCGGCGAACCGAGCGCCGGCGGGTCCAGCGCCACCAGCTGCGCCTGGAAGTCGACGGTCCAGCGGCCCGCCTGCTCCGGCGTCAGCCCGTAACGCAGCCGCCACATCCGCCCCAGCATCGCCAGACAGCGCACGAACTCCGGCAGCCCGCTGTTGACGAACTGCGGGGAGGCGGGCTGCCCGCCCGGCCCCGCCTCCATCGGGACGGCCACGATGTGCGCGGTCCCGTACTGGACACAGAGCTGGCGACCGAAGTCGTTGCCCATCACCAGATACGAGCCCGCGTCGGTGGCCGGCTGCACCATCCGCTCCGCCGCCAGCTCCGCCAGCGTCGGCACCGGACGGCCCGGCTGCGCCTGCGCCCAGAAGAACGGCCCGAAGTCGACCGGCAGCCCGGCCCACACCAGCATCTGCCCGACCACCTCGGGCACTCCCTGCCGGGAGACCGCCCGCTGGTCGAACCGGAAGATGCCCTGCGGGCCGAAGGACTGCTCCAGCTCCTGCCCGATCGCCTGCGGCGGCACCGGCACGGCCGGCGGCACCTGCGAGGGATGCGGCAGCGGCACCCGCACCGGCGCCGGCCGCGCCGGACCGTCCGCCACCTGGTGCAGCTCGCCCTGATGCTCGACGAGATGCCGCACACCCTGCTGACGCGAGGCATGGTCCTGGCCGTACGCGGCGGTGTGGCTGATCCGCACCTGCGGCCAGTTGTCCCGGATCATCCGGGCGCAGTAACCGCCGGGCAGATCGCAGCACTCCAGCTCGGTGTGCAGCTCCAGCACCTGCTGCGGCGGAATGTTCATGCCGCGCAGCTCGTGCAGCAGCTGCCACTCCGGATGCGGGGTGCCGGGCGCCGAGCGGCGCACGATCTTCTGCTCGGAGCCGTCCGGTGCCCGGTAGCTGAGGACCGCCATGTAGCCGGGGCCGACCGTGGGCTGCCCGGTGGGCGCCTGCGGATAGCCGTAGGCACCCGGGCCACCGGGTCCGGGCACGCCGGGGCCGGGAGCACCGGGCGGGCCCACCGGAGCACCCGGCGGCGGAGCCACGGGGCCCGCGGACGGCGGCGCGGCAGGAGGCGCAGCAGGAGGCATGGCCCCCGCGCCCGGCCCGGGGGCACCCGGACCACCGGGGCCACCGGGACCGCCCGCGCTGCTCAGGGCCGCACCGCCGGCCAGCATCGTCGCAGCGGCATGCACCCCACCGCCCGCGGGGCCGGCCGTGGGCGGCGGCGCGGACGGCGGCGGGGGCGGACCCGCCTGGCCACCCGCGCCCCTGCTGCCCGCACCCGCACCGGGCTTGCCGGGCGGGCCCGGCGGCCTGGGCGCACCGGGCGGCCCCGGCGGGGCGGGCGGGGGCGGCACCGCACCGCCCGCACCCCCGAGACTCGCCTGCAGCGCCGCACCGTCGGCGAACATCGTCGCCGCCGCGTGCACCCCGCCACCCACGGGCGGCGCGGGCGGCGGCGCACCAGGGCCGGAGCCGTCCGTACCGTCCGCACCGGACGCATCCGCCCCGCCCTGCGGACCGTCGACCGCACTCAGATCCAGATCCGCCGCGTCCAGCTGCGAGACCAGCTGTGTCGGTACATAACCGCCGGCCGGCGCACCGGACGCACCCTGACCGGCCCGACCCGCACCAGGCGTACCGGGCGCGCCGGGAGGCGGCGGGCCACCGGCGTTTCCGGGCAGCCCGGAACCGTCGGCGAGCATCGTCGCCGCCGCGTGCACCCCGCCACCCACGGGCGGGGCCGGCGGCGGCGCACCGGCACCCGGCGGCGGCGGCACATCGGCGACCGGCGGCCCCGACGGCGGCGGCAGCTCCGCCAGCCCCGGCACCGCGGGCGCACTGGGCGGCATCGGCGGCGGCGCGCCCGGCCCATCGGACGGGGCGTCCGCACCGCCCGGCTCCGGCACCGCCGGAGCAACCTGCGTCCGCGGCAGCTGACTGCCGCCGTGCAGCAGTTCGGTCTTGGCGTCCGGCCGTGACCGCGGCGCCGCCTCCGGGGTGTCGTCCGACTCGTCGAAACTCGCCAGCGGCGCCGCGAACACCGTCTGCGGCAGCCCCACCGACCGGTCCTCGGCGCCCCCGTCACCCGTCGTGTCCGCATCGGCCCACGGGGTCGACGCGGTCGACGCGGTCGACGGGGCCGGCGGAGGCGCCGCGGGAGCGGGCACCGAGGGGGGCGTCCCGCCGCCACCGTCGCGCCGCCGGTCCGGAATGCCGATCGCGTCCGCCGCTTCCTGCAACCACTCCGGCGGCGTCAGCAGGAACGACGTCGCCTCCAGATCCACCCGCTGCGGCGCCGGCTCGGCAGCGCCGTACCCGCCGTCCACCGGCGTGCCGTACTCCTCCTCGTACCGGCGGATCACCTCACCCACCGGCAGCCCCGGCCACAGCGTCGTCTCCCCGCTGTCCCGCGCGATCACCAAGCGGCTGCGGCCCCCGTCACCGGTGGGCCCGCCCGCCCGGTCCTCGGCCCAGGCCACGAACCCCAGATCGAACTCCCGCACCCGCACCTCACGGTGCTGCGGCGCCGGCACATCGCCGTTGACCCAGCGCTCCGCGCGCTCCTGCGCCTGCGCGAACGTCACCATCCCGCGCTCACCCCTCTACCGCAACGACGTGCGCGAAGCCGCCGTCCACCATCAGGTTGGCCACCGTCTCCAGCTCCGGCGGATTCCCCGCCAGCCGCTGGAGGAACTCGTCGAAATCCGCACCGCACGGCAACAGCAGCCGCTCCACCCGCTCCTGCACCGACAGTCCGTCCCGGTCCCGGGCATCGTCGTACGGACAGAACCACACCGACCCCAGCGCCTCGCCGCGCACCTTCACCGCGACCACACCGCCCTGGACGAACGCCACACCCAGATAATCCTTGGTGAAGTGGTCCCGCAGGCACTTGTTCACATAGACCAGGTCGTTGACCGCCGCGTCATCGCGCACCGTGAAGAACGGCTGATCGACCAGCAGCCCCAGCTCCGCATCGAGCGCCGCCCCCACCGGCGCACACCCGCCCGCCGCCTTCAGGAACGAGCGATAGGCACCCGGCAGCCGGTACCCCAGCGACTCCTCGGCCTGCGCCACCTGCTCCTCGCCCACCGACAGGTCACGGTGCGGCAGCCCGAAATGCACCGGCCGGGTCTCCTGCAACGGCCGCGTACCGCGCTTGTCGTGCTCCACCGCGGCCGTCGCCAGCCCGCCGTGATGCCGCAGCAGCGCCTTCACCTCGACGGGAACCAGCTCCATCCGCCGCGTACCGGGCACGTGATGCCAGGTCCAGCCGTGCGGCGTCGCCACCGACGGCACGTCTATCCACAGCTCGTGCCCCTGCGCGTGCAGCGCCGCATTCGCCGACACATAGTCCGTCAGCCGCAGCTCATCGACACCGAAGCCCTCCGGCGGCTCGGCGATCTCCGCCGCCGCCCGCGCATACGGCGCAAAGCGAGGGAATCCGCTCTCGTCCACCCGCACCCCCGCGGGATACCGGGCGGCCCGCACCGGGTCCGGAAAATGCACGACCTGCCCGGCGTAGGCCGTGTTCGGTGGCGCGGCATGCTGCTGCCCGAGCCGACCTGTCGTCATCGCGGTTGCCCCCTGGCTGGATCTGGCTTTGGGGCACAGCCTATGCCGTGCCGCAACACCCTCCCCCCGCCCCCGGCCACCCGCGTCAGCCCGCCGACACGCCGCCCCCACCCCCTGCGCCACCACCACCCGACCGACGTACTCCACCCCGCCCACCAGCCCTGTTTCCCCGTAACCGACGAGCCGTCACACGCCAGTGACATCGGCTACAGCACGCCCGACTACCGCAACACCCAGCACATTTGGCAGGCTGACCTCCCCCGCCTTCGGCGGGGGGACCCCCAGCTACACGGGGATTGCAGGGAGGGAAAGCAGCACCATGAGCACCACCGCACACCAGCACACCGCCGCCACCGGCGACCCCCGGATCGGCTGGAGCGCGACCGCCGAAGCCGATCGCGCACCCGCCCTGGCCCACCGCCGCGACGGCATCCTCCCCACCGTCGGCGCCGCCTTGTCCGTACGCGGACAGACCCTCACCTGCACGGCAAGCAAGGCGGAACAGCCCCCCACCCTGCACCCCCTCGTCCAGGACTTCCTCGACGCCCTCGGCACCGCACAGCGCGAACGCTTCACCGGCCGCTGCCCCGAAGCCGTCCTGATCTCCCGCCACCTCACCGCGGTCGAGACCGGGCGCAGCAAACGCGCCTCCCGCAAACCCCTCACCAACGGCGAAGCCCGCCGCTCCCTGAAACACTCCAAGATCACCGCACGCCACATCCGCGAGGACGGCGACCCCCGGCACGGCAGCTACGCCCCACCCTGCCGCTCCTGCGACGCGCTCCTCGCCCACTTCGGCGTCATGCCCATCGGCGGCACGACGCCCACAGGGAGCTGACCGCCGCCATGCCACCCACCGCACCCCGTGCCGCCGCCGTACCCCCCACCCGCGACCCCGCCGACTCCACCCGCTTCCCCGCCGCCGTCGACGTCGCCCTCCAGCAGGCCGGCTGGAAAGCGGGCCGCTGGGACATAAAGCAGGCCGAACACTGGGCCGACACCCTCCGCGCCCACGCCTCCCCCGCCGGGCACCGCCACACCGTCTTCCCCGCCGCCGTCGAGGCCTGGGCCGAATTCGGCGGCCTGCACATCACCGGCCCCGGCCCCGGCCGCCACATCGCCCCCACCCCTTTCACCATCGACCCCCTCCACGGCCTCCACCTCGCCCGCACCCTCGGCGACCTCGGCCGGGCCCTCGACACGGACGTCGCCCCCCTCGGCCAGGAAGAGATCCCCGACCCCGACGGCACCCCCACCGGCCAGGCCGTCCTCGCCATCGACGCCCAAGGCCGCGTCTACAGCCTCGACCACACCGGCGACTGGTACCTCGGCCCCGACATCGACCACGCCCTCGGCGCCCTCGTCCTCGGCACCCGGCCACCACGCCTGGCACTCACCCCACAGAGCTGACACCGCCGGGCCCACCGCCCCCGGGCCCAGCGCCCCGGGCCGGCCGCCGGCCCCCGCCACGACCACCCCGCGGCGGCCCCCGATCACCCCTCCGCCGCAGCCGCCGCCCGCACCGGCACCACCGCCGACACCCGGAAACCCCCCGCCTCCGTCGGCCCCGCCACGAACACACCCCCCAGAGCCGTCACCCGCTCCCGCATCCCCACCAGCCCATTACCCCCACTGGGCAACCCCGCATCCGTCGCCCCCCGCTCCGACGGACCGTTCTCCACCTGCACCGCCACCTCGTCCCCCCGATGCGCCAACCGCACCCGCGCCCGTGCACCCGGCGCATGCTTGTGCACGTTCGTCAGCGCCTCCTGGACCACCCGATACACGGTCTGCTCCACCCGCGCCGCATACCGGCACCCCGCCGGAGCCGGCTCCATCGCCAGCTCCACCGCCATCCCGGCCGCCCGGGACTGCCCCACCAGCTCCCCCAGCTCCCCCAGCGACGGCCCCTCGCCCTCCGCCTCCACCGCCGGCACCACCGGCTCCGGCTTCACCTGCGCCTTCGAGGCCACCGCCGCCAACCGCTCCGACGCGTCCGACCCCGCAGCACCCCGCACCGCCGCCCCATCGGCCGTCCGCAGCACCCCCAACATCTCCCGCAGCTCCGTCAGCGCCTGCCGCC
Source organism: Streptomyces sp. NPDC048650 (assembly GCF_043199095.1). Taxonomy (NCBI): domain Bacteria; kingdom Bacillati; phylum Actinomycetota; class Actinomycetes; order Kitasatosporales; family Streptomycetaceae; genus Streptomyces; species Streptomyces sp. NPDC048650. Next base: position 504,338 of record NZ_JBICVM010000007.1, on the reverse strand, counting down.
CCATGTCCCCCACCAACGCGGCATTCTTCGACGCCTTCTCCGGATCCTTCAACGCCACCGCCTGCAACGCCGCCGCATGCACCACCATCAGACTCACCCGGTGCGCCACCACGTCGTGCATCTCCCGCGCGATCCGCGTCCGCTCCTCGTTACGGGCCCACTCCGCCCGCTCCTCGGCCCGGTCCGCCAGCAGCGACAACTCACGCTCCAGACCGTCCGCCCGCTCCCGCAGGCTCTCCACCAGCCGCCGCCGGGCCCCCACATAAAGACCCCACAGCACCGGCGGCGCCGTCACCACCAGCCCCACCGCAACGGCCATCACCGGCACGAACCACACCGGCGGATGGAAGTCCTCCTGCGACGCCAGGTCATGCCGCATGCTCAAAAACGTCGTGATCAGCGTCCCGACCACCGTCATCCCGGCCAGCAGCCCCGTGATCCGACGCGGCACATCCGACGCGGCCAACGTGTAGAGACCCACCACACCCAGCAGCGCACCCATCTCCGCCGGCAGCACCGCGATCGATGTCAGCACCACCACGACCGGCCACCGCCGCCGCACCAGCAGCACCGGCCCCACCACCAGCCCCAGCAACATCCCGACCGGCTCCGGCAGCCCCGCCCCATGCGCAAAGGGCACCCCCTCCGCCACACACTCCAGCGTGGAGAGGACGGCCAGCACCACATCCAGCACGGCGCTCCGCCGCCGGGCCCACCACCACGGCCCACCACGGGGCGCGCCCCGCGCCCCCACACCTTCACTTGCCCCCGTCGCGGTCATACCGACCAGCGTACGGGCGCCGCCCGCGCTCCTCCCGCGGTGTGCCCCAGCACACCCCAGGCCCATTACCTGCCCTTACCGACAGTTGTCCCGTGAACTGTTGAATCGCCCATGTTTTCGCCACTTGCGCACCCTGCCGCGCAGCAGTCCGCTCCCGCGCCGGATGACGAGGCGTGATCTGCGCCTTCCCGTCCCGGCGAAGCCGCTCGAGGCGGAGCCTGGGCGAATCGGGTACCGCGCCGATCTATACCGTCGCATCGAAGGCTGGCGGTACGGCATAGTGTTGGGTGCCGAGCGGCCGGCCTGACGAAATGTCCAGTTTGGGCCGTTCCACTGTCCCCTGTGGTGTAATTGGCAGCACTGAGGCTTTTGGTGCCTTAAGTCCGGGTTCGAGTCCTGGCGGGGGAGCAACTGCTGCAACCGAGCAAAGTCCGGGTCCTGACCACACGGTCAGGACCCGCTGTCGTTTCATCTGCCATACGCCCCGGTATCCTTCGGATGACCACCACCCGAAGTAGCCAAGAAGCCGAAGGGCATCCCCGTGAGCGCCAACCGCCCGGCAGCCGTCGTCGTTCTCGCAGCGGGTGAGGGTACCCGCATGAAGTCGGCGACCCCCAAGGTCCTGCACCCGATCTGTGGCCGCTCCCTCGTGGGCCATGTCGTCGCCGCCTCGCGCGAGCTGAATCCCGAGCATCTCGTCGTGGTCGTCGGTCACGCCCGGGAGCAGGTGCAGGCGCATCTGTCCGAGGTCGACCCGGCCATCCGCAGCGCCGTGCAGCACGAGCAGCGCGGCACCGGCCACGCCGTGCGCGTCGGCCTGGAAGAGCTGGTCGAGAAGGGTGCCGCCCTCGACGGCACGGTCGTCGTCGTGTGCGGCGACACTCCGCTCCTGACCGGCGAGACGCTGCGCCGGCTGAGTGACACCCACTCCGCCGACGGGAACGCCGTCACCGTTCTGTCGGCCGAGGTTCCGGACTCGACGGGCTACGGCCGCATCGTCCGGGACGATGCGAGCGGATCCGTCACCGCGATCGTGGAGCACAAGGACGCGACCGACGCGCAGCGGACGATCCGGGAGATCAATTCCGGGGTGTTCGCGTTCGACGCCAAGCTGCTGGTCGAGGCGCTGGGCAAGGTGCGTACGGACAACAGCCAGGGTGAGGAGTACCTCACCGACGTGCTGGGGATCGTGCGGAAGGCGGGGCATCGTGTGGGTGCGGCCGTGGCCGGCGATCACCGCGAGATCCTCGGGATCAACAACCGGGTGCAGCTGGCCCAGGCCCGGCGGCTGCTGAACGACCGGCTGCTGGAGCGGGCGATGCTCGCCGGTGTGACGGTCGTGGATCCGGCGTCGACGTGGGTCGATGTGACGGTGGAGTTCGAGCCGGACGCGATCGTGCACCCGGGTACGCAGCTGGTGGGTGCCACGCATATCGGCGCCGGTGCGGAGGTCGGGCCGCAGTCGCGCCTCACGGACACGGTCGTGGGTGCGGACGCGGTGGCGTCCTTCACGGTGGCGGAGGGTGCGCGCATCGGGGAGGGGGCGAGCGTCGGTCCCTACGCCTATCTGCGGCCGGGTACGGATCTCGGTGCGAAGGCCAAGGCCGGTACGTACGTGGAGATGAAGAACGCGTCGATCGGTGAGGGCACGAAGGTGCCGCATCTGTCCTATGTGGGGGATGCGACCATTGGCGAGTACACCAACATCGGTGCCGCGAGCGTGTTTGTGAATTACGACGGTGAGGCCAAGCACCACACGACGGTCGGTTCACATTGCAAGACGGGGTCGGACAACATGTTCGTGGCTCCCGTCACGATCGGGGACGGCGCCTATACGGCGGCCGGCTCGGTCATCACCAAGGATGTGCCCCCGGGTTCGCTGGCGGTCGCGCGCGGCCAGCAGCGGAATATCGAGGGTTGGGTCGCACGTAAGCGGCCCGGAAGCGCCGCCGCGCAGGCCGCTTCGGCAGCTCGCCAGGAGTCCGAAGGCGAGCGGTGACCGTGCACTGGGTACGCCGTGCGGGGCGTTACCGTGATAAGCGCACGCAAACAGGGATTCGAGGAGATTTGCTGTGACCGGGATCAAGACGACCGGCGAGAAGAAGCTCATGCTCTTCTCCGGCCGCGCCCACCCCGAGCTGGCCGAGGAGGTCGCGCACCAGCTGGGTGTGGGCCTGGTCCCGACGAAGGCGTTCGACTTCGCCAATGGTGAGATCTACGTCCGTTATCAGGAGTCGGCGCGTGGTGCGGACTGCTTTTTGATTCAGAGCCACACGGCTCCGATCAATAAGTGGATCATGGAACAGCTGATCATGCTTGATGCGCTGAAGCGGGCGTCGGCCCGGAGCATCACCGTGGTCGTGCCGTTTTACGGCTATGCGCGGCAGGACAAGAAGCACCGTGGGCGGGAGCCGATTTCGGCTCGCCTGATCGCGGATTTGATGAAGACCGCGGGTGCGGACCGTGTGGTGACGGTGGATCTGCACACGGACCAGATCATGGGCTTCTTCGACGGTCCGGTTGATCACCTTTTCGCGCTGCCGGTTCTTGCCGACTATGTGGGTGCGAAGGTCGACCGCGACAAGCTGACGGTGGTGTCGCCGGACGCGGGCCGGGTGCGCGTTGCCGACCGTTGGTGCGACCGCCTGGGTGCGCCGCTGGCGATCGTGCACAAGCGGCGTGACAAGGACGTGGCGAATCAGGTCACGGTGCACGAGGTCGTCGGTGACGTGAAGGACCGGGTGTGTGTCCTGGTCGACGACATGATCGACACGGGTGGCACGATCTGTGCGGCTGCGGACGCGCTGTTCGCGAACGGTGCGGCGGATGTGATCGTGACGGCGACGCACGGTGTGCTGTCGGGTCCGGCCGCGGACCGGCTGAAGAATTCGAAGGTGAGCGAGTTCGTGTTCACGAACACGCTGCCCACGCCGTCGGAGCTGGAGCTGGACAAGATCACGGTGCTGTCGATGGCGCCGACGATCGCGCGGGCGATCCGTGAGGTGTTCGAGGACGGTTCGGTGACGAGCCTCTTCGAGGAGCAGTGACTTCGGTCCTGATCGGGCTCGGACGCTGATCGACTTTGGGGCGGCCTTCCCGCCGGGTAGACTCATCGAGTTGCTCGGCGAGGGAGGCCGCACTTCTGTGTGGCTGGTCCGTTATCGACGCGCTCTTCGTAGCAGGTCTGTCGTGGGCCGGGTGACGCCCGTCAGATCTTTCTGAGATTACGAGGAGTGCAGTCATGGCTGAGGTCAAGCTCACCGCCCAGGCCCGTACCGACTTCGGTAAGGGTGCCGCCCGTCGTGCCCGTCGCGCGGACCTGGTTCCCGCTGTGGTGTACGGCCACGGTGCGGAGCCGAAGCACGTCGCGATCCACAACCACGCCCTGATGATGGCGCTGAAGACCCCGAACGTCCTGATCGGTCTGGACATCGACGGCAAGCACGAGCTGGTCATCCCGAAGGCCGTGCAGCGCGAGGCCATCCGTGGCTTCCTGGTGCACGTGGACTTCCTGACCGTCAAGAAGGGCGAGAAGGTCACCGTCGAGGTGCCGATCCACGTCGAGGGCGACCTGGCCCCGGGTGGCAACCTGCTCGAGCACATCCTGAACACGCTGCCGATCGAGGCCGAGGCGACCCACCTTCCGGAGTCGGTCACCATCTCCGTCGAGGGTCTGGAGGCCGGTGCGTCGATCCAGGCGAAGGACATCGCGCTGCCGTCGGGCTCCTCGCTGGCCGTCGAGGACGACGCCGTCGTGCTGCAGGTCGTCTCGGCGCAGGCCGAGGCTCCGGCCGAGGAGGCCGCCGAGGGCGAGGCTGCCGAGGGCGCCGAGGCCTGATCCTCTTCCGGGGCTGCGTCCGTTGCGGGCGTGCCCCGGATCCGGTGTTTGTGACCGTCGTTCCGCGCTGTGGCGCGGGGCGACGGTCGCGTTCGTTGAAGGAGCATGCAGATGACGGATGCGGACAGCCCGTGGCTGATCGTGGGGCTGGGCAATCCCGGTCCGGAGTACGCGGCGAACCGGCACAACGTCGGTTTCATGGTGGCGGACCTGCTCGCGGAGCGGGTGGGTGGCCGTTTCAAGGCGCACAAGGCGCGGGCGCAGGTGGTGGAGGGGCGGATCGGCGCTCCGGGGCCGGGGAGTCGGCGGGTGGTGGTGGCGAAGCCGTCGTCGTTCATGAATCTGTCGGGCGGCCCGACGACCGCGTTGCGGGATTTCTACAAGGTGCCGGTGGAGCGGATCATCGCGGTGCATGACGAGTTGGACATCGATTACGGTGCGCTGCGTCTGAAGCTGGGTGGTGGTGACAACGGCCACAACGGATTGAAGTCGATCACGAAGTCGTTGGGTGCGGAGTACCACCGGGTGCGGTTCGGGATCGGGCGTCCGCCGGGGCGGATGCAGGTGGCGGATTTCGTGCTCAAGGACTTTTCGTCGGCGGAGCGCAAGGAGTTGGGCTACTTCGTGGACCGTGCGGCGGATGCCGTGGAGGCGTTGGTCGTGGAGGGGCTGGAACGGGCGCAGACTACGTACAACTCGTGAAGGGGACAGCTCGGGGCAGGGGCTGACGAACCGTATGTCCGAGGTTGACCGGGCGCGGTTGATGGCCAAGGATCGCCGCCATGCCCAATAGCAGTACGCGCACCAGTTCGGTCAGACGCAGCCGCACCCGTCGGGTGGGTGAGAGCGCCTATGGGGCGTTGCTTGTCGCCAGGATGGGGTTGATGGGGCTGCTGGCGCTGCTGTTGTTGGTGGCGGGTGTGTGGACGTCGTGGAACACGGCGCAGTACGCGATGCTCGTGAGTGCGCGGGAGCGCGGCACGATGACAGTGACGGAGTGCCAGGGGAAGCGGTGCACGGGTCCGTATGTGCCGACGGCGGGGGACGGCAGGCCGCGTCCGAAGGTGTCGGTGGCGCAGGCGGCGGCGCCGGACGAGGGTGAGCGGATCGATGTGACGCTCAAGCCGGGGACGACGCGTGCGGTGCGGACGGGGCCGGCCGGGATCCTGCATGCGTGGGTGCCGTTCGCGGGGGCGTTGTTGCTGGCGGCGCTGGTGGTGGCCGGGGGGATGCGGATGCGGCGTACGGCGTGGGGGATGGGTTTGTTGGGTGTGGTGTTGCTGGGGGCGGCGTTTGCCGCGATGTAGGCGGTGTGGTGTGGATACGGCGGCGGCCCGCTCCTCGGGTGAGGGGCGGGCCGTCGTCGTCGGTGCTGCGCCGGGTCGTCGTGGCCGGTGCCTCAGCCGGTGTTGCGCAGGCCGGCGGCCACGCCGTTGACGGTGAGGAGCAGCGCGCGGGCGAGTACCGGGTCGGCTTCTTCTCCGCGTTCGGCGGCCTGGCGCTGGCGGTCCAGCAGGGAGACCTGGAGGTAGGAGATCGGGTCGAGGTAGGCGTCGCGGATGTGGAAGGTCTGCTTGAGGGCGGGGTTGGAGTCGAGGAGTTCCTTTTCGCCGGTGATGCGCAGGACTTCCTGGACGGTGAGCTCGTGTTCGGCCCTGATGCCGTCGAAGACGTGCTTGAGGTCGTCGGGAACGAGGGTGTCGACGTAGTGCTGGGCGATCCGCAGGTCGGTCTTGGCCAGCGTCATGGTGACGTTGGACAGGAAGTTGCGGAAGAAGTGCCAGTGCTCGTGCATTTCGTCGAGGACGTTGTCGAGCCCCGCTTCGCGGGCGGCCTTGAGGCCGCTGCCGACGCCGTACCAGCCGGGGACGATCTGGCGGGACTGGGTCCAGCCGAACACCCACGGGATGGCGCGCAGGCCGTCGAGCGAGACGCCCGAGCCGGGGCGGCGGGAGGGCCGCGAGCCCAGGTGCAGGTCGGCGAGCTGGTCGACCGGGGTGGAGGCGAGGAAGTACGTCGGCAGGTCCGGGTCCTCGACGAGCTTGCGGTAGGCGCCGTGCGCGGCGTCGGAGACGACGTCCATGGCGGCGTCCCAGCGGGCGAGGGCCTCGTCGGACTGGCGGGGGGCGGTGTGCAGGGCGGAGGCCTGGAGGGTGGCGGCGACCGTCAGTTCCAGGTTCTCGCGGGCCAGGGACGGGACGAGGTACTTGTCGGAGATGACCTCGCCCTGTTCGGTGACCTTGATCTCGCCTTCGAGGGTGCCGTAGGGCTGGGCGAGGATCGCGTCGTGGGAGGGGCCGCCGCCGCGGCCGACGGTGCCGCCGCGGCCGTGGAAGAGGCGCAGTCGTACGCCGTGGCGGTGGGCGACGTCGCGGAGGAGGCGCTGGGCGCGGTGGATCTCCCACTGTGAGGTGGTGATGCCGCCGAACTTGGAGGAGTCGGAGTAGCCCAGCATGACTTCCTGGACGTCGCCGCGGAGGGCGACCAGGCGTCGGTAGGACGGGTCGGAGAGCATCTCGTCGAGCAGCCGGTCGGCGATCTTCAGCTCGTCGGTGGTCTCCAGCAGCGGCACGATGCCGACCTTGGCCCAGCCGGCGTGCAGGTCGATGAGTCCGGCCTCGCGGGCCAGCACCGCGGCGGCGAAGACGTCGTCGGAGCCCTGGCACATGGAGATGATGTAGGACTCGATGACCTCGGGGCCGAAGGTGTCCTTGGCCTTGAGGATGGTGCGGAAGACGCCGAGGGTCTTGGCGCCGGCGTCGTCGAGGGGTGCGGGGTGCGGGGCCAGCGGACGGCGCGAGCGGAGTTCCTTGGCCAGGAGCTTGCGGCGGTAGTCGCGCGGCATGTCCACGTAGCGCCAGGATTCTTCGCCGAGGCGGTCGAAGAGCTGGCCGAGGGCCTGGTGGTGGGCGTCGGCGTGCTCGCGGATGTCCATGGTGGCGAGCTGGAGGCCGAAGGCGGCGATGGTGCGCAGGGTGCGCTCGAGACGGCCGTCGGCGACCAGGCCGCCGCGGTGTTCGCGCAGCGAGGTCTGGATGAGGGCGAGGTCGTCGAGGAGCTCGGTGGTGCCGAGGTAGTCGCGGCCGGGGACGTGGGGGGTGTCGCCGGCGAGGCGGTCGCGGGTGTTGAGGAGCTTCTGCCGGATGCAGGTGGCCTTGAGGCGGTAGGGCTCCTCGGCGTTCAGCCGCTTGTAGCGGGGGCTGAATTCGGGGAGCAGCTCCAGGTCGCGCTTGAGCGAGTCCAGCAGCTCGTCGGTGGCGCCGGAGTTGCGGATCGAGTTCGACAGCGCGTTGCGCAGCTCGTCGATGTGCTCCAGGGCGTCCGTGATGCCGTGTTCGTGCTGGAGGATCAGCACGTCCCAGGTGACCTGGGGGGTGACGTTGGGGTTGCCGTCGCGGTCGCCGCCGATCCAGGTACCGAAGGTGAGGGGGCGGGTGCCGGCGGGCAGCTCGGCGCCGGCCCGTTCCAGTTCGGCGGCGAGGTCTTCGAGGACGTCGCCGACTGCGCCGCGGCCCAGCTCGTCGAGGTAGTAGATGGCGTTCCGGGCCTCGTCGGTGGGCTCGGGGCGGGCCACCCGCAGTTCGTCGGTCTGCCAGATCAGGTCGATGTTCTCCGCGAGGCGGAGGTCGGTGCGGCGCAGGTCGGTGGTGTCCGCGTGGTCGAGGAGTTCGGCGACCTTGCGGAGCTTGGTGAGGACGGAGCGGCGGGCGGCCTCGGTGGGGTGCGCGGTGAAGACGGGGCGTACGCCGAGGTTGCGGGCGGTTTCGTGCAGGTGCTCGGGGTCGGCGTCCTTGAGCATGTCGGCCGTGCGGGCCAGGATGCTGCCTTCGGCGGCGCGCCGGGCGCGCAGCTCGCGGCCGCGGTGGACCTGTTCGGTGACGTTGGCCAGGTGGAAGTACGTGGAGAAGGCGCGCACCAGCTTGGCGGCGGTGGCCAGGTCGGTGTCGCCCAGGAGCCGGGCGGCCGCTTCGCCGTCGGAGCGGGTGAGGGCGCGTACCCGCTCGACGAGGTCGAGGAGGTCCTCACCTTCCTGCCGGACGAGGGTTTCGCCGAGGAGGTCGCCGAGGCGGCGGATGTCGGCGCGCAGGGCGGTGTGGTCGCGGGCTTCGCCGTCGGTGGTGTCCGTGTGCACGGCGTGCGCGGGCTCGGCGGCGGTGTTGTCGGCACTGCTCACAGGTGCGGCTCCTTGCATTTGAGCACGTCTGGGCTTGCGGGCGGGTTGCGGACCGCGCTGTCCGACGTCCCCAGGATAGGTCTCCCCGAAATTGACGGATCACACCGTCCGATTGCTGGGCAGCACGCGCGGTGAGTGGGCGTGCGGGGCCTGTCACGGCCTTGCCCCGAGCGGTCTCGCTGCCATACTTACGAAACCGTAGGTTACGGTCCCGTACTCGTAGCGGGCCGTACTCCGGGAGTGATCTCGCTCCCCGAGCCCCCGAGACCCCCGCCCGAGGGACATCACATGACCGCTGGTCCAGAAGCCGTCGAAGAGTCACCGATTTCCACCGATTCACCCCTGCCGTCGGCGACGCTGGGTGGTGACAGCAAGCGTTCGCTGGAGCAGGTCACTCTGCTGCTGTTCATCATCGTTCCGTTCGTGGCGCTGCTGGCCGCGGTGCCGCTGGCGTGGGGGTGGGGGGTGAGCTGGCTGGATCTGGCGCTGATGACAGCGATGTACTTCATCGGCTGCCACGGCATCACCATCGGCTTCCACCGCTATTTCACGCATGGCGCCTTCAAGGCGAAGCGTCCGCTGCGCATCGCCTTGGCGATCATGGGCTCGCTGGCCGTGGAGGGTCCGCTCGTCCGCTGGGTCGCCGACCATCGCCGGCATCACAAGTTCTCCGACGCCGAGGGTGACCCGCATTCGCCGTGGCGCTACGGCGAGAGCGTCCCCGCGCTGCTGAAGGGCCTGTGGTGGGCGCACATGGGCTGGATGTTCGACGAGGAGCAGACCTCGCAGCACAAGTACGCGCCCGATCTGATCAAGGACAGCGCGATCCGCGCCGTCTCCCGCCAGTTCGTGCTGTGGACAGTGGTTTCGCTGCTGATCCCGCCGCTGGTCGGGGGCCTGGTGACCTGGTCGTGGCAGGGGGCGCTGTCGGCGCTCTTCTGGGGTTCCCTGGTGCGTGTGGCGCTGCTGCACCACGTCACCTGGTCGATCAACTCCATCTGTCACGCCGTGGGCAGCCGGCCCTTCAAGTCGCGCGACCGTTCCGGCAACGTGTGGTGGCTGGCGGTGCTGTCCTGCGGCGAGTCCTGGCACAACCTGCACCACGCCGACCCGACCTGTGCCCGGCACGGCGTACTGAAGGGCCAGGTGGATTCCAGCGCCCGGCTGATCCGCTGGTTCGAGAAGGCGGGCTGGGCGTACGACGTCCGCTGGCCGAACGCTTCCCGGATCGACGCCCGACGCAAGGACAAGGCCGAGCAGGCGGCATGATTGACGAGTGGCGATCGACGGCAGCAGCGTGAGCAACGGCAAGGACAAGACTCCCCCGGGCACGGGTACCCGGCGCACCCGCAGGGTCCGGATGACGGGCGCCGAGCGCCGTGAGCAGCTGCTGGACATCGGTCGCACACTCTTTGCCGAGCGGGGCTTCGAGGGCACTTCGGTGGAGGAGATCGCGGCGAAGGCGGGGGTTTCCAAACCGGTCGTGTATGAGCACTTCGGCGGCAAGGAGGGCCTGTACGCGGTGGTCGTGGACCGCGAGATGCGCCAGCTGCTGGACATGGTGACGGGTGCGCTGACCGCCGGCCATCCCCGCGAACTCCTCGAGCAGGCCGCGTTCGCCCTCCTCGACTACATCGAGACCTTCACCGACGGCTTCCGCATCCTCGTCCGCGACTCCCCCGTCGCCCAGTCCACGGGGACCTTCGCCTCCTTGATCAGTGATATCGCCACCCAGGTCGAGGACATCCTCGGCCTGGAGTTCAAGGCCCGCGGCTTCGACGCGAAGCTCGCTCCCCTCTACGCCCAGGCCCTGGTGGGGATGGTCGCGCTGACCGGCCAGTGGTGGCTGAACGTCCGCAAGCCGAAGAAGGCCGAGGTGGCCGCCCATCTGGTGAATCTGGCGTGGCACGGCCTGGACGGGCTGGAGGCGAAGCCCCGGTTGATCGGGCACCGGAAGGCCTGAGGGGTGGGGCGTGCGCCTGCCGTGGCCCGGCGTCCCCACCGTGCCGCCACCGCGCCGCCCCATTCGATGATCATGGTCTGACCCACTGATCGGCCGTCGTCGTCCACCGCGCCTTCCTCGATGACCACGCGGCGACCTTCCGGGGGCCGCGAGGGTGAGCCGAGACACCGACCTGGATGCAGATCCCGTTGAAGCCGGGCGGCGTGATGACTACGGGCCCGAGTTCCGCGTGGTGAGGTGATTCCGCTTGTTCGCCGGCGGATGGTGGACGACGACGGCCGTCGGACGGCGGATTGTGCCGGTGCCCCGTAACGCGGGACTGCGACGTGACGGAGGCACCGGCCCCGCGACCGCGCCGCTCAGGCTGCCGGCTTCTGAGCGATCGCGAAGATCCGCCGGAACGGGAAGACCGTGCCGTGGCGGCCCGTCGGGTAGGCCGTGCGCAGGAGGTCGCGGAATTCGGCGAGGAAGGCGTCGCGGGCGGCGGGGTCGTCCTCGAGGGCGGTCAGGACGGGGCGCAGGGCGGTGCCCTTGACCCAGTCCAGGACGGGGTCGTCGCCCTGGAGGAGTTGGACGTAGGTGGTCTCCCAGACGTCGGTCGCGCAGCCGAGGTCGGTGAGGCGCTGGAGGTAGTCGGCCGGTTCGAGGATGTGGACGAAGCGGCGGCCGTGACTGGTGAGGCGTTCGCGCCACTGCGGGGCGTCGCAGAGCTCACCCAGGAGGGCGTGGCTGGGGGAGGTGAAGTTGCCGGGGACCTGGAAGGCGAAGGTGCCGCCCGGGGGGAGGGCGTCGATCCAGCGGGCGAAGGAGTGGGGGTGGTTGGGGACCCACTGGAGCGCCGCGTTGGAGACGATCAGGTCGTACGGCTCGTCGGGGGTCCAGTCGGCGGCGTCGCCGGGGGTGAAGTCGAGGAGGCCGCCGCCGGGGGTCGGGCCGGCGTACGTCTTGGCTTCGCTCAGCATCTCGGGGGAGTTGTCGAAGCCGGTGATGTGGGCGTCGGGCCAGCGGTCGGTGAGCTGGACGGTGACGTTCCCGGGACCGCAGCCGAGGTCGGCGATGCGGGTGGGGCCCGCGTGCCGGGGGAGGTCGGGTATGCGGTTGAGCAGGTCGTGGAACGGGCGGGTGCGGTGCCCGGAGTGGTGGAGATACTGCTGCGGATCCCAGGTTGGTGCGTCGTGCATGTTCGAAACCCCTTCGCTGGTACAGGGCTGACTCGTGACTCGCGAACGGTTGGTTTTGGCCAACGCTGGTGAAGCGAGCTTCCCGCCGACGATGCCCAATACTCCACCCAAATATATCTTGACGTCAAGAGACTTCATGTCGACAGACCCTTTACACTGATCGTCATGGAGGACGAGGTCGACCGACTGGTAGCAGCATGGCGCCGGGAGCGCCCGGACCTCGACGTGGAGCCACTTGAGGTCCTCAGCCGGGTGTCCAGGCTGGCCAGACACCTCGACCGGGCCCGGCGGATCGCCTTCGCCGAGGTCGGCCTGGAGCCCTGGGAGTTCGACGTGCTGACCGCGCTGCGGCGCGCGGGCGCGCCGTATCAGCTCTCCCCGGGCGCCCTGCTGACGCAGACGCTGGTCACCTCCGGCACGATGACCAACCGCATCGACCGGCTCGCCAAGAAGGGCCTGGTCGAGCGGCTGCCCGACCCCAGCGACCGACGGGGGGTCCTCGTCCGGCTGACCGCCGAGGGCCGCGACAAGGCCGATCAGTCGCTGGCCGGCCTGCTCGCCCAGGAACGCGCCATCCTCGCCGAGCTCTCCCGTCAGCAGCGCCATGAATTGGCCGGACTGCTGCGCCGGTTGACCGGTCCTTTCGACAATATTCCCGGCTGACGCCCCCTCGGCCGTCGCGCACCAGGGAGCACACCGCCACTCGTGCGACGTGCCCTTGCCGCCCGCTCCCCCGTCGGCTTGGATCGCGCCATGAGCCCGCAGCGCGCACCGCACCCGGCGAACGGCGGCCACAGCAGCCCGTACGGCAGCCGCTTCTCGGACCGTACGGTGCTGGTGACCGGAGCCGCCGCCGGGATCGGGGCGGCCACGGCCGACCGGCTGGCGGCCGAAGGCGCCGCCGTCCTGCTGCTGGACATCGACGACGAGCGCGGCGAGCACACCGCGCGCCGTATCCGCGCGGCCGGCGGGCGGGCCTCGTTCGAGCACTGCGATGTGGCGGCGGAGGACGACTGGCGGCGCGCGACCGAGGCGGCCCGGCGGCGCTACGGGCCGGTGGACGGGCTGGTCAGCAACGCCTTCCTGCCCTATGTCGCGGCCGCCGACCGAACCCCGCTCGCGGACTGGGAGCGGCAGCTGGCGGTCAACCTGACGGGGGCCTTCCTGGGGGTGCGGGCCGTGCTGGACGATCTGCGCGCGCGGCACGGCGCGGTGGTGCTGACCTCGTCCGTCCATGCCCTCATCGGGCTGCCGGGACGTCCCGCGTACGCCGCGTCCAAGGCCGGGCTGACCGGGCTGGGGCGGCAGCTGGCCGTGGAGTACGGGCCCGAGGTGCGGGTCAACAGTGTGCTGCCGGGACCGGTGCTGACCGCCGCCTGGGACGGCATCGGTGAGGCGGAGCGGCAGGCCAGCGCCGAGGAGACCGCGGCGCGGCGGCTGGGGCGCCCGGAGGAGGTCGCCGCGGCCATCGCCTTTCTGCTCTCACCGGAGGCATCCTTCGTCACGGGCGCGAGCCTCGTCGTCGACGGCGGGTGGAGCGTGTACAAGAACTCGAGTTGAACGGGACAGCGGGAATCTGAACTTCGACCCTGGGGGTCCGATGGGCGGCATCCGTTTCGGCGGCGACTACAACCCCGAGCAGTGGCCCGAGCAGGTCTGGGCCGAGGACCTGAAGCTGATGAAGGCGGCACAGGTCACCATGGTCACCGCCGGGATCTTCTCCTGGGCCAAGGTCGAACCCCGGCCGCAGGCATGGGACTTCGGCTGGTTCGACAGGGTGATGGACGGCCTGGCGAGGGCCGGTATCGACGTCTGCCTGGCGACGATGACGGCCTCGCCGCCGCCCTGGCTCTCCCGCGCACATCCCGAGATCCTCCCCGAGAGCGCCGACGGCGGGCGGCGCTGGCCGGGTGGGCGGCAGCACTACTGCCCCTCCAGCCCCGTCTACCGCGCCCACGCCGTGCGTCTCGTCGAGCAGCTCGCCAACCGCTACGCCGGCCACCCGGCACTGGCCATGTGGCACGTGGGCAACGAGTACGGGTGCCACACCCGGCAGTGCTACTGCGACGTCTCGGCCGAGGACTTCCGCAGGTGGCTGCGGGAGCGGTACGAGAGCATCGACGCGCTGAACGACGCGTGGTCGACGGCCTTCTGGTCCCAGGGATACGGGGATTTCGACGAGGTGCTGCCGCCGCGCACGGCGCCCACCTTCCCCAACCCCGGCCAGCAGCTGGACTATCTGCGGTTCGGTGACGCGGCACTGCGGGAGTGCTATCTCGCCGAGAAGGCGGTGCTGACGCGTCTCACGCCGCAGGTGCCGGTCACCACCAATCTGATGCCGCAGCACAAGCCGGTCGACGCGTTCGCCTGGTCCGCGCACATGGACGCGATGGCGCTGGACTTCTACCAGGACCCGTATGCCGCCGATGACCACATCCGCGCCGGGTACGTCTTCGACCTGATGCGTTCGGCGCGGTCCGGACAGCCGTGGCTGCTGCTGGAGCAGGCGCCGAGCGCGGTCAACTGGCGTCCCCGCAACGGCCCCAAGCCGCCGGGGGCGATGCGGCTGTGGAGCTGGCAGGCCGTCGCCCAGGGCGCGGACGCGGTGCTGTACTTCCAGTGGCGCCAGTCGCTGGGCGGCGCGGAGAAGTTCCACTCGGCGATGCTGCCGCACGGCGGCACCGACACCCGCGTCTTCCGTGAAGTGGCGGGCCTGGGCCGGGAGCTGGCGGCGCTGCCGGAGATCGCGGGGACGCGGTCGGCGGCCGGGGTGGCGCTGCTGGCGGACTGGCACAGTTGGTGGGCTCTGGAGGTGGACTCCAAGCCGTCGACCGCGCTGGACCACTCCCGGATCGCGCTGGACCACTACCGGCCCCTGTTCGAGGCGGGCGTCACCTGCGACGTGGTGCCGCCGCAGCGGGAGCTGGGCGGGTACCGCCTGGTCGTCGTGCCCAATCTGTATCTCCTCACGGCGCGGGACGCGGAGCGGCTGGCGGCCTATGTGCGCGGCGGCGGGCACCTGGTGGTGTCGTTCTTCTCCGGGATCGTGGACGAGCACGACCGGGTCCACCCCGGCGGCTATCCGGCGCCGCTGCGGGAGCTGCTGGGGCTGCGGGTGGAGGAGTTCTGGCCGCTGGACGCGGGCCGGACGGTGACCGTCGGCGGTGCGGGCTCCGCCCGAAGCCGAGGGCATGGGGGGACGTACACCGGGTCGGCGGATCTGTGGTCGGAGGCCATCGACCTGGAGGGCGCCGAGGCGCTGGCCTGCTTCACGGACGGGGAGCTCGCCGGGCGGCCCGCGGTGACCCGGCACGCGTACGGGCGGGGCACGGTCTGGTATGTCGGCACCCGGCTCGAACCGGCCCTGATGCGGGAGTTGTTGGACGACGTACGGGAGGCGGCCGGGGTGGCGCCCGTCCTGCCGGGGCTGCCGGCGGGGGTGCAGGCCACGGTGCGCGAGGATCCGCAGGGGCCGTACGGCCGGTTCACCTTCCTGCTCAACCACCGGGCCGAGGCCGTCGAGGTCACGCTGCCGGCCGCGATGACGGACGTGCTGGCGGCGGCCGGTACGGCCTCGGGGGCGGCGCCCCCGCCCACCGACCGGATCACCCTGCCGGCCCGGGGCGTGGCCGTACTGACCGAGCCGGAGGGCGCCGCCTAGAAGCTACGGCACGGCCACCGGGGCGGCCGTCGCGGCCACCGTCGCCGGCTCGACCTCCGCCGGGCCCACGCCGGCCCGGCGGGCCAGCGCCACCGCGGCGAGGGTGGAGTGCACGTCGAGCTTGCCGAGGACGTTCTGCATATGGGTGCGGACGGTGTGCGGCGAGAGGAACAGCCGCTCGGCGACCGCCTTGCGGCCCAGCCCCGCCACCATGCAGCGCAGCACCTCGCGCTCGCGGGGCGTCAGCGACTCCACCAGCCGCTCGCTCTCGGTGCGGTGCTTGCGGGCCGCCGTCAGCTCGCGCAGGACGCCGGTCAGCAGGGCGGGCGGCAGATGCGTCTCGTCGCGCAGGACGCCGCGGATGACGGCGAGCAGCCGGGAGAGCGAGCAGTCCTTGGCGACCCAGCCCGAGGCGCCGGCCTGGAGGGCAGCGGCCGCGCGGCGCGGGTCGTCCCGCTCGGCGAGGACGACCGTGCGCAGGGAGGGGTGGCTGGTGCGCAGTCCGGCGACCAGTGCGATACCGGCCGCGGCGGCGGTGCGTGGGGCGCCCTCGCGGGTCGCGGACGGCTGCGGCGGCACCGCCGAGAGCTGTGCCACGGCGGTCAGTTCGGCATCCACGAGCACGACATCGAAGCGGCGCCCCTCGGCGGCGGCCCGCTCCAGACTGCGCAGCGCCGCCGGGGCACTGCCCGCCGCCGCCACGTCCACGTCCTGTTCCGCCGCGAGCGCGGCCGCCAGCGATTCGGCGAAGATGCGGTGGCCGTCGACCACCAGAACCCGGATGCGTTGCACGGAGACCCCCTGTCTCGGTGAACGGACCATAGCGGGCACGACGCCCGGATTGAAGATCGCCTCGGTCGCACGGCCGCCGCCGTGCCGACATGACTACCCCACCCCGGACGCCGTACCCGACGGTCTCGCCCCCTGATCGGCACCGGCCCCCACCGGTGCTGACCTCAGCGTACGGACAGGGCGCCGCGGCGGAAGGCGAATGGCCGAACTGGCCGGTGTCCGGGGGTGGTTTTGCGACGGTGCGATGAGCGGGATGCGGCGGACCGGTGGCCGTTTCGCCGGGGCCACCGGTCCGCCACGCCCGTCATCCCAGGCGGCGGGCCCCCGCGCCGGGCACGGCGGTGAAGACGCGCGGGGGGACGAATCCGGCCGCCGCGAAGGCGTCGGTGACGGCAGTGGTGACCTTCTCGGCGTCCGTCTCCTCGACCAGCACGACGGCCGAGCCGCCGAAGCCGCCGCCGGTCATCCGGGCGCCGACGGCGCCGGCCGCGACCGCCGTGTCGACCGCGAGGTCCAGCTCCGCGCAGGAGATCTTGAAGTCGTCGCGGAGCGAGGCGTGTCCGGCGGTGAGCAGCGGGCCGATCGCGCGGGTGTCGCCCGCGTCGAGGCGGGCGATGACCTCTTCGACGCGGTGGTTCTCGGTGACGATGTGGCGTACGAGGCCGCGGACGTCGGGGTCGTCCGCGAGCTTGTCGAGGGCCTCGGGCAGATGCGCGTAGGAGATGTCGCGCAGGGCGCGTACGCCGAGCGCCCGCGCGCCGCGCTCGCAGCCGGCGCGCCGCTCCGCGTATGCGCCGTCTCCGAGTTCGTGCTTGACACAGGTGTCCACGACCAGGAGTCGCAGCCCTTCACCCGCCAAATCGAACGGTACTTGACGCTGGGTGAGGTCCCGGGTGTCCAGAAAGAGGGCGTGGCCCTCGGTGCAGCAGGCGGCGGCGGTCTGGTCCATGATTCCGCACGGGACGCCGACGAAGGCGTTCTCGGCGCGCTGGGCCAGCTGGGCGAGCCGCTGCGCGGGGAGGCCCAGGCCGTAGAGGTCGTTGAGGGCGAGCGCGGTGGCGATCTCCAGGGCGGCGGAGGAGGAGAGTCCGGCGCCGGTGGGCACGGTGCTCTCGTAGTGCAGGTCCGCGCCGCCGACCGGCAGTCCGGCCTCCCGCATCGCCCAGACGATGCCCGCCGGGTACGCGGCCCAGCCGCCGCTGCGCTGCGCGCCGCCCCGGCTCGCCTCCAGGATCCGGTCGGCCGGGCCGGGGGCGGGCCGCAGGGCGTCGATGCGCAGCTCGACGATGCCGCCGTCGGCGCCGCCGGAGTGCAGGCGCAGCACGCCGTCCGGGCGGGCCGAGGCGGCGGCGGCGGTGGTGTGCGGGAGGGCCAACGGCATCACGAAACCGTCGTTGTAATCGGTGTGTTCACCGATCAGGTTGACCCGGCCGGGGGCGGCCCAGACGCCGGTGGGGGCGGCGCCGTACACGGCGTGGAACGCCTCGGCCGTCCCGGCCTCGGTCATGGTCATCAGGACTCCTTCGTCCTCTCCTGCTGCGCGGCGGCGAGCTGCTGGGCGAACTGCCAGGCGTCGGCGACGATCCCGGCGAGGTCGGCGCGGCGGGGGTGCCAGCCGAGCCGTTCGGTGGCGGCCTTGGCGGAGGCCACCAGCACGGCGGGGTCGCCGCCGCGGCGCGGGGCCATGACCTCGGGGACAGGGTGGCCGGTGACCTTGCGGACGGTCTCGATGACCTCGCGGACCGAGAAGCCGTTGCCGTTGCCGAGGTTGCAGATCAGGTGCTCGCCGGCGGTCGCCGCGTCCAGGGCGAGGAGGTGGGCCTCGGCGAGGTCGGCGACGTGGATGTAGTCGCGGATGCAGGTGCCGTCGGGCGTGGGGTAGTCGTCGCCGAAGACGGAGATCGCCTCGCGCCTGCCCTGGGCGACCTGGAGGACGAGCGGGATCAGGTGCGATTCGGGGTCGTGGCGCTCGCCGCAGCTGCCGTAGGCGCCGGCGACGTTGAAATAGCGCAGCGAGACGGCGGCCAGGCCGTGGGCGGTGGCCTCGCCGCTGATCATGTGGTCGACGGCGAGCTTGCTGGCGCCGTAGGGCGAGGTGGGGGCGGTGGGGTCGGTCTCGGTGATGGGGGTGTTCACCGGCTCGCCGTAGGTCGCCGCCGTGGAGGAGAAGACGAGCCTGCGCACCCCGGCCGTGCGCATGGCCGCGAGCAGCTCCATGGTGCCGCCGACGTTGTTGTCCCAGTACTTCTCCGGCTTCACGACGGACTCGCCGACCTGCGAGAAGGCGGCGAAGTGGAGGACCGCGGCGTACGAGTCGTCCAGCCACTTGGCGGCGTCGCGGATGTCGCCCTCGATGAACTCGGCGCCCGCGGGGACGGCGGCCCGGAAGCCGGTGGAGAGGTTGTCGAGGACGGTGACCGTGTGGCCGGCCTCCAGCAGGTGCTGGGCCACCACACTTCCCACGTAACCGGCCCCACCCGTCACCAGGTACTTGGACGACACTGTCTCGCTCATGTCTCGCTCGCTACCTCTCGCAGTCGCTCGGCCGCGGCCTCCGGCGGCACATCGTTGATGAACACGTTCATGCCGGATTCGGAACCCGCGAGGAACTTCAGCTTGCCGGAAGTGCGGCGAATGGTGAAAAGCTCGAGGTGAAGTGCGAATTCGGCACGGTCCTCGGCATGTACCGGAGCCTGGTGCCAGGCGGCGATGTACGGCGTCGGGGGCGCGTCGGGCCCGAAGATCCGGTCGAACCGCCGCAAGAGTTCCAGATAGATCCGCGGGAACTCCGTGCGCGCCGCCTCGTCGAGGGCGGGCAGGTCGGGAACCCGGCGCCGGGGGTAGAGGTGCACCTCGTAGGGCCAGTGGGCGGCGTACGGGACGAAGGCGAGCCAGTGCTCGCCCTCGATGACGATCCGGCGTTTGTCGGCGAGCTCGTCGGCCACGACGTCGTCGAAGAGGTTGGCCCCGCCGGTGGCCCGGCGGTGTGCGGCGAGGGTGCGCAGCATGCGTTCGGTGCGCGGGGTGGCGAAGGGGTAGGCGTAGATCTGGCCGTGCGGGTGTCCGAGGGTGACGCCGATCTCGGCGCCGCGGTTCTCGAAGCAGAACACCTGCTCCACGCCCGGGAGCCGGGACAGTGCGGCGGTGCGGTCGGTCCAGGCGTCGAGCACCAGGGCGGCCCGGTCCTCGGTGAGGTCGGCGAAGGACGCGTCGTGGTCGGAGGTGAAGCAGACGACCTCGCAGCGGCCGCTGTCGCCGGCGAGGGAGGGGAAGCGGTTCTCGAAGACGGCGACGTCGTAGTCGGCGGCGGGGATCTCGGAGTGCCGGCCTTCGCGGGAGGGGCACAGCGGGCATGCGTCGGCCGGGGGGTGGTAGGTGCGGCCCTGGCGGTGCGAGGCGACGGCCACGAAGTCGCCCAGGAGCCGGTCGTGGCGGACCTCGGAGGCGGTGGACACCGGGTCGAGGGGGCGGCGGTCGGCGGCGTCGCGCACGGCGGCGTCGTGGGCGTCGTAGTAGATCAACTCCCGGCCGTCCGCGAGCCGGGTCGTCGTCTTCTTCACCGGGAGCTCCTCACACACCACACCGACCAAACACAAACAAACACAATGAAGCACAACTCAACAGTGGCGTCAACGCCGCGGCTCGCAACGGACATTTAGCCGCATAGGCACCCGGAGTGATCATGATCCAACAAATAAAACCAACAAAAGTGTTCAGTTTCTGAACGTCCGCGCGTAGCTTTCTGTGCGTTCAGATCGCGCAAAGAAGCGAGTTCCCCATGATCACCTTGGCCGAAGGCCTCCGGCTTCCCACCAACGGGCTCGACTACACGATCCTGGCCATCTACTTCGCCGTCGTTCTCGGCATCGGGTTCGCGGCCAGGCGCAGCGTGCGGACGAGCCTGGACTTCTTCCTCTCCGGCCGGTCGCTGCCCGCCTGGGTGACCGGTCTCGCGTTCGTCGCCGCCAACCTCGGCGCCACCGAGATCCTCGGCATGGCCGCCACCGGCGCCCAGTACGGCGTCGCGGTGGTGCACTGGTACTGGATCGGCGCCATCCCCGCCATGGTCTTCCTGGGCCTGGTGATGATGCCGTTCTACTACCGCTCCAAGGTCCGCTCGGTCCCCGAGTTCCTGCTCCAGCGGTTCGACAAGTCCGCGCACCTGCTCAGCTCGGTCCTGTTCGCCTTCGCGGCGATATTGATCGCGGGCGTGAACCTGTACGCCCTGTCGATCGTCGTCGAGGCGCTGCTCGGCTGGCCGCAGTGGGTGGCGATCGTCATCGCGGGCCTCTTCGTCCTCGCCTACATCACCATCGGCGGCCTGTCCTCGGCGATCTACAACGAAGTGCTCCAGTTCTTCGTCATCCTCGCCGCGCTCATACCCCTGTGCATCATCGGCCTCAAGCGCGTCGGCGGCTGGGGCGGACTGACCGACTCCCTGGAGTCCTCGCACGGCCACCACTTCCTCACCGCCTGGGGCGGTACGGGCATCGGCGAGGCCAACCCGCTCGGCGCGAACTGGCTGACGATCATCCTCGGCCTGGGCTTTGTGCTCTCGTTCGGCTACTGGACGACGAACTTCGCCGAGGTGCAGCGCGCCCTGTCCGCAAAGAACCTCTCCGCGGCCCAGCGCACCCCGCTGATCGGTGCCTACCCGAAGATGTTCATCGTCTTCCTGGTGATGATTCCGGGTCTGGTCGCCGCCGTCCTCGTCCCGAAGATCGGCACGCCCGGCTCCGGGCTCACCTACAACGACGCGATTCCGTATCTGATGCAGGAGCTGCTGCCGAACGGTGTGCTCGGCATCGCGGTCACCGGTCTGCTGGCCGCATTCATGGCGGGCATGGCGGCCAACATCTCGTCCTTCAACACCGTGTTCACGTACGACATCTGGGCCAAGTACGTGAAGACCGACAAGCCCGACGGGTACTACCTGAAGTTCGGGCGCCTCATCACCGCGATCGGCGTGCTCGCCTCGATCGGCACGGCCTTCATCGCCTCGTCGTTCTCGAACATCATGGGCTACCTCCAGACGCTGTTCTCCTTCTTCAACGTCCCGATGTTCGTGGTCTTCATCATCGGCATGTTCTGGAAGCGCGCCTCGATGAAGTCCGGCGTGTGGGGCCTTCTCGCCGGCACCACGGCCGCGATGGTCAACTACTTCTGGATCTACAAGCAGGGCATCATCGCCATCCCCACCGACCAGGGCGCCAACTTCGTCTCGGCGATCGTCGGCTTCGTCGCCGGTGCCGCCGTCATGGTCGTCGTCACCCTCTTCACCTCACCCAAACCGGAGGCCGAACTGGCGGGCCTGGTCTACGGGACGACCGCGCCCGGCCTGGAGGAGCCGCCCGCCGAGGGCGACGACGCCTGGTACCGCCGGCCGGCGCTGCTCGGCTGGGGCGCGATCGTGCTCGCCGCGGCCTGCTACCTCCCCTACTCCCTCTGATCGGAGGCGTGAACTCCCATGTCCGACCTGCAGAATGAAGTCTCCGAGCTGGAGCGCAAGTCCGCGACCGCGGCCCGGCTCTTCGACATCCGGCGCATCATCGGCGGCCTGTTCGTCGTCTACGGCGTGATCGTCACCATCGCGGGCATCACGGCCTCCGATGCGGACCTGAAGAAGGCCCAGGACATCAACATCAACCTCTGGACGGGCATCGGCATGCTCGCCCTCGGGCTGTTCTTCCTGGGCTGGATGAAGCTGCGGCCGGCCCTGCCGCCGACCGTGGCGGAGCTCCAGGAGGCCGAGGACCGGCCCGCGGGGGCCTGACCTACGACGGCGGGGCCGCCGCCTCGGCCGGCCCCGCCACCTCGTCGTCCGCTCCCACGGCCGCGGCCCGCAGCGCCCCGCCGCGCGCCACCCGCTCCAGCAGCCCGGTGCGCGCCGCCAGCGCGGCCGCCTCCAGCCTGGAGCCGACCTCCAGCTTCATCAGCACCCGCTGGACATGGGTGCGCGCAGTGCTCGGCGCGATGGCCATCCCGGCCGCGATCAGCCGGGTGTCCTCGCCGTCCGCGACCCGCATCAAGACCTCGACCTCGCGCGGAGTGAGCAGGTGCAGCAGCCGCGCGCCCTCGTCGTCCGGCGGGACCACCGGGTGCAGCAGCTCCTCGAAAGCCTGCTGCAGCAGCTGCGGCGCGATGGCCGACTCCCCCGCCCGCGCCTTCAGCATGGCGCGCTCGACGCCCTCGATCCGCTCGTCGTTGCGGACATAGCCGGACGCCCCGGCGGCGAAGGCGGCCGCGATACCGCGCGGGCTGGGCACCGGGCCCAGCACCACCACCGCAATCCCCGGCCGCTCCTTCTTGATCCGGACCACCGGGTCGAAGACCCCGGGCGCCGCAGGCGCGGAAGTACCCAGCAGGCACACCTCGGGCGCCCGGCTCACCACCAGATCCGCGGCCCCGGCACTCGGCGCGGCCGCCGCCAGTACGCGGTGCCCGCGCAGCTTGAGGGCCGAGGCCAGCGCCTCGGCCAGCAGCCGGTGATCGTCGACCACCATGAGCCGCACGACCATCGAGAACCCCCTCCGCCTCCCGGCGAGCCCCGCCCCCGGCCCCCGCCGGGCCCCATTGTCCCCGGGAAGGTACACGCTCGGCCGACGGCGCGCGCCCCCTACCGGGGAGAAGTCCCCGGAATGCTGGAATCCCGGCCAATCTGGGCTGATTGCTGCCGTCGCGGGGGCGTGGGCGGCCGGGGGGGTGGGGGCGGGGGCGATTGCCGGGCCCGGGTGCCGGGCGTTCTCCCCGGCGTCGACGGATGGGTCCCGAGCCGGGCTCCGGCGGTGGCCGGTGCGGGAGGCCGCCGGCCGAACCCAGCTGATCCGTTGGAGAGTTGAGCGCCATACATGCCGTCCCGAGACGATACCCCTGGCGCAATTCCCACGTACGCAGATCCGACCGCCGACCATTCGGGTCCGCCACCGTGCGGCGCTTCGCTCTCCACCCAGACCTGTTGAAATCAAAAAGAACCATCAGGCCGGTTTCACCGCTGGCGTGTTCGAATCGCTTTGTCGGTGTCGCATGTCATGGTGGTGTCAACGAACGAGGGGATTCGAGGAGTTCACCATGCCATTGGCCGATGAGATAGCAGCAACCCTTGAGGGGTATCTGGATCCGGCTGCCTTGGTGGGCGAGTTTCGCCGGACGTCGGTATTGGTGCCGATTGTCAATGACTCCCTCATGTCGACGGAGATGACCGGTATCCGGTGGTTGTACGCCTTCTCCGACGAGCAGGAACTGGCCAGCTTTGCGGTGTCCCGGGGCGCCGCACCGGAGGCCGAGCTGCCCTACGTCCGTACGCTGGGGGCGCGTCTCCTGGATGTCGTCATCCCCGCCATCGAGGGTCCGGCGGGTGTGGTGCTGGATGCGGGCAGCCCGCAGGCGATGGCGTTTCCGCCGGTCAGCGGCATCGTGCCGGACTCCGTGGCGGTGGACCTCGCGGAGCCGGGTCGAACCTCGGGTCTGCCCGGTGCGCCTGCGATCGGGGGTGCGGCATGACGTCCGTCGAGGGGTACGAGCTCGACCCGGCCGCCCTGAAGCAGGTCACCAAGGGCATCCACGACTCCATTGCGGAGCTGAAGGAGCTGGGCTTCGACACGAGCGCCCAACTCGGCCAGGGATTCGAGAAATTGGCGCTCTCCGGCATGGAGGCCGGGCACGCGGATGTGAGTTCCGTATTCGATTCGTTCTGTGAACGCTGGGGCTGGAACGTTCGTCTGCTCCTCCATGAGGCCAATGAATTCGCCCGCCGCCTCGATCTGACGGCGGGGCTCTATCACGAACAGGAGCAGTACGTTTCGACGACGTTGAAGGTCGGGGCGAACGCCCTGCTGATGGGCGACCCGACCATGACGGAGGAGAAGCTCAAGCGCAAGACGTGGGCGCAGGTTCGCGACGACAACGCGATCAGCCAGTTCGACAGCGCGGACTGGGAGGCCTCCTCGTACGAGTCCCGCAAGGCCATCAAGGAAATGAAGGACGCGGCGCACCAGACGGGTGAGGACTTCGAGACGTCCAAGTGGGCGGGCGACTCGGACCACAACTGGGCCTTCCGGCCGGTGAAGATGGCCCGTGATTCCCAGCTCCATCATCCCGACGGTTCCTGAGGCACGGCCGCACCGCCACCGCAGCTGCGGCCACCACTACCACTGCACATCCACTACCGCACACCTTTGCTGCGCAGCACAACGGGGGGACAACGACCGATGGGCCTCGGCGACATTCTTGGGGACGTCAAGGACGGCATCAATTCCGCGGCCGACAAGGTCGGTGACGCCGTCGACGACGCAAAGGAAGCTGTCGGTGAGGGCATCGACTACGCGGCGGACAAGACCGGCGATGCCCTTGACTACGTAGGTGCGCACGGCGCGGCCCAGTCCGTCCGTTCGGCCGGTGACGACGTCGCCGATGCGCTGGGGGCGCAGGTCGACGAGCGGCAGTTGGGCGAGAGCGACGACCCCAAGGAGCTGATCCACGGTGATGTCGCGAAGATCAATGAATCCGCCGGTCATCTGAAGGATTTCTACGCGGCTTTCGAGCGGGTGGGCCAGGGGATCCGCAAGCTGGACGCCGGGTCCTGGAAGGGGAAGGCCGCCGAGAGCTTCCACGAGAAGTTCGACGCGCACCCCAAGGACTGGATGCGGACCGCGGACGCCTGTGAGGCGGCGTGGAAGGCCCTCGATTCGTACGCGGAGACGGTGTCCTGGGCCCAGAAGAAGGCGCAGTCGGCGATCGACGCGTGGAAGGCCGCCGAGGAAAAGAGCAAGAAGGCGTACGACGCCTACCGCCACCAGGTCGATACGTACAAGGTGAAGGCCGACGCCTATCTCGCCGCTCAGGACCAGGGTGCCGACCCCGGGCCCAAGCCCGATGACCCGGGCGCCTTCCACGACCCCGGCGACCAGGGCCGCGAGGCGGCGCAGGACATGCTCAAGAGCGCCCGCAGCCAACGCAACGAAGCGGCTGCCAAGGCCCAGCACGCCCTCAAGGGCGCGTTGGAGCACGCCCCGCAGGCACCCAAGTTCACCGAGCAGGCGGGTTTCGACATCGCGGACGGGGTGGTGGGCGGCGGCATCAACCTGATGCACGTCGTCGGTGGCGCGGGCAAAGCCTTTGTCGAAACCGTCAATCTGGCCCGCACGCTCAACCCGGTCGAGCCGTACAACCTCGCGCACCCCACCCTGTACGCGACCAACGTCGCCAAGACCACACTGGGACTGGCCAGTGCCGCCGCCCACCCCGGCCGCCTGGCCAAGGGCGTGCTCGGCGACGGCTGGGGCAGTGACCCGGGCGACGCGTTCGGGGCGCTCGCCGCCAACCTCGTCGGCGGCAAAGGCGCCGGCGCTCTTGGCAAGGGGCTTGTGAAGGCGGGGGCGAAGGATGTGGTCAAGGGCGCCGCGCGAGAGGCCGCCGAGCAAGGCGCCAAGCGCACGGTCAGGGACCGGCTGCGCACCGCCTGGTGCAAGGTCTTCGGCAACGATCCCATCGACATGGCCACCGGCCGGATGTACCTGCCGCAGACCGACATCGCCCTCCCCGGCAGCCTCCCCCTCACCTTCAGCCGCACCTTCGAGTCGTCCTACCGCACCGGCCGCTGGTTCGGCCCGACCTGGATGTCCACGGTCGACCAGCGCCTGGAGATCGACGCCAAGGGCGTCATCCTCATCGGCGAGGAAGGCGACTTCCACCTCTACCCGCACCCGGCCGTGGGCGTGCCCACCCTGCCCATCGAGGGCGACGGCCACCCACTGGAGCTCACCCCGGACGGCGACTACCTCCTGACCGACCCGGTCACCGGCACCCGCCGCTACTTCACCACCTACACCGAAGACCTCGCCGTCCTCGACGAGATCTCCGACCGCCGCGGCAACCACCACACCTTCGACTACACCGAAGACGGCACGCCCACCGCCATCACCCACAGCGCCGGCTACCGCCTCCTGCTCACCTCCGAGGGCGGCCGCATCACCGCCCTGCACCTGGCGGGCGGCGCCCCCGACGGCTCCGACCAGCTGTTGATGACGTACGGCTACGACGACGCCGGCAACCTCACCACCACCACCAACTCCAGCGGCCTGCCCCTGCGCTTCACCTACGACGACCTGGGCCGCATCACGTCCTGGACGGACACCAACGACAGCAGCTACACCTACGTCTACGACGACGATGACCGCTGCACCTCACAGGGCGGCATCGAAGGCCATCTGCGCGCCCACTTCACCTGGGGCGACCCGGATCCCGCAACGGGGCTGCGCACCAACCTGCTCCACAACTCCCAGGGCGGCGTGACCCGCTACGAGGTCAACGACCACCACCAGGTCGTCGCGGAGACCGACCCCACCGGCGCCACCACCCGCACGGTCCGCGACGCCAAGCACCGCATCCTGGCCACCACCGACCCGTTGGGCCGCACCACCCACGTCGACTACGACGACGAGGGCCGCCCGGTGAGCGTCACCCTCCCCGATGGCAGCCGCTCCACCACCACTTACAACGAACTCGGCCTGCCCCTGACCTCCACCGGTCCGGACGGCACCACCTGGACCCACACCTACGACGCCGACGGCAACCGCACGTCATCAACGGACCCGCTGGGCGCGACCACCACCTACACCCACGACACCCGTGGCCACGTCGCCTCGGTCACCGACGCCCTGGGCAACACCACCCGCCTCTACTGCAACGAGGCCGGGCTACCGGTGATGGTCACCGACCCACTCGGCGCCACCACCCACTACCGCCACGACGCCTTCGGCCGCACCACCTCCGTCACCGACCCGCTCGGCGAAACGACCCACATGGCCTGGTCCGTCGAAGGGAAGCTCACCGCTCGCATCGATGCGTCCGGCGCCATGGAGGAATGGGCCTACGACGGCGAGGGCAACCGCACCTCACACACCGACGCCATCGGCCAGACCACCCGCTTCGAGTACACCCACTTCGACCTGCTCACGGCCCGCACCGACCCCGATGGCGTCCGCCACGAGTTCACCCACGACACCGAACTCCGCCTCACCCAGGTCACCAACCCCCAAGGCCTGACCTGGAACTACACCTACGACGGCGCCGGCCGCCTCATATCCGAGACGGACTTCGACGACCGCGTCCTGGCCTACACCCACGACGCCGCCGGCCAACTCGCCACCCGCACCAACACCATCGGCGAAGTCACCACCTACAGCCGCGATGTCCTCGGCCGCATCACGCACAAGGACGCTGCTGGTCTCGTCACCACCTACGTTCACGACAGCAGCGGCAACCTGCAACAAGCGACCAACCCGGACGCCACCGTCACCTACACCCGCGACATCCTGGGCCGCGTCACCGCCGAAACCGTCAACGGCCGCACCATGACGTTCACCTATGACGCCCTGGGCCGCCGCACCTCCCGCACCACCCCCACCGGCCACGTATCCACCTACGCCTACGACTCCGCCGGCAACCGCACCGCCCTCAATGCGGGCAGCCACACCCTCACCTTCGGACACGACGCCACAGGCCAAGAACTCACCCGCACCATCGGCGACGGTCTCACCCTTGCTCACACCTGGGATCCCGCCGGCCGCCTTGCCACCCAATCGCTCACTAGGGCAGCCACCGACAGAACGCAGTCACCACACACCGTTTCAGTGGAAGCCCAGGACGTCCTCTACCGTGCCTACACCTTTCGCCCTGACGGCAACCTCACAGCGATCGACGACTCCTGCTCCGGACGCCGCACGTTCAGTCTCGACCGCGCAGGCCGCGTTACAGCCGTCCACGCCATCGGCTGGACCGAGTCCTACGCCTACGACGAAGCAGGTAACCAAACCCACGCCACCTGGCCCGACCGCCACACCGACCCGTCAGCCCAAGGCGACCGCACCTACGCCGGCACCAACATCACCCGAGCCGGCCGCATCCGCTACGACCACGACGCCCTCGGCCGCGTCACCCTCCGCCAAAAAGCCCGCCTCTCCCGCAAGCCGGATACGTGGCACCACACCTGGAATGCAGAGGATCGCCTCGTGTCCGTGGTAACACCGGACGGAACTACGTGGCACTATCT
Source organism: Streptomyces sp. NPDC048650 (assembly GCF_043199095.1). NCBI lineage: Bacteria > Bacillati > Actinomycetota > Actinomycetes > Kitasatosporales > Streptomycetaceae > Streptomyces > Streptomyces sp. NPDC048650. The sequence goes on along the minus strand of NZ_JBICVM010000007.1, from coordinate 475,899 downwards.
CTATGACTCCTCAGGGCGGCGAATAGCTAAAAGACGCCTCGGAGTGGACTCCTCGACAGTCGTCGAGCAAACAGAATTCACCTGGGACGGCCCTACACTCACCGAGCTAACGACCCACATCTCCGGCCACCCGGAGGCAATCACGCTCACCTGGGACCATAAGGGCATATTTCCACTCATCCAAACCGAACGCAAGATCTCGGTTTCGGATATATCCAGTGCCCCTCAACACGTCGTTGACCAAAGATTCTTCGCCATCGTCACGGACTCCATTGGCACCCCAACAGAGCTAGTTTCCGAAACTGGCGATATATCCTGGAGCAAACAGGCTACGCTTTGGGGTGCCACTACTTGGGGGACCGGAGCGACCGCTTACACTCCGCTGCGATTCCCTGGGCAGCATTTTGACCCTGAGTCGCAGCTTCATTTTAATTTCTATCGCTACTACGACTCTGAAGCGGGGAAATACCTATCACTCGACCCTCTCGGGTTGGAACCGTCCCCGAATCCAAATTCGTACGTAGACAATCCCACCACCAGCGTTGACCCTTTCGGCCTATTCTCCTGCGAGGCAGGAGCCGGCAAAAGAGGCCCCTTCGACTTCCGGCCACCCAACCCTAATCACCCCCCGCACCAGGCGGCAATCGACGCGATGCGGGCCGCCCCGGTAGGCGGAAACGTAGACTGCTCGGAATTGGCTGAATACATCCTTAAAAGATCCGGAGGGAAAGGTGAAGTGATTAACTTCACGAGCCACTCGGGGGAGATGTTCAAGGTTCCTCAGGAGGGTGGACGCCTGATTGAAGAGTTCAAATACCACGATGTATACACCGATGGAAAATATGTATACGACCCCGAGTTGGGCAGCAATCCCGTACCTCTAGGCGATTTCAAGCGATCAATAAGGCATCTCAATCCGGGATTGAAGATCGTTTCGGGTCGCGGCGGGTACGATGGACCCCTGTGGTGAGACACCAGAACAGAGTGGATAAAGAATTGAATGTAACTGGTCAGCAAATTTTGACAGCGCTGTCCTTGTTTAAGCCTGTCGAATGGATCAGAACTTCCTCAGGACACCACCCCGTGGAAGGGTACGCGCAATCTCCCCATGTTGCTTGGCGCTTCACTGGAGGCAGCAATACAGAAACGGCAAGGGTCATCGCGACATTGGTGGACGATACCCCCACCGAGGAAGAGTGGACTTTTGATTACTCTGCCAAAAACTGGCTTCTTGCGCCGTCGCGAGTTCTAAATGAGTGCGCTACCAGCAATGCCAGCTTCCGGAAAGTCGTTACGCAAATCACTTTGTCTGATTCAAAATTCTGCGAGCGAGCTAACCGAGACCTGGCGTCCATCATCGCGCGGCTGCGTGACTACGTGATGAGCCCTGAAGGGCGCGGAGACCAGCCCCGCTGACGTCACCGCGCTGGAAGCTGGCCTCATCGCAAACACGCAAGGCGAGGCGGCCTGGGATTGGCTTTCACCAGGTCACGTAAGTCGCAGGGGTGTTTTACTTCCCCGTCGCGTCCGAGCTTCTCATGAAGCACCGACGATACTGTGTGTCGCCGCGTCGTCTTCCCACTGTGACCGGCGCCGCTTCCGGAGCCGCTCGCTGTGCAGGGCTTCGACGCAGTCGCGCCCCGCCCCTACGCCTCCTCAGCCAGTTCCAGCCACCGCATTTCCAACTCGTCCTTTTCCGCGCTCAGCTCCCGCAGCTGGGCGTCGAGGCCGGCGACCTTCTCGAAGTCCGTCGCGTTTTCGGCGATCTGGGCGTGGAGTTTGGTCTCCTTGGTGACGAGCTTGTCCAACTGGCGCTCGATCTTCTGGAGTTCCTTCTGGGCGGCGCGGTTGACGGCGGCGGCCTTCTTGGGGGCGGCGGTCTGCTGGGCGGGGGCCGGGGTTGCGGCCTCGATGACCTGGCGGCGGCGGTCGAGGTACTCGTCCAGGCCGCGCGGGAGCATCCGCAGCGTGGCGTCGCCGAGCAGGGCGTGGACGCGGTCGGTGGTGCGCTCGACGAAGTAGCGGTCGTGGCTGATGACGATGAGGGAGCCGGGCCAGCCGTCGAGGAGGTCCTCCAGCTGGGTCAGGGTCTCGATGTCGAGGTCGTTGGTGGGCTCGTCGAGGAAGAGGACGTTGGGCTCGTCCATGAGGAGGCGCAGGATCTGCAGGCGGCGGCGTTCACCGCCGGAGAGGTCGCCGACCGGCGTCCACTGCTTCTCCTTGGTGAAGCCGAACTTCTCGCAGAGCTGCCCGGCGGTCATCTCCCGGCCCTTGCCCAGGTCGACCCGCTCGCGAACCTGCTGGACGGCCTCCAGCACCCGCAACGTCGGGGGGAGTTCGCCGACCTCCTGGGAGAGGTACGCCAGCTTGACGGTCTTGCCGACGACGACGCGGCCGGCGACCGGCTGCGTCTCGCCCTGCGTCCGGGCCGCCTGTTCCAGCGCCCGCAGCAGTGAGGTCTTGCCCGCGCCGTTGACGCCCACCAGGCCGACGCGGTCGCCGGGGCCCAGCTGCCAGGTCAGGTGCTTGAGCAGCAGCTTCGGGCCCGCCTGGATGCTGACGTTCTCCAGCTCGAAGACGGTCTTGCCCAGCCGCGAGCTGGCGAACTTCATCAGCTCGGCGTTGTCGCGGGGCGGCGGGACGTCCGCGATCAGTTCGTTGGCGGCCTCGATGCGGAAGCGGGGCTTGCTCGTACGGGCGGGGGCGCCGCGCCGCAGCCACGCCAGCTCCTTGCGCATCAGGTTCTGCCGCTTGACCTCTTCGGTGGCGGCGATCCGCTCCCGCTCGGCCCGCGCGAAGACGTAGTCGCTGTAGCCGCCCTCGTACTCGTGGACGTCGCCGCGCTGGACGTCCCACATCCGCGTGCAGACCTGGTCGAGGAACCACCGGTCGTGGGTGACGACCACGAGGGCGGAGCGGCGGGCGCGGAGGTGCCCGGCCAGCCAGGAGATGCCCTCGACGTCCAGGTGGTTGGTGGGCTCGTCGAGGACGATCAGGTCCTGCTCGGCGATCAACAGCTGGGCGAGCGCGATGCGGCGGCGCTCGCCACCGGACAGCGGGCCGATGACGGTGTCCAGGCCCTTGTCGAAGCCCGGCAGGTGCAGATCGCCGAAGAGTCCCGTCAGCACATCGCGGATCTTGGCGTTGCCGGCCCACTCGTGGTCGGCCATGTCCCCGATGACCTCGTGCCGGATGGTGGCGGCCGGGTCGAGGGAGTCGTGCTGGGTCAGGACGCCGAGGCGCAGGCCGCCGTTGTGGGTGACCCGGCCGTCGTCCGCGTCCTCCAGCTTGGCGAGGATCCGGATCAGGGTGGTCTTGCCGTCCCCGTTGCGTCCGACGACGCCGATCCGGTCCCCCTCGTTGACGCCGAGCGAGACACCGTCGAGCAGGGCACGGGTTCCGTACACCTTGCCGACGGCTTCCAGATTGACGAGGTTGGTGGCCATTCCGCTCCTGCACTTCCGATGGATCGACCTTCCCAGCCTAGTCGGCGTGGGGAGGGGACCCGTCGGGAGATGAGTATCCGTACCGATGGCAGGGGCGGCGGGCGGGCCTAGCGTCGGCAGCATGATCGACGACCAGGTTCCGGACTCCCTTCCCGTGCGCGACGATGCGCCGCCGGTGACCGGCTCCGACGTGGGCCGGATCCTCATCGGCCTGCTCGTGCTGGCGTTCGCCGGGGTGACCGGTCTGTTCGCGCCGCTGCTGGTGATGGCGAGCGACGGCTGCAACGAGGGGGACGCCCGCACGATCTGCTCCGCGGGCGCCCAGCAGATCGTCGGCAACCTGCCGGTCGGCGCCGCCTTCGTGGCCGCCGTCCTGACCGTGGTGGGCATGAGCAACAGGGGCAACGCCGGTTGGGGATGCCTCCTGGCGGCCCCGTGTCTGCTGGCCGTGGCCTGGGTGGTGTCGCTGGCCATCGTGGGCGCCTGAGGCTCCGCGCCCCGTTGTAACGTGCCGTCATGGCACCGGACATGGGCATGGCGGACGCGGCGGGCACGGCAGGCACGGCAGGCACGGCAGGCACGGCAGTGGAGACGGTACGCGGGGCGGTCTACGGCCCGAGCGGCAAGCGGCTGGATGTGTACCGGCCGGCGGGCGCCTCCGGGCCGGTGCCCACCGTGCTGCTCTGGCACGGCATCGGCCCCGACGAGCGGGATGTGCTCGACCCGCTGGCGCGCACCGCGGCGGCCCGCGGGCTGCTGGTGCTCGTACCGGACTGGCGCTCGGACGCCGCGGACGGCGGCCGGGCCCAACTGCTGGAGTCGCTGGCCTTCGTCCGCAAGGAAGCGGGCGGGCTGGGCGGCGACGGGGAGTCGTGCGTACTGGCCGGGTGGTCGGCGGGGGCCGGGGCCGCACTGGGAGTCGCGCTGCGGCCCGAGGCCGTGGAGGGGTGGCGGCCGAGGGCGGTGGTGGGCCTGGCCGGCCGCTACGACCTGCCGGCGCGCACCACCGGCACCGCGCCGCTGGCCGATCTCGCCGCGGGCCGGGACCCGGGCGTACCTGTCCATCTCGTCCACGGCGGCCACGACCCGGCCGTGGCCGCCCACCACTCCCGTGACCTCGCCGAGGCGCTGCGGGCGGCGGGCCGCGCGGTGACACTCCAGGAACCGGAGACCGACCACGCAGGCGTGATCATGACCGCGTACGACCCGGCGGCGGACCGCTGCGTCCCGACGACCGCCGAGCACGCGGTAGCGGCGGGGCGGACGGTGACCGAGGTGCTGGCCGAGGCCGCCTCGGGCGCGTCCTGACCTTCGGCCCCTTGCGGCGCCTCAGCGGCGCCCGCCCCCACCGGACGACCAGGTGTTGAGCCGGCGCACGGACTCCTCCAGGTCCCGGCGCCGGGCGTCCTGGGCCGCGGCACGCTGCCGGGCCTCCGCGGCAGGGCCGTAAGGCCGCGCGGGTCCGCTGTCCGCACCGCACGACGGCAGCAGGCCGGGCGCCACCCGGCGGACGTGAACGAGGCGCCGCCGCGAGGGAGCCGCCGAAGCCTCCGGTGACCCGGCCGAGGCGGCGAGCACGCCCGTACCGGTGGCCGCCCGACGGCCGCCCCGCACCGGCAGCAGCCGGCTCAGCCGCCTGCCGAGGGCCGACAGCCTTCCGAGGGCCGTTCGGCCGGGACCCGGCCCTCCGTTCAACGGGGGGCCGCCGTGCGGAGGACCTCGGCGAGCCGGCGGGCGGTGGCTGCGTTGCAGTTACCGAGGGCGACCAGGGAGAAGCTGTAGGCGCCGGCGAAGCCGGGCAGGTCGACGCCGAGCGACGGCAGCGTGATGCCGTGGTCCTTCAGCGCGCTGCGCAGCTCTTCGGCGCTGTCGTGCACGTCGTCGGGGCGGTCGGGGAGGGAACGGTCGTGGGGCATGGAGCCTGCCTTTCTGTACGCATAGCGACGAACCGCCTACACAGTGACGTGACGCGGCGTAGCGTGAAAGGGGGTGGGGCTCCCGGCCGCGGTCCGGGGATGCGCGGTGTGCAGGGGTGGAGATGCGGGAACCGCCGGGGCCCCGTCCGCAGCGACCGGGAATCAGCGACACGTACGGCGGTGAACCGTGGCACGACGCAAGGACATTGACGGCTCGGAGAGCGTCCCCACCTTTTACGGCAAGGAGCTCCGCTACCAGCGAGAGCTGGCCGGGCTCACGCTCCAGCAGCTGGTCGAGGGCAGCTTCTACGGACAGAGCCACCTCAGCGAGATCGAGCGCGGCGAACGCCGGATGCCGGCGGAGCTGGCCGAGCACGTGGACAAGGTGCTCAAGACGGACGGGTTCTTCCAACGGCGCTGCGAGGACGTGCGGAAGGCGCGACGGACCGGCCACGCCGAATACTTCGAGCGCGTGTTGGAGGCGGAGAAGTACGCGGAGACCATCGAGGAGTGGTGCCCCACCCTCATCCCCGGGTTGTTGCAGACCGAGACGTACACGCGGGCGGTGGTGCGGGCGACGCATCCACTGGCACCCGACGAGGAGGTGGAGGAGAAGGTCAGCGCCCGCACGGCGCGGACCCGGCTCTTCGAGAGTGACCGCGAGATCCCGGAGTACTGGGTGATCCTTCCCGAGTACGTGTGGCGCTGCCCGGTTCTCCCTGCGGCCGAGATGGCCGATCAGCTCGACCGCATCGCGCAGCTGACGAGGAGGCGCCGCATCGTTCCACAGGTCCTTCCGTGGAACTGCGGACCGCACCCCCTCATGGCGGTGGGCTTGGCCAAGATCATGACCTTTTCGGATGCTCCGCCGCTGGCCTACCTGGAATCGCAGTACAGCGGCGACACAATCGACGATCCGGCCCTCGTGAAGAAATACCGCAAGGCATACGATCGGCTCAGGGCCGCCGCACTCGCTCCCGAGGCGTCCCTGACCATGATCGAGGCGGCCGCAGGGGATTACCGAAGTGACAAGCAACCGGATTGACTTGAGCACCGCCGTCTGGCGCACGAGCAGCTACACCAACGGCGATGGCGGGGACTGCGTCGAGGTCTCCGACGACCTCCCCGGCGTCATCCCCGTCCGTGATTCCAAGGACCCGCACGGCCCGGCGCTCGTCTTCCCGGTCGCCGCCTGGTCGTCCTTCGTCTCCGCCGTCAAGGACGCCGGTCTACGGGGCATTTGAGCGCTCCTCAGGGCACGGCGACCACGGGATTCGGGAATACCCGCCCGGCCTGGCCTCGTTGTGGCCCCGAGGGGGCGCTCACACCCCCTACGGGATCTGTTCCCCTCGCCCCTAGAGGACCCTCCCCCTAGAGAGCCCTCTAGAGGGCTCTCGCCCCTAGAGAGCGGTCGCCCCCGCCGCCGGTGAATCCGCCACCCGTACCTCGCGGCAGGTCCCCGACGCCAGCAGCGCCGCCGCGACGTCGCCTGCCGCCTGCGCGTCCTTGACCAGGAAGGCGGTGGTCGGCCCCGAGCCGGAGACGAGCGCGGCCAGCGCACCGGCCGCGGTGCCCGCCTCCAGGGTCGTGGTCAGGGACGGCCGCAGCGAGAGCGCCGCGGGCTGGAGGTCGTTGACGAGGGTCGCGGCGAGCGCGGTGGCGTCACCGGCCTCCAGTGCGGCCAACAGCTCCGGTGCGGCCACGGGCTCCGGCACCGCCGTGCCCGCCGTGAGCCGGTCGAACTCGCGGTAGACGGCCGGGGTGGACAGCCCGCCGTCGGCGACCGCGAAGACCCAGTGGAAGGCGTCGCCGACGGGCAGCGGCGTCAGCAGCTCGCCCCGGCCCACGCCCAGCGCCGCACCGCCGATCAGGCTGAACGGCACATCGCTGCCCAACTCGGCGCAGATGTCGAGGAGTTCGGTGCGGTCGGCGCCGGTGGACCAGAGGGTGTCACAGGCGAGGAGGGCGCCCGCGGCGTCCGCGCTGCCGCCCGCCATGCCGCCCGCGACGGGGATGTCCTTGGTGATGTGGAGGTGGACGTTCGGCTCGATGCCGTGCCGGGCCGCGAGGAGTTCGGCGGCGCGGGCCGCCAGGTTCGTGCGGTCCAGCGGGATCCGGTCGACGTCGTGGCCCTCGGCGGTGATCCGCAGGGTGTCCGAGGGGGTGGCGGTGACCTCGTCGTAGAGGCCGACGGCGAGGAAGACGTTGGCCAGGTCGTGGAAGCCGTCGGGCCGGGCAGCGCCCACCGCCAGCTGGACGTTGACCTTGGCCGGTACCCGTACGGTGACCGAGGCACCGCTCGTCCCGCTCGCCCTCATCCCGCGTCTCCCTCTGTGCGCACCTTGTGCTCGGCGATCCTCGCGAACTCTTCCACGGTCAGCGCCTCGCCGCGGGCCTGCGGCGAGATGCCCGCGCCGGTCAGCGCGGCCTCCGCGGCGGCGGCCGAGCCGGCCCACCCCGACAGTGCGGCCCGCAGGGTCTTGCGCCGCTGCGCGAAGGCGGCGTCGACGACCGCGAAGACCTCCCGCCGGCTCGCCGTCGTCGCCACCGGCTTCTCCCGGCGGACGAGCGAGACCAGCCCCGAGTCGACGTTCGGCGCGGGCCAGAAGACGTTGCGGCCGATGGAGCCGGCCCGCTTGACCTCGGCGTACCAGTTGGCCTTCACCGACGGGACGCCGTAGACCTTGTTGCCGGGACGGGCCGCGAGCCGGTCGGCGACCTCGGCCTGCACCATGACCAGAGTGCGGTCGATGGTGGGGAAGGTCGCGAGCATGTGCAGCAGGACGGGGACCGCGACGTTGTAGGGCAGATTCGCGACGAGGGCGGTGGGTGCCGGGCCGGGCAGCTCGGTGACCTGCATGGCGTCGCTGTGGACCAGCGCGAAGCGGTCGGCGCGGGCGGGCAGCCGGGTGGCGACGGTGGCGGGCAGGGCGGCCGCCAGGACCTCGTCGATCTCGACGGCGGTGACCCGGTCGGCGGCTTCCAGCAGCGCCAGGGTCAGCGACCCGAGGCCGGGCCCGACCTCGACGACCACGTCGTCGGGGCGCACGCCGGCGGTCCGCACGATCCGGCGGACGGTGTTGGCGTCGATGACGAAGTTCTGGCCGCGCTGCTTGGTGGGCCGCACGCCCAGCGCGGCGGCCAGCTCGCGGATGTCGGCGGGCCCGAGGAGTGGACCGGAGTCGTCGGTGGTGCTGCTGTTGCTCACCCGGGAAGTTTACGGGCTCGTTCAGCCGTGCAGTTTGCGGCCGCAGACCGGCCAGGGGCTCGCCCCCCGGGTCAGGTAGAGCTTCTTCGCACGGTAGGTCTGCTCCTGGGCGGGAGCGTCCTGTGGGCGGCCGCTGCCGCCGAGGGCGTGCCAGGTGCCGACGTCGAACTGGTAGAGGCCGCCGAAGGAGCCCGAGGCGTCGACCGCGTTCGGGCGGCCGCCCGCCTCGCACAGTGCCAGCGCGCCCCAGGCGAGGTGGTCGGCGCCCCGGACGGAGGTGGGCAGCGGCCTGGTGCCGATGTGCACGATCTGCGGGCGCGGCGCCCGGACCACGTCGGTGGTCAGCCGCCGCGGGCGCTGTTTGACGCCGTTGACGGTCCGCAGGCGATAGGTGACCCGCCGCACTCCGGGCCGCCCCTGCTGGACCACGGATTCGGTGCCGCCGGCCAGCTGGGGGTCGCGCCTGTGGACCGTGCGGAACGGGATCGGCTCCTCGCGCACCTCCTGGGAGCCGGTGATCCGCAGCACCGAGACGCTCTGGCCCTCGTGCGGGAAGCTCTCCGGCGGCACCGAGGTGGTGTCCTCGTCGCGCAGCGCGAGCCCGGCCTGCGCAAGGGCCTCGCGGACGGTGGCGGCGTTGGTGCGGATGCGATGTTCGCGGCCGTCGGCGACGAAGACCACCGAGCGTTCGGTGCGGACGGCCAGCTCCAGGCCGTGCCGCTCGATGCGCCGGGAGCGGGAGCTGGACAGATAGGCGCCCTCGGCCCGTACGCCGAGCTGGCGGAGCGCGTCGTCCACGGTCGCGGCGGTGGTCCACACCTGGTGGCGGCGCCCGTCGACGGTGAGGGCGACGCGGCGGCCGCGCCGGACGACGACGTCGTCGCCGCTGCGGAGTCCGGTGCCGGGGGCGGGGGCGACGATGTCGTGTGGGCCGACGTCGAGGTGCTCGTCGTCCAGCAGGTCCTCGACGTCGTCGGCGAAGGTGTGCAGGGTGCGCGGGTGGCCGTCGACGCTGAGCCGGATCGCCTTGTCGTGCGCGATGAAGGCGGTGGTGCCGCCGGCCAGGAAGGCCACCACCAGGGCCCGGGGCAGCAGCCGGCGCAGCGCTTCCGGGCGCCGGGGGGCGCGCCTGCGACGGCCGCGCGCGGCGCGGTGGCTGCTCTGCGAAGGACTCACGACGCTCCAGATGCCACAGATCCGGTTGACGGCCGGAGGGTAACGGAGCGACGGTCACCGTCCAAAGTCGAACGACTACGCAGAGTCGCCGCCCGTCCGGGTCAGTAACCGAAGGCGCGTGCCGTGTTCGCCGCGACGGCCGAGGCCAGCGCGTCCTCGGTCATCCCTTTGACCTCGGCCATCGCCCGCAGCGTGTACGGAATCAGGTAGGGCGCGTTCGCCCGTCCGCGGTACGGCACAGGAGTGAGGAACGGTGCGTCGGTCTCGACGAGCACCAGCTCGGGCGGGGCGACGGCGAGCGCGTCGCGCAGCGGCTGGGCGTTCTTGAAGGTGACGTTGCCGGCGAAGGACATGAAGTAGCCGGCCTCGGCGCAGATCCGGGCCATGTCGGCGTCACCGGAGTAGCAGTGGAAGACGGTGCGTTCCGGCGCACCCTCCTCGCGCAGGATCCGCAGCACGTCCTCGTGGGCGTCGCGGTCGTGGATGACCAGGGCCTTGCCGTGCCGCTTGGCGATCTCGATGTGGGCGCGGAAGGACCGCTGCTGGGCGGCCATGCCGTCGGGGCCGGTGCGGAAGTGGTCGAGTCCGGTCTCGCCGACGCCGCGGACCTCGGGACGGGCCGCGAGCGTGTCGATCTCGTCGAGCGCCGTATCGAGGGCGGCGTCCCCGCCCGGCTGCCGCGCTCCCTGGCGCGACCAGCCATCAGGGTCGCCGAGAACGATCCGCGGCGCTTCGTTGGGGTGCAGCGCGACGGTCGCGTGCACGCTGTCGTATGCGGCGGCGGTGTCCGCGGCCCAGCGGGATCCGGCCAGGTCACAGCCCACCTGCACCACGGTGGTCACCCCGACCGAGGCGGCCTTGGCGAGCGCTTCGCCGACCGTGGAGTCCTGCATGTCGAGGTGGGTGTGCGAGTCCGCGACCGGCACCCGAAGCGGTTCGGGCAGCGGCGGCGGGGTGGTCTTGTCGTCCTGCGGTGCCATGGCCGCGATCCTACGAGGACCGCGGCCCGCCCCTCATCCCCGGTGGTACCGGGCGGTCACCTGCGGTGCTGAAAGGGGTGCAGCAGGTCGGAGAGGTGCCAGTGGTGGCGGCCGGTGGGCTCGGCGGTGCTGCCGGTGCGCTTCTCGGCCGCGTCGGGGGCGGCCTTCCTCCTGCCGTTGCCGGGCTGGCGCTGGTGCATGTTCGCTATCGCGTCGGAGACCATCGAGACCTGGCCGGAGCGCATGATGCGTACGACGTTGCTGCCGCAGTTGAGGCAGGTGGGCCGGGTCAGCGGCGACGGCACGCGCTCGCCGTCCGCGTAGTAGATGACGTGCGGGTCGCCCTTGGCGTCCACCGGGTGCTCTATCTCGTACGCCTGCTCCCAGCCGTGGCCGCACTTCATGCACGCGAAGGCGTATGCCTCGTGTGCCGCCGGCTCGGACCGGGGAAAGGGGGAAGCTCCGCGCGCCGGAGTACTGCTGGTCTTCGCGATGTCACTCATGCCGAAACCTCGCATCGCTCGGCCTCGCATGCGCTCAGCACGCACCTCTTGTCGATTCGCTCACTACGCTCGCTCATGTGCACTCCCTCTTGTCCACAGGACAAGGCAAGGTGTCCGGGACCGTACGTCCCACCCCCAGTGGACGCCTTTCCCGGCCGGATGTGCAGGTGAGCGGCTTGCTATTGGCCCAGATTTGGCAGGGGGCAGGGGAAACACCCGGCTGCGCGGCCCCTGCCTTTACCTTCCGGGTCAGTCATTTACCTTCCCGTGGGCCGGTTCTGGGCGAGCCGCGTTCTTCGCCGCGACGACGGCGTCGAAAACCTGCCGCTTGGGCAGCCCCGCATCCGCCGCAACCGCCGCAATGGCCTCCTTGCGCCGCTCCCCCGCCTCCTCGCGCACCCGCACCCGGCGCACCAGCTCGTCCTGCCCCAGCTCCTCGGGCCCGGTCTCCGGCGCGCCCTCGACGACGACGGTGATCTCGCCCCGTACGCCTTCGGCCGCCCACGGCGCCAGCTCCCCGAGCGGCCCGCGCCGGACCTCCTCGTAGGTCTTGGTCAGCTCGCGGCAGACCGCGGCCCGCCGGTCCGCGCCGAACACCTCGGCCATCGCGGCGAGGGTGTCGTCCAGCCGGTGCGGAGCCTCGAAATAGACCAGGGTGCGGCGCTCACCCGCGACCTCGCGCAGCCGCGAGAGCCGCTCGCCCGCCTTGCGCGGCAGGAACCCCTCGAAGCAGAAGCGGTCCACCGGCAGACCGGACACCGCCAGGGCGGTGAGCACGGCGGACGGCCCCGGTACCGCGGTGACCTTCACGCCGCGCTCCACCGCCGCCGCCACCAACCGGTAGCCGGGGTCGGAGACGGACGGCATTCCGGCGTCGGTGACCAGCAGCACCCGGGCCCCGCCCGCCAGGGCATCTGCCAGCTCGGGCGTCCGGGCGGCTTCGTTGCCCTCGAAGTACGACACGATCCGTCCGGACGGCTGCACCTCGAGCGCCTGGGTCAGCCGGCGCAGCCGCCGGGTGTCCTCGGCGGCGATGACATCGGCGGCCGCCAGCTCGGTGGCCAGCCGCGGCGGCGCGTCCGCGATCTCGCCGATGGGCGTCCCTGCAAGTACCAGCGTTCCAGTCACTCCCCCATCCTCCCAGGACGGCGCGGCGCCCCGGACGGCGGCGCAGCACACCGGTCCACAGCGTGCTTGCCTACGATGGGCCGGGTGACGAGTGACACCACCGCGACCGAGGCCGGCGCGCACCGTGCCGGGTATCCGGACCGGCAGCCCCCCGCCTGGCAACGGCGGCTGCGCCGCTTCGGTTACCCGGCCCGCCCGCAAGGCGATCTCCGGGCGCGGCTGGTGCCCGCCTTCCCCGAGCCCGGGACCCGGCTGTGGGCGGTGTTCGGCGTGGGCCCGGCCGCCGCCGGACGGCTGGCGCGCTGGGCCGCCTGGGGCGGCCCGATCCTGGTGGCGTTGGTCGCGGGAGTCCTGCGTTTCTGGCACCTGGGCAGCCCGCACGACGTGATATTCGACGAGACGTACTACCCCAAGGACGCCTGGTCGCTGCTCCAGTACGGCTACGAGGGCACCTGGGACAAGAACGCCAACGCGGCGCTCGTCGGACCGCACCCCAAGATCCTGCTCTCCCCGCAGGCGTCGTACGTCGTCCATCCGCCGATGGGGAAGTGGCTGATCGCCCTGGGCGAGTGGGCGTTCGGCATGAACCCCTTCGGCTGGCGCTTCACCGTCGCCCTCCTCGGCACCCTGTCCGTCCTGCTGATCTGCCGGATCGGCCGCCGCCTGCTGCGCTCGACGGCGCTGGGCTGCCTGGCCGGCGCCCTGCTGGCGGTCGACGGCCTGCACTTCGTGATGAGTCGCACGGCGCTCCTCGACCTCATCGTGATGTTCTGGGTGGTGGCCGCCTTCGGCTGCCTTCTGGTGGACCGGGACCGCACCAGGGCCCGGTTGGCGGCGGCGCTGCCGGTGGGGTCGGACGGCCTCGCCCGGCCCGACGAGACGGTCGGCGGTCGACTGCGGCTGGGCCGGCGCCCCTGGCGGATCGCGGCCGGCCTCTGCCTGGGCCTGGCCTCCGCCACCAAGTGGAACGGGCTCTACTACCTCGCCGCGTTCGCGCTGATGGCCGTGTTGTGGGACGTGGCGGCCCGCCGGACCGCCGGTGCCCGCCGCCCCTTCCGCGCCGTCCTGCGCCGCGACGTCCTGCCCGCCTTCGGTGCCACCGTCGTCGTGGCCCTCGCCACCTACCTGGCGTCCTGGTCCGGCTGGCTCGCCGGCCGGAGCGGCTACTACCGCGACTGGGCGACCACCCGCGAGGGCCGGACCGGCTCCTGGACCTGGCTGCCGGACTGGCTGCGCAGCCTGTGGCACTACCAGACCGAGGTCTACGCCTTCCACACCGGTCTGACCACCCCGCACACCTACCAGTCCAACCCCTGGAGCTGGCTGGTCCTGGGCCGCCCCGTCTCGTACTTCTACAAGGACCCCACCGTCGGCCATCAGGGCTGCACGGCGGCGGAGGGCTGCGCCCGCGAGGTCCTGGCCCTGGGCACCCCGCTGCTGTGGTGGGCCGCCTGCTTCGCGCTGCTCTACGCGCTCTACCGCTGGCTCTTCAAGCGGGACTGGCGGGCCGGCGCCGTCCTCTGCGCGGTCGCGGCGGGTTATCTCCCCTGGTTCCTCTACCAGGAACGGACGATCTTCCTCTTCTACGCCGTCGTCTTCGTGCCGTTCCTGTGCCTGGCACTGGCGATGATGATCGGCTCGATCATCGGCCCGGCGAACGCCACCGAACGCCGCCGCACGATCGGGGCGGTGGGCGCGGGTGTCCTCGTCCTCCTCATCGTCTGGAATTTCATCTACTTCTATCCCCTCTATACGGGTATGCCGATCCCCAAGTCGGCCTGGCACAACCGGATGTGGCTCGACAGCTGGGTGTGAGGGCGTGCGGCCGCCCGCGATGCGGAGCGGTGGCCCGCACAGGTCGATCACAGGTTCATGACAGGCGCACAACAGCGCGTCACCGGACCGTGCCCTGATCGAGACTCACCGGGAGTCGTTCGCTCCCCCGTGTCCCTTAGAGTGCGACGCACGTTCTTGTGTGCGTATCCAAGGACGAGTTCTCTGGGAGGGGATCGGTGGCCATGCGCCGCGAGGTGAAGTACGGGCTGATCGGCGGATCGGTGGCCCTGGTGGCGGGAGTCGTCGGCGGCTTCACGCTGTTCGGCGGCTCCGACGACGACAAGTCGCCGCAGCAGGTCACGTCGGCGGACGCCAAGTCGGGCGACGACCGGCCCGCGGTGAAGACCGGTCCGCTCAGCGCCAAGGAAGTGCAGACGGCGTCGCAGGAGTTCGTGGCCGCCTGGCAGTCCGGTGACGCCGCGAAGGCCGCCGGGCTGACGGACAGCCCCACGGCCGCCAAGAGCGCGCTGGAGACCTTCAGCAAGCGGGCGAAGTTCTCGAAGGTGACGGTCGCTCCGGGCGCGCCGACGGGCGACAGGGTGCCGTACACCGTCACCGCCCGGATCGACGACAACGGCACCAAGGTGCCGTACTCCTACCGCACCTCCGCGGCCGTCCACCGCGACAAGGCCACCGGCAAGCCGCAGATCGCCTGGCAGCCGCAGGTACTGCACCCGGGCCTGGCCAAGGGCGACGAGCTGCGTACCGGCGAGGCCGAGGCGCCGCCGATCAAGGCCGTGGACCGCAACGGCGCCGAGCTGACGCCCCAGGCGCACCCGTCGCTGGCGGGGATCCTGGACAGCCTGCGCGACAAGTACGGCGACAAGACCGACGGCAAGCCCGGCGTGGAGCTGTTCATCCACCGCGCCAAGAGCGCCAAGCCCGCCGAGCAGCAGCCCGACAAGACGCTGAAGGTGCTCTCCAAGGGCACTCCCGGCACCCTGAAGACCACCCTGGACGCCAAGCTCCAGGCGGCGGCCGAGAAGGCGGTCAAGGGCAAGAAGTCGGCGTCCGCCGCGGCGGTCAAGCCCAGCACCGGCGAGATCCTGGCGGTCGCCAACTCCCCGGCCAAGGGCTTCAACATGGCCACCCAGGGGTCGCTGGCCCCCGGCTCGACGATGAAGATCGTCACCTCGGCCATGCTGATGGACAAGGGCCTGACCGCGCCGGGCAAGAAGAACCCGTGCCCCAAGTACGTCACGGTCGGCGGCTGGAAGTTCCAGAACCTCGACAAGTCCGAGATCAAGGACGGCACCTTCGCGCAGAGCTTCGCCGCGTCCTGCAACAACGCCTTCATCTCGCACGCCAAGGACCTCGGCGACGCCGACCTGACGAACGAGGCCCGGGACGTGTTCGGCATCGGCCTGAACTGGCAGACCGGTATCCCGACCTTCGACGGCGCGGTGCCGGTCCAGCAGGACGCGCAGATGGCGGCCTCGCTGATCGGCCAGGGCGGGGTGCGGATGAACCCGCTCAACGTCGCCACGCTCGCCGCGACGGTCCGGGCGGGCTCCTTCCACCAGCCGTACATCGTCTCGCCGTCGCTGGACAACCGGACCTTCGCCAAGGCGGCCCGGTCGATGAAGCCGGACACCCTCAGCGGTCTGAAGTCGCTGATGAAGCTGACCGCGACGTCCGGTACGGCCGCCGAGGCGATGGCCGGGGTCGGCGGCGACATCGGCGCCAAGACCGGCTCCGCCGAGGTCGACAACCAGAAGAAGCCCAACGCCTGGTTCACCGCCTACCGCGACGACCTCGCCGCGGCGGCCGTCGTCCCGGCCAGCGGCCACGGCGGCTCCAACGCGGGCCCGCTGGTCCGCGCCATCCTGACCGCGGGCTGAGCCGGCGGGCGCCGTCAGGGTGCCCCTCGTCTCACCGAGTGGTTTTCGTTCGCATGGCCCGTACAGCTTTCGCTAGCGTGCGGGCCATGAGCGATTCCGCGACCGTCCCCCCACCGGAGCGCCCCGGATCCCAGGCCCATCCCCGCTTCGCCGAGGCCGTGCGGACGGCCGCCGGCACCCCGCGCACGGCCCTCCCCCTCGATCCGGCATCCCCGGTCGTGTGCTCGCGAGGCCGCGCCGTGGACGTGCGCGAGCGCACCGCGTGACCCCGCTCGTCGTCGTGGCGGTCCTGATAGCCGCCATCACCCACGCCAGCTGGAACGCGATCGCCCACGGCATCCGCGATCAGCTCCTCGCCTTCACCCTGGTCGGCGGCGGCGGCGCGATATGCGGGGCGGTCATGGCCGTCTTCACCCCGCTGCCCGCCTCCGGGGCCTGGCCCTACCTGCTCGCCTCGGCCGTCCTGCACGTCGTCTACCAGATACTGCTGATGCAGTCGTTCCGGCTGGGCGACTTCGGCCAGATGTACCCGATAGCCCGCGGTACGGCGCCCCTGATCGTCACCGTGCTCGCGGCCGTCTTCGTCCACGAGGTGCCCAACACCTGGGCGATGGCGGGCGTGGCCCTGACCTCCGCGGGCCTGGTGGGGGTGGCCCTGTGGGGCATCCGCGGCGCGGACACCAAGCCGCACTGGCCGGCCATCCTCGCCGCCCTCGCGACCGGACTGGCCATCGCCTCCTACACCACCGTCGACGGCCTGGGCGTCCGCGCCTCCGGCACCCCCCTCGGCTACATCGCCTGGCTGATGATCCTGGAGGGCCTGGCCATCCCCGCCTACGCGCTCGTCACCCGGCGCGGCCGGCTCGTGGCGGAGCTGCGCCCGCTGGCGCTGCGCGGCCTGGCCGGCGGTGTCCTCTCCGTCTTCGCCTACGGCCTCGTCCTGTGGGCCCAGACCCGCGCCCCGCTGGCCCCCGTCGCGGCGCTGCGCGAGTCCTCGATCATCGTGGGCGCCGCCATCGGCACGCTCTTCCTCAAGGAGCGCTTCGGCGCCCCGCGCATCGCGGCCGCGGGGCTGATGGTGGTGGGCATCGGGCTGATGCTGCACACGGGTCAGGGCGCCTGACGGCGGTCCGGCCGGCGACGCGGCTCGGGCCGGCCGTCACCCTGGTGTGTCCAGCGCCGCCCGGATCTCCGGGTGGGCGACCAGCACCCCGCCGTCGACGGGCAGGGTGACACCGGTGACCCAGGCCGCGTCCGGTGACGCGAGGAACGCCACCGCCGCCGCGATGTCCTCCGGCCGGCCCACCCGCCCGAGCGGATAGGCCCCGGCCGCCCGGCGCAGCGCGTGTTCGCGCCCCGCCCATCCGGGGGTGTCGACGGTACCCGGTGCCACCAGGTTGACCCGGACACCGCGCGGCGCGGCATGGCCGGAAAGCGTGCGGGTGAGGCTGCCGAGCCCCGCCTTGGCGGCGCTGTAGGCGTGGTTGCCGAAGTTGTGGATACCGTTGACCGACCCCACGTTCACGATCGCGCCGCGCCCTTCCGCGGCGGCCAGGTGCGGCAGGGCGGCCCGCGCGCAGCGCACCGCCCCACCCAGCGTGACGTCGAGGTCCACGGCCCATGCCGCGTCCGTCTCGTCCTCGAACCGCGCGGCGTCGGGATGGCACGAGAAGGCGTTGTTGACCAGCACGTCCAGTCCGCCGAACCGCTCCGCCGCGCGGGCGACGGCCGCCTCGACCGAGGCCCGGTCCGCCACGTCGCACACCATGGCCTCGGCGTGCCCGCCGTCGTGGCGGATCCGTCCGGCCGCCGCCTCGGCCCGGGCCGCGTCCACATCGGTGACCAGGACGCGGGCGCCCTCCTCGGCCAGCCGGTGGGCCGTGGCCTCCCCGATGCCGCGGCCCGCGCCGGTGATCAGTGCGCCGTACCCCTCGAACCGTCGCATGTTCCCCACTCCCCGGGACCGTTGGGTGGCCGTCACGGCTGTCGTACCCAACTCGGCGGCCGGGCACGGCTCGGCGGCGGCGCCGGGTGAGCGGGGCGGGGCAGGACCGCGGCCTCGAAGGGCCCGGATCGGGGTGGGGTCAGCCGGTCACGCGGGAGGCTGCGGCGCGCAACAGGGCCTGCGCCCGGGGGTCCGCCGTCACGTTCCTCTGCATGCCGTTGGTGACGTAGCCGAAGGCGAGACCGCTTTCCGGGTCCGCGAAGGCGAGGGCGCCGCCGCGTCCCGGGTGGCCGAAGGAGCCCGGCCCCAGGAGCGGCGAGGCCGGGCCGTGCAGCATGAATCCCAGACCGAACCGCGTCCGGACGAGCAGCGTGCGGTCGAGGCCGGCCGACTCCTCCGTGCGGGCAAGGGTCAAGGTGGCGGGCGCGAACAGCCGTGTGTGGCCGTCGACGGGGCCGATCAGCGCCGCATAGCAGCGGGCCAGGGACCGCGCCGTGGCGATCCCGGCAGATGCCGGGAGCTCGGCCGCCCGGTATTCCACGGCGTTCTCGTCGGCCGGGGGCGTTATCGCGCCGAACGCCCGCCGGGTGAGCGAGGCCGGGTCGGCATACGCGTCGGCGACCGTCGGCTTGGGCCGTACCCGCAGGCCCGCGCCGCCTCCCGCCGGGGCCGGCGGCGGCTCGATCTCCGCCAGCCGCCCCACGCGGGAGCGTGCGGCCGGCGGCAGCCCTATCCACAGGTCCAGTCCCAGCGGTCCGGATATCTCCTCCGCGACCCAGCTGCCGATCGAGCGTCCGGTGACCCGCAGGACCAGCTCGCCGAGGAGCCAGCTGTAGGTCTGCGCGTGGTATCCGTGCTCGGTACCGGGCTCCCACAGGGGTGCCTGGTCGGCCAGTGCCGCCGGGCCGCTGTAGCCGTCGACGGCCTGCGCGGGCGTGAGCGGGGTGTCCAGGGCGGGCAGTCCGGCGCGGTGCGACAGCAGATGCCGGACGAGCACCCGCTCCTTGCCCGCCGCCTTGAACTCGGGCCAGTACGTGCCGACGGGCGCGTCCAGATCGAGCAGCCCCCGCTGGTGGAGCAGCAGCGGAACGATGGCCGCGACGCCCTTGGTCGCCGACCGCACGACCTGTGCCGTGCCGGCCTCCCAGGGCTCCCTGGATGCGCCGTCCCCGTCCTTCGCACCGCCCCACAGGTCCACGACCTTGCGCCCGTGCAGGTACACGGCGACCGCCGCTCCCCGCTCCCCGCGCCGCGCGAAGTTGTCCGCGAAGGCGTCCCGGACCGGCTCGAAGCCGTCCTCGACCGTGCCCTGGACGTCCACCACTGATTCCCGCTTCCCACTCATCCGTCGCCTTGGTGACCCATCAATGGTGCAACGCGCAGATCAGTGCTGATGACCAGGGCCCTGGCCAGTGGTGTTCGTCACATCGCCGCAGGTGGGCGGCCGGTCACACGGGCAGGGTCACCGAGCGCGGGTCGAACCCGAACGGCAGCTCCAGCCGATGGGTCCGCATCAGCTCCTCGTCACACAGGAGTTCCTGGGTGGTGCCGTCCGCGACGATCACCCCGCCGGAGAGCACCACGGAGCGCGGGCACAGCTCCAGTGCATACGGCAGGTCGTGCGTGACCATCAGGACGGTCACGTCCAACGACCGCAGGATGTCGGCGAGTTCGCGCCGCGAGGCGGGGTCGAGGTTGGACGACGGCTCGTCCAGGACGAGGATCTCCGGCCGCATCGCGAGCACCGTGGCCACGGCGACCCGGCGCCGCTGGCCGAACGACAGGTGGTGCGGCGGCCGGTCGGCGAACCCGGCCATCCCGACCCGTTCGAGCGCCTCGGTGACCCGCTCCTCCAGCTCGGCGCCGCGCAGCCCGGCCGCGGCCGGCCCGAAGGCGACGTCCTCCCGGACGGTCGGCATGAACAGTTGGTCGTCGGGGTCCTGGAAGACGATGCCCACCCGCCGCCGGATCTCGGCCAGATGCTTCGGGCCCACCGGCAGTCCGGCGACGGCGACGGATCCGGCGCCCGCCTGGAGGATGCCGTTGAGGTGCAGGACGAGCGTGGTCTTCCCGGCGCCGTTGGGGCCGAGCAGGGCGACCCGCTCACCGCGCCCGACGGAGAGGTCGACCCCGAAGAGCGCCTGGTGCCCGTCGGGGTAGGCGTAGGCGAGCCCGGACACGTCGAGCGAGGGGGTCGTAGTCGTACTCACAGCGTCCATCCCAGGAGACATACGGCAAGGGCGGCCACGGGCAGCGCGGCGGCGTGGGTCCATTGTGCGCGGGTGGCGGTGGTGTCGGAGAGGACGGGCATGGTGCCGGTGTAGCCGCGGCTGACCATGGCGAGGTGCACCCGCTCACCGCGCTCGTAGGAGCGGATGAACAGCGCGCCGGCGGACTTGGCGAGCACCCCCCAGTGCCGTACGCCGCGGGCCTCGAACCCCCGCGACAGCCGGGCGATCCGCATCCGCCGCATCTCGTCGGCGATCACATCGCCGTAGCGGATCATGAACGACGCGATCTGTACGAGCATCGGCGGCATCCGCAGCCGTTGCAGTCCGAGCAGCAGTTCGCGCAGCTCGGTCGTCGAGGCCAGCAGCACGGAGGCCGCCACCCCCAGCGTCCCCTTGGCGAGGATGTTCCAGGCCCCCCACAGCCCGGACTCGCTCAGGCTCATGCCCAGTACCGCGACGCGCGGCCCTTCCGCCACGAACGGCATCAGCACCGCGAACGCCACGAACGGCACCTCGATCAGCAGCCGTTTGAGCAGAAACCCGGCCGGGATCCGGGCGGCGCCCGCGGCGGCCGCGATCAGCACCGCGTACAGCCCGAACGCCCAGACCGCCGCGCGCGGCGTGGAGACCACGACGAGCACGAAGCAGAAAGCGGCGGCGATCTTGCAGTGCGACGGCAGCGCGTGCACCGGCGAGTGCCCGTGCCGGTAGAGCTTGTGCGCGTGCCCGGCGCCCATCAGGCGCGCTCGCCCGCGGCCGCGGCGGGAAGTCCCGCGTCGGCGGCCCTGCGCCGCCGCAGCACCACGAAGACTCCGGTCCCGACGGCCAGCGTCGCACCGACCCCGATGACGCCGGCCAGGCCGCCCGACAGTCGCGCGTCGGTGATGTCCTTGACGCTGTAGTCGGCCAGCGGCGAGTCCTTGGCGGCGTGGTCCTCGGTCTTCTTGTCGATGCCCTGGTCGTGGGCGACCTTCTCCAGGCCGTCGGGGCTGGCGGAGGCGTAGTAGCTGACCCCGCCGGCGCACAGCAGCGCGGCCGCGAGCCCGGCCAGCCAGACGGGGCGGGCGGAGCGGCGGGGGGCGGGCGCCGGCGCGGCCGGTGCGGCCTCGCGCGCCGCCGTGGTGACGTCGTCCGGCGCCGGGGCGGAGCCCTTGAGCGGCGAGGTCCGCAGTTCCAGCGGCTGGGCCAGCCCCCGCGCCCCGTACACCAGATCCGGCCGTACGGCGATCACCGCACCCACCGTCAGCGCGGTGATCGCGGCCTCACCGATCCCGATCAGCACGTGCACGCCGACCATGGCGGTGAAGACCTTGCCGATCGGGACGTCGGTCGTGCCGCCGAGGGCGTACATGGCGGTGAAGGCGACCGCCGCGGCCGGCACCGAGACCAGGGCCGCGACGAACGAGGCGACGGTGACCGAACGGCGACGCCGCGGCAGCACCTTCACCAGCCCACGGAAGAGGGCATAGGCGACGACCGTCGTCACGATCGCCATATCGGTGATGTTCACGCCCAGCGCCGTCAGCCCGCCGTCGGCGAACAGCACGCCCTGCATCAGCAGCACCACCGACACACACAGCACACCCGTGTACGGCCCCACGAGGATCGCTGCCAGGGCGCCGCCGAGCAGATGGCCGCTGGTCCCGGCCGCCACCGGGAAGTTCAGCATCTGCACCGCGAAGATGAAGGCCGCCACCAGGCCGGCCAGCGGCGCCGTACGCTCCGCGCCCGCGCCGGTGCCGCCCTGCACCGCACCCGCCAGCTCACGCCGGGCACCGCGCAGGCTGACCGCGACCGCGACCGCGGCGACCGCACCGGTCGCCACCGACACCGGCGCATTGATGAATCCATCAGGTACGTGCATCTCGGGTTGTCTCCACTTCAGGCGCTGCAACCAGCCAATGGTGGTACCTACTGCAAAGTGGTTGCAAGAGCGCCCACCATGCGAAACGACACAATGCCTGGTGGCGGGCGTGCGATACACCGCGGTGCCCCGCGCGCCGGACACCCGCCCTCACCCTCGCCGCACGAGTGCTCACGCTCGGTGGCGCACATGCGGTCGCGTACGGACCCGCGTCAGGTGTTCCGCGGGCCGCCGCCGTCACCCCGCACCAGCAGGCCGCCCAGCTCGGTGCGCCGGTGCAGGACCGCCCGGCCGGCCCGGACCGTCGTGACCAGCCCGGCGCCGCGCAGGGCGGCGGCGTGGGCGGAGGCGGTGGCGTTGCTGACGCCGAGCCGGCGGGCGAGCTGGCTGGTGGTGTGGGCGTCCGCGAGCCGGTGCAGGACGGCGACGCGGGTGCGGCCGAGGACACCGGACAGCGCGCCGTCGGTGCCCTGCGCGCCGTCCGGCGTGAGCGGCAGGCCGCTGCCGGCCGGGTAGGTCAGGAACAGCGGGCGGCCGGGCAGGTCGGCGACGAGCGGGTGACCGGTCCAGTGGAAGGTGGGCAGGAGGACCAGGTCGCGGCCCGCCGGTGCGATGTCCCGGTCGACGGGTGCCGCCAACTCCCAGGTGCCCTCGCGCAGTTCGGCGCCCGGCAGGAGCTGGGTGAGTGCCCTGCCGATGCCGTGTTCGGCGGTGGTCAGGGCGTGGCGGGTGAACTCCGCCCGATGGAGGTCCTGGACCTGCGGCCACACGGGGCGCAGGGCCGTCTCGAAGGCCGCGTGCTGGGCGCGGCGCAGGAGGTGCCAGGCGTCGGCGTCGGCGCGGTGCAGGTCCCGGATCCACGGCGGGGGCGGGGACGGGTGGGATGCGTAGACCCGCTCGATCTCGGAGCGGACCAGCCCGGCGCAGGAGGTCCGCAGGGTCTCCAGGCCGTCCTGCGCGCCGTCGGTGAAGACGTCGAGGAAGAGCGGGGCCCTGCCGGCGGGGGCCAGGTCGCGCAGCGGCAGGACGGCGGCCGGCAGGGACCGCAGCAGCCGGTGCCGCCAGCGGCCGAAGAGCAGCGGCTCGTCGGGGAGGGACATCTTCATCAGGGCGACGTTCAGCTCCTGCAGCGGAGCCGGCCGGGACGCGAACCGGACACGGGCGAGGTCGTCGGCCGTGAAGTGGATCCTGAGCACCGTCCCCCCTTTCCCGCTTTCCCGCGCGGCGCCATGGTTTCGGCCTGGCCCTGAACCCTCGCCCGCACGCCCCGCCGGGCGCCAGCATGCCCGGCACAGGTCCTCGCGCGCCATCCACCCGGAGGCGCCGAGGGCCGCAAGGACGGACGGGTCAGCGGTACCCGGCCGTCACGGGACACCACGGGCACAAGGGGGAGACATGATCCGCAAGACGGCCGGCCACGGGGACGTGGGCCGGCGGGCGGTCATCGCATCGGCCACGGCGCTGGGCGCCGGACTGGCGCTCGCGGGCTGCGGCGGCGCCGCGGGGCGACCGGCGAAGGGTGCGCCCATGACGGGAGACCCGGCGCGGGCGGCGTCCGGGCCCGCGGAGGGGCGGGGCGCAGCCGGTGCGGCCCTGCGGTTGCCGGCGCCGACCGGGCCGCACCGGATCGGGGCCACCACGCTCTACCTCGTGGACCGGTCGCGGCGCGACCCGTGGGAGCGGATCGCGGTACGGGAAGTGATGGTCACGGTGTTCTATCCGGCCCGGAGGGTCGGCGGTCACCCGGTGGCACCACAGATGACCAGGGGCGCGGCGGAGGCGTTCGCGGCCGTCGACGCACGGGTGCACCACCTGCCGGCCAAGGGCGTGGACTGGGCGGCGACCCGGACCCACGCGCACGCGGACGCCCCCGCACTGCCCGGCAGACGGCCGGTGCTGCTCTACGGCCCGGGCGGCGGCGACCCGCGCACCCTGGGCACCGGGCTCGCCGAGGAGCTGGCGAGCCACGGCCGGGTGGTGGTGACCGTCGATCATCCGGGGGATGCGGGTGAGGTCGACTTCCCGGTGGCACGGGCGGGCCGGGAGAGGGTCCGGTGCACCGTCTTCCGGGCGGATCCGCGGGCGGACCCACGGCAGTTCGCCACCATGATCGACACGCGGGTCGCGGACCTCCGGTTCGTACTGGACCAGCTGGCGGCGCTGGCGGCGGGGCGGAACCCCGACGCGGCGGGACGCCCGCTGCCGGCGGGCCTGGGGCGGGCGCTGGACCTGCGGCGGGTGGGCTGCTACGGCCACTCCGCGGGCGGCACCGCCGCGGCCGAGGCGATGTACGAGGACCGGCGCATCGGCGCCACGGTCAACCTGGAGGGCTATCTGGACCACCCGCCGAAGCGGCCCGGCGAGGCGGGAGAGCTCTACCCCGTCGCCCGGCACGGCGTGGACCGGCCACTGCTCCTGGTGGGCAGCGAACGCTTCGCCACCAGGAGGGAGCGGGACCGCTCCTGGGCGGCCGCGCTCGCCCACCCGCACCGGCGCGTCGAGCGGCGCGAGATCGCCCGGGCCGCGCATTTCGTGTTCACCGACCACGCCGCCATGGCGCCCCAGTTGCAGGCCGCCGGGCTGATGACCGCGCGGGACCGGAACGCGCTGGTCGGCCCGGTCGCCCAGGCCACGTCGGTTCCCCTGGTGCGCCGTGCGGTGCACTCCTTCTTCGCCCGGCACTTGCCGGCGCGCTGACCCGGCCCGGCCGGCCCGGCGGCGCCCTCCTCCTCGGGGAGGGTGCGCCGGTGGGCCGGGCGCCCGGCCGAGTTGCCGCCCCCGGGCCGTGCCGAAACGATGGTGGGGTGAGCGACGCACGCGAGGCCGTCGGCCCGCACCCGCAGACGCACCCCGCCACGCCTCGCGGTCGGCTGCGCCGGATGCCGGCGTCGCCGGGCCCGCCGCCCGGCTCCTACCTGCGGTTTCCGCATCTGCACGGGGATCTGCTGTGCTTCGCCGCCGAGGACGACCTGTGGGTGGCGCCGATCGCGCCCCCGGGTGAGGAACCGGGCCGCGCCTGGCGGCTGACCGTCGACCGCACCCGCGTCGGCCACCCCCGCTTCTCCCCCGACGGCCGCCAGATCGCCTTCACCACCTGGCGCAGCCTCGACCCGGAGGTCCATCTCACGCCGGTCGAGGGCGGCCCGGCCCGGCGCCTGACGTACTGGGGCAGCACGGACGCCCGCGTCTGCGGCTGGTCGCCGCCGGACCAGGACGGCACCACCCAGATCCTCGCCGTCTCCTCGCACGGGCAGCCGTTCTCGTACTACTCGTGGGCGTACGGCCTGCCGACCGACGGCAGTCCCGGGGGTCGGCTGCCCTGGGGTCCGGTCTCCGACATCGCGGTCGCCGATCTCGACGGGGAGCACCGCACCCTGCTGCTCACCGGCAAGCCGCCGCACGAGCCCGCCTCCTGGAAGCGCTACCGGGGCGGCGCGATGGGGCGGCTGTGGCTGCACGGGACCCGGCTGGTGGCGGATCTGTACGGGCACCTGGACTCGGTGATGTTCGTGGGCGGCCGGATCGCCTTCCTCTCCGACCACGAGGGCATCGCCAACGTCTACTCCTGCCTCCCGGACAGCACGGATCTGCGGCGGCACAGCGACCATGCGGACTTCTACGCGCGGCACGCCTCGACGGACGGTTCGCGCATCGTCTACCAGTGCGCCGGCGACCTCTGGCTGATCGACGACCTGAGCCCGGGCGCCCTGCCGCGCAAGCTGGCGGTGCAGCTCGGCGGGCCGCGCGCCGGACGCCGCACCTATCAGGTGCCGGCCGCCGCGCATGTCACCTCGCTCGCGGTGGACGCCACCGGCCGGGCCAGCGCGGTCGGTGTCCGCGGCAGTCTGTACTGGCTCACCCACCGCGACGGCCCGGCCCGCACGATCCACGACGTCCCGGGGGTCCGGGTCCGGCAGCCCGAAATGCTGGGCTCCACCGGGCGGATCGCCTATGTCACCGACGCCGAGGGCGACGACGCCATCGAGATCTCCGACCTGCCGCGGGCCACCGCCGCCCACCCCCCGGTGCGGCTGGCCGCCGGCGAACTGGGCCGGGTCCACGAGCTCGTCTCCGCCCCGGACGGCGAGCGGGTGGCGGTGGCCGCGCACGACGGCCGACTGCTGCTGGTGGACACCCGCCCGGAACAGGAGGCGGACGAGGGGGAGCCGGGGCGTCCCGGGGACGTCACCGAGCTGATCACCTCGGCCAACGGGCCGGTCCGCGACCTGGCCTTCTCCCCCGACTCCCGCTGGCTGACCTGGTCGCACCCGGGCATCGGCCGCACGCTGCGGCAGATCAAGATGGCCCGGCTGGCCGATCGACTCGTCGTGGACGTCACCAACGGCCGCTTCGAGGACGAGCAGCCGGTGTTCACCCGCGACGGCCGCTATCTCGCGTTCCTCTCCTGGCGCGGCTTCGACCCGGTCTACGACGTGCACACCGGCGACCTCTCCTTCCCCCTGGGCTGCCGTCCGCATCTCGTACCGCTGTCCTCCGCCACCCCCTCCCCCTTCGCGCTGTCACCGGAGGGGCGGCCGGCGGCGGGCGGGCTGGACCCGGCGGAGAACCCGCCCGTGGGGGAGGGCCCGGTGCTGGTGGAGGTGGAGGGGCTGGAGAACCGGGTCACGCCGTTCCCGGTCGCCGCGTCCAAGTACTCGTCGCTGGAGCCGGTCTCCGGGGGCGGGCTGGTCTGGTTGCGCTGGCCGATCTCCGGGGCGCTCGGCGAGACCTTCGCCAACCCCGCCGACACCTCCGGCCGGCCCACCCTCGAACACTTCGACCTGACCAAGGCGCGGCGCACCGAACTCACCAGCTCCCTGGACGCGTTCGCGCTCAGCGGCGACGGCTCCCGGCTGATCGTCAACGACGAGGGCGATCTGCGTGCGGTCCCCGCGACCGAGCCGCCCGACGCCGACTCGACGGTCTTCCTGGACCTGCGGCGCATCCTGCACGACGTCGAACCGGAGTGGGAGTGGCGCCAGGCGTTCAACGAGGCCGGCCGGCTCACCAAGGCGTACTTCTGGGAGCCGCAGATGTGCGGCATCGACTGGGACGAGGTGCTGGCGCAGTACCGGCCGCTGGTCGAACGGGTCGCCTCGCCCGACGAGTTCGCCGATCTGCTGCGCGAGGTGCTGGGCGAACTGGGCACCTCGCACGCCTACGTCGCCGGCGCCCGCCGCAACGAAGGCCCCCCGCACTACCAGCGCCCCATCGGCCTGCTCGGCGCCAACTTCTACGCCCGGGACGGGCGCTGGATCCTCCAGCGGATCCTGCCCGGTGAGTCCTCCGACCCCAAGGCCCGCTCGCCGCTGGCCGGTACGGGCATCCGCGAGGGCGCCGCGCTCACCCATGTCGACGGCCGCCCGGTCGACCCGGTGGCCGGGCCGTTCCCGCTGCTCGCCGCGGCCGGGGGCACCACCGTCGAGCTGACGTTCGCCCCGGCGGAAGGGAACGGCGGCCCCGCGCGCCGGATCGCGGTGGTCCCGCTGATCGACGAGCGGCCGCTGCGCTACCAGGACTGGGTCGCCAAACGCCGGGCGGTGGTACGGGAGTTGAGCGACGGCCGATGCGGCTATCTGCACATCCCCGACATGGGCGGCTCCGGCTGGGCCCAGTTCAACCGCGATCTGCGGCTGGAGGTGTCGATGCCCGCGCTGATCGTGGACGTCAGGGGCAACGCGGGCGGCAACATCTCCGAGCTGGTCATCGAGAAGCTGACCCGCACCATCATGGGCTGGGACCTGACCCGCCACGCCGAGCCGGTCTCGTACAGCAGCAACGCACCGCGTGGCCCGGTGGTCGCGGTGGCCGACGAGATGACGTCCTCCGACGGCGACATGATCACCGCGGCCTTCAAGCTCCAGGGCATCGGCCCGGTCGTGGGCATGCGCACCTGGGGCGGGGTGGTGGGGATGACCGGCCGCCACCGCCTCGGTGACGGCACCACGATCACCGTGCCGATGAACGCCGCGTGGTTCAACCTCTACGGGTGGGGCGTGGAGAACCACGGCGTCGAGGTGGACATCGAGGCGCTGCGCTCACCCGTGCACTGGGCGGAGGGGCGCCATCCGCAGCTGGGCGTCGCGGTGCGTACGGTGCTGGAGCTGCTGGAGCGGCACCCGGCCGCGACGCCCCCGGACCTGTCGGACGTGCCGGACCGGCAGCGGCCCCAGCTGCCGCCGCGCACCGTGTGAGGGCGCCTCGCCCAAGGGACGCGCAAGTGCGCGCACACGAGGGGGACGCACCCGGTACCGAGTGCGTCCCCCTCGTGTGCATGGGCGCCGCGCGTGTGCGCGGGCGGCGTATCGGCTCTGGAAGTATCAGCTCTGGAAGGGGCCTTCGGCTTCGTCCTTCGCGTCCCGGTCCTGCCGCCGGCCCGGCCGGCCCCGGCCCGGTTCCCCGGGCTCGCCCGCCTCGTCACCGACGCCGTTCATCGCTTCCTGTGCCTGCGCCTGGGCCTTGAGCCGCTCGGCCTTCGCCCAGAACTGCTCCTTGAGACCCATGCTTCTCACTCCTACGCGCGGTACGGGGAACAGGGCCCGACCAGCCTTACACAGCCGGACATTCACCGCATTTCCGACGGGAGCCGCTCTCGTCCGAGAGCGGCTCCCGCGCCGCCGAGTGCTACCGCTCCGTCCGGGCCTTCTCGTCCGCCTCCCCGCCCGCGCCGACCAGCCCGACCCGCATGCCGTCCAGCCGGTCCCCGAAGCGCCGCATCTCCCGCTGGCCCACCGAACCGATGAGCGAGGGCAGACCGCCGCGGATCGACTGCATCCCGCGCAGCCACCACTGCCCGTAGACATGCGCCGAGCGGCGTTCGATGCCCGCCACGATCCGGTCGACGGCGGGGCCGAGCGGATAGGTCTTGTTCGACGGCCAGGGCAGCCGGGAGCGCAGCTCACGCATCACGTCGTCCTGGTCGGCGCCGCGCACCATGTCCGTGTCGGTCCAGCTCAGATAGCCGACGCCGACCCGTACGCCCCTGTAGCCGACCTCCGCGCGCAGGCTGTGTGCGAACGCCTCGACGCCCGACTTGGACGCGCAGTACGCGGTCATCATCGGGGCCGGTGTGATCGCGGCCAGCGAGGCGATCTGCAGGAAGTAGCCGCGCGACTCCATCAGTACGGGCAGGAAGGCGCGCCCGGTGACCGCGCCGCCTATCAGGTTGACCTCGATGACGCGCTTCCACGCCACCGGGTCCGAGTCGACGAACGGTCCGCCGGTGGCCACCCCGGCGTTGGCGACGACCGCGTCGACCTTGCCGAAGCGGTCCTTGACCTCGCCCGCGACCCGGGCCATCGCCTCGTGGTCGGTGACATCGGCGTGCCAGTGGTGCGCCGGGCCGTGCAGCGAGGCCGCGACCTCCCGCATCTCGTCCGGCTCCAGCCCGACCAGCGCCAGCGTCGCCCCGCGCGCCGACAGCTTGCGGGCCAGCAGCGCACCGACCCCGCGCGCCGCACCGGTCACGACCACGACCTGCCCGTCCAGCTTCCTGCTTGCACTCACGCCGTCTTCTCCTTCTTCTGCCGCTTGCCACGCGCGGCGGGAGCCGATGCGGCGCCCCCGTTCTCCGGCGCGCCGGCGATCAGGTGGTCCCGTACGAGTTCGCGCAGCCGGCCGGCGACCGCGCCCGGGTCCTCGATGGGGGTCATGTGTCCCAGGCCGGGCAGCTCGGTCACGCCGCGGCAGTCGGGCAGCACCGAGGCCAGCCGGCGGGCGTGCGCGAGGGGCGTGAGCCGGTCGGTGGTGCCCGCGAGGACGGCCGTCGGCACGTCCAACCGGGCCACCTGGCCGGTCAGTTCGAGACCCGCCAGCACCTTGCCCCACCGGGCCCGCACGCCCGCCGGGCAGCCGTGCACGATCCGCGCGCACGCCTCGATCTGCTCGGCGGTGGCGCCGGCACCCATGGTGGCGTACCGCAGGGCCCATTTGGTGGCGGGTGACACGGGGCCGAGCGGGGCGCGCGAGCCCAGCATCAGACGGTGCGCGCGGCGGCGGCCCTGCGGGCTGCGGAGCGGGAAGACCCGCGATTCCGCGGCCAGTTCCGAGCTGCCGGTGCTGCACAGCAGCGCGGCGGCGGCCCGCTCGCGCAGCTGCGGGCGTTCGGCGGCGGCCATGATCGTCATGCCGCCCATGGAGTGGCCGCCGATCACGGCGCGTGCGTCGCCGTCCAGCGTCGCCTCCAGCACCGCGACGAGGTCGTCGGCGAGGGCGTGGGTGCCGTACCCCGCCGCGCCCACCGCCGGGCTGCGCCCGTGTCCGCGCTGGTCGTAGACGACCACCGTGTGCTCGGCGGCGAGGTCGCGGACGACCGGGGCCCAGAAGGCGGTCGAGCAGGTCCAGCCGTGGGCGAGGACGACGGCGGGGGCGCCCTCGGGCCCGTGGATCTCGGCGTACAGCCGCGCCCCGTCGTCGGAGGTGACGGTCAGCGCCTTGCGCGGCACGGGCGGTGCGTACGCCCCGGTGGTCAGGTGCGCGGGGCGGCTCATGCGGCCACCTCCTCGGCGAGCCGGTCGCCGGATGTGCCGTCCGTCCCGGCCGGCGGCCGCAGCACCTCGTACTCGGCGAGATCCACCTGCTGGGTCACCCGGCGGAACTCCGCCGTCGTCCCCGGCCAGACGGTCGTGTTGCGGCCGTTCGCATCCAGGTACCAGCTGTCGCAGCCGCCGGTGTTCCACACCGTGCGCTCCATGCGCTGCTGGACCCCGCGATTCCACTCCTGCACCGCGGACGGCCGGGCGCTGAGCGCGATCCGCCCGCCGAGGACGTCGAGCTGACGCATGAAGTCGGCCATGTAGTTCAGCTGCGCCTCGATCATCAGGATCATCGAGCTGTTCCCGAGGCCGGTGTTGGGCCCGATGATGGTGAGGAAATTGGGGAAGCCGGCGGCGGTGGAGCCGCGCAGCGCCTCCATGCCGCCCTTCCACTCCTCGGCGAGGGTGGTGCCCGATGCACCGGTCACCCGCTGGGCGATGGGCATGTCCGTGACGTGGAAGCCGGTGCCGAAGATGATCGCGTCGACCTCGGTCTGCGTACCGTCCGAGGCGATCAGCGTGTTGCCGCGGATCTCCTTGAGCCCGGAGGGGACCACGTCGACATTGGGCCGGGCGAGCGCCGGGTACCAGCTGTTGGACAGCAGGATCCGCTTGCAGCCGATGCGGTAGTCCGGGGTGAGCCGGGCCCGCGTCGCCGGGTCCTTGATGGCCTTGCGCATATGGGCCTTGGCGAGGGCCTCGATCAGGCCGAGCTCGTTGGGCCGCTTGGTGAAGGCGCTGACCTGGAGCTCCCGGATGCCCCACAGCAGCCGGCGGCGCAGCGCGCGGGTCGCGGGCACCTTGCCGTGCAGCCAGCGCTCCGCACCGGTGATCTTGCGGTCGGCGCGCGGCATGACCCAGGGGGGCGTGCGCTGGAAGACGGTGAGCCGGTCCACCTCGGGCTGGATGGCCGGCACGATCTGGATCGCCGACGCCCCGGTGCCGATCATCGCGACGCGCTTGCCCCGCAGGTCGTAGTCGTGGTCCCAGCGCGCGGAGTGGAAGACCTTGCCGGGGAAGGTGTCCAGCCCCGGCACATCGGGGAGCTTCGGGTCCGAGAGCGGCCCGGTCGCCGAGACCACCACGTCGGCCGTCAGCGCCCCGCTCGCCGTATCGACCTCCCAGCGCAGCGCGTCGCCGTCCCATCGCAGGCCGCGCACCTCGGAGTTGAGGCGGAGGTGCGGCCGCAGCCCGAAGGTGTCGGCGACCCGCTCCAGGTACGCGCGGATGTGCGGCTGCCCGGAGAAGTTCCGCGGCCACTCCGGGTTGGGCGCGAAGGAGAACGAATACAGATGCGACGGCACATCGCACGCGCATCCCGGATAGCTGTTGTCCCGCCAGGTGCCACCCACCGCATCGGCCCGCTCCAGGACCACGAAGTCGGTGATCCCCTGGCGGCGCAGCCGTACGGCCGCCCCCAGGCCACCGAAGCCCGATCCGATCACCGCCACCCGCACGTGCTCACGCTCGGCCATCCCGCCGCCTCCCGAGTTCGACGTCACCTGCACCAGTCTTCACACCAACCGCGCCAGCAATTACTGGCGCGATCGCCTGATGGGAGAGTAGGCCAGCTCCGTACCGAGCGGTAGGGGGTGGGCACCAGGAAGTTACCGCCGGTCGCACCTCGCCGCGGCGGCCTCGTCCCGGCATAGGGTGAACGGGTGGCAGCGAACGAGCACGAGACGGCGAACGGGCACCGACACGGAAGCAGGAAGGCGGGCCCGGCCACCGGCGCGCCCGAGGCACGCGACGCCCTCCCCTCGTCGTCCCCGCGCGAATTCCGCATGGCCGACCTGGCCGAGGAGGCCGGCATCACGGTCCGCACGCTGCGCTTCTACCGCGAGCGCAAACTCATCCCGGCACCGCGCCGTGAGGGCCGCATCGCCTGGTACAACGAGCACCATCTCGCCCGCCTGCACACCATCGGCGCCCTCCTGGAGCGCGGCCACACCCTCGGCGGCATCGGCGAGCTCCTCACCGCCTTCGACAACGGACGCGACGTCGGCGAACTCCTCGGCCTGGACACCACGCTCGTCACCCCATGGTCCGAGGAGACCCCGGTCCGGCTGACGCCCGAGGAACTGGCCGACCACTTCAGCGACGACATCACCCCCGAGAACCTCACCACCTCCCTGGACATCGGCTATCTCGCCGTCGACGGCGACGAGTTCGTCCACATCAGCCGCCGCCTCCTGGACGCCTCCACCGAACTCGTCGGCAAAGGCATCCCGCTGGCCGCCGTCCTGGAAGCCGGCCGCCAGGTCCGCACCCACGCCGACGCGCTGGCCGAACTCTTCTGCAACCTGATCCGCACCCACGTTCTCACCGACGTCCTGGCGCACACCGCCGACGGCCGCCCGCCCGCCCCCCACGAGGTGGCCCGGATAGCCGAGACCATCGAAGAGCTCCGCCCCCTGTCCAAGGGCGTCGTCGAGGCCGAGGTCTCCATGGCGATGGACCGCCACGTCCGCGCGGAGATCGACGAGTGGTTGCGGGCCTGCGCCGAGCGACAGGACTGAGCGGCGGCGTCCGCCGGCCGGGCACGGGGAACTCACCTCACAAGACCTCGCCGATCAGCCTGGATTCCGCACCCCGTACGCTCGTCGGCCAACAGGCCGACGTAGACGGAGAGGGCGAGGGAGCGCATGGCGGGGGACAAGGGCACACACGGGCTCGCGGCAGGATCCGACCGAGCGGCCCAGCCGGCCGAGAACGCCCCTCCGCGACGCCGTACGAGCCCCCTTCACTGGTTTCTGTTCCACAGCGCGTGCGCTGCGGCCTCGGTGGCCCTGATGTGGTTCGCGCCGGTGGTCCCACTGCCGACCCTGCTGAGCGGCACGGGCCGGCTCACCTCCGTGCTGCTGATACCCGTGGCGCTCGCCCTGGTGCCGGCCCTCCTGCTCCGCCGCATCCCGCACAAGAAGCAGCCGAAACCGGCCGCCTTCGCGCTCGCCGTTGCCGTCATTGCCGCAGTCGGGCTGGCGATCACCACCCAAGGGGCCGGCGACGAGCGGGCACTGGAGAAACGAGGCCGGTGGACCGAGGCCGTCGTGGTCGAGGTCGAGAACCACAAGACCGACAAGTGCACGCTCCGCACCCGCGACGGCCGGGAGATCTCACCTCAGCTGTCGCAGGGCGACGGCTGCGAGGCGGAACGGGTCGAGCCGGGCGACAGGCTGCGCGTGCTGTACGACCCCAAGGGCGTAGCCGGTCCGATGGAGGACATGGAAGTGGACCTGGAGCCGGGCGCGTACGGAGGGACAATCGGCGGCCTGGCAGCGCTGGTCGTCGCGGCAGGCACATGGGGCTGCGTACGACTGGGTCGGGGCGACAACGCGTAGGACGGGGGCACCCCGAGCGGCGAACTGCTCACCGCGAAACGAAACGGCACCGTCCGGCCCTCGCGGTGCGGTGGCAACGTGGCTCCATCGGGCTCTTCCCGATGGGGCCGCATCGCCCTTTACCGGTCGTACACCACCGTCACCGGCGCATGATCCGACCATCGCTGGTCATAGCTCGCCGCCCGCTCCACGTACGCCTTCACCGCCCGCTGCGCCAGGCCCGGCGTGGCCATGTGGTAGTCGATGCGCCATCCCGCGTCGTTGTCGAAGGCCCGGCCGCGGTAGGACCACCACGAGTACGGGCCCTCGGTGCCCGGGTGCAGGGCGCGGACGACGTCCACATAGCCGCCGCGGGTCTCGTCCAGGACGCCGGTCAGCCAGGCGCGCTCCTCCGGGAGGAAGCCGGACTTCTTCTGGTTGGCCTTCCAGTTCTTGAGGTCGGCCTCCTGGTGGGCGATGTTCCAGTCGCCGCAGACCACGACCTCGCGGCCGTCGGCGGCGGAGCGTTTGCGCAGGTCGACGAGGTAGGGGAGAAACTCCGCCAGGAAGCGTTCCTTCTCGTCCTGGCGCTCGGTGCCGACCTCGCCGGAGGGCAGGTAGAGGCTGGCGACGGTCACCCCGGGCAGGTCGGCCTCGACATAGCGCCCGCTGTCGTCGAACTCCGCGGAGCCGAAACCCACCCGCACCCGCTCCGGCTCCCGCCGCGTGTAGAGCGCGACGCCGGCCCGACCCTTGGCCGCGGCCGGGGCGTGCACGGCGTGCCAGCCCTCGGGATCGCGGACGTCGTCGGGCAGCTGCGCGGCCTCGGCACGTACCTCCTGCAGGCACACCACCTGGGACTCGGTCCCCGCCAGCCACGGCACGAAGCCCTTCTTGGCCGCGGCGCGCAGCCCGTTCACATTCACAGACGTCACGGTGAGCATCCGGGCACGATACCCATCCCCCGCACCTCGTCGCGCCGCGCACCCGTTCACCATGGAAAGTCCACCCTTGATCACGACGCCCCCGCCCCCGACCTTCCACGGCCGCGCGCGGGCGAGGTGCGTTCTTGCGTTCCTGGGCCGCACCGCTGCCAAGCCACCGTGGCCACCCCGGCACCGGTGACCGAAGCACCCCATGACAACGGCCCCCGCCGCTTGCGAGGGCCGGTCACTCGGGGTCATCAGGGGAGGAGTCACCCGTAGTACTTGGCGAACTCCACGAGCCCGGCGAACCCCTCGTGCGTCAGTGTGAGGTGCGGGCCGTTCGGATTCTTGCTGTCACGGACCTTGACCACACCAGTGGCCGCCGCGTGCTCCGGTGCCCACTCGATGCACTGTCCGCCGTTGCCGCTGTAGGAAGACTTGAACCAGCGGAGGGATTCGGTTGTCACGGGGAACCCTTTCGAAGCTCTTCGATCATGGCCAC
Source organism: Streptomyces sp. NPDC048650 (assembly GCF_043199095.1). Taxonomy (NCBI): domain Bacteria; kingdom Bacillati; phylum Actinomycetota; class Actinomycetes; order Kitasatosporales; family Streptomycetaceae; genus Streptomyces; species Streptomyces sp. NPDC048650. The sequence continues at coordinate 440,543 of NZ_JBICVM010000007.1, read as the reverse complement.
GGATGCCGCCTGGGACAGCGCTTCGGCCTGCAACTGATGGTAGGCCGTCAGTATGGGCAGCACGAAAGCGCTTTCCCGTTCGAGGTGCCCCCGTTGCGCGGACTCGGCGTACGACATGATCGAGCGATCCGGCATGGTGAGCACGGTCACGGGCAGGGTGAACGGTCGCCGCGCGCCCATAGAGAACGGTGCGACCTGTAGAACGGTGTTCGGTCGATCGGCGAACTTCAGCAATCGTTCAAACTGGGCATTCATGATGGTGGGATCACCCATCGGCCGGCGAACGCAACTCTCGTCAAGCACCGCAAGAATCAAGGGTGACGGGTTGCGGGCCAGCGTGGCTTGCCTTCGCGTCACCAGCCCCACCCGTTCTTCGGCTTGTTCCGGGGTGATGGCTTCCCGCCGCACTGCGTCGGCTTCCAGAGTTGCCGCATACTCCGGCGTCTGGAGCAGACCAGGGACCACGCCCACTTCGTACAGCCGGATTTCCGCCGCCCGTGCTTCGTGCGTGACGTACTCCGGAAAGCCCTCCAGTAGTGCCGTGTGGCGAACCGCCCGGCTCTGGCGTTCGAGTCGGTCGCCGGTGCCGAAGATCTTGTCAGCACTCGCCGCGAAACGGGGAGTTGGAGGGCGTCGACCAGTTTCGACGGCGGAAATATGCGTGCCGGAGCACCCCATGCGCTCCGCCAGCTCATCCTGTGTCCAGCCGCGTTCGTCCCGCAGCCTGCGTAAAAGCTGCCCGAACCGCGCACTCGGCGACTCCTCGGCATCCAGCTCTTTACGGTTCACCATCTCGGCGTTCAACTCCCCAAGCAAGTCCCGCAAGTTGAAGACACGTTGACTGTAGGCCACGCTGAATCCTCCTGGTAGTGGAATCACTACGGAGAGGAGCGGGCCCATGGCTGCCCCGATGATTCGGACACCCCATCAGGCCACAAACGACCTACGTCTACGCCTGGACGATGCGCTGCGGCGCGCCGGATTCGACGCCGAGCCGTCGATCGTGACGAGCGACGTTGTCGAGGGCGTCAAGATCAACCGCGTTCGTATCCCGGCGTTGTCGCTCTCACAGGTGATCCGTCTCGCGACGATCCTGGAGGCCGGCAGCACTGCCGACGTGAGCGAAAAGAACCGCAAGAAGAACCAGGAATCGTCCAGCGGCTCCGATGCGGGCAAGTACACCGGCCGGAAGTGGTAGAGCCTGTGCGCTGTCCCTCCGTGGCCACTCACGACATGGAGCGGCTGAGCAGATGGGCGTACTACTGCGCGGAGCACGGCGTGACGCTCGTGATCCACCCCAGCCCGCCCGCCCCTGAGTTCCCGCCCCGCCCCCAATCCGACACCCGAGGCTCCCCCCTTCGCAGTCCTGGGAGCGGGGTGGGTCAGCGCCCAACCCCCGATGGCCCGGTCTTCGTCGCCAGCGGCAAGGGAGAGCCCTACCACGCCGTAGACAGCTGCTACACCCTCGGCCGAGCCAGCCCCGCGCCAGAGGTGACCGTGGTATCCCGAAGCAAGGCGGAGCGCGACGGCCGGACGCCGTGTCTCGCCTGCGTCAAGAAGCCCTAACCAGCTCTGCCGCCCTGGGGCGCCCAGCCCCCACAGCGAAGGAACCGACAACGTGTGCGACCTATCGCCGCGACCTCCGGCCGGACCACTCCCTTACCTGGCTCGGCCCCCTCGGCGCGCAAGAAATCCACCCCGTTCGTCCGTACCACCGCACCCACGAGCGGGCAGTCGCCTGCGCGCAGATCTGCCCGGCCACCGCCGCCCCGCCCCCGCAACCACCCTTGCATCACTCCGAATCAGTGCCGGCCCCGCTCGCGTCCTTGAGACCGCCTCATGAGAAGGCAGCGGCAAAACGTTCACGGCTTTAAGAGGCTGCCGGATGAATCGTAGGCAGTGCTCGTCCAAGGCACGCGTCTTACAAAGGGGAGAGAACCACCCCCTACCTCAAGGGGTGCCGAAGTGGGTGAGGTGCGATCTGCGCCATGGCCACAAGAACGTTCACGAGGCGTGCATTCCGGACTGAGGTGGGAAGTGGTGGCGCCGAAAGAACGCGCCGCCACCATGGTTTTACGGCATGTTTCAGCGGACCCCTTTCATGGACTCCGCCCCCTCCAGCGGAACGAACCTGGCAGAGGGGCGGGCACAACCCCCGCTCAGAGGACGGACGTTGCGCCTCGTGACGGGAGCGGGTAGCCCGACGGCACAGGGAAAGACTCTGTGCCGGAACCTCAAGAGGAGAAGCGTGAACGCAGCACTTCAGAACGATGGTGGCGACAAGCTCCCTGGTGAGCCGTACCCCGGCCCGCATCAGCCCCCGTCCCCCGACGGTGGACCGGGTCAGCCGAACCCGCCCAAGGCTGCCTGAGTGACCACCGACGCACACAAGGAGCGCCCCAGCCTGGACAGGCTGGGGCGTGCCCTCATGTCTTCCGGGGCCCTCTCCTCCGACTGGGCCCCCACGTACGCGGCCGTTCCCCGCTCCAGCGTCCTGCCCGACCTCATGTGGCCATTCGACATGGAGGCCGGCCGGAGCGTGGCCGTGTCCAAAGCGGACGACCCCGACAAGTGGCAGGAGTACGCGGACTCCGACGTACCGATCGTCACTCAGTGGGACGACGGGAAGCACGCCGGCACCGACCCCGGCCACGTTCCCACCAGTTCCGCATCCATGCCGAGTGTCGTGTTCCCGATGCTTCAGGCCCTGGACCTCCGCCCCGGACATCGTGCGCTGGAGATCGGCACCGCAACACTGTGGAATGCCTTGCTCATGGCGCACCGCACCGGGCGGGGCAATGTCACCACCATGGAAGTGGACAAGACTCTCGCAGACGCGGCACGCGCGACAGCGGAGCGATTCGGCAACTGCGTCCGCGTTGTCCACGGCGACGGTTTCCAGGGCTACCCCGAGGGGGCGCCGTTCCACCGCGTCATCGCCACATGTGGCCTCCGCTCCATCCCTTTCGCATGGGTGGAGCAGTGCGAGCCGGGCGGGATCATCGTGGCCCCGTGGGGGACGCATTACAGCAACGCTGACGCCGTCGCCCGCCTGGTCGTCGCGCCAGACGGGGAAAGCGCATCCGGACAGTTCGCCGGGCCCGTCGAATTCATGAGGCTGCGGGCACAACGAGTGCCGCCCGTGATCCATAAGGACTACGTGCCGGGCAGTGTCGCCGATGGTGACGAAACGTCCACGACGATCACGGAAGCTGAGTTCGTTGGGGGACAGTTCACTCCCCAACGGTTCGCCCTCGGTCTCCGCGTACCCAACTGCCTGCATGTCATTGCCGAGAAACGCGATGGCGGGCGACCCGTCTGGTTGTACGGCATGACCGATCGCTCATGGGGGTGCGTCTGGTTTCGCGATGGCGAAGCGGCCCGCGTCTGGCAGTCCGGCCCCCGCCGGCTGTGGGATGAAGCGGAAGCCGCCTATCGATGGTGGGAAGAGAAATCCAGGCCAGGACACGAGCGGTTCGGGCTCACCGTGACAGCGGAAGGGCAATCCGCGTGGCTGGACGACCCGACTGACTCCTGGACCGTCTGACAGCGCCCCGTCCATCTGCCACTTCCACGGCAGATGGACGGGGATTCGCGTGCACTTACGCCGGCGTATCGGTGTGATCTGGGGGGAGCGGGTCAGCGATGAACATTCCTCGCCCGTGAACGGTCTGGATGAGTTCGCACTCTCGAAGTACAGCCATCGCGCGGCGCATCGTGACGTAGGAAACGCCGTGCTCGGCGGCTAGATCCCGTTCGGCCGACAGACGACACCCGGCTTGAGGTCACCCGCAGCGATTCGCACTGTCACGTGATCAGCCACGGCGACATACAGCACCTGGGACGGCTGCGGGGCGAACTCCGGTACGCGCATCCCCCCAAGCCAGAGCACCCCATAAGACTCGAAAGCTCTGTCGAGCTATGCATAGCTCTGTGGAGTCCGGACACGAAAGACCGGTGCCACCTGCATGGTCGCAGCAGGCGGCGAGCGACTCCCCTGGGTGGTTGACCAAGAACGCTGAGCAACCAGGAAGAGGCTGCGCCATGGCAACGAAGAAGGAACAACTGGCGGCGATCATCACCACGGCCATCAGCTCCATGACACAGGGCAGGATGACCACCGGCGCGGCGCTCGAAAAGGCGCGCAAGGAATCCCCGGACGCCGACAGCGTCACCGCCGGCGAGGTCGACGAGGCCTTGAGGCAGTGGAACAAGGGACAGGATGTCGGAACCGCCTTCGGGTCGATGGACGTCCCGCACCTCAAGTAGCTGCTCCCGACGGCGGGCCTTCTCGGGGCAATCGCCCCTTCCTCATCAAGTGTCTTGAGGCTGCATGGGACTTAGGCCCTGAGGCGGCATCGCTCGACGACCACAACCTGATCGAATGGCGAGGCGGCGATCACGACGTCTGGATGCAACCGAAGCAGCAGCGCCCCCGGCGGAATCTCCCACCGGGGGCGCCTCGCGTTCCCTAGGTCAGATGGCGAGTGCTTTACACACGTTGTGTGACGTCACGGTGCGCATCCGGGCACGGCCCCTTCCCCCCCATGCGTCCTCGCGCCGCGCACCCGTTCACCCGTACGATTTCTGGAATGGAGACACGCCCCGTCGAGATCCGCCCGGTCCGCTACGACCACCCGGACGCCGTCGCCCTCGACGACCTGGTCCAGCAGGAGTACGCCCGCCGCTACGGCGGCGACGGCGACGTGACACCGCTCGACCCGGCGATGTTCGCTCCGCCGCGGGGCAGGTATCTGATCGCCTACGACGGCGCCCGCCCGCTGGCCACCGGCGGCTGGCGGCACCAGGAGGACGCGGACGAGGGCTATGCGGTCGGTGACGCCGAGATCAAGCGGATGTTCGTGGTCCCGCAGGCGCGCGGCCTGGGCCTGGCCCGGCGAATCCTCGCGGCCCTGGAAGCGGACGCGCGGGCCGCGGGCCGCGCGCGCATGGTGCTGGAAACCGGCATCAAGCAGCCCGAGGCGCTGGCGCTGTACGCCTCCAGCGGCTACGCGCCGGTGACGAAGTTCGGGCTGTACCGGACGTACGAGGACAGCCGGTGCATGGCGAAGTCCCTGGTGGCGGGCGGCTGAGCGGCCGCCACCACCCCACCCCTCCGGGTTTGCGACGGCGGGCGCGGCCATCCGGCCGCGCCCGCCGTCTGCCGCCTGCCGCCTGCCGCCTGCCGTCTCTGCCGCCTGCTCGCCGTCCGCCGTCCCGGCTGACGTTTGACACTCTCACGCACCGCTCCCCATACTCATTCCACTAATCCACTAACTCACTAGTGAAAGGGGGGACCCGGTGAGTGAGCCGAACCCGAGCCCATGGGCCATCGAGTCGGTGGGGCTGGGGAAGAAATTCCTCCGCGGCTGGGCCCTGCAGGACTGCTCCTTCCGCCTCCCGGCCGGCCGCATCTGCGCGCTGGTCGGCCCGAACGGCGCCGGCAAGAGCACCTTCCTGGGGGCCGCGACGCGGCTGGTGCAGCCGACCGCCGGCAGCCTGAAGCTCTTCGGGGTGCCCGTCGACGACCCCGCCGTCCTGGAACGGATCGCCTTCCTGGCCCAGGCCAAGCCCCTCTACCCGCGCTTCACGGTGGCCGAGACCCTGCGCATGGGCCGCGAGCTGAACCCGCACTGGGACCAGGCGCTGGCCGAGCGGATCGTCCGCTCCGGCAACCTTCCCTTCCATGGCCGGATCGGCACCCTCTCGGGCGGCCAGCGCACCCGCGTCGCCTTCGCGCTCGCCTTCGGCAAGCGGCCCGATCTGCTGCTGCTCGACGAGCCGATGTCCGACCTCGACCCGCTCGCCCGGCACGAGCTGTCCGGCCTGCTGATGGCCGAGGCCGCCGAGCACGGCACGACCGTCCTGATGTCGTCCCACATGCTCACCGAGATCGAGGACATGTGTGACTACCTCGTCGTCCTGACCAAGGGCAGGCTGCGGATGGCGGGCCCGACCGACGAACTGGTACCGGCGCATCTGCTGGTGACCGGGATGGCCGCGGGCGAGGGCGGCCGGGACGGCGTCCCCGAGGAACTGGCCCGGGAGCACACCGTCATCGAATCCCGGGTCTCGGGGCGGCAGTTCACCGCTCTGATCCGGCCGAGGGGTCCGGTCTCCGACAGCTGGGAGACCGTCGTCCCCAGCATGGAGGAGGTCCTGCTGGGCTACCTCCGCTCCCCCGACGCACCCATCTTGATCGCGAACGAGGCCCGTATCGACGGCCCGCAGGAGGTTGCGGCATGAGCACCACCACGACGCCCCCCGCCTCCCCGGCGAACGGCCTGACGGAATCCGGCGCACCGCGCCGGCGCCTGCTGCGCGGACTGCCCTGGCTCGTCTACCGGCGGCACCGCAACCTGCTGATCGCCGGACTGCTGATCACCGTCGGCGGCTGCGCGCTCTTCGCCTACGAGCGGATCGGCCTGATGGACTTCCTGCACGCCCACGGCACGAGCCGCAGCGGCGACACGGAGACGAAGTTCCAGACCGAATTCGCCCCGATGTTCGAGCGCTACCGCAACCTCCTGGACTACCTGCCGACCGCCGTCGCCGTCTTCCTCGGCGCCCCCCTGATCGCCGGCGAGCAGGAACACGGCACCATCAAACTCGCCACGACCCAGTCGGTCGGCCGCACCCGCTGGCTCGCCGCCGCCCTCGGCCTGCCGCTGGCCGCGGCCGCGGTGTCCGCCGCGCTGCTGGCCCTCGCCTTCCACTGGCTGTGGTATCCGGCCCACGAGCTGGCGCTGGACGGTGACTGGCTCACCTACGCCGTCGAGGTCACCGGCCCCGGCCTGGCAGCCATGACCCTTTTCCTGACCGCCTGCGGCATCGGCCTGGGCATGCTGATCAAGCGCGTCGTCCCCGCGATGGCGGCCACCCTGTTCGTCTCCTTCGGCGTCGACATCATCTGGTCGGAGAAGGTGCGCGTCCACCTCGGCGCCTTCCGCAGCATGATCTACCCCGAGCACTCCGCCAACCCCCCTTCCCTGCCTGCCGGCGCCGTGGAGATCGACCAGTGGGTGTCCACCGCGGACGGCAAGCTCTACGGCTTCGGCACCTGCAGCGACCGGGCCTGCGAAGCCAAGCTGGGAATCGTCGACCGTGTGTCGCAGTACTTCGACTTCGACCAGATGGCCGGGATGCAGTGGCGCGGCGCGGGGATCCTGCTGGCGCTGACCGTCATCGTGCTCGCACTGATCGTGTGGCGGGTCCGCCGGCGGCCGCTCTGAAAGGCACTTCGGGCGCCCGGCCGGCGGACCTGCACCGGCGTGCCGGGGCCGGCGCTTTGACACCCGGCACGGGCCGCCCGATCATCAAGCGGTGCCGGCCCGGCCCGCGGCCGGGTGGCCCGGGCCCGGCGGAAGCAGAAAGGTGGTGAGCGCCGTGGAGTTCCGGATCGACCGCCGGAGCGGCATCGCCACCTACCTCCAGATCGTCCAGCAGGTCCAGCAGGCCCTGCGGCTGGGCGTCCTGGTGGAGGGCGACCGCCTGCCGACGGCCGCGCAGGTGGCCGCGACGACCAAGGTCAATCCGAACACGACGCTCAAGGCGTACCGCGAGCTGGAACGCGAGGGCCTGGTCGAGCCCCGCCCCGGCCTCGGCACGTTCGTCAGCCGCACCCTCGCCCGCCCCACGTCCGCGGCGGACTCCCAGCTGCGCGCGGAACTGTGCGCCTGGATGGACCGGGCACGGGCGGCAGGGCTGGACCGGGAGGACGTCCGCGCCGTGCTGAACTCCGTACTGGAGGAGCGGTATTCGTCGGGGTGAGGCCCCGGCCCTCGGCCTCCCGCGCCGGACCCACACCGCGCCCCTTCGTCCCGCCCCTTCGTCCCGCCCCTTCGTCCCGCCCCCCCTTGACCCTCACCCGACGTCGGGCTCCACCCTGAACGACGGCACGGCCACGGTGCACCGGCACCGGGGGCAACGGGACGAAGGGCGTGCGATGAGCTACTCGGTCGGGCAGGTCTCCGGCTTCGCGGGGGTCACGGTGCGCACCCTGCACCACTACGACAAGGTCGGCCTGCTCTCCCCCAGCGTCCGTAGCCGGGCCGGCTACCGGCGCTACGGCGACGCCGACCTCGTCCGCCTCCAGCAGATCCTCTTCTACCGGGAACTCGGCTTCCCCCTGGACGAGATCGCCACCGTCCTGGCGGACCCCCAGGCCGACGCCCTGGACCACCTCCGGTCCCGGCACCGCCTCCTGACCGGCCGGATCGCCAAGCTCCAGCGCCTCGTCGAGGTGGCCGAGCAGGCCATCGAGGTCCAGCAGACGGGCGTCGCGCTGACGCCCGAGGAGCGGTTCGAGGTCTTCGGCGAGGTCGCCTTCGACCTGAGCTACGCCACCGACGCCCACCTCAAGTGGCAGCACAGCGAGGGGCATCGGCGTTCCATGGCGCGGGCCGCCGCGCACTCCAAGGAGGACTGGGCGCACATCATGGCCGAGTCCGCCGCCTGGCGCGGGCGTCTGACCGCCGCCTTCGACGCCGGCGCTCCGGCGGACGGCGAGCGCGCCATGGACCTCGCCGAGGAACACCGACAGCACCTCACCCGCTGGTTCACCCCGTGCCCCACCGCCATGCACGGCCGGATAGCCGACGACTTCGCCGCCGACCCCCGCGCCTTCGCCCTGCTCGTCCCGCCGACCGAACAGCGCCCCGGCCTGGCCGGGTATCTGCGCACGGCCGTCCACGCCAACGCGGTACACCGGCCGGACACCCCCGAGGAAGCCTGACCGGCGGCCCCGGCCCGCGTATCGCGTGCGGCGTACCGCGCCGCCTCCGGCACCCGGCCGCCCGGCCGGCCCATCGTCCGCCCACCAGCACCTGAGGGTTCGCCTCCCATGAAGATCCTGATCACCGCCGCCGGCTCCTACGGCGACGTCGCCCCGTACACCGGCGTCGGCGCCCGCCTCCGGGAGGCCGGTCACGAGGTCGCACTCGCCACCCATGACACCCACGCCCCGCTGGTACGGGCCGCCGGCCTCGAGCTCCGCCCCCTCCCCGCCGACCCGCGCACCACCCGCCCCGCCGCCGGGGAGACGGCCGAAGGGCACCCGTCCGCCTCCCCGGCGGGCAACCGGGCGCTGCTGCGCCGGGCCGCCGCCTTCGTCCGGCAGCTGGGCGGCGGCATCGCCGACGCGGCCCACCCGGACACCGAACTCCTCCTGCTCTCCACCACCACGGCCCCGCTCGGCCGGCACCTCGCCGAGGCGCTGGACATCCCCTGCCTGGACCTGCCCCTCGTACCCCAGGCCCCCACCGGCGACTTCGCCCCCGTGGTCAGCGGCGGCCGCTCCCTGGGCCGCTGGGGCAACCGTGCCGCCGGACACCTCTCCCGCCGCGTCGTCGACCGCCTCTACGCCGACGCGACCCGCGACCTCCGCGCCCGTCTCGGCCTGCCGCCCGCCGCACCCCGTACCGTCCGCCGTCGCGCCGAAGCGGCCGGCCGACCGGTCCTGCACGGCTTCAGCGAGGTCCTGGTGCCCCGCCCCGCGGACTGGGGCGCGGGCCTGGAGGTCGTCGGCAACTGGTGGCCCTGGCACTCCCCCGACGCCCAACTCCCGCCCGCCGTCGAGGATTTCCTCGCCGCCGGTCCACCGCCCGTCGTCATCGGTCTCGGCAGCATGGCGTCCGGAGACGGCGCACGGCTGAGCTCCCTCGCCGTACGGGCCCTGAACCGCGCCGGGGTCCGCGGCATCCTCCAGTCCGGCTGGGCGAACCTGACCGCCGAGGCCGCCGGCACCCCCGACGTCCTCACCGTGGGCGACGTCCCGCACGCCCTCCTCTATCCCCGCACGGCCGCCGTGGTCCACCACTGCGGCGCGGGCACCGCCGCAGCGGGCCTGCGCGCCGGCGTCCCCACCGTCCCCGTCCCGGTGACCGCCGACCAGCCCTTCTGGGCCGCCCGCCTCGCCGCCCTCGGCGCCGCCACCGCCCCGCTCCCGTTCCCGCGGCTCACCGCCGACGACGCCGTCACCCGCCTCGCCGCGGCCATCACCCGGGCCACCACGGACCCCGCCCTCACCGCACGCGCCACCCACGCCGCCCACCGTCTGGCCGCCGAGGACGGCGCCGGCGCCGTCCTCGATGCGGTGGCCCGGCTGGCCGACCGGACCCCCTGACGCGTCTCCGCACACCCCTTCCCCAGCCGATCCGGCAACGCCCGCACACCGACGGACACTTCGACCCCGCCGGCCACGGCCACCGGCCCCCGGGAACGCCAAAATCCCGCCCGATCAACCAGATCGGACGGGATTTCGACAAACGCTGTGGACCTGAGGGGATTCGAACCCCTGACCCCCTCGTTGCGAACGAGGTGCGCTACCAGCTGCGCCACAGGCCCTTGCGACGAGTGAAACTCTAGCATCTCGGTCGCGGTGCTCGGAAATCGCTTCCGATGCTGGTCAGCGGAGCGGCGTCACTCGTTCGCGGCACGGGGACGGTCCTCGTCCTCGTACTGGTCGAAGAGCGGGGTGCGGCCGCGGGGGCGACGCTCGGCCTGCGGGGGTTCCTGCGGATGGTCGGGGGCGGCGCTGGAGCGGGCGGAGCTCCAGGCGCCCTCGGCGTCGAGGTCGATGTGGCTGGTGGCACGGGGGGCGACCGGGGCCGTGACGTAGGTGGGAAGGGGGACCGGGACCGGCTCCCAGGTGCCTGCGGCGGGGCGGGGGCGTTCGCGTTCGCGCTGCTGGTCGACCCACTCGGCGTGGTCGGTCTCCTCGACGAGAGCGCGCCGGCCGGCGGTGTGCGCGGGGGTCGCCGGGCGGGGCGGTTCCGCGACGGGCTCGGCCGGGGCGTCAGCGCGGGCATCGGCCCGCTGGTCGTCGAGTGGCGGCTGGTCGGCCGCCGACTGGGGGCGGCGCCTGCCCTCCCGCAGCCGCTGCGCGGCCGCCTCCGCGCTGCGCTGGTCCATGGTGAAGGTGAAGCGGCGCCGCTCCTGCACACGGAGGTAGACGATGTACGCGGTGAGGAGCGCGGCGGGGGCGGCGGGGGCCCAGAGGAAGGCGAGGCCGCCGACAGCCGCGGCGATGGCGCCGACGGTGAAGGCGAGGAAGAGGACGGTGATGGTGCGCCGGCGGCGGGCGAGAACCTTGGCCCGCTTGGTGCGTTCGGCGAGGGACGGGCGCGGCGGGGCCGGCTGCACACGGGTGGGGTGCGCCGCGGGCGCCTGCGCGGGGTCGTCGAAGGACCCGGCGTCCGCCTCGTCGGCCGGGGCGTCCGGGTGCTGCTCGTCGCCGGCATCGTCGGCGGGGCGCTCGTCCTGCCCCTTGTCGTAACGGCGTTGCATGGCCGCACGTCCGGACAGGAGCCGGATGGCAGTGCTGAAGCGTTCGGTCGGACGGGCTTCGTTGAGCTCGTCCTGCCTACGGAGCCACATCGGCACCAAATAGGCGGCCCAGGCCCCGACGATGACTGCGTAGATGAGGCCGCTGCTTCTCACAACTCACACGGTAGAGGGGTTTGCGCGGGGCCATCCGCCAATTGGGCCGGTGTGTCGCACGATCTGGCTGATATCTCGAACTTTTTTTGTGATTGTAGGGAGGCCATGGCGGCGAATCCGGCCAGGCCGGACACGTATTCGAACATTCATTTTATTTGTGGGGTGTGCCCGGTGCACTGGGCCGGTGCTGCCGCCAGCGGTTGAGCAGACCTTCCGGCACTTCTTCCGCGGTCAGGGCGAATACCGCGTGGTCACGCCAGCCGCCGTCGATGTGCAGATAGCGCGGCCGAATGCCCTCCTCGCGGAAGCCGAGCTTTTCCACCACGCGGCGACTGGGGATGTTTTCCGGCCGAATACAGACCTCGATGCGGTGCAGCCCCACGGAGCGGAAGCAGTGGTCGACGGCGAGCGCCACGGCAGTGGGCATGACGCCGCGGCCGGCGACTTCCTGATCGACCCAATAGCCGATATGACCCGAGCACATCGAGCCCCAGGTGATGCCGGCGACCGTCAGTTGCCCGGCGAGCCGTCCGCGGTATTCGATGACGAACGGCAGCATCCGGCCGGCATGCGCCTCGGCACGCAGATGACGGACCATCTGACGGTACGTGGGGCGGTGCGGCGAGGCGATGCCCGGCGGGGGCGGCGGGATGGTGGCTTCCCAGGGACGCAGCCAGTCGCGGTTGCGGCGGTTGACCTCCCGCCAGGGCCGCTGGTCGCGCAGCCTTATCGGGCGGAGGGCGACGTCGCCGTCCGTCAGGACCACCGGCCAGGACGCGTTCAGCTCGGGCTCCCGGTAGGTCTGGGGTGGTCGCCGCCGCGGATCTGGTCGACGGCGTGCGGCAGGAGGTCGGCGAGTACGGCGAGGCCGTCGCGGACGCCGCCCGTCGAGCCGGGGAGGTTGATGATCAGGGTCTGCCCGGCGATGCCCGCCAGGCCGCGGGAGAGAGCCGCGGTGGGGACCTTGTCGCGGCCGGCCGCGCGGATGGCCTCGGGGATGCCGGGCACGTCGTAGTCCAGGACCCGGCGGGTGGCCTCGGGGGTGCGGTCGGTGGGCGAGATGCCCGTACCGCCGGTGGTCAGGACGAGGTCGTAGCCGGCCGCCACGGCGGCGCGCAGGGCGGCCTCCACCGGGTCGCCGTCGGGGACGACCTGCGGGCCGTCGACCGCGAAGCCCATGCCGGTCAGGCCCTCGGCGAGCAGCGGGCCGCCCTTGTCGGGGTAGACGCCGGCCGCGGCGCGGTTGGAGGCCGTGACGACCAGGGCGCGGGCGGGGCTCACGACCGGCTCCAGTCGCCGGACTTGCCGCCGGTCTTCTCCTCGACGCGGATGTCGGAGATGACCGCGGCCTTGTCGACGGCCTTGACCATGTCGACCACGGTGAGGGCGGCGACGGAGACGGCGGTGAGCGCCTCCATTTCGACGCCGGTGCGGTCGGTGGTCTTGACGGTGGCGGCAATTTCGACCGCTTCGTCGGTGACCGTCAGATCCAGCTTCACGCCGGAGACGGCGAGGGGGTGGCAGAGCGGAATCAGCTCAGGGGTGCGCTTGGCGCCCATGATGCCGGCGATCCGGGCGGTGGCCAGGGCGTCGCCCTTCGGCATGCCCTCACCCCGCAGCAACGCGATGACCTGCGGTGACACCAGGACACGGCCGCGGGCGCCGGCGGTGCGGGCGGTGACGTCCTTCTCCGATACGTCGACCATCCGGGCCGCGCCCGCCGCATCGATATGGGTGAGGTGTTGCTGGCCGCTGCTCATCGTTCTCCTGGTCCGGACCGTGCCGTGCCGCGCCTGTGGGACGACACCGTACCCGCAGGCGGGCAGGGGGTGCCCGCAGAGCCCCGGAGGTGTTCCGCGGCGGGGACGCCTCCGGGCTCGCGCGGTGTGCCGCGGACCGAGGGACAGCCCTCAGGCGAGCGGGACGACGTCCACCTCGTCGCCGGCGGCCACCTCGGTCGTGTCCTCGGGGACGACGATCAGGGCGTTGGCGTGCGCGAGGGCCTTGATCAGGTGGGAGCCGGAGCCGCCCACCGGAGCGACCCGGCCGGTGTCCGGGTCGTAGGAGCCGCGCAGGAACTGCCGCTTGCCCTCGGGGGACGAGGCGATCGGCTCGGTGCACTCGGCGCGGGCCGTGGGGCGGTGGACGTCGGGCAGGCCCATCAGCGTGCGGATGGCGGGGCGGACGAAGATCTCGAAGGAGACGTAGGAGCTGACCGGATTGCCGGGGAGCGCCATCAGGGGGGTGCGGTCGGGGCCGACCAGGCCGAAGCCCTGGGGCTTGCCGGGCTGCATGGCGATCTTGCGGAACTCGACCATGCCCTCCTCGGCGGAGAGGTCGGTCAGCGTCTCCTTGACCACGTCGTACGCGCCGACGCTGACGCCGCCGCTGGTGACCAGGATGTCGGCGCGGATGAGCTGGTCCTCCAGGGTGGCGCGGAGGGTCTCGGCGTCGTCGGCGACGGCGCCCACGCGGTAGGCGATCGCCCCGGCGGCGCGGGCGGCGGCGGTGAGCTGGAAACTGTTGGAGTCGTGGATCTGGCCGGGGCCCAACGCCTCCCCCGGCTGGACCAGTTCGCTGCCGGTCGACATCACCACGACCCGGGGGCGGGGCCGTACCCGGACCGTGCCGCGGCCGATCGCGGCGAGCAGGCCGATCTGGGGCGGGCCGAGGACCGTGCCCGCGCGCAGCGCCGGCTCGCCCGCGGAGACGTCGCTGCCCTGTGCGCGGATGTGGGCGCGCGCCGTCACGGGGCGGTGGACGCGGACCTCGCCGGTGGCGTCCTCGGGGGCGGCGCTGTGGGCGCGCATGCCGGCGGCCGGGCCCTGGCCGGTGCCACCGTCGGTCCATTCGACGGGCACCACGGCCTCGGCACCGGGCGGCACCGGGGCCCCGGTCATGATGCGGGCCGCCTCACCGGGGCCCACCGCGGGCGGCTCGCCGCTGCCCGCCGCGACATCGCCGATGACGGTGAGAGTGGCGGGGAACTCCTCGGTGGCGCCCGCGACATCGGCGACGCGGACGGCATAGCCGTCCATCGAGCTGTTGTCGAAGGGCGGCAGGGCCACGGGAACCGTGATGTCCTCGACCAGGACGCAGCCCTGGGCATCGAGGAGTTGCAGCTCGATCGGCTCCAGCGGAGGGATCTTCGACAGGACGTCGTCGAGGTGCTCGGCCACCGACCAGACGCGGTCCTGGTGGCGGGTCTGGTCGGTGGTGCCGTTCAACGTCTTACATCTCCTCGGTGACATAACTGCGGAGCCAGGCCCTGAAGTCCGGGCCCAGGTCCTCACGTTCGCATGCCAGTCTGACAATGGCACGCAGGTAGTCGCCACGGTCACCGGTGTCATACCGCCGGCCCTTGAAGACGACACCGTGTACGGGTCCGCCGAGGGCGGGATCGGCGGCCAGCGCCTGGAGGGCGTCGGTCAGCTGGATCTCGCCGCCGCGGCCCGGCTCGGTCTTGCGCAGCACCTCGAAGACGGCCGGGTCGAGGACGTAGCGGCCGATGATCGCGAGGTTGCTGGGGGCCTCGGCGGGGTCGGGCTTCTCCACCAGGTCCGACACCACGACCACGTCGTCCTCGCCGGTGGGGGCGGCGGCCGCGCAGCCGTAGAGGTGGATCTGCGACGGGTCGACCTCCATGAGGGCGATGACGGAGCCGCCGTGCTGCTCCTGTATCTCGACCATGCGCTGGAGCAGCGGGTCGCGGGGGTCGATGAGGTCGTCGCCGAGGAGGACCGCGAAGGGCTGGTCGCCGACGTGGGGCGCGGCGCACAGCACGGCGTGGCCCAGGCCCCTGGGGTCGCCCTGCCGTACGTAGTGCATGGTCGCGAGGTCGCTGGACTCCTGGACCTTGGCGAGGCGGGATTCGTCGCCCTTGCGGTGCAGGGCCTCTTCGAGTTCGTAGTTGCGGTCGAAGTGGTCCTCGAGGGGGCGCTTGTTGCGGCCGGTCACCATCAGGACGTCGGAGAGTCCGGCGGCGGCCGCCTCCTCCACCACGTACTGGATGGCGGGCTTGTCGACTACCGGGAGCATCTCCTTGGGCGTGGCCTTGGTGGCAGGGAGAAACCGGGTGCCGAGGCCGGCTGCCGGGATGACAGCCTTGCTGATCCGCGTGTGCGATGGGGTCATGCGCGACACCATAACCGGCCCTATCGGAACGATGATGAGGGTCTGGTGAATAGAGCATGAGAGCGGGAGCAAGGGCACACAAGTGAACTCTGGTCACGATAGGAAGCGCAGGTTGCGGCGCGATCTCCTGGAGGTGAGGAGATCATTGCCGCGGGATGTCGTCGCGGCGACGGGCGCCGCGCTGGCCCGGCGGACGTGGGAGCTGGACGAGTTCCGGGCGGCGCGGCGACGGGAGGGCCCCGCGGGAGTCGCGACGGCGCCCGCCGCGGGAGGTCCGCTGACCGTCGCCGCGTACGTCTCCATCGGGCAGGAGCCCGCGACCCGGCCGCTGCTGGACGAGCTCCGGGAGGCCGGGGTGCGGGTGCTGCTGCCCGTACTGCTGCCGGACAACGATCTCGACTGGGCCCCGTACGAGGGCGCCGAGCGGCTCGTGCCGGCCGGCTGGGGGCTGCTGGAGCCGGGCGGTGAGCGGCTCGGCCCGGAGGCCGTCACCCAGGCCGATGTGGTGCTGCTGCCGGGCCTGGCGGTGGACGGGCGGGGGCTGCGGCTGGGGCGGGGTGGCGGGTCCTACGACCGGGTGCTGGCGCGGCTGGAGCGGGCCGGGTCCGGGGCGTCTCTGGTGGTGCTGCTCTACGACACGGAGGTGCGTGGGACGGTGCCGGTCGAGGCGCACGATCGGCCGGTGCATGCGGCGGTGACACCGACGGCGGTGCACCGCTTCCACCGGCCGTCCTGAGGCCGCAACGCCGTCCTGAGGCCGCAACGCCGTCCTGAGGCCGCAACGCCGTCCTGAGGCCGCAACGCCGTCGGGCGGGCCGGAGGTGCTCCGGCCCGCCCGACGGCGTGCATGCGCTCCGCGCCCGTTACGGCGACAGCGTCAGCGTGTCCTTCGCCTTCTTCTTGACCGCCGACTCGCTGTACGCCCAGGGCAGCAGTTCGCCCTTGGCCCACTTGTCGGTCTGGTCGTAGTAGTGCGCGCTGTAGGCGTGCCCGGAGGCGCCGGTGAGGTTGATCCAGCGCGACTTGTCGAGGTCGGCGAGGTTGACGACCATCCGCATGGACGGGACCCAGGTGACCTTGTAGCCGCCCGCGGCGTTCCAGCCGGTGGCGTCGACCGCGGCCTCACCGCCGCCGACGTTCCAGGGGCCGCGGTTGAACAGGCCCTGGAGGAAGCCGGGGCCGTCGGTGCCCAGGGTCTGGTTGTTCAGGTACATCTGGTGGAGGCGGCCCCAGCTCCAGTTGTCGATGTTCTTGCCGAGCTTGGCGGTCAGCTCGTAGCGGGCGTCCTTCATGGCCTCGGCGAGGAGCTGGTCGCGGTTGCGGTCGCCGGGGTGGCCGGGCCGGTCCTCGGTCTTCCACCAGGCGTTGTTCGGGTCGTCCAGGATCTTCCGGACCACTTCGTACCAGCGGTCGCCGCCGTCGGGCTGCGCCGAGTCGGCGGCCCGCTCGCCGCATTCGCGGACCAGCTTCTCGAGGTCGTCGGCGGGGCCGGTCTCGTCGGCCGGGCGGACGGTGAGGCACTGACCCTCGAGCCGCAGTTCCTTGGGCATCTTGTTGCCGAAGGCGAGCTTGAGGGTGTTGCGCCAGACGGCGTTGAAGTAGGCGGCCGCGGCGGAGTCGGGCTCCTGAGTGAAGTCCCAGCCGTCCAGCAGCTGCTGGGCGTCGCGGACGTACTTGTCCTTGATGTCGATCTTCGTCAGGTACGGGGTGAGCAGCCGGGCGATCTCGCTGCTGTTGTCCTTCTGGAAGGTCTGCATGTCGTCCGTGGAGACCTTGCCGCCGTCCTTGATCTTCGACTGGATCAGGTCGTTGATCCGCTGGCTGCGGGAGCCGTAGCCCCAGTCCTTGGTGAGGAGGTAGGGGTACTTCTCGTCGGCGACGGCCTGGTTGGCGGTGACGATGTAGCCGCGGGCGGGGTTGTACTCGTACGGCAGGGCCTGCTGGGGGACGTAGCCGGTCCAGCGGTATTTCCGGTCCCAGCCGGGCGCCGGGTAGGTGCCGTCGCCGGCGCCGCGGACCGGGATCCGGCCGGGCGCCTGGTAGCCGATGTTGCCCTTGGTGTCGGCGTAGATCAGGTTCTGCGAGGGGACCTCGAAGTGTGCGGCGGCCTTGCGGAAGCCCGTCCAGTCCTTGGCGCGGTCGAGCTCGAAGACGGCGTCCATGGACCTGCCCGGGTCCAGGGCGGTCCAGCGCAGCGAGACGGCGTAGCCGTCGCCGCGGTCCGGTGCGGCGTTGCCGACCGGGGCGTCCTTGCCGACGTCGGCCAGTTCGCCGTCGCGGTCGGAGACGATCGGTCCGTTGCCGGTGGAGCGGACGGTGATGTGGCGGCTGTCCCCGCCGGCGACCTTGATGGTCTCCTTGCGCGTGCGGAACGGGCGCTGCTTGCCGTCGTCGAGGTAGCCGTCGGCGCTGATCCTCTCCAGGTAGAGGTCGGAGACGTCGGCGCCGAGGTTGGTCATGCCCCAGGAGACGTTCTGGTTGTGACCTATGACGACACCCGGCATGCCGGAGAAGGTGAAGCCGGAGGCGTCGTAGTTGCACTTGGGGCCGGTGGTGCGGCAGTGCAGGCCCATCTGGTACCAGAGCGAGGGCATCTGGGGCGCCAGGTGCGGGTCGTTGGCCAGCAGTGGCTTTCCGGTGGTGGTGTGCGCACCGGAGACGACCCAGGAGTTCGAGCCGATGCCGTTGCCGTTGGGGCCGAGCAGTGCCGGGACCTTGTCGAGGGTCTTGGACAGCGAGGACAGCTGGGACTGCAGGCCGACGGCGGCGCTGCCGGCCGGGGTGGCATTGGCCGAGCCCTTGGGCCGGAACTTCTTCGTGGCCGGGTCGACCGAACCGCCCTCGACGATCGGCCGGTTCCGCTTGTACGGGTACGCCGGGTAGAGCTGCTTGATCTGCTCCGGCGTGAACCGGCTGGTCATCAGGGAGCGGTCGATCTCCTCCTGCATGTTGCCGCGCAGGTCCCAGGCCATCGCCTTGAGCCAGGCGACCGAGTCGACCGGCGTCCACTTCTCGGGCTTGTAGTCGTTCTGGAAGTCCAGCGCCGCGTACTCCAGGGAGAGCGCCGAGCCCTGGTGCTCCTTGAGGTAGCCGTTGACGCCGTCGGAGTATGCCCGGAGGTACTTCTTGGTACTGGGCGACAGCTTGGTGTCGTACTCCTTCTGCGCCACGTGGTGCCAGCCGAGCGTGCGCAGGAACTCGTCGCTCTTGACCTGACCCTTGCCGAACATCTCCGACAGTCGGCCGGACGTCATGTGCCGGCGGACGTCCATCTCCCAGAAGCGGTCCTGGGCCTGGACGTATCCCTGGGCGCGGAAGAGGTCCTCATCGGTGTCCGCGTAGATCTGCGGGATGCCGTTGGCGTCCCGCGAGACGTCCACCGGGTTGGTCAGACCGGGCAGTTTGAGCGAGCCGGTGGTTTCCGGGAACGAGGCCCGGACGGTACTCACGCCCCAGTACGCGCCGAAGCCGATGCCCGCCACGAGCAGCAGCACGACCGTGATGGCGACGAGGCGGCCGCGCCGCCCCTTCTTCTTTTTTGGCGCTGGGCCGGACTTGTTGGCGGGCATCTCTGTCCTTCGAGGGGCAGGGTGGGAGTGCTGGAGCAACCATAGGCGCACGGGTCCGGCGACCCCTACGCGGAGTCACTACGAGCACATCCGACTTTCAAGTAATGGTAAATTGTTAGTCTCAGTAACTAGATACGGTAAGGATCGTAGGTCCGACGGACCGCTTCCTTCCGGCTCCCGTGCGAGAAAGGACCAGCTCCTGACTGTCGACCACCTCAATCAACTCCTGCTGGTCTGCTCGCTCGTACTGCTCATCGCGGTGGCCGCGGTACGACTCTCCTCGCGCAGCGGGCTCCCCAGCCTGCTCATCTATCTGGGGATAGGCATCGCCATAGGGCAGGACGGCCTCGGCGGTGTCGTCTTCGACAACGCCGAACTGACCCAACTCCTCGGCTATACGGCCCTGGTCGTCATCCTGGCGGAGGGCGGCCTCGGCACCAAGTGGAAAGAGATCAGGCCGGCGCTGCCCCGGGCGGCGGCGCTGTCGACGGTCGGCGTCGCGGTGAGCGTGGGGGTCACCGCGGCCGGGGCGCACTATCTGGCCGGACTCGAATGGCGTCAGGCACTGCTGATCGGCGCCGTGGTCTCCTCGACGGACGCCGCCGCGGTCTTCTCCGTCCTGCGCAGCGTGCCGCTGCCCGCACGGCTGACGGGTGTCCTGGAAGCCGAGTCGGGCTTCAACGACGCCCCGGTGGTCATCCTCGTCGTCGCCTTCTCCACGGCCGGTCCGGTCGAGCACTGGTACGCCCTGATCGGCGAAATAGCCCTGGAACTGACCATCGGCGCCGCCATCGGGCTGGCCGTCGGCTGGCTCGGCGCGTACGGCATGCGGCATGTGGCGCTGCCGGCCTCCGGCCTCTATCCGATCGCCGTCATGGCCATCGCCGTCTCGGCGTACGCGGCCGGCGCCCTGGCGCACGGCTCCGGCTTCCTCGCCGTCTATCTGGCCGCGGTGATCCTGGGCAATGCCAAGCTGCCGCACACGGCGGCCACCCGCGGCTTCGCCGAAGGGCTCGGCTGGATCGGCCAGATCGGCATGTTCGTCCTGCTGGGCCTGCTGGTCACCCCGCACAACCTGCTCGACGACATAGTCCCGGCGCTGGTCATCGGCATGATCCTGACGCTGGTGGCCCGGCCGCTGTCGGTGTTCGCGAGCCTGCTGCCCTTCCGGATGCCCTGGCAGGAGAAGACCCTGCTGTCCTGGGCCGGGCTGCGCGGCGCGGTGCCGATCGTGCTCGCGACCATCCCGATGGTCACCGACATTCCGGGCAGCGACCACGTCTTCAACATCGTCTTCGTGCTCGTCGTCGTCTACACCCTCATCCAGGGCCCGACGCTGCCCTGGCTCGCCAGGCGGCTGCGGCTGGGCACCGCCGCAGGGGAGGCGGCCGACCTGGGCATCGAGTCGGCCCCGCTGGAGCGGCTGCGCGGCCATCTGCTGTCCACGTCCATCGGCCCGTCCTCCCGGATGCACGGCGTCGAGGTCGGGGAGCTGCGGATGCCGGCGGGCGCCGCGGTCACCCTGGTCGTCCGGGACGGCTCCAGCTTCGTCCCGTCGCCCACGACCGTGTTGCGGCACGGCGACGAGCTGCTGGTGGTCGCCACCGATCCGGTGCGGGACACGGCCGAGCGCCGACTGCAGGCGGTCTCCCAGGGCGGCAAGCTGGCCGGCTGGCTGGGCACGGGCGGCGGCCGGCGGCACGGCGACCATGAGGAGCGGCGGCGCCGGCAGCGGGACGCCGGCTGACGCGCCGTGCCGCGTGGCCGGGCCGCGCCGCGCCGCGCCGCCGGCCGACGGTAGGGCCCAGACGACTCCGATCCGACTCCGACCGGCCGGTATGTGCCGTATCTCTCCACGGATCCCAAG
Source organism: Streptomyces sp. NPDC048650 (assembly GCF_043199095.1). Classification (NCBI taxonomy): domain Bacteria; kingdom Bacillati; phylum Actinomycetota; class Actinomycetes; order Kitasatosporales; family Streptomycetaceae; genus Streptomyces; species Streptomyces sp. NPDC048650. Next base: position 419,534 of record NZ_JBICVM010000007.1, on the reverse strand, counting down.
GAATTACGCGTGAAGCTCTGGTTAATCCCAGGGCTTCACGCACTCCCGCCTGTAGTATGAAGAAGCAATAAACGAACCAACTCTGCCTGAAGCAGAGCTGGCGCGACCGCTCGGCGGCCGCGGTCCACTGCCACTCGCGCAGCCACTTCCTTGGTGAGGACCACGCGGTATCACTCGGTCCTGCGCGAGAGGACAGCTCTCGGCGCGTACCCGTGACGACCTTGCGGCGGCGCGCTACCAGGCGGCAGAAAGGCCCGGCCGTGGCATCCGCGGTCAAGGACTCCCGTCCCGGTTACGGACAACTGCTGCGCACCCCTGGTGCATGGACATTCCTGCTGCCCGGCTTTCTGGCCCGGCAGCCGTTCGCGATGCTGACGATCGGCATCACCCTGCTCGTCCAGTCCACCACCGGCTCCTTCGGCACCGCGGGCGCGGTCACCGCCGCCACCGGTGTCTCAATGGCGCTGTTCGCCCCGCAGAGCGGCAAGCTCGCCGACCGCTTCGGTCAGCGCGCGGTGCTGCTTCCCGGCGTCGTGGTGCACGTCGTCGGCGTCGCGGCGCTGATCACCCTCGCCCTCGTGCACGCCCCGCTGTGGGCGCTGATCACGGTGGCGGTCCCCACCGGCGCCTCGACGCCGCAGGTCGGCCCCATGGTGCGGGCCCGCTGGGCGGCGAAGCTGGGCGGCAGCCCGCTGATGCCGACGGCCGCGGCCTTCGAGTCGGTGACCGACGAGTTCACCTTCGTCGTCGGCCCGGTGCTGGCGACCGCGCTCTGCACGGGCATCCACCCGGCCGCCGGCCTGGTCGCCGAGGCCGTGCTGTCGCTGGCGGGCGGCCTGCTGTTCGCCTCGCAGCGGCGCACCCAGCCGCCCGTCCACCGGGCGCAGGCCGACGATCTGCCGCGCGTCTCGGCGCTGTCGGTGCCCGGCGTCCGCGTCCTGATCGTCGCGTTCCTCGGCATCGGCACCGTCTTCGGCGGCATGCAGGTCTCCCTGACGGCCTTCACCGAGCACATCGGGCACCCGGGCATCAACGGCGTCCTCTACGGGATCTTCGCGGCCGGCAACATGCTCGCCGGCGTCGTCTGCGGCGCCGTCAGCTGGAAGGTCGGCCCGCGGCGGCGGCTCCTGGTGGCCTACGGGCTGCTGGCGCTCGCCACCACCCCGCTGTGGGCGGTGACCGCGGTGCCGTTGCTGGCCGCGGTCGGTCTGCTCATCGGCCTGTGCATCGCCCCGGCCCTGATCTCCGGCTACACCCTGGTCGAATCGCTGGTCCCGGCGGGCGCCCGCACCGAGGCCTTCACCTGGCTGACCGGCGCGGTCGCGCTGGGTCAGGCGGCGGCCGCCTCCTCGGCGGGCCAGCTGGCGGACCGCTTCGGCCCCAGCGCCGGCTTCCTGGTTCCGCTGGCCGGGACGGCGCTGGCCCTGACGGTGCTGCTGACGCTCCGCGGCCATCTGCGGCCGCACTCGTCGGCAGTCGTCGTCACCGGCGCCGACCGCGGCGCGACGGCCCCGGCCGACGCCGTCGAGGACCGCGAGCGGGAGCTGGCGAGCGCCTGACCGGACGTGTGGTGGGTCACCGTCCGGCGGTCACAGTGGACTGGCGGGCCGGAATACTGCACTATGGATCGTCGTTAGCACTCAATGAGTGAGAGTGCCAGGAGGAAGTCACGTGCCGACCTACCAGTACCAGTGCACCGCGTGCGGCGAGGGCCTCGAGGCGGTGCAGAAGTTCACCGACGATGCGCTCACCGAGTGCCCGGGCTGCAACGGACGCCTCAAGAAGGTGTTCTCCGCGGTCGGCATCGTCTTCAAGGGCTCCGGGTTCTACCGCAACGACAGCCGCGGCTCGTCGTCCAGCAGCAGCCCGGCGAAGACCGCCGGTGCGTCGAGCGGCTCCTCCTCGTCGGACTCGGCCGGCGGCTCGGACACCAAGTCGTCGTCCTCGACGTCCGCCGCGTCGTCCTCCTCGTCGTCCTCCTCCTCGTCCTCGACGTCTTCCTCGTCGTCCACGAGCAGCAGCTCCGCGGCCTGACCAGCGCTTCCCCGGACCCCGCCGTCTCTGACGGCGGGGTCCGCGGCATGCTGCGGCGGACCACCCCGAGGGCCGGCATCCCTGCCCCGATAGTGTGACCGGCATGGCTGACGCGGAGATTGGCGTTATCGGCGGCTCGGGGTTCTACTCCTTCCTCGACGACGTGACCGAGATCACGGTGGACACCCCTTATGGGCCGCCGAGCGACTCCCTCTTCCTGGGCGAGGTGGCCGGCCGACGCGTCGCCTTCCTCCCCCGGCACGGGCGCGGTCACCACCTCGCACCGCACCGCATCAACTACCGCGCCAACCTGTGGGCCCTGCGCTCGGTCGGCGTCCGCCAGGTCCTCGGCCCGTGCGCCGTCGGCGGCCTGCGCCCCGAGTACGGCCCGGGCACGCTGCTCGTACCCGACCAGCTCGTCGACCGCACCAAGTCCCGCGTCCAGTCGTATTTCGACGGCGAACCGCTGCCGGACGGCAGCGTCCCGAACATCGTCCACGTCGCGTTCGCCGACCCGTACTGCCCCACCGGGCGCGGGGCGGCCGTGGCGGCGGCCCGCGGGCGCAACTGGGAGCCGGTGGACGGCGGCACCCTCGTGGTCGTCGAGGGACCGCGCTTCTCCACGCGCGCGGAGTCGCGCTGGCACGCCGCGCAGGGCTGGTCGGTGGTCGGCATGACCGGCCACCCCGAGGCCGTGCTCGCCCGCGAACTGGGCCTTTGCTACACCTCGTTGACGCTCGTCACCGACCTGGACGCCGGCACCGAGAGCGGCGACGGCGTCTCGCACCAGGAGGTCCTCGAGGTGTTCGGCCAGAACGTCGGCCTGCTGCGCGAGGTCCTCTTCGACGCGGTCGCCGCCCTGCCCGCCGGCGCCGCCCGCGCTTGTGCGTGTGCGAGCGCCGTCGACGGCTGGGACCTGGGCATCGAGCTGCCGTAGCCGCTCCGACGGGTGACGGGGTTGTCCACATCGGGCGGGCTCGTCCACAGCCCTCGGCGGGATGCGCGGAATTCCGGCACGGTGGTGATCACCGGTTCCGACCTCCGCGCCCACCCGACAGGCGGTGACGACGATGCCCCGTCCCTTCCCCGAGCCCCCTCTCCCCCAGCCCCCTTTCGCGGGCCGTTCGCCCGCCGGTCCGCCCGCCGCCGGCGCCGCACCGTTCCCGTCGCCTCCGCCCCCCGAACCGCCGCTCCCGACGCCGCCGACGTGTGAAGTGCCCCACTTCGCCCCGGTACGATCCGGCGGCGGCCGATGCCGGTGGCAGCGGGCGACGCGGCGGCGGATGTGCGCGGCCGGACTGGCGATGGCCGCCGCAGCACTGGCCACCGGCGGTTCGTACGGTGCCGTACGAAGTGCGTCCGCGCCCGGATGCCTGCCGGCAGCGCTCTCCGAAGGGCGGTAGCGGTGGCACAAGATCGAGTGGCATCGCCCTCGCTCGCACGCAAAACTCTTCCGGGTGGCAGGCCGTCCCCTCGAATCAGTGCTGGCGCTCCCGCCGATCGCTGGTTCGTGTGGCCCGACTGGACATGCCTGGCCCGCCCTGTCGTAAGTTGCGGTGCTGATTGTTGCTGCACCGTCCGTACCGAGCGTGGAAAGAGGCTGTCAGGTGAGCGAGAACAAGGGCGTCCTTCAGGGATTCAGGGAATTCCTGATGCGCGGCAACGTCATCGAGCTCGCGGTCGCAGTCGTCGTCGGAGCGGCGTTCACCAACATCGTCAACGCCGTGGTCAAGGGCGTGATCAACCCGATCATCGGCGCGCTCGGTTCGCAGAACCTCGACAACTACAAGACGTGCCTCAGCGCCACCTGCCACCCGGACGGCAAGACCGGCGAATTCACCGACGGCATCTACATCCTGTGGGGCTCGGTGCTCAGCGCCGCGCTGACCTTCCTGATCACCGCCGCGGTCGTCTACTTCCTCATGATCCTTCCGATGAACAAGTGGAAGGCCCGCCAGGACGCGAAGAAGCCGGTGGACGACACTCCGGTCGACCCCACCGAGATCGAGCTGCTCACCGAGATCCGCGATGCGCTCCTCGCCCAGCGCAACGGCTCGGGTCCGCACTCCGCCGCATCGGCGGCCACCGTCATCACGCAGAAGACGCAGCAGTAGCGAGCACCACGGACCGGCCGAGCCGCCCCGCCGCCTCGCTCAGAGGTGGTGGGGCGGCTTGTCGTCGAGGAAGCGCGCGAGGTCGGCGGCGCCCCCGGAGGACGCGGGGCGCTCGCCCCAGCCGCGGTCGGTGTCGTCCGAGGACTGCTGGTCCAGCGGGTCGTCGAAGATCAGCGCGGCGGGGCGGGGCGCGGGGCGGGCCGCCTCGGCGGTATCGGGCGCGGGGGCCGGTTCGGGTGCGGGTTCACGGGTGGTGCTCACCTCTTCAGGGTACGGGGCGGAGCGCGGCCCGTGGCGGGTGCTGCGTATGCTCCGGACCATCACACGCGTGAGAAGGCCGACGGTCATGGGTGAAGGGCGTCGGCCGTGTGCGAGGGGGAGCACATGCGGATCGGAGAGCTCTCGGAGCGCACGGGGACGCCCCGGCGGCTGCTGCGCTACTACGAGGAGCAGGAGCTGATCGTCGCCGGCCGGTCGGCGAACGGCTATCGCGAGTACGACGAACGGTTCGTGGACCGCGTCCTGCAGATCAGAGGGCTGCTCGATGCCGGACTGCCGACCCGGATCATCAAGCAGATCCTGCCCTGCCTGGACCGGCCCCGGACCATCCATTTCGCCGACGCGACGCCGGAGATGCTCGCCACGCTGGAGCTCGAACGCGACCGTATGACCGAGCGCATCGCGTGCCTGGTCCGTAACCGTGATGCGGTGGCCGAGTACCTCGACGTGGTGCGCGGCACCACGCGCCCGGACGCCGCCGGTGAGGTGGCGGCCGCGACCTGAGCGGCCCGGGTGACTGCGCTCCGGGGCCTACGTCGCGTCGAGCGCCTCGTGCCACCAGCGGTCGCGGCCAGGGGTCCAGGACACCGGGCGCGCGCAGCGGTTGACCACCAGGACCGTACGACTCTGTCCGCCGACCGCCCCGCCCCGCGCCAGCGCATGGTCGAGCACCGCCTTCACCGGTCGTATCGCACCGTCCCAGAAGGCCGCGTCCGCCGTGATCAGGACCCGGGCCCCCGACTCCCGGGTTCGCGCGACCAGTTCGGGCACCGTGAGCGAGACGGGGAGCGTGGTGCGTAACGCGTCCAGACGGCCGCAGGCGATGGTGGCGATCACCGATTCGGGCACCAGCGGCAGATGGACGGCCACCTGATCACCGGCCCGCACTCCGAGCCGGGAGAGGGCGGCCGCGGCCCGGTCGGCCTGTTCGAGGAGCATGCCGTGCGTGAGCTCTTCCATCCGGCCTGGCTCACCGCTCCAGGTGAGGGCGATCCGCGACGCCTGCGGCTCTTGTATTTCCCGGGCGTCATCTACATGCTCTGAAGTCACAGGGCGCAACATGCAGTTCAGGATGATGATGAGCGATCAACGATCGCTGAACGTCTCCTGTACAGCGTCCCCGAGCCGGCTGCGCGCCGGCCTTCTCGCACCTGCCGCCGCCTTCCTGCGGCCGCCCGGGCCTTTCTGCCCCGCTTCCGGTGCCGACAATCCCTCCCTCCGTACGCCCGTCGTTCCGTGACGTCCGCACCCGCCGTCGTCCGCCTGTCGGCCTGCCGGTCTGCCCGCCCGTTTGCCCGCCCGACCGCCCGACCGTCCGTCGTCCGTCGTCCGTCGTCCGTACGAGAGGCACCCATGCCCACCCGCATGCCCGTCCCGGCGCCCGGCTCGAAGCCCGGCCCATTGCCCGGCCCACTGCCCGGCCGCGCATCCCTGGTGCGCGAGCCCGCCGTGGTCGCCGTCGCCCTGGGCGTCTTCTGCGTCCAGTTGGACTCCTTCGCGCTGAATCCGGCGCTGCCCGTCGTCCGCTCGGCCCTGCACGGCTCGGCGGGGGCGATGCCGTGGGTGGTCAGTGGCTATCTCCTCGCCGCCGGTTCGCTGATGCCGGCCGCCGGGCGTCTCGGCGACCTCCTTGGCCGTCGCCGGATGCTGGTCCTCGGGCTGGCCCTCTTCGGCGGCGGCTCCGCACTGTGTGCGCTCGCACCGTCGGTCCCCCTTCTGGTGGCGGCGCGCGTCGTCCAGGGCGCCGGCGGGGCGTTGATCATGCCCGTCGGGCTGGCGCTGCTCACCCGTGCCGTGGCCCCGGAGCGCCGCCGGCGGGCGACCGGACTGGCGCTGGGGCTGGGCGGAGTGGGCACCGTGGGCGGCCCGTTCCTCGGCGGTGTGCTCGTCCAGGGCCTCTCCTGGCGGGCCGTCTTCTGGGTCACGGTGCCGCTCGCCGCGGCCGCGGCCGGGTACGCCGGGCGGGCCGCCGAGTCCCGCGCCCCGGCCACCGGCCGCCCGCTCGATGCCGCCGGCGTGGTCACCGTGACGGCCGCGCCCGCTTGTCTGGCCCTCTGGCTGCAGCACCCCGCCTCCTGGGGGTGGGCGGCCGGTGCGCTGCTGCTCGGCGCCGCCTTCGTCCGGGCCGAGCGCCGCTCACCCGGCCCCCTGGTGGACCTGGGGCTCTTCCGCAACCGGCGCTATGTGGTGCTGACGGCGGCGGGGGCGGTGGCCAATGCGGCGACCGTGGCGCTGCTGTACGCCGTGCCGCCGGCGCTCCAGCAGGCGCAGGGGCGGTCGGCGTCGGGTGCGGGGGTGGCGTTTCTCGCGCCGGCCGCCGCGCTGGCGGTCGGCGGTCCGCTGGCCGGACGCGTGCGGGCGGCGGTCACGGTGCCGGTGACGGCGGTCTGTCTGGCCGTCGCCGCGTTCGCCCTGGCGGCCGCCGGACGCGCCACCGGGACGCCCGTCCTCCTGGTGGCGGCGACCGGGGCCGCGGCGGCGCTGGGGGTGGCGGGCGCGCTGGCCCTCACCGGTACGCAGGCCGTGGTTCGCCCCGAGCGCGCAGGCGAGGCGTCGGGGGTGACCAAGTCCGTGATGACGGTGACCGCGGGCGTGGGGCTGTCCTTGGCCGGGGCGGGCGGCGGCGGGTCGGGTGCGGCGCACGCACCGGTGTCGCTGCTGTTCCCGGCGGTGCTGTGTCTGGTGGCGGCGCCGGTTCTCGTACCGGCCGCGGGGGGCCGGGCGGCCTGCCGCGCCGTACGGGAGTAGCCCCGCGAACGCGCCCGTACGGCAGTGGCCCCGCGAACGCGCCGTACGGAAGCGGCCACGCGCCTGCCGCGCGGTACGGGTACGCCCGCCCTCACCCCGCGGCGGGTACGTCCTGCGCCACCAGTGCCTGGTAGCCGCCCACCACGTCCCGCACGTCGGTGAATCCCCGTGCCTCCAGCAGTGCCGCCGCGATCACCGAGCGGTTGCCGCTGCGGCAGTAGAGGACGACGGGCCGGTCGCGGTCAAGGTGGGCGAGGTGGCCGGGGAGCGTGGCGAGCGGGATGTTGCGGGCTCCGGGGAGGGCGCCCGTCGCGTGTTCGGAGGGGTTGCGGACATCGATCAACTGATGGTCGCCCGTGGGGAGTTCATCGAGCGAGATGCGGTGGCTGCGGGTGGTCAGCGCGGGTTCGCGGGCCAGGGCGGCGGCCGGGTCGGGGACGTGGCCCAGGACGCGGTCGTAGCCGATGCGGGCGAGGCGGAGGCGGGCCTCGTCCTGCGTACCGGGCAGGGCGAGCAGCACGATCGGTGTGCCGGGCGGCACCACACTGCCGGCGTACTCGGCGAACCGGGTGTCCAGGCTGGTGTGCAGGGAGCCGGTGAGGTGGGCGCGGGTGTAGTCGGCGAGGGGGCGGCAGTCCAGGAGGGCGGCGCCGTGCTCGTCGCGGGCCGTGCGGGCCTCCGCCAGGGTGAGGGCCGCGGGCGGGGCGGGCTCCAGGAGGGGGTGGCCGTCGCGGTTGAGGGCGGCGTCGTGCGCGAAGTAGCCGGGCGTGGCGGGCTGTTGGGTGGTGACCAGCCGGACGAAGGCGCTCTCCGGCATGGGCTGGAGTGCGTAGTTGAGGCGTCGCTGGGCGCCGACGGTGGAGCTGGTCTCGGTGGAGAGGTTGCGGCCGCAGGCGGAGCCGGCGCCGTGTGCGGGAAAGACCCGGGTCGCGTCCGGGAGCGTCATGAGTTTGGTGTGCAGGGAGTGGTGCAGCCGACGGGCCATGTCCTCGGGCGAGTGCCCGGCGGCGGAGAGCAGGTCGGGGCGGCCCACGTCGCCGACGAAGAGGGTGTCGCCGGTCAGGACGCCGAACGGCTCGGCGTCGTCGGGGTGTTCGTGGACGAGCAGGCAGATGGACTCGGGGGTGTGGCCGGGGGTGGCCAGGACGGTGAGGGTGACGCCGTCGTCCTCGGACGCCCCGAGCCCGATCCGCTCGCCGTCGCGTAACCGCCGGATGGGGAAGCCGGTGTCGGCGGCCTCGCCGAAGGCGATGGTGGCGCCGGTCGCCCGGGCCAGTTCGAGGTGGCCGGAGAGGAAGTCGGCGTGAATGTGCGTCTCGATGACGAGTTCGATGCGCAGACCGACCTCGTCCGCGTCGCACAGGTAGTCGTCGATGTCGCGGCGCGGGTCGACCAGGACGGCGCGTCCGGTGCGCTGGTCGCCGATGAGGTACGACGCCTGGGAGAGGCAGTCGAGGTAGTACTGCGCGAAGTGCACGGTGACCTCCGAGGGGTGCGCCCAAGGTCGGCTCGGGCAGCGTCCGTTGTGCGGATGCACGGATGTACGTACATTAGGCAGCCGGAGGGGAGGCAACAAGCCCGGCCCCCCGTCGGCTCATCCCCGAACACCCGCTCGCGGAGGCACCCATGACGACCCAGCAGCCGGACGGGGACCACGCCCCGCGCCCTCTGGACCGGCGCTCGCCGCTTCCCCTGTGGGCGCAGCTCTCCGCCGATCTGCGGCGCCGGATGGAAGCGGGCGCGTTCACCGAGGAGTTCCCCGCCGAGCACCGGCTCACCGGCGAGTACGAGGTCAGCCGGCACACCGTCCGCGAGGCGCTGCGCAAGCTGCGCGCCGACGGCCTGGTGATCGCCGAGCGTGGCCGCGCCAGCCGCCTGGACACCCGCCGCATACAGCAGCCGCTCGGCTCGCTCTACAGCCTCTTCCGCGAGCTGGAGGGCCAGGGCGTGGATCAGCGCAGCGAGGTGCTGCGACTGGAGCGGACCGTGGACGGGACGGTCGCCGGGCAGTTGGGGCTGGTCCCGGACGCGCCGCTGGTCGTACTGGAGCGGCTGCGCCTGGCGGACGGCGAGGCGCTCGCGCACGACACCGCCTATCTGCCCGCCGAGATCACCGAGCCGCTGCTGGACGCCGACTTCGGGCACACCTCGCTCTACGGGGAGCTGTCGCGGCGCTGCGGCGTGAAGGTGACCGGGGGCCGGGAGCGGATCCAGCCGTTCCTGCCGGACGTGCGGCAGGCGTGGCTGCTGGGACTGGCGGACCGCGAGGCGGCGTTCGCGATCGAGCGGCTGGGCCGGGCCGGTCAGCGGCCGGTGGAGTGGCGCGAGACGGTGGTGCGCGGCGATCGGTTCGCCTTCGTCGCGGAGTGGTCGGACGAGAGCCGGGCCGTCGCTCTCGCGCCGCGGGCCGCGTGTCCCTCCGCGTAGCGTGTCCGTCGTCTTAGCCGCGGCGGCGCTGCCGTGCGGGCTGCTGATAGGTCTGCTGCTGGGCGCGCTCGGCGGTGGCGGTTCGATACTGGCCGTCCCGGTGCTGGTCTATCTGCTGGGCCAGTCGCCGCACGAAGCGACCGCGGGCGCCCTGGTGGTGGTCGCCGTCGGCGCCGTCACGGGACTGGCCTGTCATGCTCGTGCGGGCCGGATCCGCTGGGGGGCCGGGGCGGCCTTCGGCGCGCTGGGCACGGCGGGCAGCTTTCTCGGCACGCGGTGGAGCGCGTCGCTGGATCCGGCGGTGCTGATGGCCGCGTTCGCGGGGCTGATGCTGACGGTGGCGGCGGTGCTGCTGAGGGGGCGGGGGCCGCGGCGAGCGGCGGCAGGTGTCCGGCGGCATCCCGCGCACATCGCCCTGACCGCTTCCGCCGTCGGGCTGTTGACCGGCTTCTTCGGTGTCGGCGGCGGCTTCGTCGTGGTGCCGGCGCTCACGCTCGTCCTGGGGCTGGAGCTGCCGGTCGCCGTCGGCACCTCGCTCCTGGTCGTCCTCGTCAACTCCGCCACGGCGCTGGCCACTCGGGCCGGCACCGGTGGTTTGGACTGGCCGCTGCTGGCCGGCTTCGCGGCCTGTACGGCGGCCGGCAGCTACCTCGGCAACCGTCTGGCCACCCGCCTGCCCGCGCCGGTCCTGACCCGCGCCTTCGCCTCCTTGGTCACCGTCGTCGCCGTCACCATGGCCGCCACCGCCCTGCCCCGTCTGTGACCGCTGCCCGTGCCCCGCCCGTGGCCCCGAGGTTCCCGACGACGTCCCCGACCGAGCTCCCGACCGAGACCCCGACGCACCCCCTACTGGAGGAACCCATGACGCCCCCCGCCACCCACCACCAGGTCCTGATCGTCGGCGGCGGCACCGCGGGCATCACCGTCGCCGCCCGGTTACGCCGCGCCGGCATCCGGGACATCGCGCTGCTGGAGCCCTCCGAGACCCACTGGTACCAGCCGCTGTGGACGCTGGTCGGCGGCGGCCAGGCGCCGCTGCGGGCCGCGCTGCGCACCGAGGCGGACGTCATCCCGCCCGGCGTGCGCTGGCTGCGCGAGCGCGCCACCGCCGTCGACCCGGTCGCCCGGACGGTCGCCACCACTTCGGGTCGGGTCTTCTCCTACGGCCGGCTCGTCCTCGCACCCGGCCTCCAGCTCGACTGGGACGGTGTACCCGGCCTGGCCGCGGCCCTCGGCCACGGCGGGGTGAGCAGCAACTACCGGCCCGATCTCGCCCCGCACACCTGGGAGCTGATCCGCCGGATGCAGCGCGGTACGGCGGTGTTCACCATGCCGTCCGGGCCGGTGAAGTGCGGCGGTGCCCCGCAGAAGATCGCGTATCTGGCGGCCGACCACTGGCGCAAGCGCGGTGTGCTGGGTGCGATCCGTACGATCCTGGTGCTGCCGGAGCCGGCGATGTTCAAGGTCCCGGTGTTCTCGCGGGTGTTGGCGGAGACGGCCCGGCGGTACGGCATCGAGGTGCGGCTGCGGTCGGAGATGACGGCCCTGGACGGCGCCGCGCGCGAGGCCGTGATCACCGACCACGCCACCGGCACGGCCGAGACCGTCCGCTACGACCTCCTGCACGCCGTACCGCCGCAGCGCGCCCCCCAGTGGCTCGCCGACGGCCCGCTCGCCGACCCCGACTCCCCCTACGGGTACGTCGAGGCCGACCGCGAAACCCTCCAGCACCCCGGCCACCCTGAGGTGTTCGCGCTCGGCGACGTGGCCAACCTGCCCACGTCCAAGACCGGCGCGGCCGTCCGCAAGCAGGCTCCCGTCGTGGTCGCCCATCTCCTCGCCGGTCTCCGCGGCCGACCCGCGACCGCCCGCTACGACGGCTACACCTCCTGCCCCCTGGTCACCGCCCGCCACAAGATGCTGCTCGCCGAGTTCGACTACGACCTGCGGCCCGCCCCGTCGATCCCGTTCCTGGACACCACCCGGGAGCGCACCGACATGTGGTTCCTCAAGCGCTACGGGCTGCCGCAGCTGTACTTCAAGGGGATGCTCAAGGGCCTGGCGTAGCGGCCCCGCCCGGCCGCCGTCGGCCCCGCCCGGGCGGCCGCCGACTCCGCCCGGTAGCCGCCGATCGGCTCGGTCGGCGGCGGCTCCCATCGCGCCGCGAGTCAACTGCCGTATCCCCTCGTGCTGTTCACGCCGTGCCGCCATCTGAGTACGACAACGGATATCCGAACGCGCTTGCCCCCTGCGACTGTTGTGGCTGTTGTGGTCTGTGTGACTACCGAGTCACCAGTTGTCGGCGTTGTGGGAAATTCCCCAACTGACTACTGTGGCCACGTAATTGAACATACGTTCGAGAGGATCATTCCTACGTGAAGCGCGGATCGAAGTTGAAGGGAGCCGCCCGGCGAGTGCGGTACGCACCCGTCGCGGCCGCCGCGACCGTCCTGGTCGGCGCTCTGGCGGGTACGGCCGGCGCGGCCCCCGCCACCGGGCCCGGAGACAACTCACCGAAGATCATCGGCGGCGGCACGGCGCCGGCCTACTCGTTCATGGCCGCGATCCACGGCGGCTGGGGCGACGCGAAGGCCTTCACCTGTGGCGGCGGACTCGTCCGCGGCGACTGGGTGGTCACCGCGGCGCACTGTGTCTCCAAGGCGGGCAAGGACGGGAAGACCGAGGTCATCCCGGCCAAGGAGTTCACGGTCCGCATCGGTTCCAAGGACCGGACCACCGGCGGCACCGTCGTGGGCGTCAAGAGCGTGACCGTCCACCCCGACCACGTCGCCTCGGACGACCGGGACAACGGCAACGACCTCGCGCTGCTGCACCTGGACAAGAAGGTGTCGCAGGCTCCGGTGGCGATGTCGTCCACGGCGACGGCGGCCGGCACGGCGGTCCGGGAGATCGGCTGGGGCTACACCAAGCCGACGGACTCGGGCCAGGACAAGCTCCCGAAGGCCCTCCAGCAGCTCGACACCAAGACCATCCCGGCCAACACGCCCAAGTGCGTCAAGGGCCCGGACGGGGACGACTCCTGGGGGATCCACAAGGGCGACGTCTGCGCCGACAACCCCACGGGGAAGTTCGGCCCGTGCGGCGGTGACTCCGGTTCGCCGCTGCTGAAGAAGGTCGCCGGCCGCTGGGAGATCGTCGGCGTCGACAGCCGCGGCGTCGGCCATGTCTGCGGCGAGTCGCCGGACGTCTACACCGAGATCCACTCCTTCAAGGACTGGGTGTCCAAGGTCATCGGCTGACCCGGTGGGTGCGCAGCCGGTGCCGGTGCGCACCCACCGGCGGATGTCGGTGACCGGGGATGTCGGTGACCGGTCCGGTCGACCCGGTCGACCGGTCGGTTCCGGTTGAGTCGACCGGTCGGATCGGGTTGACCGGTCGGATCCGGCCGGCCGGGCCGGGGAGTGACGGGGGCGCAGCTCAGGGAGCTGTGCCCCTTTCCCGCGCCGGGCCCCGGGCGGCGCTGCCACCCGGCCACGGTTCCGCCGCCCCGCGTACCCCGCCCGCCCGACGGGCAGGGATACCGCAAGGGGCCCGCACACCCCTTACGGGCCCGCCCCTACGGGACTTCACCTCACCCATACCTCCCTCACGGTTCCTCCCCCCTCCGTACCTCCCCCACCGCGCACCCGACGTTGTCCGGCGCCCCCGCCTCATGGGCCAGGGCGATCAGCTCCCGTACCGCCTCCTCGGGGTCGGCCGCCGTCGTGAGGACGTCGCGCATCGCCTCGGTCGGGACGACCCCGGACAGCCCGTCGGTGCACAGCAGATACCGCTCGCCCGGCCGCGCCTGAAGCAGGTGCAGGTCGGGGGCGAACTCCGTGCCACCGCCGAGCGTGCGCAGCAGCAGCGCGCGCTGCGGGTGCGCCGTCGCCTCCTCCGGGGTGAGTCGGCCCTCGTCGACCAGGGACTGCACCATGCTGTGGTCGTGGGTGATCCGGAACAGCCCGGAGTCGCGCAGCACATACGCCCGCGAGTCCCCCACGTGCAGCAGCCCCAGCCGCGAGCCGGAGCGGAGCAGCGCGGTGAGGGTGCAGCCGGTCTCCGCGTCCGCCGCCGGGGCCGCCCGGTGGGCCCGGCGCGCCGCCTCCTCCAGGGCGGTGAGCAGGTCGGACGCGGTCAGGTCCCGGTCCTCCAGGGCGGTCAGCGCGTCGATCGCGGCGGCCGCGGCCGCCCCACCCCGCTCGCCGTGGCCGTCGGCCACCGCGAGCAGCCGCGGCCCCGCGTACGCGGCGTCCTGGTCGGCCGGGCGGACCCGCCCCCGGTCGGTCCGGGCGGCGTACCGCATCGTCAGGGGGAGAGGTGCAGAAGTACCCGTTGCTGTCATGACGTTGTCGTCCTTCCGCTGCAGCTGGTCGACGAGGAAGGCGGCCAGCTCCCGGCGGGCGGCGGTGTCGGCCTCGGCCCGCGCCCAGTACGCGGCGACCGCCTCGGCCGCCGGGCCGGGCGGCAGCGCGCACACCTCGCGGATCCGGGCCAGCGGCATGCCGAGCCGGCGCAGCCAGCTCACCAGCCTGGCCCGCTCCAGTTGCGCCGGGGCGTAGCGGCGGTAGCCGTTGTACGGGTCGACGTGGGCCGGGGTCAACAGGCCCAGTTCGTCGTACAGGCGCAGCGCCTTGGGCGAGAGCCGGCAGGCGCGGGCGAACGCGCCGATGGTCAGCAGCCCACCGTCCGTGCCACCGCTCATGCCCATCCGTCCGCCCTCCTCGTGCCGGGCCCCTCGCCCGGCACGGCCGATGCTGGGGCCTCCCCCAAGGGCAAGGTCAACGGGCCGTACCGGGCGGTGTCGTCAGCCCGCGGCCGGGTCGAGGCGGTTCATGGCCGCCGCTGCCAGCGCCTGCACGCCCATCGTCAGGGTCGGACGCACCACCGGGACGAAGTGTGGTGAGTGGTTGGAGGGGATGTCCTGCGCGAGCCGTCCCGCCGCCAGTGCCGTACGGAACTCGTCCGGGTCCCAGCCGCCCAGCCACCAGTAGTAGAGCGGTGCCTCGGCGGCGGTGGCCAGGAGGGAGGCGTCCTCGCTGCCCGATGCCGGGTCGTAGGCGAACAGCCGCTGCTCGCCGAAGAACCGGGTGAAGTCCTCGTTGACCTTGCGCAGGGTGCGGGCGTCGTTGACGGTGACCGGGAAGGAGTCGAGGATCCTGACCTCCGGGGTGCGGTCGGCGCCGGAGGCGGTGGCCTCGGCACGGGCGATCCGGTCGATGGCGGCCAGCACCCGGCTGCGTACGGCCTCGTCGAAGCTGCGGACGCTGAGCTTGACGACGGCCCGGTCGGGGATGACGTTGGCGGTGTCGCCGGCGTGGAAGGAGCCGACGCTGACCACGGCCTGGTCCTTGGGTGCCACCTCGCGGGCCACGACGGACTGCACCCGTTGGACGAACGACGCCGCCATCAGGATCGGGTCGACGGTGGTCTCCGGGCGGGAGCCGTGTCCGCCGATGCCGTGGAAGGTGATCTCCAGGCTGTCGGCGGCGGCCATGCAGGCCCCGGGGCAGTACGCGATCAGCCCGGCGCCGAACGGGGCGACATGCTGGGCCAGCACTACGTCGGGGGTGGGTACCAGGCCCTTGCTGTACAGGCCGTCGTCGAGCATGGCGCGGGCGCCGTTGCCGATCTCCTCGGCCGGCTGGAACAGCACGACGAGGGTGCCGGACCACCGGTCCCGCCCTTCGGCCAGCAGGTCGGCGGCGCCCAGCAGGCAGGTGACGTGGACGTCGTGGCCGCAGGCGTGCATCCGGCCGGGCGTCGTGGAGGCGTAGTCGAGGCCGGAGCGCTCGGTGACCGGCAGCGCGTCCATGTCGGCGCGCAGCAGGACGACCGGCCCCGGCCCGTTGCGGAGCACTCCGGTGACTCCGGTGCCGCCGATGCCGGTGGTGACGTCGTAGCCGAACGCGGTCAGCCGGCGGGCGGCCTCGGCGGCGGTACGGGTCTCGTGGAAGCCGAGTTCGGGATGGCGGTGCAGGTCCTCGTAGAGCGCCACCAGATCCGCGAGGCGGGTGTCGAGCGGCGCCAGGACGGAGTCGGTGGCGGATCGGGAGGTGCCGGAGCCGGCGAGGTCACTGACGGAGCTGGAGGCGTCACTGACGGGGCTGGAGTGGTCGCTGTCGCTCATTCGCGCATTCGACCATGAACGACCGCGCCGAGGCCCACCGGCAGACCCGCCGGAGCGCACCGGACCGTATTCGCCGTCGGCTGGCCGGACTTCGCGGGTCGGCCGCGGGCGACTCGTGACACCCGGCCCCCCGACTGCCACCGTGAACCAGCCTGCCCGAGCCGTTGACTGGAGGCCGACATTGGCGACCGCATCCACCCCGCCGACCGGCGAGCCCGCGGATCTCGTGGCCCACCTGATGGAGCAGGCCATGGGCCACCTCTTCTCCGCCGCGCTGCGGACGGCGGCCCACTACCGCATAGCCGACCACCTGGCCCAGGGCCCGCGCACCGCCGAGCAGTTGGCCCTGGCCACCGACACCCACGCCCCGCACCTGCGCCGGGTGCTGCGCTATCTCGCCACCCGGGGCATCTTCCGGGAGGACGCCGCGGGCGCCTACCAGCTGACGCCGGCGGCCAGACCGCTGCGGACCGACGTCCCCGACTCGCTGCACCCCGCCGTGATGATGCTCACCGACGAGCTGTTCCTGCGGACCTCGGCGGGGATGCCGGAGGCGGTGCGCGAGGGCGGCGCGGCCTTCGAGCGGCTCATCGGGGTGCCGCTCTTCGAACATCTGATGTCCGACCCGGCCCGGCGCGAGCTCTTCGACACCGGGATGGCGTCGCTGTCGGGTCCGGTGGACGAGGCGGTGGTCGCCGCGTACCCGTTTCCGGCGGCCGGCACGGTCGTGGACGTCGGGGGCGGCCGCGGCGGTCTGCTGCGCGCCGCGCTGCGCCGCCACCCCCAGCTGACCGGTGTGCTCTTCGACCAGCCGCCGCCGCTGGCCTGCCATCTGCTGGGCGGCGACGATCTCAAGGGCCGCTGGCGCACCGAGGAGGGCGACTTCTTCGCGTCCGTCCCGGCGGGCGGGGACGTGTACGTCCTCAAGCACGTCCTGCACGACTGGCCGGACGAGGCGTGCCGGCGCATTCTGCACACCTGCCGGGCGGCGATGGCCCGTGGCAGCCGGCTGCTGATCGTCGACAGCGTGCTGCCGGCGGGCAACGCGCCGCATTTCGGCAAGACGATGGATGTCGCGATGATGGCGGTTCTGGACGGGCGGGAGCGGACCTCGGAGGATTTCGCGACGCTGCTTTCGGCCGGAGGGTTCCGGCTGACGCGGGTTCTGCCGACGGTTGCGTTCCCGTCGATCGTGGAGGCGGTGGCGGACTGAGGGTGACGGACTGAGGGGCGTCCTGCAGCGGGTCTCCCCGGAGTCGTCCCCGCCCGCGCCGCCCCCCGAAGACGGCCCGTGCCGCCGGTCCGCGCCGGGGCCGTGGCCGCCCCGGTTCCCGCGACACGACACGCCGCGCCCCCGCGCCCATCGCGGCGCCGCGGCCCGCCCGGGTTGTACTGATGCCACCCCGCGTCCCGGCCCGGGGCCGGAAGAAGCGCCCGGAGCCAAGGAGCCCGCCATGCCCACCCCGCCCCTCCCCGCGCCCGTCGACCGCGCTCTGCGTGCCGCCAACGGCGGCGACATCGACGGCTTTCTCGCGGCCTTCGCCGAGGACGGCGCGGTCAACGACTGGGGCCGGGAGTTCCGGGGCCATGATGCGATCCGGGGCTGGAGCGACGGCGAGTTCATCGGCCGTCAGGTCACGCTCGAAGTCACGGCCGTGCGGACCCAGGGCAGCACCACGACCGTCAGCCTCCAGGTCGGCGGCAACGGCTACACCGGACCGTCCGACTTCGCCTTCACCGTCGAGGGTGACCGCATCACGCTGATGCGGATCACCGGCTGACGGCCGTATGACACTCCCCATGCGGGCGCGCAGCCGCGACGAGGCACACCGCGCCGCCACCCCGCTGGAGCTCCTGTTCGACCTGTGCTTCGTGGTGGCCATCGCCCAGGCCGGCCGTCAGCTGGTGCACGCCCTGGCCGAGGGCCATCCGGGTCCCGGCATCGCCGGCTACCTGATGATGTTCTTCGCCATCTGGTGGGCCTGGGTGAACTTCAGCTGGTTCTCGTCGGCGTACGACAACGACGACGTGCTCTTCCGTGTGGTGACCCTGGTACAGATCGCGGGGGTGCTGATCCTGGCCGCGGGCGTGCCGCGCGCGTTCGACCTCAGCGACTTCGGGGTGGTCTGGTTCGGCTATCTGGTGATGCGGCTGGCGCTGGTCTCCCAGTGGCTGCGGGCCGCGCACGGCTGCCGGGGGGCCGAGCGGCGGACCGCGCTGCGCTATGCGCTGGGGGTGAGCGTGTGCCAGGTCGGCTGGGTGGCGCTGCTGTTCGCCTCCGCGTCCGTCGTGCCCTGGGTGTTCCTGGTGATGGGCGTGCTGGAGCTGTCCGTACCGGCGTTCGCCGAGCGGGAGCGGCAGACGCCCTGGCATCCGCACCACATCGCCGAGCGCTACGGGCTGTTCACCATCATCGTGCTTGGGGAGACGATCGCGGCGGCCACCGTCGCCGTCCAGTCCGCGCTCGACGAGAACGACGAGCTGGGCACCCTGCTGCCCATCGCGGGCGGCGGCCTGCTGCTGGTCTTCGCCGCGTACTGGATCTATTTCGCGGTCCCCATCCATCTGCATCTGCGGAGCAACACCCAGGCGTTCCTGTGGGGCTACGGCCACTATCTGGTCTACGGCTCGGCGGCGGCGGTCGGCGCGGGTATCGAGGTCGCGGTGGAGGAGTCGGTGGGCAAGGGGCATCTGTCGTTGTTCGCGGCCTCCGCCTGTGTCACGGTGCCGGCCGCCCTGTTTCTGCTGTCGGTCTGGCTGATCCACTCCCGCCATCAAAAGCGCGGGCCGGCGCAGCAGCTGGTGCTTCCGGTGTCCGCGGTGCTGGTGTTGGCCTGCACCTTCGGCGGGGCGTTCGCGGTGCCGGCGGCGGGCCTGGTGGCCGCCGCGACGGTCGCGGTGGGCGTCACGCTGACGGCGCGGCAGGGTACGGCCCTGGGGGCGTAGCGGGGACGTAGCGGGGGCGCTGGGGGGAGTCCCGGTCCGTTACGGCCGTCCACGCGGTTTCGCCCGTAAGCGTGCCGAACGGCCGTACGCGGCCACCGGACCGGGCGAAAGTCGTCCGGAGTTCCGGCACAGCGGTCCCAACTCGGTTGCCGGTAGCCCGCATTGGTGCCGGATGGGCCTGCACGGGTGCCGCATTGGTGCCGGATTCGGCCATCTTCGGCCGTCCGGGCCGGTCCGTTTCCGTTGCCACCAGGCCCCCTCAATCCTCGCCAATTCCCCTCGAACCGGCACCACTTCCCGCGACTCCCTCCTCTTGCCCCTCACCCTTCACCGGGGGCGGAGGGCGGGCCGCCACGCAGACGGGGTAGGGTGCAGATTGCCCTTTTTATGCCTACGGGTTTCCCTCTCAGCAGTCCGGTGGGGGGAGTCCGCAGGGGGCGCCGCCCGTCCGAACCCGATCCATCCGTCCGTACCTGAGGAGACGCCAGTCATGGCCCGCCACGCCCAGACCCGCGCGCGCAAGAGTCTGTCCCGGCGCAGCAAGGCCGTCGGCGGCTTGGCCCTCACCACGCTGGTCGGCACCGCCCTGTGGGCCGGGCCGGCCTCGGGCGACGATCACGACAGCCTGGCCGACGGCAAGAACGGCGCGCCGAAGACGGCCGCCAGCCCGGACACGGCCGTCAGCCCCAGGGCGGAGGGCCGGTCCGTGCCGAACACCGTCCCCGCCGCCCGCCCCATCCCGGGGCTGACCGACGCCGTCCGCAAGCAGATACCGGCCGACAGCCGCCAGGTGCTGGTGGTCACCGGCACGGACAGCGATTCCCACGAGTCCCGGGTCGTCCTCTACAGCCGCGCCAAGGGCTCCGACGACTGGCGGCCCGGCCGCGGCTGGGTCGCGCACAACGCCGCCCGCGGCTGGACCGACGACCACCACTACGGCGACCTCCGCTCCCCGGAGGGCGTCTACACCCTCACCGACGCGGGCGGCCGGCTCCCCGCCCCGGACGGCACCAAGCTCCCCTACGACCACAACAGCAACTTCGTCGCCCACGGCACCGGCGTGGAGGGCGAGCCGCTGGCCGGCGCCTTCGACTACGTCATCGCCATCAACTACAACCGGGTGCCGGGCACTTCCCCGCTGGACCAGCAGCGGCCGGAGGGCGCGCGCAAGGGCGGCGGCGTCTGGCTGCACGTGGACCACGACGGCCCCACCCAGGGGTGTGTGAGCCTCAAGCCCCAGGTCATGCGCGAGCTCCTGCGCGCCCTGGACCCCAAGCAGCACCCGGTCGTCGTGATGGGCCCGTCCGGTCCCTGACACCCGGCCGCCGCTCCGACCGCCCGGCAGCGTGGTACCCATGACCCATGGCTGACGCACAGCAGGGACGAGTGCCGCACCTGCCGGGACCGCACGACGCGCTGAGCGACGTCACCGGGCTGCGGGTGGGGCACGCCGAGCGGATCGGCGACGGGTTTCTGACCGGCACCACCGTGGTCCTCGCCCCCGAGGGCGGTGCCGTCGCGGCCGTCGACGTACGGGGTGGCGGCCCCGGCACCCGCGAGACGGACGCGCTGGATCCGCGCAATCTCGTACAGCGGGTGGAAGCGGTGGTGCTGACCGGCGGCAGCGCCTTCGGGCTGGACGCCGCGACCGGCGTGGCGGCCTGGCTGGAGGAGCGGGGCCGCGGTTTCCGCGTCGGCCCCGATCCCGCTCAGGTGGTCCCGGTGGTCCCGGCGGCGGCACTGTTCGATCTGGGGCGCGGCGGTGACTGGCAGGCCCGGCCGGATGCCGCGCTGGGCCGGGCGGCGGCCGAGGCGGCGGCGGGCACCGACCCGCGGTCGCCGGTGGCGCAGGGCAATACGGGCGCCGGCACGGGGGCGGTGTCCGGCGGCCTCAAGGGCGGGATCGGCACCGCGAGCGTGGTGCTGCCCTCGGGTGTCACGGTCGCCGCACTGGTCGCGGCCAACGCGGCGGGCGGCTTCGCCGACCCGGACACCGGCGCGCTGCACGGCCGCCTCTCGGGCGGCCCGGCCGCCTTCCCCTCCCCCGATGTCCACGCCGCCGCACAGCGCCGGCTCGCCGAGGCCAGGGAGATCTCGCGGACCCGCTCGGCCGCGTCGGTCCGCCCGCCGCTCAACACCACGCTCGCGGTGGTCGCCACCGACGCGGTCCTCACCCGCGCCCAGGCCCACAAGCTCGCGGGCACCGCGCACGACGGCCTGGCCCGCGCGGTCCGCCCGGTCCATCTCCTCTCCGACGGCGACACCGTCTTCGCGCTGTCCACCGGCACCCACCCACCGGCTCCGCAAGAGGCCCTCGCCGATCCGGTGTTCGCGGTGCACGCGGAGGCCGGGGCGCTGAACGAGATCCTCGCCGCCGGGGCCGACGTCCTGATGCGTGCGGTGGTCAAGGCGGCGCTGGCGGCGGAGACGGTGGACGGGCCGGGGGGCCTGTTCCCGTCGTACCGGGATCTGTACGGCGGCTGACGGGCCGGCGCCGTCCTCACACCCCGGCGGCCCCCAGCAGCGTCCCCACCGCGTAGGTGACCGCCATCGCCAGTGCGCCGCCCGCCGCATTGCGCAGCACCGCGCGGCCGGGCGGTGCCGCCCCCATCCGGGCGCTGCTCCAGCCGCACAGCGCCAGTGCCACGAGCACCGCGGCCACGGTGACCGGCAGGCGCAGCACCGCGGGTGGCAGCACGATCGCCAGCAGCGGCAGCAGCGCGCCGAAGGTGAAGGCGAGGAAGCTGGCGCCGGCGGCGTGCCAGGGGTTGGTCAGTCGGTCGGGGTCGATGCCCAGCTCCACCTCGGCGTGGGCGCGCAGGGCATCGTGTCGGGTGAGCTGCTCGGCGACCTCCCGGGCCAGGTCCGTGCCGAGCCCCTTGCCTTCCAGCAGCTGGGTCAGTTCGACGAGTTCGGCATGCGGTTCGGTCGCCAGTTCGCGCTTCTCCAGGGCCAGGGCGGCCTTTTCGGAGTCGCGCTGGGTGGAGACCGACACGTATTCGCCGGCGGCCATCGACATCGAGCCGGCCAGCAGCCCGGCCAGGCCGGCGGTCAACAGGGTGCTGCGTTCGTCGGTGGCGCCGGCCACGCCGACGACGAGCCCGGCGGTGGAGACGATGCCGTCGTTGGCGCCGAGGACCGCGGCCCGCAGCCAGTTGAGCCGGTTGCCGAGCCCGCCGCGGTGCGCCTCGTCGTGCTCGGGTGTCTGGGAGCTCACCGGCCGAGCGTCTCATCCGCGCCCGTGGCGCCGTCGACCGACGCCCCCGCACCGTCGTGAAATCACCGGTGGTAGAAACGGCCGTATGTCCGCATCGCCACCTCCCCCCGCCCCTCCGCCCACGCTCGTCCAGCCGCGACCCGACAGGCCCGCGCCACGCCGCCGGTTGTGGTGGCACCGGCTCATCCTGGGGCTCTGGTATCGGCCGGTGGAGGTCCTGGACGAGGCGCGGGACCGCAGCGCCTGGGGCGCAGCCGTGATGTTGTCGCTGGTCAGCGGCGGCATCGGCATGCTGTCGGTGGAGTCGTTCCGGCAGCAGTGGTCGGCGGGCCGGACCGTGGCGCTGCAATTGGCCGGGACGGCCGAGGCGGGGGTCCTGGTGGCCAGTCTCGCGCTGGGGTCGGTCACCCATGCCATAGCCCGCACACTCGGCGGCAGCGGCCGCTACGCGCCTACCGCCAGCTTGTTCATCGTGCTCTTCTGGGTGACGGATCTGCCGCGGCTGGCCATCGTGGCGTGGCTGCCGACCGACGCCACCTTCGTCCAGGCGGCGACGTACGCCACCTGGGGCTTCGGTTATGTCCTCGCGGTGCTGCTGATAAGGGGTCAGCATCATCTGTCGACGCTGAAGTCGGCGGCCACGGTGTCGGTGCAGATGCTGGCGGCGCTGGCGCTGCTGCGGCTGGGGCCGGTCCGCTAGGGGGACACCTTCCAGGGGCGTTCGTCGGGATCGGGCCCTCGGGGTGTCCCCCTAGCCGCGGCCGGTCAGCTGCCGTACGAGCCCCGCGAACGCTTCGCGTTCGGCGGCGCTCAGCTCCACGCTCTCCGACGGCGGGCCGGCAGGTCCGGTCTGCCGCGGCACCGAGCCGAGCAGCCGGGGCCGGCCGCGCCCGGCGGCGGCCTGCTGGCGGGCCCGGCGGAGAAGTCTGACCAGTGCGACGGCCCAGGCGACGGTGGCGACGAGCAGTGCGGCGAGCGTGACCTGCTGCAGAATCGAGACGGAGGGGAGCATACGGTCCTCCAGGACGGGCGGAGCAGAGACGGACTGGCCTGTTCCATTGGACACCACGGCCGACGGCTCCGACAGGGGATCTAGCGCCGTAATTGCCGAAGTGACCCATCTCCTATGACATTTCGGCCCCTTGCTCTCCGGCCGGTCCCCGCCGGGGCTCCGCCACCTTCCGGCGCGGCGGGGTCGAGCGTTCCCCCTTGGACACCCCGGCCCCTTCCCCTCCGCGAAGATCGCCCCCGACCATGGCGACACCCTGTCCGTGACGTGAGGAGTACGCACGTGCCGCAGCAGTTCCCGCCGCAGCCCTCGCCCCGCGCCCTGGAAGGCGTCCTGGTGGCCGACTTCAGCCGGGTGCTGGCCGGGCCGCTGGCCGCCGCGACGCTCGCCGACCTGGGCGCCGAGGTGATCAAGGTGGAGCGGCCCGGCACCGGCGACGACACCCGCGCCTGGGGGCCGCCGTTCGCCGCCGACCGGACCGCCGCGTACTTCGACGCCGCCAACCGCTCCAAGCGGGGCCTCGCGCTGGACCTCGGCGATCCGGACGACGCGACCGCCGCCCGCGAACTGGCCCGCCGGGCCGACGTCCTCATCGAGAACTTCCGCCCCGGCTCGCTCGCCCGGTACGGCCTGGACCACACGGCCACCCGCGCCGCCAACCCCGGCCTGGTGCACTGCACCATCACCGGCTTCGGCTCCGGCGAGGGCGCCCACCTGCCGGGCTACGACTTCGTGGTGCAGGCCGTCGGCGGACTGATGAGCATCACCGGGGAGCCGGGCGGTACGCCCCTGAAGGTGGGTGTCGCCCTGGTGGACGTCCTGACCGCCAAGGACGCCACGACCGGCATCCTGGCGGCGCTGCGGCACCGCGACCGCACCGGCGAGGGCCAGCTGGTGGAGGTCAATCTGCTGTCGTCGCTGCTCGGCTCGCTGGTCAACCAGGCGTCCGGCCACCTGGCCACCGGGCGCGATCCGGGGCCGATGGGCAATCGCCACCCGAGCATCGCCCCGTACGAGACGCTGGCCTGCCGGGGCGGGCTGCTCGCGGTGGCGGTCGGCAACGACCGGCAATTCCGGGCACTGGCGCAGACGCTGGGCGCACCGGAACTGGCCGACGACATGCGCTTCGCCCGCAACCAGGACCGGGTGGAGAACCGCGAAGACCTCATCACCGCCCTGGAGGAGCGTCTGGCCGCCGACACCCCTCGGGGCTGGACCGAGCGGCTGGGTGCCGCCTCCGTGCCGTGCGGGCCGGTCAATACGCTCTCCGAGGCCCTGGAGTTGGCGTCGCGCCTCGGGCTCGACCCGGTCACCCCGGTCGGCGAGGGCCGTATCCCCCAAGTGACCAGCCCACTCCGCCTCTCGGGGACCCCGGTGACCCCACCTCAGGCGCCACCCCGCCTGGACGAACACGGCTCACCGCTGCGAACCTGGTTGCGGGGGCCCGCCGACCACCCCCTGCCACCACAACTGTGACCTTCATCACAGAGTGGCCGTACCCGCAACCAAATCCGCCCGTAGGTGCTGTTTACCAGCACGGAATCACAACACCCTTGTATGGAGCAGCTCGTGACATCGCCGGACAACCCCGCGCCCGCTTGGTCCCGCACCGCCCACCAGCCGCTCCAGCCAGCCGGGCAGCCCGCGTCGGGCACCTCGCGCCGTGCCCGCCGGGCCCGCCGCACGCTGGCCCTGACCGCCCTTCTGGCGGCGGGTGCACTGACCCTCTCGGCCTGTGGCGGGGACGCCGAGGCCGGCGGCCATGACGACAAGAACGGCCAGGCCGGCGCGGACGCCGCGGCCGCCAAGGACGCCTCGGACGCGAAGATCAAGGTGTCGTCGAAGGACGGCGCCACCGACGCCAGCATCAACGACACCGGGGTGAAGGTCACCGGCGGCAAGTTGACCGATGTGAAGCTCACCGTGGCCGACTCCGGCGCGCCGGTGGCCGGAGCCATATCGGCCGACAAGACCTCCTGGAAGCCCGGGGTCCAGCTGGAACGGGGCACCAAGTACAAGATCACGGCGAATGCCAAGGACGCCAAGGGCCGTTCGGCCACCGAGAACGCGACGTTCACCACCGTCTCCTCGGCCAACAGCTTCATCGGCAGCTACACCCCCGACGACGGCAAGACCGTCGGCGTCGGCATGCCGGTGTCCTTCACCTTCGACAAGGCGATCACGAACAAGAAGGACGTCCAGTCCCACATCAAGGTGACCTCCAGCAGCGGCCAGCAGGTCGTCGGCCACTGGTTCGGCACCCAGCGCCTGGACTTCCGGCCCGAGGACTACTGGAAGGCCGGCTCCAAGATCACGATGAAGATCGACCTGGACGGGGTGAAGGGCGGCCAGGGCATCACCGGCGTGCAGTCCAAGACGGTCTCCTTCACCATCGGGCGCTCGCAGGTCTCCACCGTCGACATGAACAGCCAGACCATGACGGTCAAGCGGGACGGCAAGACCTACAAGTCCATCCCGATCTCCGGCGGCAGCCCCGACCACCCGACCTACAACGGCCAGATGGTGATCTCGGAGAAGTTCGAGCAGACCCGGATGGACGGCTCGACGGTCGGCTTCGGCGGTGAGTACGACATCAAGGACGTTCCGCACGCCATGCGGCTGTCGTCGTCCGGCACCTTCATCCACGGCAACTACTGGGGCGCCTCGTCCGTCTTCGGCAACTCCGGCACCAGCCACGGCTGCGTCGGGCTGCGGGACAGCAAGGGCGGCGGTGGCGACACCCCGGGCAAGTGGTTCTTCAACGAGTCGCTGGTCGGCGATGTCGTCGTCGTGAAGAACTCCAAGGACCAGACCGTCCAGCCCGACAACGGCCTCAACGGCTGGAACCTGTCGTGGTCGGACTGGCAGGCGGGCAGCGCCGTCTGATCGGCACTCCGGCTCTGAGCGCGGCGGTGGCCGGCCCCGGAATGGGGCCGGCCACCGCCGCGTTTGCGCACCCTCGCGGCGGCTGCCGGGCCTGTGCGCCTGTGCGCCTGTGCCACGGATTCTGCGGGCGGTGGTGGCCGCCCCGTGCCGCCCGCCTCAGAGGGCCTTCGCCAGCAGCAGGCACAGGGCGAGGGCGGTCGGATAGCCGGCCAAGCCCGCCCAGGTGAGGACCCGCCGTCCGCTACTGCGCCCTGCCCAGGCCACCACCAGTGCGGCGTGTGTCAGGACCACGGCGAGCACCGCGGGCAGCACGGACGGGCCGGAGGTGACGGTGACGTAGAGCCAGACCCAGGGAACGAGGAGGGCGAACGGGACCGGAAGCCGCGACCAGGACTGCACCTGACGCTGTCGGTACTCCTCCGCCGGGCCGAGGTTCCCGCCCTCGAGCTCGAGCGGCGGAAGTTCGTTGCCGTCGCCGCCGAATATCTTCGCCATCGCAGCAACCTAGCCGCGGACGACGGAGTCCCAAGAGCTCGCCGGAGCCGGGCGGGGCCGGGGCCCCGGGGGCGGGGCCGGGCCCGCCCCCGCCCGGGGCCCTACGCCGCCACCGGCACGTCCCGGTCCGGGGAGCCGGCCTCCGCCGCCGCCCGGCCACCCGCCGCGGAGGTCCCGCGCAGGCCCTTGAGCCCGATCACCAGGGCCGCGCTGACGGCCGTACCCGCCGCGACGGCCACCAGGTACAGGAGCGGCCGGCCGATCAGCGGGACGACGAAGATGCCGCCGTGCGGGGCGCGCAGGGTGCAGCCGAAGGCCATCGAGAGGGCACCGGTGACCGCGCCGCCGGCCATCGCGGAGGGGATGACGCGCAGCGGGTCGGCGGCGGCGAAGGGGATCGCGCCCTCGGTGATGAAGGAGGCGCCCAGTACCCAGGCCGCCTTGCCGTTCTCCCGCTCGGTCCGGGTGAACAGCCGGCCGCGTACGGTCGTGGCCAGCGCCATCGCCAGCGGCGGGACCATACCGGCCGCCATCACCGCGGCCATCACCTTCAGGCTTCCCTCGTTGGGGTTGGCGAGGCCGCCGACCGCGAAGGCGTAGGCGACCTTGTTCAGCGGGCCGCCGAGGTCGAAGCACATCATCAGCCCGAGCAGCGCACCCAGGATGACGGCGTTGGCGCCGGTCAGGCCGGACAGCCAGTCGGTCAGCCCCTTCTGCAGCGCGGCGATCGGCTTGCCGACCACCAGGAACATCAGGAAGCCGACGACCGCCGAGGAGAGCAGCGGGATGACGACGACGGGCATGATGCCGCGCAACGGCGCCGGGACGTCGACGCGTTGGATCGCCCGCACCACCGCGCCCGCGAGCAGGCCGGCGATCAGGCCGCCGAGGAAGCCCGCGTTGACGGTGAGCGCGATGGCGCCGCCGACGAAGCCCGGCACGAGGCCGGGGCGGTCGGCCATCCCGTACGCGATGAAACCGGCCAGCACCGGGACGAGGAAGCCGAAGGCGACGCTGCCGACCTGGAAGAGCAGGGCGGCCCAGCTGCCGGACTCGGTCCAGACGAAGTGGTCGGCGACGGAAGGCGCCTTGTCGACCGTGTAGCCGCCGATGGCGAAGGCGAGGGCGATCAGGAGACCACCCGCGGCGACGAACGGCACCATGTGGCTGACGCCGGTCATCAGCCAGGTGCGCAGGCGGGTGGCGTAGCCGGTGGCGGCCGTGTCGGCGCCCTTGTCCATGGGGGCGGTGGCCGGGGTCGGGGCGCCGGCCTCCCCCCGCTCGGCCTTCTCCCGTACCTCGGCGATGAGTTCGGCGGGGCGGCTGATGCCCGCCTTCACCCCGACGTCGACCGTCGGCTTGCCCGCGAACCGCTCCTTGTCCCGCACCTCGACGTCATGCGCGAGGATCACGCCGTCCGCTTCCGCGACGCGCCGCGGGTCGAGTCGCTTGAAGCCCGCCGAGCCCTGCGTCTCCACGACCAGCTCGACACCCGCGGCCCGGCCGGCCTTCTCCAGCGACTCGGCGGCCATGTAGGTGTGCGCGATACCGGTGGGGCAGGAGGTGACGGCCACGATCCGGAAGGGGCCGCGCCCCGGCGACGGTTCGGGCTCCGACCCGGCCTCGGACCCGGCCTCGGGCGCAGGGGCGGATACCGGCTCGGAGCCGGCGACCTCGGAGGCGGCCTCGGGCTCGAACCCGGCTTCCGGCTCGGAGGGGGTGAAATCGGGCTCGGAGGGGGCGGACTCCGGGGCGGAGGGGGCGGACTCCGGGGCGGAGGGGGCGGACTCCGGGTCCTCCCCCCGTATGAGGGCCGCCGCGCGCCCCGGCTCGGTCGCCGAGCGCAGTGCCCCCGTGAACGCCTCGTCCATCAGATGACGGGCGAGCGTCGACAGGATCGACAGATGGTCCACATCGCCACCCGCCGGGGCCGCGATGAGGAAGACCAGGTCGGCCGGGCCGTCCGGCGCGCCGAAGTCGATTCCCTGGGCGCTGCGCCCGAACGCCAGCGTCGGTTCGGTGACATGGGTGCTGCGGCAGTGCGGGATGCCGATGCCGCCGTCCAGGCCGGTGGGCATCTGTGCCTCGCGCGCGGCCACGTCCGCGAGGAAGCCGTCCAGGTCGGTCACGCGACCGGCGGCGATCATGCGTTCCGCCAGCGAGCGGGCGGCGGCCTCCTTGGTGGTCGCGGACAGGTCGAGGTCGACCAGTTCCGCGGTGATCAGCTCACTCATCGCGGGCTCCCTTGCGCGCGTGACCGCCGAAACAGCGGTGGGGACGGGGTGTGGAGGACGCCGGTCATGTCACCGGCTCCGTGAGCTCGTGCTCCCAGGGCACGTCGTCGGTCGTCGTGACCGCCGCCGGAACCAGGTCCGTCGGCGTCGGCATCAGACTCCCCGGGAGCTGGACGGCGGCCGCGCCGTGCGCCACCGCCGCGGCCAGCGCCGGTACGCCGGTGCCGCCCGCTGCCAGGAACCCGGCCAACGAGGCGTCCCCAGCGCCGACGTTGCTGCGCACGGCGGTCACCGGCGCGCTGCCGTAGTGGGCGCCGTCCGCGTCGACCAGCAGTTGGCCGTCGGCGCCCAGCGAGGCCAGTACGGCGCGGGCGCCCGCCGCGCGCAGTTCCTCGGCCGCCTTGACCGCGTCGCCGAGGGTGGCGAGCGGACGGCCGACGGCCTGGGCGAGTTCCTCGGCGTTCGGCTTGACGACGTCCGGGCGTCCGGCCAGCGCCGCGGTCAGCGACGGCCCGGAGGTGTCCAGGGCGATCCGGGCGCCGGCCCGGTGGGCCCGTGCGACCAGTTCGGCGTACCACTCGGGCGCCAGGCCCCGCGGCAGGCTGCCGCAGCAGGCGATCCAGTCGGCGCCCGACGAACGCTCGGCGACCGTCGCGAGCAGCGCCTCCGACTCCTGGGCGGTGAGCTCGGGCCCAGCAGCGTTGATCTTGGTGAGGGTGCCGTCCGGTTCGGCGACCGAGATGTTGGAGCGGGTCTGACCGGCCACCGGCACACCCGCCACCTCGATGCCCTCGGCGCCCAGCAGCCCGGCCAACGCCGCGCCCGCGGGACCGCCGAGCGGCAGTACGGCGAGGGTGCGGTGCCCGGCGGCGGCCAGCGCCCGCGAGACGTTGACGCCCTTGCCGCCCGGGTCGATGCGGTCAGCGGTGGCCCGGAGTACGGCCCCGCGGTCCAGGGCCGGGATCTCGTAGGTGCGGTCCAGGCTGGGATTGGGGGTGACGGTGAGGATCATGCGCGTACTACTTCCGTGCCCGCGTGCTCGATGGCGAGGGCGTCGTCGGGGCTCAGCCCGGTGTCGGTGATGAGCAGGTCCACGTCCGAGAGGCCGCCGAAGCGGGCGAAGTGCTGCTGCCCGAATTTGGCGGAGTCGGCGAGGAGGACGACCCGGCGGGCGGCGGCGATCAGCGCCCGCTTCACGGCGGCCTCCGCCAGGTCGGGTGTGGTCAGGCCGCCCTCGAGGGAGAAGCCGTTGGTGGCGAGGAAGAGCACATCGGCGTTGATCTCCCGGTAGGCGCGCAGCGCCCAGTCGTCGACTGCGGCCCGCGTACGGTGCCGGATCCGGCCGCCCACGAGGTGGAGGGTGAGCCCGGGATGGTCGGCCAGCCGAGCGGCGACCGGGAGGCCATGGGTGACGACGGTGAGCTCGGCCTCCAGGGGGATCTCGGCGGCGAGCCGGGCGGCGGTCGTGCCGGCGTCCAGGATCACGCTGCCGGAGCCCGTGTCGCCCCCGGGGAGCTCGGCGAGCGCGGCCCGCGCGATGCGCTGCTTCTCGTCGGCGGCCTGTGCGTCGCGCTCGGCGAGGTCGGGCTCGAAGTCCAGCCGGCCGGCCGGGATGGCGCCGCCGTGCACCCTGCGGACCAGCCCGGCCCGGTCCAGGGCCTTCAGATCGCGCCGTACGGTCTCGGCGGTGACCTGGAATTCCTCCGCGAGGGAGAGCACGTCGACCCGCCCGCCCTCACGGGCGAGCCGCAGGATCTCCTGTTGGCGCTCCGGTGCGTACATCAGCGTTTGCGTCCATTCCCTGCCCGAACCTGTGGTTTCAGCGGGATGCTACGCCCGGATCTTCGTGAAGTAAACGCGTTCGGACAGTCAGCGGACTCAAACGGACATCGAGTGGTCCTCTCGCGTCCATCGCGGGGTCTCCAGCACAGGCACGGGGACGGGCACGGGGACGGGGACGGGGACGGATGCGGATGCGGATGCGGGCACGGGGACGGGGACGGGGACGGATGCGGATGCGGGCACGGATACGGGTGCGGCGCGGCCCGGCGGCCTCGGGACACAGAAAAGCCCCGGCGTCATTTCTGACGCCGGGGCCCGCGCTCGGCAGGTCGGCAGGACCGCAGGTCGGCAGATAAGCCCGGCCGCGCAGATCTCGGGGGCGGGGGGCAAGCCGCGACAGCGGCCAAACCGTGGCAGGGGCAAGCCGTACCGGAGTCCGGCCCACGGCCCCCGCGGGGAGCCCGGCGCTACGCCGCCGCGTCGAACCCCGTGTCCCGCGCCATCCGCTTCAGCTCCAGCAGTGCGTGCTTCTCGATCTGGCGGATCCGCTCACGCGTCAGACCGTGCTGCTTGCCGACCTCGGTGAGAGTGCGCTCACGGCCGTCCTCGATGCCGTACCGCGCCTTGATGATGGAAGCGGTGCGGTGGTCGAGGCGGTCGATGAGGTCCTCCAGCTCCTCGCTGCGCAGCAGCGTGAGCACCGACTGCTCGGGCGAGGCCGCGGAGGTGTCCTCCAGCAGATCGCCGAACTGGGTGTCGCCGTCGTCGTCCACGGACATGTTGAGGCTGACCGGGTCGCGGGCCCAGTCCAGCACGTCGGTGACCCGGGCGGGTGTGGACCCCAGCTCGCCGGCGACCTCCTCGGGCTCCGGGTCGCGGCCGTTCTCGCGGTTGAACTCGCGCTGCACCCGGCGGATGCGGCCGAGCTCCTCGACGAGGTGCACGGGCAGCCGGATCGTGCGGGACTGGTCGGCTATGGAGCGGGTGATGGCCTGGCGGATCCACCATGTCGCATAGGTGGAGAACTTGAATCCCTTGGCATAGTCGAACTTCTCCACGGCACGTACCAGACCGGCGTTGCCCTCCTGGATCAGATCCAGCAGCGGCAGACCGGCCCGCGGGTACCGACGGGCCACGGCGACGACCAGCCGCAGGTTGGAACGGATGAAGACGTCCTTGGCCTTGGCGCTCTCGGCGGCCAGCGCCTCGAGCTCCGCGCGGTCGGCACCTGCGGCATTGCCGTCGGTGACCTCGCCGTCCAGGATCTGCTGGGCGTAGACGCCCGCCTCGATGGTCTGGGACAGCTCGACCTCCTTCGCGGCGTCGAGCAGGGGCGTGCGCGCGATCTCGTCGAGGTACATGCCGACCAGGTCGCGGTCGGCGATCTCCCCGCCTACGGCGCGAACACTGTGGGCCCCGCCAGAACCGCTGCTGCTTTCCTGACGACGGGCGACGGCACGGGTTGCCATGCGTGTGCTCCCTTAGCGATGAGTCGGTCGCGGGACGGTGGGGCGGGAGACCCGATGGTTCTCCGAGTGACCCGTCCGAAGGAAACAACGGCTGGAATCCGGACAGAATTCCCACGCCGCGACCCTATTTTTGTGATCATGCAGTACCCTGCATTCCCGCGAGGGAGGGCGGACTATGTCCGAAAGCAGGGAAGTGCAGGTCAGAGCGGGTGCCGAGACGGACCTTCCGGCCCTCACGGAGCTCTACAACCACTACATCCGTGAGACGTCCAACACGTTCGACACGGAGCCCTTCACTCCCGAGCAGCGCCGCTCGTGGTTGCTCTCCCACCCCGAAGACGGCCCGCACCGCCTTCTGGTTGCGCAGGAGGCGGGAACGCTCCCGGCGGCCACCGGTCCACGGACCGGCGGCCCGCTGCTCGGCTATGCGACCAGCAGCGCCTTCCGCCCGAAGGCGGCCTACGCCCCGTCCGTCGAGGTCACCGTCTACTGCGCCCCGCACGCTCTCGGGCGCGGCATCGGCACGCTGCTGTACACGGCCCTCTTCGAGGCGCTGGCCACCGAGGACGTGCACCGCGCCTTCGCGGGTATCACCCAGCCCAACGCGGCCTCCCATCGTCTGCATACCCGGTTCGGCTTCCGGCATGTCGGCACGTACACCGAGGTGGGCCGCAAATTCGGCCGCTACTGGGATGTCGCCTGGTACCAGAAGGATCTGGGCAGGCGCACGGACCAGCGTACGGACGACGAGAAAAGTCGGCGCACGGACCAGCGTACGGACCACGACAAGGGTCGGCGCACGGGCCGCGACCCGGCCCAGGACACCGGCTGACGGCCTGTCCGTCCGCGGTGTCCGGTCACGGCGTCCGACCACGGTGTCCCGACCGCCGCGTACCAACCGCGGTGTCCGACCGCCTCGCCCGACCTGCCCGTCCGCTGCTCCGGTTGACGGCCGCCGCCCTCGGGTGTCGCCTGGGACGGAGAGCTGTTTCGACTGCCTCCCGGAAGGCGGGGCAAGCGAGAGGAGCCCGTCATGGCAACGCACCCGCACCGGGCCGCGGCACACGATGCCGCGCGCTCGCACGGCACCGTCGAACCGGAACACGGCGCGAGCGGCAGCGCCCCGCAGAGTGGCTTCAAGCTCCCGGGCACCACCCGCCGGGTACCGGCAACCGTGGCGATGCCGGTGATCGTCGCGGTCGCCTTCGGTCTCTTCACGATCTTCCGCACGCACTCCGACGGCACCAAGGGTGGCCCGGCCATGCTGTACGGACTGTGCGCGGCCGTGGTCAGCGGGGCGCTGGGACTGTATCTGGTCCACTTCCAGAGGACGATGATCACCGAGACCCGGGCGCTGTCGTACGGCGCGCTCTTCGGACTCTCCATGGGCTGGGTCTACAGCCTGGGCGGGGAGTCGATCCTCAAGTCGTGCGGCTTCGGCCTCGGCATGGGCGCCGTGATGTTCGTCGTCTCGCTGTACATCTTCCGAGGCCACCGCGTCCGTGAGCCCCACGGCAGCCACCGGCCGCACGCGGCCGGCCGCAGCCCCGTGCCGCGCCGCGCGCACGCGGTCCGCTGACGCACCACCGGGCGGTCGGCGGCGGCCCGAAGCCGGCCCCTCGACCGCCCGCTCCGCTCCGCTCCCGGATCCGCTCCCGGATTCCGGCTCAGCGCGACGGGCCCAGGTCCGCCGCGTTCCACCGCTCCGGGTGGAGCCGTATGCCGATCAGTTCCTTCCCGAGCTCCAGCACCCCCGCGGCGTATTCGGCCACCTTCTCCGCGGGCAGATAGCGGCCGGCGACGTCGTCGACCAGCTCCGGTGTCACCTCGACGAACACGGCCGGGCCCTCGACCGCCGCATAGCGGTACGTCGGTGCGGTGATCTGCACCGTCAGCGTGAAGCGGCCGGTCTCCGCTATCAGCCGGGCCTTGCGCGACGTACGGCCGGTGAAGAGGAAGACGTCACCGCCGGGGCGGTAGGCGTACCAGACGGGTGCCGTCACCGGCCCGCGCTCGCTCCCCG
This sequence comes from Streptomyces sp. NPDC048650, assembly GCF_043199095.1. NCBI lineage: Bacteria > Bacillati > Actinomycetota > Actinomycetes > Kitasatosporales > Streptomycetaceae > Streptomyces > Streptomyces sp. NPDC048650. The sequence continues at coordinate 385,741 of NZ_JBICVM010000007.1, read as the reverse complement.
CCGCCACGGACAGCACCGCGACCAGCGGCTCGGCCAGGAACTGCCGGCGCTCTTCACAGGACAGCGGCATCACGCACTCCTCGTCTCCGGCCCCCGCGGGAACTCCGCCCCTCGGGCCCGATCGCGTCGGCGTCATCGACTCCGCACCACCGGGCCCCCAGGGCCGGCTCACCGGGACCGGCTCACCAGGACCGGCGCCGGTGGTGGCCCTCCCTCCTTCCACGCTCACACACCCCCGCCGTACCGCCACTCAGCCCGCCGGCACCGCACCCCCGGCTTCGCTCCCCACCTCCACCGTCCGGCTTCGCTCCCCGCCTCCACCGTCCCGTCCGCACCCGCGACTTCAGCGTCCCGCCGGCCACCGGTACTCCACCGGTATCCCGTGCGCACGCCCCTCGCCTGCGGCATTACGACCAGCGGCGTAGGGCCGCAGCCCGTTACGCGCCGCCCGACGCCGACCTAGCCTCGGGCCATGGACACGACGAGCGGCACTCTCGACGAGGCCCTGGAGCGGCTGCACAGCACCGGCCCCGAATTCCGCGGATTCCTGAGCAATCACGGCCCGATGGCGGTGGAGGCCCTGGTCCGGCACGGCCAGTCCCGTACCGTGCACCGCTGGCTCGACGACTACACCGACCGGCTGGAGGACGTACCGAGCCCGCAGTCCCCCCTCGACGACACCAACTGGCAGCAGGCGCTCGGCGATCCGCGCCGCGTGACCGACTGGACCGCGTATCTGGCGCGCCAGGTGGCCGAACGCCCCTGGCGCGCGGTGCTGGCCACCTGGTGGCCGCGCCTGCTCCCCGGTATCGCGGGCGCCGCCACACACCCCGTGATCCGCGTCGGCCACGCCGTACGCGTCCTGCTGGCGGAGGGCGAAGAGGCTCCCCGTGTCGCGGAGTTGGCGCACGCCCTCGGCTACTGGGCGGCCCGGCACACGCCTCTCCCGGTGTCCGTGCACCCCGCCGGCACCGCCACGCCCGCCGCCGCGCTCGCCGCCCTCCCCCGCGTGGCGGACCAGCGGGTCCGCCCGCTCGACGGACTGGCCCAACTGCCCGGCACGGAAGGCTGGCTGGCGGCCGCCGAGTCGGTACGCGCCCCGCACGGCCCCGACGCGGCCCGCGACCAGCTGGCCGCCGTCGTCCGGGCCGCGACCCACCGCTACCTCGACCACGGCCACGGCGACGCGGTGCTGCTGGTACACGCCGCCACCGCCCCGAACGCCGTCCTGCGCACCCTCCCAGCACTGCCCCGCGAGCTGTGGGCGCCCTCCCTGGGCGTGGCCTGGGCCGCCAGTGCCGCCCTGACCTCCGTCTACTCGTCCGCCGAGCCACTGCCGCCGCTGCGGGCCGGCGCCCTCACCCCGCAGGAGGTCTTCGAGCGGGCCACCACGCACGGCGACGCCCACGCGATCAAGCTGGCCGACACCGCCCTGGACGTGGCCTCCTGGACCCCCGACGGCGACGAGCGCGCCCTGTCCGCCGCCCTCCGCGCCCTGGAGCTGATCGCACCGGAAGCCTGACCGGGACCTGGGCCGCGCCGCACACCTTGAGGATCCGGGGCGCAGAAGATTTCGACCGCCGCCGGACCGGGCGCGGGGCATCTCCACCGCTTCCGGTCCGATGGCGGCCCACGTCTTCGCTTTCCGGCCCGTTCGTCGTTGTTAAATATTCAATAATTCACCCAATGGTGAGACAGTGGATGGTATGAGCATCGAACCCGCAGCCGAGCCACGCTGGCTCAGCGACGAGGAGCAATACGCCTGGCAGTGCTACCTCCATGCCACCACGCTTCTGGAGGACCACCTGGACCGCCAGCTGCAGCGTGACGCCGGGATGCCGCACGTCTATTACGGCCTGCTCGTCCAGCTCTCCCGGGCGCCGCGACGTCGGATGCGGATGACCGAACTGGCCCAGAACGCCAAGATCACGCGCTCCCGCCTCTCGCACGCCGTCGCCCGGCTGGAGAGGAACGGCTGGGTGCATCGCGAAGAGTGCCCGTCCGACAAGCGGGGCCAGAACGCCTACCTCACGGACGAGGGAATGCGGGTCCTGGAGAAGGCCGCGCCCGGCCATGTCGCCGCCGTCCGGGCCTCGATCTTCGACCGACTCTCTCCCGAGCAGATCGGCCATCTGGCAGAGATCTGCCGGGCGATGGCCGACGGACTTCAGCCGAAAGGCGCCGACCTCCCCTGGCTCCGGTAACGGAACGGGGCGTCGACGCCTTCGAGCGACCGCCGAGGGGCCCGGCACGGGGCGACGGGGCACGACCGCCCCGCCGCCCCCGCGCGCCCCTCGGCGCACCGTGACCGGACTCAGTGCACCATGACCGGGACCGGGACCTCCGCGTCCACGTCCGCGCCCGCACCTTCGCCGTCGGCCGACGAGGCCGCCGGCGAAGAGCCGCCCTGATGGCCGGTGTTGACGAAGACAAAGGCGATCACGGCCGCCAGGACGAGGATGCCGACCGCCCACCAGATGGCGGCGGTGTAGCCGTGCACCATCGACTCCATCGCGAGCAGCTTCCGCGAGGTCGCGCCGGCCGCGTGCGAGGTGGCGTACGCGGTGGTGGCGCTGGCCGCGATGGTGTTCAGCAGCGCCGTACCGATCGCGCCGCCCACCTGCTGCGAGGTGTTCACCATCGCGGAGGCGACGCCGGCGTCGCGCGCCTGGACGCCGTGCGTGGCGAGCGACATGGCCGGCATGAACGCCGTACCCATACCCAGCCCCAGCAGCAGGAACGCCGGCAGGATCAGCGCCGGGTACGACGTGTCCAGGTCGATCCGGGTCAGCACCAGCATGCCGGCGGCGGCGGCGACGAAACCGGGCGCCATCAGAAGGCGCGGCCGGACGCGGGTCATCAGACGGGCGCCGATCTGCGTCGAGCCGGTGATCATGCCGACGATCATCGGCAGGAACGCCAGACCGGTCGCGACCGGGGTGTACCCCTTCACGATCTGGAGGTAGTAGGTCAGGAAGAGGAAGAGACCGAACATGCCGATGATCGCCAGCCCGAGGGACGCGTAGACGCCGCCGCGGTTCCGCTCGGCGACCACCCGCAGGGGCAGCAGCGGGGCCTTCACCTTGGACTCGACCAGCACGAACGCCAGCAGCAGCACGACGGCCGCGACGAACAGGCCCACCGTCGGGCCGGCCAGCCAGCCGTCCGACTCGGCGCGGGTGAAGCCGTAGACCAGCGAGACCAGGCCGAGCGTGGCCAGGATGACGCCGGGGACGTCCAGACGGGAGGGGTTGCGGCCCTGCGAGGGCTCGCGGATGACCAGGACGGCGCCGGTCGCGGCGACCACGGCGAACGGGATGTTGACGAAGAAGGTCCAGCGCCAGTTCATGTACTCGGTCAGCACACCGCCGAGGATCAGGCCGACGGCGCCGCCGCCACCGGCGATCGCGCCGAAGATGCCGAACGCCTTGGCCCGCTCCCTGGCCTCGGTGAAGGTCACGGCCAGCAGGGACAGCGCGGCCGGAGCCAGCAGCGCACCGAAGAACCCCTGGAGCGCCCGCGCGCCCAGCAGCATCGCCTGGTCCCCCGCGGCACCGCCGAGCGCCGAGGCGAGCGCGAAGCCGGTCAGGCCGATGACGAAGGTGCGCCTGCGGCCCCACAGGTCGGCGATCCGGCCGCCGAAGAGCAGCAGCCCGCCGAAGGCCAGGGCGTAGGCCGTGATGACCCACTGCCGGTTGGCGTCGCTGATGCCCAGGTCCGCCTGGGCGGAGGGCAGCGCGATGTTCACGATCGTCGCGTCGAGGACGACCATCAGTTGGGCGAGGGCGATGAATATCAGCGCTTTCCAGCGCCGGGGATCGACGGAAGGAGCCGTTTCAGGCATGGCGGGGTCCACCTCATGGTGCGGTGAGCGAATCACGGGACGTGTGTGACGGGACGGGTGTGTCAGGACATGCGTGTCAGGACATGCCTGTCGGGACGTGCGTGTCAGGACATGCGGAACGAGATGTGTATGACGGGACGCGTGGGACGAGGCGCGCGGAACGCGATGCGCATGACGAGTCGTGCGTTACGGGACGGGTGTGACGGGACGTGGACGGAAAAGCGTGGGTACGGGCGGCGCGACGTTGCTCAGGTGTGACGCCTGAGGTCGGCCAACGTGGCGGCGGCGCCCGGGAGTTCGGACCGTGCGGGGGTCAGCAGACCGTCCAGGAACAGCTGCAGGTGCCGGTGCACGAACTTGTCGAAGTCGATACAGCCGCTGCCCGGGAGCGGGCGGGTGAGCTGGGTGAGCGCGACCATCAGATCACCGACGGCGATGTCGGTACGCAGCTGGCCGCTGTCGCGCGCGGCACGCATGACGGCCTCGATGGCCGCCTCCAGGCGTTCGCGCGCGGCGAGCAGGTCGGGGTGGCTCAGGTCGATGCTGTCCGAGAGCAGCGGGCACAGCGCCCCGATCCGCTCCTCCACCGCAGCGTGGACAAAGCGCCGCAGCGCCTGGAATGCATCGGACTCCTCGGCAAGCGCGCTCTCGGCGCGGTCCGCGGTACGGGCCATGACGGAGAGCGTGACGTGGTGGATCAACTCCAGTCGATCCGCAAAGTGACGATAGAGCGTCGCATTTCCCACGCCTGCACGTCGAGCGATTTCATCGAGCGGGACGTCGGGCCCGAATTCGACCATGGTCTCGCGGGCGGCCGCGATGATCCGTTCCCGGTTGCGCAGCGCATCCGCGCGCAGGCGCGGCTGTGCGGGCTCCGTCCGGCCGGCGGCGGTCACGACGCCGGTGGCGGCGGATCCGGTCGCGGCGGATTCGGTGGCGGTCACCACGGCACACTCCTCTCATGGCTTCTCGGTCGCCGAGCTGTTGGCGGGACGAACCGGGGAAGGGCTCCCCGCTTCATCCGTACGCACGGTGAAACGGGGACCACCTCCCCGGATATTTCCCTCCGCGGAGGTGATCTGGGTCACTCCGCCCGCGGCGCACCCTCCGGATGACCTAACCCGGCGCGCGGGTCACCGCGTCGCCACACAGAGTGATCAGCATGAGGCTGAAGATATCCGCGGCCCTGGCGATGAGTGCGGCGACCGCGCTCATCGCGGGGGCCACGGGCATACCGCCCACCGCGGCGGCCGACACCACTGCGCCCGGAGCGGCGCCGAGCGGCCGGTGCGCGCTGGGCGGCATCAAGGACGATGTCGCCGAAGCCGCGACCACACCCTCCGGCTACGCCCGCTCACACGGCACGGTCCGGGCGCTCACCCTCTTCATCGACTTCCCCGACGCCCGCGCCACGATCACCCCGCGGGCCCGCTTCGCCGAGTTCTTCCCGGCCGCCGCACACCACTTCCGCGCCAGCTCGTACGGCAGGCTCACCTACCGCCCCGAGCCGCTGCTGAGGTGGCTCCGCATGTCGCGCCCCCTGGCCGCGTACGGGGTCACGCGCGGCGCGAACTTCGAGCCGGGGTCGAACACCGGATACCACGCCCTGTCCCGGGAGATCGTGCGTGCCGTCGACGGCAGGGTCGACTTCCGCGCATACGACGTCATCAACGTCCTGGCCGCGCCCAACGCGGGCCCGCCGGCGGCCCGTACGGTCCTGTCGGTCACCTTCAGCGGCGGCGACATGGGGTTGCAGACGGCGGACCGGGTGCCCTTCCGCAACGCGTCCTTCATCTGGAGCCGACAGTCGGGGGACAGCGCCTACCGCGTGCTCAATCACGAGAACGGGCATGCCTTCGGCCTCCCCGACCTCTACTACACGGACGGCCGCCGCGTCGTGACCCCGGTCGGCCACTGGGATCCGATGGACGAGGACTGGGGCCCGGGCAACGACTTCCTCGGCTGGCACAAATGGAAGCTGGGCTGGCTGGCCGCCGGTCAAGTGCACTGCGCCTCGCCCCGCGGGGCACCGTCCGACCACACCCTCACCCCGATGCCGGTACCTGGCGGCACCAAGATCGTGGTCATACCGACCTCCCCGCACTCCGCCCTGGTCGCCGAGGCCCGCACCCGCGGCCCCCTCGACCCGACGGTCTGCCGCCCCGGCGTCCTGGTCTACCGCGTGACCACCCACGTCACCTCGGGCCGCGGCCCGCTGCGGGTCATCGACGCCACGCCCGGCAGCGGCGGGTGCTTCGCCCCCGACAAGCACGTCGAGGCGGGCCTGACCGACGCCACCTTCCTCCCCGGCGCCGGCTACACCGACCACAGGAGCGGCGCCGCGGTCACCGTCCTCGGCGAGAACCCGGACGGCACCTATCGCATCCGGGCCACGCCGGCCCGCGCCGGATAGGGACGACCGGTCGCCCCCGGCCGCCCCTACCCCTCCGCCGCTCCTTTTCCGTCCCCTTCCTCCCGCCAATGCCGGCGCCCGACGGCGATGAGCCGCAACTGGCGCCGCGCCGTGCGCACCGCCCGTTCACCCTCCCCCGCGCCGCCGTCGTCGGCGTCCAGCAGCGCCGCGGCCGTTGTCACCAGCCGGTCCACGTACAGCTCCGCCAGCATCCGTACATCCTCGTCCCGCCAGCCCTCGGACACCGGCTGGGACTTGAGGGCATCCGCCACCTCCTCCGCGAACCGGTCCAGTTCGCCCGCGATGGCCTGCCGCACGGCCCGCACACCGCCGTGCCGCTCGCGCGCCACGAACCGTACGTGCGCGGGGTGTTCGCGCACATGGCGGACGACGACGGCGATCGTGCGGTCGATCCGCTCCTCGGCCGCGGCCTGCTCGACGAGGATCGCGCGCACCATCGCGTGCAGACTCCCCAGCGCCTCCTCCACCAGGGCGACACCCAGCTCGCCGAGGTCCTTGAAGTGCCGGTAGAACGCGGTCGGGGCGATCCCCACCACCCGCGTGACCTCCCGTAGCCCCAGGCTGCTCAGACTCTGTTCGGCCAGCAGGCCGAGCGCCGCGTCGAGCAGCGCCTGCCGGGTCTTCTGCTTCTGGGCCTGGCGGACTCCCACGGTGTGACTCATGTCATCCAGTAAACAACCGTTCTCCGAACTCCTCCACTCGCGGGTGGCCCTAGACTGGAGGAACTCAGTGAACAACTGTCCTCTGAGTCTGGCGGTACACCTGTCCGCCGGAACGACATGAGTCGGAAAGGCAGGATCATGCTCTTCCTCGTCGCAGCCCTCCTCCTGTTGGGGATGACGCTGGGCACCGCGGCACACCTCCCCCTCCCGGTCACCCTCGTCGCGGCCGCCGTCATCGCCGGCTGGCTGCTCGTCTTCACGCTCCGCGAACGCCGCCACCACGAGGGGACCGCCCGATGACCACGCTCGCCGAAGCCACCCCGCACGCCACGAAGGCCGCCCGCGCCACCCGGCAGCCGCGCCCGCACGCCGACGGCATGGCAGTGGCCTCCTTCGTCCTCGGCCTGCTCGGCACCCTGGTCCTCAACGTGGTCCTCGGCCCCTGCGCCCTGGTCCTCGCCGGCCTGGCCCTGGCCCGCGGCACCAACCGCCGCGGCCGCGCCCTCCTCGGCCTCGCCCTCGGCGCCGCCGACCTGATCCTCCTCGCCACCCTCGCCACCAGCGACGGCACCCTCAGCTGGCACATCGGAGGCTGACCGGCCCCTGCTCGGATCAGAGGTGGGGTGAGGCAGGGTCGCCCCCGAGCCGCAGGTCGCCGACCCCGTCGAGGATCTTCTCCGAGGACGCGACATGGCGGCTCGCGGTGATGAGGTCGCGCAGGCACCGGTCGAGCGGGGTGCGCTCGGTGTAGACCGCGGCCGATCCCACGGCGTCGTACAGGAGCTGGACCGCCTCCCGGCAGGCCCGGTGCGCGAACCGGCGGGCCAGCGCGGCCGTGCCGCGTTCGGGCGCCAGGCCCGCCGCCTGTGCGGCCCAGGCGTTCTCCAGCGTCGCGTACACGTAGGCGTCCGCCGCGCCGATCAGCGACTCGGCGTGCGCGAGGTCGGCCGGGACGCCCGGCCAGGGCAGCGCGGAAGACCTGGCGGCGAGGATCTCCCTGGCGGCGCTCCACGCGCGCCTGCCGATACCCAGTGGCACGCCCGCCATCTTGAGGGCGAGGTTGTCGGCGCGCAGATGGAGCGGCTCCTGCCGGGTGCCGGACGGCACGAGCCCGAACGTGTGCCGTTCCGGGACGAACAGATCGGCGACCTCGAAGTCGTGGGAGCCGGTGCCGCGCAGCCCGGTGGTGTTCCAGGTGTCGAGCACCCGCGCGTGCGCGGCGTCGAAGACGGCGATCCTCGGGGCGCCTTCCGGGATCTGGAACCCGGCCATCACCCGGTCGGCGTGGGTGATCCCGCTGCCGTAGGTCCAGCGGCCCGACAGGAGGTAGCCGCCGCCCCGCCGGACCGCCCGCCCGGTCGGCGGCAGCACCGTCGCGGTGATCAGGTCCGGGTCGGGGAACAGCTCGGTGAACACCTCCGGGGGCAGCGAGACCACGGCCAGCGCGGCGTTCAGCGCGACGGCCGCGCACCAGGCGACCGAGGCGTCCCCCTCCGCCAACAGGTCGACGGCCCGCGTGATCTCCGGCACGGTCATCTCGACACCGCCCAGCGCCGGTGGCAGAGCGGCGCGCAACAGCCCGGTGGCCTTCAGGCCGTCGAGGACATCACCGGGAATCCGGCCCACCTGCTCGATCTCCGGCGCGTATGCCGGGAGGTCCGAGGCGTACGCCCGTACGCGGTCCATGACCGATGCGGCGGTGAGGCCCGCCTCGGCCCGGGTCGGCAGTTCCACGGTGGTCATCCGGTCCTCCTGGTTCGGCTGCTTCTCTTGGTTCGGCGGGTTCGGCGGGTTCGGATCACAGGTCGTCCAGGGCCTTGCCGAGCTCGGCCGCCAGCGTCCGGAGGTTCGGCGAGCGCATGACGCTGTAGTGGTCGCCGGGCACGTCGACGCTCTCGGCCCGGTCGCCGAGGAGGTCCAGCCACTGCCGGGTGGTCGCGGCGGTGGCCCCGTCCATGGCTTGCAGGAGCCGGACCCTGCCCCGGTACGCGGCGGGCTCGTGGTCGGCCAGCGCGCGGCTGAGGCGCAGGAACCGGCCCGCGAGCCGTTCCAGGGTGGCGGCGTCGATGTCGTCCGGCAGGACGGCGGCGTGCCGGGCCCGCGTCAGCAGTTCCTCGACCGGGGACCGGTCGCCCGTGGGCTCGAACTCGGCCGGCTCGGGGTTCCAGTCGCCTCCCGCAAGACCGGCCAGGTCGCGGGCGAAGCGAGCCAGCAGCGCCGCGTCGGCGGCGGGTTCGGCGCGGCCGGGCGGTTCGAGCAGATCCACCGCCGCGACGAGCTCGACCGTCCCGCCCCGCCCGGTGAGCAGGTGGGCGGTCTCCAGGGCGATCACGCCGCCCATGGACCAGCCGCCGAGCCGGTACGGGCCGTCCGGGAACCGTTCGGTGATCGCGTCGGCGTAGTGCGCGGCCAGGGCGGCGACGGTCTGCGGCGCCGGTTCGAGGTCGGGGTACTGAAGGGCGTGAAGCGGCTGGTCGTCGTCCAGGAGGGCGCCGAGCCCGGCGTAGCAGAGCACGTCGCCGCCGACCGGGTGGACGAGGATCAGCGGTGGCCGGGCCCCGGTGTCCCGGAGCGTGACCAGGGCCGCCCGGCCTTCGTCGCCGAGCGGATCGCGCAGCGCCTCGGCGAGCGACGCGACGGTCGGCCGGGCGAGCAGCGTGGCCACCGGCAGCGACCGGCCGGTGCGCTGCCGGATCCGGGCCATCATCCGCACCGCGAGCATCGAGTCGCCGCCGAGGTCGAAGAAGTTCGCGGTGACGCCGACGGTCCCGTCGGCGGGTGCGAAGAACTCGGCCCAGATCTCGGCGAGGAGCCGTTCGGTCGCATCGCGCGGTGCGACCGCCGCAACGGAGCGTGGGGCTCCCTCTTCGAGCGACGGCAGCCGGCCGCGGTCCACCTTGCCGTTGCCGGTCAGCGGCAGTTCGTCCAGGAGGACGATGCGGGCGGGCACCATGTAGCCGGGCAGTTCCCGGCCGAGCGCCTCGCGCAGCTCGTCCTCGGAGGTACCCGTCACGGCGTACCCCACGAGCCGCCGGGGGCCGCCCCGTTCGCCCTCGGCCACCACGGCCGCCGCGCGGACGTCCGGCCGGCGCAGCAGCGCGGCCTCGACCTCGCCGAGCTCGATCCGATGCCCCTGGACCTTCACCTGGGAATCCGCGCGCCCCAGAAACTCGATGGTGCCGTCCGGCAGGTAGCGGCCGTGGTCACCGGTCCGGTAGAGCCGCTCGCCCGTCACCGGGTGGCGCAGGAACGCCGCGCGCGTCTTCGCCTCGTCGCCGAGGTAGCCGCGGGCGAGGCCGACACCGGCGATGTACAGGTCGCCGGGGACCCAGGTCGGGCGCGGCCGCAACGCCTCGTCCAGCACATGGAAGCGCTGGTTTCGCATCGGCCTGCCGTACGGGATGCTCGTCCGGTCCGGGGCCACGTGGGTGATCGGGTACTGGATCGACCAGATGGACGCCTCGGTCGCGCCGCCGAGGCTCCAGGTCCGCGCGTTCGGCAGGGTCGGGGCGAGGACTCCGGGGAGGGTGACGGGGATCCAGTCGCCGCTCATCATCACCACGCGCAGCGACGGCACCGGCGCGAGGGCCTGGGAGTGTGCGACGAACATGTCCATCAGCGCGGGGACGCTGTTCCAGAGCGTCACGCGGTGCCGGTTCACCAACTCCAGCCAGGCGGCCGGTTCGCGCTGTGCCGACGCGTCGGGCAGGACCAGGGCTCCGCCGACCGCGAGCAGGCCGAACACGTCGTAGACCGAGAGGTCGAAGTGGAGCGCGGACAGGGCCAGGACGCGGTCGCGTGCGGTCACGTCGAAGCGGTCGTTGATGTCCTGGATCGTGTTGACCGCGCCGGCGTGCTCGATCATCACGCCCTTCGGGACCCCGGTGGAACCCGAGGTGAAGATGACGTAGGCGAGATCGTCGGGCCCGGCCGGGGAAGGCGGCAGGGGGCCGCTCGCACCGGTGTCCGCCGGCTCGGTGTCGACATGCAGCGAGCGGGTTCCGTCCGGCAGGTCGAGCCCGTCGGCGACCGCCGACCGGGTCAGCACCAGCTCGATACCGGCGGTCTCCATGATCATCCGAAGTCGGCGGCCGGGCATGGCGGCGTCCACCGGCACATAGGCGGCCCCGGCCTTGAGGATGCCCAACGCCGCGACGACCTGCTCCCAGCTCTTGTCCATCACGATGGCGACGAGCACGCCCGGGCCGGCGCCGCGGTCGATCAGCCACCGGGCGATCCGGTCGGAGCGGCGGTCCACCTCGCCGTAGTCGAGGGTCCGAGCGGCGGTGATGACGGCGGGGGCGTTCGGCCGGCTCTCGGCCTGCCGCAGGAACGCGTCGTGCAGCAGTTCGGAGGGGACGGGGGCGTCCGTGGCGTTGGCCGCCCTCCGCATCTCCAGGTCGGCCGTCGGCGCGAGCACCGACGGCGGGCGCCGCCACGCCCCCTCGCCGCACAGGTCCCGCACCAGGTCCAGGTAGGCGTCCCACATCCCGTCGACGACGCCGTCGGGGAACATCTCCTCCACCACGTCCCAGTTGAGGACCAGTTCCCCGGCCTCCTCCAGGGCCTGGTGGTCGAGCCACACCTGCGGCGTCCGTACCGAGCTGGACACCAGGCTGCCACCGGCGCCGAGCGTGGTCAGTGCCGTGAGCGCGCCGCGCTCACCGTCGCCCCGTCCCGAGAAGCCGATCGTGCTGGTGAAGACCACGGGCATGCTCGCCAGACCGGTCCCGCCCCGGGTGCGGTTGAGCTCGCGCAGCACCTCGACGCCGCTGACGTGCCCATGGTCGAGGTCGGTCAGCAACTGGTTCTGCAGCCGCGCGGCGCCCGAGGTGAAGTCCTGGGCGGGGGTGGCGTCGACTTCCAGCAGGGTGGTCGCGCTGAGGTTTCCGATGACCCTGCCGACGTCCTCGTGCAGCGGCCGCCGGTTGAACGCCAGCAGGTTGAGCGTGAAGCGCGGCGAGGCGCTCCAGGCGGCAAGGACCTGCGCATACGCGGTGCACAGGGACGCCGAAGGGGAGATGCCCGCCGCGGCGGCGTTCTCCTTGAAGCGCTGCCACGCCGCGGGCTCGATCCGGCCCGTCCGGTGGGTGAACACCGGCTGCCGTGGCGCGGATCCCGGTCGCAGCGGCAGGCGGGGCGCGGGCGGGAGGGAGGCGACGCGTGCCTGCCAGTAGGCGAGCGACTTCTCGCGCCGCGCGGCATCCGTCTCGGTGGCGGCGAGCACGTAGTCGCGGTAGGTGAGGGCAGGGGCGGGCGCCGTGGGCGTCCCGGAGCGGTAGGCCTGTGCCCACTCCTGGAACAGCACCCCGGAGCTCCGGCCGTCCATGATCAGCGCGTCGAAACCGAGGTGCAGCCGGGTCGTTTGCGCGTCGAGCAACGTCGCCCGGATGTCGAACAGTGGCCAGACCTCGGTGTCGAAGACCTGGTGCCGCATCTCCTCGTGGATCTCCGCCAGTCGGCGGGCCCGTTCGGCGTCGTCGCACGTCCGCAGGTCGACCGTGGCGATCCGGTAGTCGGGGACCTCGGCGAGCACCCGCTGGTGCCCGTCCCCGGACACGACCGCGCGGAGCATGTCGTGCCGGTCGACGAGGTGCCGGAAGGAGCCGGCGAGCCGCTCGAGGTCGGTCTCCTCCAGGTCGATCTCGACGAGGAAGGAGGTGGATACGTTGCCGAGCTCGAACGCGTCGGTCCGGCCGACCAGATAGGCCTGCTGGAGGTCGGTGAGCGGGAACGGCTCGTGGCGGGCCGCCGGGTCGGCGACCAGCGTCGTCCCGGGCTCCTCGGTCCGGTCCGCGCCGCCGCGGGCCGCCTGGACGGTCTGCGCGATGTCGGCGACGCTCCGGCCGTCCAGCAGGTCGGGCAGCGGAAGGTCGACGCCGAGCCGCCGGGCGAGGGTCTGCCGGATTTCCATCGCGATCAGCGAGTCGATGCCCAGGCTCCGCAGCGACAGGTGCAGGTCGTCGCCGGTGACGGCCGCGCCGCGCGCCCGGCCGACGATGCCGACCGCCGCCTCGGCGGCGTTCGCGGTCTCGGGCGCGGCGGCCCCGTCCGCCGCGGGCGCGGCCGGCCCGCCCGTTTCCGGCGCGGCGGAGCCGGCCGCGCCGGGCACCGCTTCCAGGCGTACGCCGTCGGCGAGCGCCACGGGCGTGCCGTCGGCGCCGACGAGCCGTACCTGCGCGACCAGCGGCCCGCCGTGAGCCGGTGCCTGTCCCCCGCGGCCGCCTCCCGTCCAGAGCCAGTAGCGCTCGCGCTGGAAGGGGTATCCGGGCAGCGACGCAGGCGGCCCGGCGCACTCGCCGTGCACGCCCGTCCAGTCGATCCGGGCGCCGCGGGTGTACAGCACGCCGAGGCTGTCGAGGAGGGTGCGCCGGGCGTCCGCTCCCTCGCGCAGCGACGGCAGGAACACGGTGTGCGCGGTCGTCCGAACCTGGTCGAGGAGCGGCGAGGCGGGCCCGATCTCCACGAAGGTCCGGTGCCCCTCGCGCAGCAGCGCGGCGATCTCGTCGGTGAACGACTCCGGCTCGCCGGCATCCGCCGGAGTCCGGGCCGCCGCCCGCAGCGCGTCCTCCAGGCTCATCGTGCCCGTGACGCACGCGGCCACCGGCTCGCCGGTGCCGTGGCCGCGGACGGCGGCGGGCGCCACGCCCCACGACCGCCACAGCTCGGCGAGCGCGTACGCGACGGCGAACGGCGAGGGCCGGCCGCCGCCCGCCTCGGCGCATCGGTCCACGGCGCGGCGGAAGACCGGCTCGGCCGCGGCCAGCTCGGCGGCCGCGGCGGCGGACAGCGAGTCCGGGCTGCCGGTGAAGAGGAACACCGGGCCCCGGCTGGTCTCCGGGGCCCGCGCGCCGACGCGGACCCCGGGCGGCGGCCCCTCGTCCGGGCGCGTTCGCGTGAGGAGGTCCCGCAGCTCGGCGCGCGAGGACGCGACGGCCGAGAGCCGGTGCGTGAAGTGCGCCCGCCCCAGGCTCGTGGTCCGGCAGATCGACGCGAGGGGATCGCGGTCGGCGCCGTCGGCGCCGTCGGCGAGCAGCTCGGCGTAGCGCGCGGTGAGCTCGGCGAGCGCGGTCGGTGTCTTGGCCGAGAGGGTCAGCAGGCGTGGCCCGTCCTGCTCGGCGGGCCGGGACTCCTCGGCGGACGGCGCCTGTTCGGGGAGGGCGGGAGCTTCTTCGATGATCACGTGCGCGTTGGTGCCGCTGATGCCCTGCGAGGACACCGCGGCGCGTTTCGGCCCTGCCGTCCGGGGCCACGCGCTCTCCTCGGCGACGAGCTCGACCGCGCCCGCCGACCAGTCGACATGCGGGGTGGGCTCGTCCACGTGCAAGGTGGCGGGGAGCCTGCCGTACCGCATCGACAGCACCGTCTTCATGACCCCGGCGACACCCGCCGCCGCCTGGGAGTGCCCGATGTTGGGCTTCAGCGAGCCGAGCCGCAACGGCTGGTCCCGCTCACGCCCGTAGGCGGCCAGCAGGGCGCGCGCCTCGATCGGGTCGCCGAGCGGGGTGCCGGTGCTGCTCGCCTCCACCACCTGGATGTCACCGGGCGACAGCCGCGCGTCGTTCAACGCCTGTCGGATGACCCGCTGTTGCGCGGACCCGCTCGGTGCGGTGAAGCCGTTGCTGGTGCCGTCCTGGTTCACCGCGCTGCCGCGCACCACGGCCAGCACGGGGTGGCCGAGCCGTCGCGCGTCGGACAGCCGTTCCACCAGCAGCACGCCCACACCCTCGGAGAACCCGCTGCCGTCGGCGGCGGCCGAGAAAGGGCGGCACCGGCCGTCCGGTGACAGCCCCTGCATGCGGGTGAACTCGGTGAACAGCTGCGGTGTGGCCATGACCGTCGCGCCGCCCGCCAGCGCCATCGTGCACTCGCCGCGGCGCAGCGACTGGACGGCCAGGTGCAGCGCGACCAGCGAGGACGAGCAGGCCGTCTCCACGGTGATCGCCGGGCCGCGCAGGCCGAGGGTGTAGGAGAGCCGGCCGGACGCGACGCCGCCCGCCGTCCCGGTCGTCAGGAAGCCCTCGGCCTCCTCGGGCACGTCGCCGCGCCCCAGCCCGTAGTCGTTGCAGGACAGCCCGGTGAACACGCCGGTCTCGGTGTCGCGCACCGACTCCGGGTCGATCCCGGCGTCCTCGAAGGCCCGCCAGGCGGTCTCCAGCAGCAGCCTTTGCTGCGGGTCCATGGCCAGGGCCTCGCGCGGGCTGATGCCGAAGAAGCCGGCGTCGAAGTCCGCCGCGTCGTAGAGGAAGCCGCCGGAGCCCGTCAGGCTCCGGCCGCCGCTCTCGGGGGCGTGCAGGCCGTCGTCCCAGCCCCGGTCACGGGGGAACGCGCCCACGGTCTCCCCGCCGGAGGCCAGCAGCCGCCACAGGGCGGCCGGCGAGTCGACCCCGCCCGGATACCGGCACGCCATGCCGACGATCGCGATCGGCTCGCGGTCGGCCTCCTCCAGCTCGCGCACGCGCTCGCGCGCCTGGTGCAGGTCGAGGGTGAGGCGCTTGAGGTAACCGAGCAGCTTCTCGTGTGTTTCTGATCCCATGACGGATCGGTCCTCCGTAGGCGGGTCAGGAGCGGGAGAGCTCACGGTCGATGAAGTCGAGCAGTTCCTCGGCGGTCGCGGCCTCGACGAGCGCCGCCACGTCCGCCTCGCCGTCCCCGGAGGCGTCCGCCGGGGCGGCCGGTACCTCCTGGGAGGGGACGAGTTCGGCGTCCAGGACGGCGACGAGCTCGGGAAGCGTCGGCGCCTCGAACAGCAGGGTGACGGGCAGTTTGAGGGCCGTCGCCGTGTTGAGGCGGTTGCGGAACTCGACCGAGGTGAGCGAGTCGAGCCCGAGCTCGCCGAACGGCCTGTCGTCCGGGATCGCCTCGGGCCGGGAGCCCAGGACGGCGGCCATGTGGGTCCGGACCAGGTCGGCCAGGACCCCGGCGCGTTCACCGGCGGCCAGGCCGGCCAACTCGTCCCGCAGCGGCCGGTGTTGTCGGTGTACGGGCACGTGCCCGGGCCGGCCCGCTCCGGCGGCCGCCACGACCTCGCGAAGGACCGGCGGAAGGTCCGCTCCGAGGTTGCGCAGGATCTCGCGGTCGAGCCGTGCGGGCGCCAGGACTGCGTGCGGTGACGGCAGTGCCGCCTCCAGCAGGGCCAGGCCGTGGTCGGGAGCCACCTCCACGAGCCCGGCCCGGGCGAAACGGGCCCGGTCGGCGGCGGTGAGGGCGCCCATCATGCCGTCCGGGTCGTCCCACAGGCCCCAGGCCAGCGCGAGGGCGGGCAGGCCCTGCGTGCGGCGGTACCGGGCGAGCGCGTCGAGGAACGCGTTGGCCGCGGTGTAGCCGCCCTGCCCGGCGCCGCCGAGCATCCCCATGATCGAGGAGACCAGGACGAACGCGGTGAGCGGGTGGCCCGCGGTCAACTCGTGCAGATGCCAGGCCCCGTCGGCTTTGACGCGCATCACCCGGTCGATCTGTTCGGCAGTGAGCGAGGTGATCGGCGCGTCGTCCACGACGCCCGCGGCGTGGACCACGGCGGTCAGCGGGTGCCGGTCGGGGACGGCCTCGATCATCGCGGCGACGGCGTCCCGGTCGGCGACGTCCACCGCCGCGAACGTCACCTCGGCGCCGAGCCCGTTCAGGTCGGACGCCAGCTCGGCCGCTCCGGGCGCGTCGCCGCCCCGGCGTCCGGCCAACAGGAGCCGTCGCGCGCCGTGTTCGGTGACCAGGTGCCGGGCGACGGCCCGGCCGACGGCGCCGGTCCCGCCGGTGATCAGCACGGTTCCGTCCGGGTCGAGGATCGGCGGGACGGTGAGCACGACCTTGCCGACGTGGGTGCCCTGACGCAGCAGGCCGAAGGCTTCCGGTGCGCGCCGGACGTCCATGTCGGTGACGGCGGGCCAGGTGAACGCGCCCTCGGCGAACAGCTCGACCGCTCGGTTCAGAAGGCGGGCGAGGTGCTCGGGCGGCAACTGGAGGAGGTTGAACGCCTGGTAGCGCGCACCGGGGTACGCGGCGGCCACCTCGGCCGGATCGCGCGGATCGGTCCTGCCCAGTTCGACCAGGAGCCCGCCGGGACGCAGCAGCCGCAGCGACTCGTCGACGAGCTCGCCGGTCAGCGAGTTCAGGACGACCGCCATGCGCCGGCCACCCGCGCCGAAGCGTGCGCCGAATCCGGGCTCGCGGGACGACGCGAGGTGGTCGTCGTCGACGCCGAGGGCACGCAGCGCGGCCCACTTGGCGGGACTCGCGGTCGCGTAGACCTCCGCGCCCAGGTGCCGGGCGAGCTGGACGGCGGCCATGCCGACGCCACCGGCCCCGGCATGGATCAGGACGCGGGCGCCGGCGCTCACGCCGCCCAGCTCGATCAGAGCGTGCAGGGCGGTCAGATGGGCGACCGGTACGGCGGCGGCCCGGGTGAACGACCAGCCGGCGGGCATCTTGACGAGGGTGCGGTGGTCGGCCTGGGCCACGTTGCCGAACGCGGCCGGGAAGAGGCCCATGACGCGATCGCCGACGGTCAGGCCGGTGGCACCGGGCCCGGTCGCGGTGACCACGCCCGCGCCTTCCAGGCCGAGCGGGCCGGGGTCACCGGGGTGCATGTCGAGCGCGCCCAGGACGTCGTGGAAGTTGAGCCCGGCGGCGCGAACCGCGATCCGGACCTGGCCGGGGCCGGGTTCGGCGGCGGCCTCGGGGGTGGGCCGGACCTTGAGGGCGGTGAGGGTGCCGCGCTCGGTGAGGTCGAGGCGCCAGGCACGGGTGTCGTCGGGGAGCTGGAGCGCGGGGTCACCCGCTGCGGGCACGAGCCGGGGCGCCAGGACGGCGCCGTCACGGACCGCCACCTGGTTCTCGTCCGACGCCAGTGCCCGGGCCGGAACCTCGGCCGCGTCAGGAGCGAGGTCGACCAGGGCGAACCGGCCCGGGTGCTCGACCTGCGCTGTCCGCACCAGGCCCCAGACCGCCGCCTGCGCGAGGTCCCGGACGGTCTCGCCGGTCCGGGCGGCAACGGCCCCATGAGTCACCAACACCAGGCAGGATCCGGCGAGTCGGTCCTCGGCGAGCCATCGGCCGAGCAGCCCCCGCGTTCGGTGGGCCGCGTTCCTGGCCGCCGTCGCCGGGTCGGTTCCGTCCTCGCCGGCCGGGCAGGCCACGACGACGTGCTCGGGTGGCGCGCCCGCCGCGAGCAGCGCGTCCAGGTCGAGGGCGTCCCAGGGGATCGGAACCCTGCCGCGCGGCGTTCCGGCCGCCGGCCCGGGCAGCGTTTCCCAGCCCAGCGCGAACAGGGAACCGCGCGCCACGGCGGTGGGGTCGGCCGGGCGGCCCGCAGCGACCGGGCGCAACTCCAGCGAATCGACGAGGCCCGCCGGGTCTCCCGAGGCGTCGAACAGGGTCAGCGGGCGGCCTCCGTCCACGGCAGGCGCCGCGTGCACCCGCAGGGACGCTCGGCCACCCGTACCGAACAGGGACACTCCGCGCCAGCGCAGCGGCTGCATGCACTGGCCCGCGGGGCCCGAGGCGTCGGCGATCAGGCCGTGCAGGGACGCGTCCAGCAGGGCGGGGTGCAGGTGGTAGGCACCGGCGTGCGTGTCCTCCGGCTCGGGCAGGGCGGCCTCGGAGAACTGCTCGCCGTCGCGCCGCCAGGCGGCCCGCAGCCCCTGGAACACCGGACCGTGCCCGTACCCCTGCAGGCCGAGGTCCTCGTACATGCGGGCCGGTGGTACCGGTCTCGCGCCGGCCGGAGGCCAGTCCTCGGGGGCCGGTGCCGTGGCCGTGTCGGGGCCGAGGGTTCCGGTGGCATGCTCGATCCACTCGCCGTCGGTCGCCCGGCCCGATATCCGGCAGGTCCGCAGCCCGTTGCCGTCCTCGCCCGCCACCCGGACGCGCAGGTCGACGGCGCCGTCCGCCGGGAGTTCCATCGGCGTGGCGACCGTCAGTTCCTCGATCCGCGCCGTGCCGGACCTCGCGCCCGCGTGCAGTGCCAGTTCCAGGAGCGCGGTGCTCGGTACGACGACCGTCCCCGACAGGGTGTGGTCGGCCAGCCAGGGATGGGTGCGGGTCGACAGCCGCCCGGTGAACACCGTCTCACCGTCGCCGAGTTCGACGGCCGCGCCGAGCAGGGGATGACCGGCCGGGGCCTGGCCGAGGTCGGCCGTGCCGGACGGCCCGGCCGTGCCCGTGAGCCAGTAGCGGCGACGTCGGAAGGGGTAGGTGGGCAGGTCGACGTGGGCGGCGGCGGTTCCGGTGAGCCGCTCCCACGCGATGGGCAGGCCCTGGACGTACGCCTCGGCGGCGGAGGTGAGGAACCGGTGCAGTCCCCCGTCGTCGCGGCGCAGCGAGCCGGTCACGATCCCGTCGGCCTCGGTCTCCTCGAGGATCTGGCCGATGCTGCCGGCCAGCACCGGGTGCGGGCCGACCTCGACGAACGTGGTGTGGCCGGACGCGATGAGCGCTTCGACCGCCTCCTGGAAGCGCACGGTGTGCCGCAGGTTCCGGTACCAGTAGGCCGCGTCGAGCTCACCGCCCTCCTGCCAGTCGGCGGTGACCGAGGACATCAGCGCGATCTCGCCGGTGCGCGGCACCAGCGACGCCAGCTCGGCCAGGATCTTCTCGCGGATCGGTTCGACCGCCGGGCAGTGCGAGGCGAAGGCCGCCGGGATCACACGGGCGTTGACGCCCTCGGCCCGGTAGGTGTCGACCAGCTCGGCGATCGCGTCCGGGGCTCCGGCCACCGCGGTGGTGGCCGGTCCGTTGATCGCGGCGATGCTCAGCGTGCCGAGTCGTTCCCGCACCCGCTCCGCGGGCAGCGGGATCACGGCCATCGCCCCCTTGCCCATCAGGTCGACGGCCACGCCGCTGCGCAACGCGATGGCGCGGGCGCCGTCGTCGAGGGAGAGCGCCCCGGCCACGACGGCGGCGGCGATCTCGCCCTGCGAGTGGCCGACCACGGCGTCCGGGACGACCCCGGCCGACCGCCACAGCTCGGCCAGCGACACCATCACGGCCCACAGAGCGGGCTGCACGACGTCGATCCGGTCGAGCAGGGGCGCGCCGTCCAGGACGTCGGCCAGCGACCAGTCGACGTACGGCGCGAGCGCGCGCTCGCACTCGGCCAGGCGGGCGGCGAAGACGGGGCTTTCGGCGGCGAGAGCCGACGCCATGCCCCGCCACTGGCCGCCCTGTCCGGGAAAGACCAGAACGGTCCGGCCGGGCTCGCCCGCACGGCCGGTGACCACGCCGGGGGCCTCTTCGGCACGGGCCAGCGCGTCCAGGGCCCGGCCGGCCTCGTGCCGGTCCCGGGCGATCACCACTGCGCGCTCGTCGAGGGAGGCCCGCGCGGTCAGGGCCGGCGCCGCGCCGACCGGGTCGAGCGGTTCGGCGGCCAGCACCCGCGCCTGCTCGCGCAGCGCGTCCGGTGTCCGGGCCGACAGGACGACCGGCACCACGGGCGGCCGCACCGGCTCGACGGCGGACTCGGCCTCGGCCTCGGCCGGCGGCTCCGCCAGGATCACGTGGGCGTTGGTGCCACTGATTCCGAACGAGGAAACGCCGCCACGCCGGAGCTCGCCGGTGTCCGGCCAGGGACGGGCCCGGTCGAGCAGGGCCACCGTCCCGGCCGACCAGTCCACGTGCGGGGACGGCTCGTCGACGTGCAGGGTGGCGGGCAGGGCCGCGTTCCGGATGGCCTGGACCATCTTGATGACGCCGCCGACGCCCGCCGCCGCCTGCGCATGTCCGATGTTGGATTTGAGGGACCCCAGCCACAGTGGCCGGTCCCGATCACGCCCGTAGGCGGCCAGCAGGGCGTTGGCCTCGATCGGGTCGCCGAGGGCGGTGCCCGTCCCGTGCGCCTCCACGGCGTCGACCTGCTGCGGCACGAGCTCGGCATCGGCGAGCGCGTCCGCGATGACGCGCTGCTGGGCGACGCCGCTCGGCGCGGACAGCCCGTTGGAGGCGCCGTCGGAGTTGATGGCACTTCCGGCGATGACCGCGAGGACGGGGTGGCTGTGCCGCCGGGCGTCCGAGAGCCGTTCGACCACGAGCATGCCCGCGCCCTCGCCCCACCCGGTGCCGTCCGCCCGGGCGGAGAATGCCTTGCAGCGGCCGTCGGCTGCCAGCACCCGCTGGCGGGAGAGCTCCACGAACATGCCGGGGGTCGCCATCACCGTGACGCCGCCGGCCAGGGCGAGCGAGCATTCTCCGGCCCGCACCGCCCGCACCGCCTGGTGCAACGCGACCAGCGACGCCGAGCAAGCGGTGTCCACGGTCAGCGCGGGCCCGTTCAGGCCGAGGACATAGGCGATCCGCCCGGAGATCACGCTCGCGCTGGTGCCGGTCAGCAGGTGTCCCGCGACGCCGTGCCCGGCGGCTTCCATGCTCGGCCCGTAGCCGGAGTGCATCGCCCCGGCGAACACGCCGGTCCGGCTGCCCTTGAGCGTCGAGGGGTCGATCCCGGCACGCTCCAGCGCCTCCCACGCGACTTCCAGGAGGAGCCGTTGCTGCGGGTCCATGGCGAGGGCTTCCCGCGGGCTGATCCCGAAGAACTCCGCGTCGAAGTCCGTCACGTCCGGTATGAAGCCGCCCTGGCGGACGTAGGACGTGCCGAGGCGTTGCGGATCCGGGTGATGGAGCGTCGCCAGATCCCAGCCCCGGTCGTCGGGGAAGCCGCCGACGGCGTCGGTTCCGGCGTCGACCAGGTTCCACAGGTCATCGGGCGAGCGCACCCCGCCGGGGAACCGACAGGCCATGCCGACGATGACCACGGGGTCGTCGGCGTCGTGGGCATCGTCGGCGTCGTCGGCGGCATCCGCCCGCTCCCGCACGACCGCCGGCGAACCACCGGTGGACGCGCCCGCCTTCAGCTCACCGATCGCCGCGGCCAGGGCGGCCGGGCTCGGGTGGTCGTACAGGAGGGTGCTCTCCAGATTCAGCCCCGTCGCGGCCGACAGCCGGTCGCGCAGTTCGAGCGTCATGGCCGAGTCCAGGCCCATCTCCCGGAACGTCCGGCCGGGCCTGACGTCGCCGGCCGATCCGGCGCCCAGCACGACCGCCGTGCGGCTCTGGACCAGCTCCAGCACCGTTCGCCCGTCAACTCCCGTGACTGGCGCCGGAGTTGCTTCGGGCGCCGGCTCGGCGACCCCGGGCACCCCGGACGGCCAGTAGGAGCGGCGCTGGAACGGGTAGGTCGGCAGGTCGGTCAGCGGCGGCGAACCGGGCAGCAGCGCGGCCCAGTCCACCGCGACGCCGCGGACGAACGACTCGGCCGCCGCCGTGAGGAACCGGTGGCGGTCCCCGTGGCCGCGCCGGAGCGTGCTCAGCGCGGCGCCGTCGCCGCCGTACAGGTCGATCGCCTGCCGGATACCCATCGCCAGCACCGGATGCGGGCTGACCTCCAGGAACGTCGTGTGGCCCGAGTTCAGCAGTTCCTCGACGGCCGGTCCGAACCGCACCGGCTCGCGCAGGTTGCGGAACCAGTACCCGGCGTCCAGCTCGGCGGTGTCGATCGGTTCGGCGGTGACGGTCGAGTGGAACGGCACGCCGATGGAGCGCGGGGCGATCCCGGCGAAGGCGGTGAGCAATTCCTCCCGCAGTTCCTCGACCTCCGCGCTGTGCGAGGCGTAGTCGATCGGAAGCCGCCGGGTCCGCACCTCCTGCCCGTAGTGGGCGGCCAGCGTGTCGAGCGCGGCGACCGGACCCGCGACCACCGTGTGCGCGGGGCCGTTGACCGCCGCGATCGACAGCGAAGCCGCCACCCTCGCGAGGTCCCGCCCCACCCGTTCGACCGGCAGTTCCACCGACAGCAACCCGCCACGGCCCGCGATCCGGTTCAGCACCCGGCTGCGCAGGGCCACGATCCGCGCGCCGTCCCGGAGCGACAGGGCGCCCATGGCGGTGGCGGCGGCGATCTCGCCCTGCGAGTGGCCCACCACGGCGGCGGGCTCCACGCCGGCCGAGCGCCACAGCGCGGCCAACGACACCATCACCGCCCACAACGCGGGCTGGATCACCTCGTCGGCCTCCAGCGGCGGCGCACCGGGGACACCGCGCAGGACATCGATCGGCGACCAGTCCAGGTAGGGGCGGAGGGCGTCGGCGCATTCACCGAGCCGATCGGCGAAGACCGGGGAGGATTCGATCAACTCCGCTGCCATGCCCGCCCACTGCGAGCCCTGGCCGGGAAAGACGAATACCGGCCGGACCGGGGGCCCCTCGTGACGGCCCTCCACCACGGCCGCCGACGGCTGCCCGGCCGACCGTGCCGCCAGTTCGGCGAGGAATCCGTCCCGGCCGTCGGCGACGACGACGGCGCGGTGTTCGAACGTGGTGCGGGTGACGGCCAGCGACCGGCCCACCGAGGCCGGGGCCAGCTCCGGGCGCGCCGCCACATGAGCGCGCAGCCGTGCGGCCTGGTCACGCAGCGCGGGTTCGTCACGCCCCGACAGCACCCAGGGCAGCACCCCGGCATCGTCTTCGCCGCCGGCCCGCTCCGCGCCCTGCCAGTCCGAGAGGATCACGTGGCAGTTGGTTCCGCCGATCCCGAACGAGCTGACCCCCGCGACCAGCGGCCCCTGCGGCGACGGCCAGGGCCGGGTCTCGGTGTTCACCCGCAGACGCAGCTCGTCGAGCGGGATCCGCTCACCGGGCTCGGCGTGGTTCAGGCTGGGAACGAGTTCGCGTTCGCCGACACACAGGACGGCCTTGACGAACCCCGCGATCCCGGCCGCGCCCTCCAGATGACCGATGTTCGTCTTCACCGACCCGACCAGGAGCGGGGCGTCGCGCGCGTGGGCCGAACCCAGCGTCGCACCGAGCGCGGCGGCCTCGATCGGGTCGCCGACCCGCGTCCCCGACCCGTGCAACTCGACGTACCCGACCTCGCCCGGCTCGACGCCCGCGTCGGCACAGGCGGCGAGCAGCACCCGCTCCTGCGCCGCACGGCCCGGCGTCGGCAGCGTCTCGGTCGCGCCGTCGTTGTTCAGGGCGCTGCCGCGGATGACGGCATGGATGCGGTCGCCGTCCCGGACGGCGGCTTCCAGGAGCTTGAGGACGACGACCCCGCCGCCCTCGCCCCGGACGTAACCGTTCGCGCGGGCGTCGAAGGTGAAGCAGCGCCCGTCCGCAGACAGCGTCCCGGCCCGCTCCAGCGCCAGGGTGCTGTCCGGCGCGAGGATCAGGCTCACACCACCGGCCAGAGCCAGGTCGGACTCGCCGTCCCGCAGGCTCGCGCACGCCAGGTGCACGGCGGCCAGCGACGACGACTGTCCGGTGTCCACCACCAGACTCGGGCCGTTCAGGCCCAGGGCGTAGGAGATCCGGTTGGCGATCACGCCACGCTGCAACCCGGTCAGCGTGTGCCCGGTCACCGCGTCGGACCCCTGGCCGCGCAGCAGCGCCGCGTAGTCGTCGGCGATCACCCCCAGGAACACGCCCGTCCGGCTGCCCGCGAGGTCGCCCGGCAGGGTCCTGGCGTGCTCGACGGCCTCCCAGGCCAGTTCGAGGGCCAACCGCTGCTGCGGGTCCATGGTCACGGCCTCGCGCCGCGAGATACCGAAGAACTCGGGATCGAAGGCGTCCACCCGATCGAGGAACCCCCCGCGCGCCGGGCCCCGGCCGCCACACCGATCGGTGATCGCGTCACAGCCGCCGCGCAGCAGCCGCCAGAACGCCTCCGGCCCGTCCGCCTGCGGGAACCGGCAGCCGATCCCGACGACCGCGACCGCGCGTGACGGCAGATCACGTATGCCGTGACCAGCAATTCCCATCGTTGATGCACCCCAGTGTTCTTGCCGGTGTTCTTGCCGGTGTTCTTGCCGGTGTTCTTGCCGGATCGGCGGGTCCCGCGACGGCGGGTGGGGCCGTTGGTGAAGACGGCCCACACCCCGTCGCCCGGTCATCTGCTACTGCGCGCCGCCTACCGGGCTGCTCGGGTGCACCTCGCGTTCGATGCGCGGCATGATCTCCTGGAGGTAGATCTTCTGGATGGCGTCGCCGGAGTCGTGGGCCTCCCAGTGGGTGCGGCTCGCCCAGCGCTCGACGAGGACGAAGCGGCCCGGATCGCCCTCCGACTGGTACGCCTCCCAGCTGACGCAGCCGTCCTCGGTGAGACACAGGGGTCGCATGCGGGCCAGGGCATCGGCCACCGGCGCGATGTCGTCGGTCTCGGGGACCCGGACGATGACGATGAGGTCGAACATCACTGCTCCTTGGAGTGGGGGGAGTCGGCCCGGTCGGCCATGGCGTTGCGGGCGACCGCGGGGAGCCACTGGGCGATCGGGGTGAAGTGGTAGCCGAGGGCTGCCGCCCGGTCGCTCGCCATGCCGAAGTCGGACGGGCAGGAGAACGGGGACAGGTCGGGGTCGCCGGAGGGCTCTTCCTTCTCGACCACGTGGGCCGTGAGTCCCGTCGCGCTCTCCACCGCGGCGCAGACGTCATAGACGTCGGCGGTGTCCGGAGACGCGACGTTGACCGCTCCGGTGGCATCGGAGAGAGCCGCCCAGGCGAGGAAGCCGGCGGCCTCGTCGGCCCGTACCAGTGAGGTCCGGCCGGGCGCCGTGTGGGCGACGACGGGCCGCCCGTCCCGGACGTGGTCGAGGTGGAACAGCAGCCGACCGGTGAAGTCGCCCTCCGCGGCCAGGACATGGGCGACCCGGGCCAGCAGCACCGGCACCTTCGCCGAGCGGGTCAGCGCCGCCTCGGCCTGGCGCTTTCCCTCGCCGTAGTGGGCGTCCAGGTACCCGGGGGCGTACCAGGGCAGGTCGGTGTCGAAGTCGTAGGCCGCCGGGTCGAGCTCCTCCTCGCGGGCGCGGGAACCGAACGGCGGGGCCGGGAAGCGCCAGCGGAAGGTGTCCTTGTTGTACACCTCGATGGTGCTGGTCATGACGATCTTCCCGACCCGGTCGCCGAAGGCCTCGCACACCTCCAGGGCGGCGTTCGGCGTGTAGCACATCTGGTGGACCACCGCGTCGAACCGCTCCCCCGCCACCGCGGCGGTCAACTCTCCGGGGACGTTGATGTCGGCGCGCAGCCGCCGCACCGCGTCGCCGAAGGGGTCGGGGGTCTGCCCGCGATTGACGATGGTGACCCGGTGCCCGTCGTCCAACAGCTTTTGGACCAGCACCTTGCCGAAGTACCGGGTGCCCCCGATGACGCAGATTTCAGACATTCTCCCTCACCTTTTCTTCGTTCTCCGTGCCTTCTGTGTCCTCGGTCTGCCGGGTTTCGTCGGCCGCGCCGGACTTCCGGCCGCTCAGGCAGATGAGCGCACAGCCCGCCGCCAGCAGGGCCGCGACGTACCAGTTGCCACCCGCCACATCGAGCGAGCGCGACAGGTCGAACAGGATCCCCGCGGCGAGGGAGCCGACCATGTTCCCCGCGCTGCGGAAGAAGTGCATCGCGCCCATGGCCTTGGCCAGTCGGTGCTCGGGAACCCTGCGGGCGATCCAGAGGTCGAACGACGGCACGAAGAGAATCTCTCCGAGCACCACCGTCAGACAGCCGACCACCACCCAGGGGCCGGTGCGGCCGGCCCCGAAGGCGACGAACGCGAGGGTCATCCCGGCCAGGCCGACGGCCATGACCGCCCCCGGGCTGAATCGCTTGTTGAACAGCTTGAACAGCGGGTACTGGAGCACCAGGATGCTGAGACCCGTGATCCAGAACGGCGACGACGGCGCCCACCCCGGGACGTACGCCTCCATGTGCAGCGGGATGCCGACCACGAAGCCCAGGGACAGGAACCAGAACGCGGCGGACAGCAGGAAGTACCGGGTGGCACCGCGCACTTCGATGCCCTTGAACGCCGTCAGGCTGAACAGCGGGGCGCGGCTGCCGGCGGCCGCCGCACCTTCGAAGCCGCCCCGGGGAATCAGCGCCGAGGCGATCAGGCAGAAGCCGATGAAGAACGCGAACACCACCGAGAACAGGGTCCGCAGCTCCACCTCGGCCAGTACGGCGCCCAGCAGCGCACCACCGAAGAGGCCGACCTGCCCCGCCATCTGGAACGCGGAGAACGCCTTGGGGCGTTCGTCCTCGGGAAAGGAGACCAGGACGTTCTTCAACCCCGGGAAGGAGGTACCCGATCCGAAGCCGATGAAGAACGCCAGCACGCTGTACGCGAGCACTCCGTCGGTGAACCCCATGAGCCCGAGCGCCACGGCTTCCAGCGCGGTACCGAGGAACACGCCCCCACGGACACCGGCGCGTGCCGCGATCCCTTCGTAGCAGAAGGTGGCGAGCAGCCGGCCGACGTACGTCATACACATGACCACGCCCGCCCAGAAGCCGCTGTCGGTCCCGCCGAGGGTGGCGACGAGCACGGGGAACCAGATGTAACTCCCCGCGTTCGCCAGGAGGATGCCCCCGGTCACGCCGATGAGTGCGCGTTTGCGTTCCTTGATCAAAACTCCTCCTTCCGGTCCGTTCCGGCGGCACGCAGCTCGGCGATGGCACGCACGACGGCCGGCCGGTCGATCGGCACACCCCTGACGACCGTGCTCAGCGGCAGGGCGGACAGCGGCCGGCCCGGGGCATGCAGGTTGTAGGTGGCGGCCGCGCCGACGTCCAGCGGATGGGTCCCGCTCGGGTCGCCGCTCAGCTCGTCGAAGTAGCGGCGGCCCCCGATCGTCGCCTGGTGCCGCAACGGCCCCTCGAGCGAGGCGTCGTCGCCGCGCAGCAGGTCGAGTTCGCTCAGGAAGGAGTAGCCGTGGAACGCGCCTGTGTTGCCCGAGTCGGTACCGATCAGCAACTTGCCCTCGCGCAGGATGGCCAGGGCGTTGCGGCGCATGTCGGCCAGCGCTGCCGTGCGGGTCTCCTGGCAGCCGAACTCGATGCCGTAGGGCTTCTCGATGGCCTGGGCGAACTCCAGGTTGCGGATGTCCTGGGTCTCGGCGAAGCCCTCGCGCCCGTACTCCGCCCCGAACTCCTCGCCCGTCATGATCATGGTGCGCAGACCGGCCAGGGTGGAGATGAACCGGGCACCCTCGAACTCCTTCCAGTCGGCCGCGTCGAGCGTCCGGTCCCGCACGGTGTGGGCGAAGAGGCGGAAGCCGCACTCGTAGGCCCAGCGGGTCTCCTGGAGGGTGTTGCAGTCGATGACGGCGGTGATGCCGCGCTCCGCGGCGATCCGGGCGGTGAACTCGAGCACCCGCCGGGACAGCCGGGAGAACTTCACCGGGCTGCCCGGCTGTTCGGTGCCGTCCGTGAACATCACCTTGAGGAAGGTGCCGCCACGTTCGACGTTGGAACGTATCGCGTGTTCGAGGTCGGTCTCGGTGGCGATCATGTGCACCGGGGCCGGGAACTCGACGCCGTGGCCGGTGAGGCCGGCGGCGTTCGTCATGGCGGTGACCGCGTAACCGCAGTGCACCAGCTCCGGGCAAGGCAGCGCCGATTCCGCGCGGCCCTCCTCCCAAACCTCCTTGACCAGCGGGAATCCGAACATGTCGACGACGTGCGTGACTCCGCTGTACAGGTACTGCAGCGCGACGATACGGGGATCGTCCGGCGAGTCGTCGAAGTTGGCGGGAAGGCTCACATGGGCGTGGGTCTCGACGAAGCCCGGCCACAGCTCGGGCGTCGCCGGGTCCTCGGCTGTCCGCTCGGCGACGGGCCGGATACGGGAGAAGTGCCCGTCCTCGACCGCGACGTCGAAGACCGCCGTCGGGTCCAGCTCCGGAATGGCGACACGCATCACCGGGCCACCTGCACGGAAATGGTGAACTCGATGTCGTCCAGGGCGGCCTGGACGCGTCCGGCCGCCTCGTCCCGGTCCCGACCGGTGAAGATGAGGTGGCCGAGCCAGTCGAAGTTGCTCTTCGACAGGCGGGACACGGTACGACCCGGCTTGGCGTACGCGAGGGCCTCGTTGAAGCCCGGAGCGTCCTTGATCCGGTCGAAGCCGATGGAGACCAGCTCGCCCTCGACCGGGGAGCCGAACCAGTGGCCGCTGGCGATGACGTCGCCGGGGATCGGCAGCTCGGGACGCTCGCCGAGGGCCTGGCGGATCACCTCCAGGTAGGCGTTGACGCCGCTGGAGAGCTCCATCAGCTGCGGCACGATGCCGCCCGTGAGCCGGCCGTTGACCTCGCACAGCACCGGGCCGTCCGCGGCGAGGATGTACTCGGCGTGGATGAAGCCGAAGTCGATGCCGATGCCCTTGAGGACCTCCTCGTTCATCGCGAACAGCTCGTCCTGGAGCGGGTGGCCGCGGAAGTAGGTGAGGCCCATCTCGATGAAGTACGGGAAGCCGCTCAGATTGCGGTCCGTTATGCCGAGGTTGACGATCTCGCCGCCCTGGAGCACACAGGCCTCGACGGAGACCAGCGCGCCCTCGACGAACTCCTCGACCACGATGTCCGGGATACGGGTGACTCCGCGCCCGTAGTCGCCGACCGACGCCAGCTCCGCAAGGTACGCGGCGAGCTCCTCCTCGTCGCGGAGCAGCAGCACGTGCAGGCTCGCGGTGCCGTCGGAGGGCTTCACCACGCACGGGAAGCCGATCTCACGGACCGCGGCCTCCATGGCGTCGCCGGACGTGGGCTCGGCGACGTGCACGAACCGCGGCTGACGCACGTCGGAGTCCCGCAGGGCGAGCCGGGTGCGGTGCTTGTGGCGGGCGTTGAGGGCCCCCTCGACGCTCATGCCCGGCAGGCCGAGGGAGCGGGCCACCGACGCCGCGTGCACCGTGTGGTACTCGCTGTACGTCATGACGCCGTGCACCGGCTTCGCCGCGTGCACCTCCTTGGCGAGCCGCTCCAGCTCGTCGATGGAGAACACCGTCCCGCTCTTGATCACATTGCACCGGGGGTGCGCGAACGCGGCCTCGGCCAGCGGCGAGGCACCCAGGTAGAAGTCGGGGTCGACGGACACGAAGGTCACGTCGTGCCCGAGCTCCAGGGCGTTGGCGATGCCCGCGATGCCGTTCGGGTTGCACTCGATCATGAGGATATGCATGGGAAGTTCCTTGTCTTCGGGGGGTTTCGGGGCGAATTTCGGGGGGTTTCGGGGCGAATGCAGAGAGACGGCGAGGGTCAGCGGACGCAGCCGCCCACGGGTACCGGACCCGAGGCGTCCGTGCGCATCCGGGCCACCGCGGACAGCACGGCGGGCAGATCGAAGCCGAGGCGGGCCATGACCTCGTGGTGGTCGCCGCCCTCGGCGGGCCAGTCGTGGCCCGCGTTCACACCTGCCACCTCGCACCGGGGCAGCAGCAGTGCAAGCGCTTCGGCCACTCCGCCCTGGCTGCGGTGTTCCTCGACGACGACGAACCGGGTGTGCCGGCCTGCCAGTTCCGCGGCCGCCTCGGCCAGGTGCTCGTGGTCCACATAGACCAGATGCGCGTGGGAGACCCCGGTGGCGGAGCGCGCGGCCAACGCCAGGCGAGTGCCCTCCTCGCCCACCGACACCAAGCAGACGTCATCGGGATCCGCCCGGAACTCCCAGGTGACCAGGGGAAGTTCGGCGCCGGGTGGATTCAGCGACTCGTACGCGGCGTTCCGGCCCGTGCGGATGTAGTGCGGCCTGCCGTTGCGTACCGCGGACCGGACCACCGCACGCATCTCGGCCTCGCCGTACGGCGCCGCGATGGTCACGCCGGGGACGCTGCGGAGCACCGCGAGGTCCTCCAGGCAGTGGTGGGTAGTGCCGAACCAGGCACCGGACACGCCCGCGTACGGTGCCACGACGGTGACCCCGGCGCCCAGATAGCCCAGCGTGAGCTTCAGGCTCTCCGCGGCCCGCAGCGCCGCGAAGGGGGCGAAGGTGCTGACGAACGGCTTGTACCCGCCGGCGGCCAGGCCCGCCGCCATGTCGATCATCGCGCCCTCGGCGATACCCACGTTGAAGAACCGGTCCGGGTGCGCGGTCTGGAAAGGATGCTTCTTGCCCCCGAGGTCCGCCTCCAGGCAGACGAGGGCGGTGTCCTCCGCGGCGAGGGTGGTCAGCTCGTCCCGGTAGGCGTCACGGCCGGAGAGAGTCATCGGATCGCTCGCTTCCACTTCGCGGCGCGCAGGGCGTCGATGGTCACGTAGTGAGAGCCGGCCTTGCCCTCCACCGCCGGCACACCCTTGCCCTTGACGGTGTGGGCGACGACGGCGAGAGGGCGGCGGGCGGCCGACCGGTCCGTGGCGAACAGCTCGGTCAGGGCGGCCGGATCGTGCCCGTCGACCTCCGCGACCTCGAACCCGAAGGCGGCGAACCGCTCGGTGAGGTGCGGCAGCGGCGAGATGTCCGCGACGAGCCCGTCGTTCTGCCCGCCGTTGCGGTCCACGACGAGCACGAAGTTGCCCAGTTCCCGCGCCGCTGCCACCTGGCAGGTCTCCCAGACCAACCCTTCCTGGAGCTCGCCGTCGCCTGCGACGGCGATGCCCAGGCCGCTCTGTCCGCCGATCCGGCGGGCCAGGGCCCAGCCCGCCGCGTACGGGACGCCGTGCCCGAGGCTCCCGGTGGGGAACCGGACACCGGGCACCTTGGGCCCCGGATGGCCGGTGTAGGGCTGGCCCGCCCGGCCGTACAGCGGCGCGGGGTTCTCCGGCAGCATGCCGGTGACGTGCAGCGCGGCGTACAGACCGGCGGCGGCGTGCCCCTTGCTCAGC
Organism: Streptomyces sp. NPDC048650; assembly: GCF_043199095.1. Taxonomy (NCBI): domain Bacteria; kingdom Bacillati; phylum Actinomycetota; class Actinomycetes; order Kitasatosporales; family Streptomycetaceae; genus Streptomyces; species Streptomyces sp. NPDC048650. Next base: position 354,232 of record NZ_JBICVM010000007.1, on the reverse strand, counting down.
ACGACCTCCGTGCCGTCCGCGGCGGAGGCCCGGTGCAGGGCGGCGATCAGGATGTCGAGCACCGACAGGCTGCCGCCCAGATGGCAGCCGCGCTCGGACGCCGCCATGTCGACGACCAGCCGCCGGGCCTCCAGGGCCCGTTCGGCCAGGGTGGACGCGAGTGCCTCGGCGCCGGTGGGACTGTCGAGCACGGCAGTCATCGGTGGCTCCCTTCCGGAAGGGCGAACCAGCGGTTCACCGCGTCGGCGAGCAGCGCGCGGGCGGCGCGGTACTCCTCGCCGCCGATGCGCTCCTCGTCGGTGTGGTCGAGGGCGGAGTCGCCCGGCCCGTACGCCACCATCGGCACGTCGTGCCAGGTGGTCGCCAGGGTGTTCATGTCCGACGTCCCCTTCTTCACCACGAACCGGGGCCTGACCCCGGCCTCGGCGAAGGCCCGGGTGAAGGCCTTGGCCAGGGGGCCCGACCGGCCGCCCTGGTGGCCCGGAGTGGCGCGCAGCGCCTCGATCTCGACGTCGTCGCCGACGTGTTGGAGCGCGGCGGTGCGCAGCGCCTCGAGATCGGCTCCCGGCGGCACCCGGAAGTTGAGGGTTCCGTGTGCCCGGTCGCGCTCCCGGCCACGCTCGCAGCGGATGTCGATGACCGCGCTGAGCGCCTCGGGCGCCTGCTCGAGGACCGATGCGCGGATCTCTCCGAGGGCGCGGATCAGACGGTCCGGGGCCGACACCGCATCCATGCCGGCCGAGTGGCCGGTGGGCACCGAGGCGGTCACCGCCAGTTTGAAGAGCCCGAAGTAGCCGAGGGTCAGCTTCCCCGAGCCGCTGGGTTCACCGATGACGACCGCATCGGCCGCGTGGTGGTCGCGGACGTGGAACGCCCCCTTCGAGGAGGAGATCTCCTCCTCGACCGCGCCGACCACGACCAGTTGGCCGTCCTCGGGCACGGCGGCGTCCGCAAGCACCTCGAGGAAGGCGGCGAGGCTGCCCTTGGCGTCGACGCTGCCGCGCCCCCACAGCTCACCGTCACGCCATTCGGCGGGCCAGCGGTGGGGAACCGTGTCGAGGTGGCCCAGGAGCAGCAGTCGCCGGGATCCGGTGCCCCGGGACGCGACGAGATTGCCCGCCGGGTCGATGTGGGCCTCGATGCCCCGCTCGCGGCACCACTCGGCGAGACAGGAGGCGAGTTCCGCCTCGTCGCCGGAGACCGAGGGCACACAGACCGCGCGAGTGAGCAGGTCGAGGTCGTCGGCGGGCCCCCGGGTGCGCCAGAACCGGGTCCACCCCGACATCTCGCTCATGGTGTGCGGGCCGGTGATGGCCACGTCGGCGCTGCTGCCCGTCAGAGCGATCTCGGCTGCGCGCACCTTCTGACGCATCCGCCCGCCGGCGTACCGCGCCCCGTCGCCCGGATGGGCATCACGCAGCGTCGAGTCCGGGGCGTCCGGGTCGGTCAGCAGTCCCGCGGTGCCGGTGACCAGCCGGAGGTGGTCGGCGTCCAGGGCGACCGCGAGCACCGCGGCCAGTACGTCGGCGTCCACGTTCAGTGGAGCGCCACCGTCCCGGTCCGCGACGGGTGGGGACAGGCAGACCACGTCGTACGCGTCGAGCAGGGCGTTCAGCGCCTCGGTGTCGACGTCGGCGGGTACGCCCGCCCGGTGGTCCCGGACCACGACGGGGCGGCCCTCGGCGGACAGCGCCTTCAGCGGGCGGTTGCCCCGGCCGGCGACCAGGTCGCCGCGCGCGGCGACGGCCGTGAACGCCCTCAGGCCCAGCGCCCGCAGGCCGCGTGCCACGGCGGGCAGGGTGACCCGCTCGTAGGCGTCGACGAGGTGGTCCATCTCCTCAGGAGGGCAGTAGCGCACCACGTCGCCGTTGGTCAGCCGGAGCGTGGGGACCGGGCGGTCGATGGCCGCGTAGTGGCGTTCGATGCCGGTGGCCCCGCCCGCCACCACGAGCACTCGGGCACCGCGGGCGGCGACGTCGGCGATCTCCTTGTGGATGGCCTCGCGGTCGAGCGTGGCACTGCCGACCTTGATGACATACAGCGGTCGGGTCATGGCGACACCGCCGTGATCGGCAGCCCGGCCGCCTCGTCGAAGCCGTGGATGAGGTTCATGGCCTGGATGGCCTGGCCTGCCGCGCCCTTGATCAGGTTGTCGAGGGCGGCCACCGTGACGCACTGACCGTCGCGGACGGCGACCGCCACCTCGGCGACGTTCGAGCCGGTGACGGCCTTGAGCATGGGGAAGTCCTGCGGAGCCTTGGGCGCCGGGCGGACCCGCACGAACGGCTTGCCGACGTACGCCTTGGCGTAGGCGCGCTTGACGTCCAGGGCGGAGACTCCGGGCCGCAGCTCGGAGTACGCGGTCACCATGATGCCGCGCGCCACGTCCAGGCTGTGCGTGGAGAACCTCAGATCGACAGCCGCGCCCGTGAAGTCGGCGAGGGCCTGCTGGACCTCCGGCGCGTGCCGGTGGCCGTGCAGCTTGTGCACCCGGAAGTTGCCGCTGCGCTCGGCCGGCGGCTCACCGCTCCCGCGGCCGCCGCCGGTGGACCCGGTCTTGGCGTCGACCACCACCCGGTCGGCGACCAGCGGATCGGCGCCGGCGAACAGCGGGTACAGGGCGTAGACCGTGGTGACGGCCATGCACCCCGGCAGGCTGACGAACCGGCTCTCGGGGATGCCGGCACTCAACTCCGGTACGTAGTAGGCGAAGTCCTCCAGTGGCGGGTGGGACGCCGTCCCCGGGTAGTACCTGCTGACCTCCTTCTCGTCGCGGAGCCGGAAGTCACCGCCCAGGTTCAGCACGCGCTTGGCCCGGTCGGCGACCAGCGGCAGCTGCTCGGGCAGTGTGCCGGTGGGCAGGCAGCCGAAGGCGACATCGACGGTGTCGGTGTCCGCGAACTCGGCCAGCGGCCGGAAGGTGAGACCGGCCGCCTTGGGGTGGTTGCGCAGCCAGGGGTGGCTGCTGCCGACGGTGGTGCCCGCGGCGCGCTCCGCCGAGAGGAACGCGAGTTCCACCTGCGGGTGCTCCAGGAGGAGCCTGATCACCTCGCCGCCGGTGTAGCCGCTGGCGCCGAGGACGGCGACGCGGAGCTTCTCGTGCGCTGCCTCAGCCAAGGCGGGCCGCCTTGTCGTAGGGGCGACGGTAGTCGCTGCTCTCGACGAGCTTGCGAATGGCGTCCGGACGACGAGCGACCTTCCGGAAGGCGTCGGCGTAGCGCAGGATCCGCTCGTACTCCACCGGGGAGCGCAGCTCGCGGCAGAGGACGAGGGTGCTGTCGAGCATGCCGAGGGTGACCGGGAAGTCCTCGGGCCGGTAGTCGCGCACGGCACCGGGGTTGAGGGTGAAGGGGTAGCCGTTACCGAAGCCGTCCCGGTGCTGGAAGGGCAGGTGACACGCGATCGGGGTGTTCTGCCACTCGCGGGCCGGGACGCCCTCGGCGACCAGGAGCTCGTGCACGGCCTCCTTGACCGCGAACACCGGTATGTCGCCCAGGCCCACGGCCTCGGGGTGCAGGGTGGTGCGGTACATGTTGTACGCGTGGACGTGCCCGCTGGGTACGTGCGGCGGGGTGAACAGGCCGGTCTCGCGCAGGGCTTCACCCAGCAGCGCGGCGTTGCGGGCCCGGATCTCGTCGTAGTACGGCAGCCGCTGGAGCTGGCTGGCGCCGAAGGCCGCCGCGACCCACGACATGCCGTAGTCGATGCCGTGGTGCTCCAGGTAGGCCCGGGCCCGGTCGTAGCTCTCCTCGGTGGCGAAGAACGCGATGCCGCCCTCGCCGCCGAGCGGGAAGTTCTTGTCGGCCATCAGGCTCTGGCCGGCGGCATCCCCGAGGGAGCCGGCCACCTGCTCGCCGATCTTCGCGGAGTGGGCGTGCGAGGCGTCCTCGACGAGGGCGATGCCGTGCCGGTCGGCGAGGGCGCGCAGGGCCGACACGTCGGCGGGCAGGCCGTGCACGTGCACCGGCATGAGGGCGCGGGTGCGGTCGGTGATCGCGGCGGCCGCGGCGTTGGGGTCCATGCAGTAGGTGACGGGGTCGATGTCGACGAACACGGGGATCGCGTGCGCGGCGACGACGGCCTGCGCGGTCGCGATGAAGGTGAACGCCGGCACGATGACCTCGTCGCCGGGCTGCACACCGGCGCCCACGAGGGCCATGTGCAGGCTGGAGGTGCCGCTGGCCGTGGGCAGTGCGTACGCCGCGCCGACGTAGGAGCGGTACGCCTCGGCGAAGTCGGCGACGACCTTCTCGGGCGCCTGCCGCTGGGCGACCATCAGGTTGAAGACGTCTTCCTTGGTGATGATCGGGAAGAGGGTGCGACGCGACGCCTTGGGGATCATGGCCCCGCCGCCGAGGGCGGCGAGTTCGAGGTCGCGTTCGGCAGGATCGGGCAGGGGCAGTGGTACTGCCGGGAAATCAGTGATCATGAGCGTGCTCCGGTGAGAGTGGCAGGACGTGCCGCCTGGGTCAGGGCCATCCGCACGCAAGCGGCCACGAGGGGGCTGAGCCGGTAGTTGAACTGGACCCCGGGCACCAAGGAGGCGTCGGCCTCTTCCTGCGTCCACATCGTGCGCAGGTCGTAGGCACCGAAGATCTTCAGTCGCTCGGCCCGGGCCCAGACGCTGTCGTCGTCGGTGAGGACGGCGGCGGCCGGTCCGAAGCCGAGTCCGGTGAGGTCCACGACGAGGGCGGGGGCGGTGGCGGCCCGGGTCAGCTCGCCCAGTCGGTCGGCGTTCGCGGAATCCAGCGCCACGTAGTCGTACGCGGCCGGCCCCCGGTCCTCGACACTGACGCCGAGCCAGCTGAGGAAGCGGCCGGTTGCCGCGTCCGGCTCGGACACGGCGGCGGTGTCGCCGTGTCCGATGCCCTGGCCGGCGAGCGCCGCGTGGATCGCGGCGGTGCGGCTGTTGACGAGCACGGCCCGGGCGCGTCCGCTCTGCTTGGTCAGCAGTCGTTCGAGGCCGGGCAGTTCCCGGTCACTCTTCTCGATGCTCATGACCACGCCGGTGGTGAGGACGCGGGCGAGCACCGTTGCGGTGTCGAACAGTTCCATGGATCTTCTCCGTGTCACACGGCTGAGGCCGTGAGGGTCTCCGCGACGTAGGCGGCGAGGTGGCCAGCCACGTTCACTCCGTGTTGCGCGGAGGAACGGGCGAATTCGGGATTGGCGTTCACTTCGAGCACGAGCAGCTCGCCCGCGGTCCGGTCCTCGACCAGGTCCACCCCGTAGAAGCCGGGGCCGAGGGCGTCGACGACCTGACCGCAGAGCTTCTCCATCTCCGCGGTGACCTCGATGCGCTGGACTTCGGCGCCCAGGTGGGTGTTGGTGCGCCAGTCGTCCGACACCCGCTGGATGGCCACCACCGGGGTCCGCCCGACGACCACCACCCGCAGATCGTGGCCGGGCTTGTCGACGTACTCCTGCACGACGACGGGGAACTGCTTCCCGGCGGCATCGGTGGACTCGCGGCCCGCGGCCCACGCCTCCACACAGTCGAGGTGGGTCATCTTGCTGACGCCCCGTCCCCAGGAACCGCTGACGGGCTTGACCACGGCGGGCATGCCCATGTCGGCGACGGTCTTGCGGACCTGGTCGAGGCTGAAGGCGTGTCGGGTGTCGGGGTGCGGAATTCCGTGCTGCGCGAAGAGCAACGACTGCAGACCCTTGTCGTTGCACGTCTCAATCGTCGCCGCGCGGTTGAGGGTGGGAACTCCGGCGTGTTCCAGGCGTCGCGAGACGCTGATCGCATCCCGGTGGGAAAGGTTCCTGATCAGGGCGAGAGCGGGCGGGCCGGTGTGGCCCGCCACGATCTCGGCCAGATCCTCCATGAGCAGCGGTCGCGCCGTCAGGCCCTCGTCACGCAGTGCGCCGAGGAGCAGCTTCTCCTCCGGACGCAGCATCGTGACCGAGAGCAGGACCTGGTCGGAGGTTGTCACTCGCCCCAGTCCTCTTCCACCTCAGGGGCAAGGTCCAGGCGTACGCCCGCTGCGGACTTCTCGACGACCTCGTGTTCCTGGCCGCAGGCCCCGCACTCGGTTATCTCGCCCTTCTCCCAGTCCTCGCGCACCTCGAATTCGGTGTCGCATACGAGACAGCTGGCGACAGTGGTCGCAAGTGTCATGACGATGACTCCTTTGTGTGGAGTGGCGTCGCAGGATGTGCCGGCGCCGTGAGTTGCGCAGGGGTTTCGGTCCGAGCGCATTCCGGGTCCTCCGCCTCCGGCACCGGTGGATGCCTCGGGATGCACGGAGGAGCGCCACTTTCGGTGGCTGAAAGGAGCCTGCCTGGCGGTGATACCGCTCACCTACCGGTCCGGTACCGCTCGCTGCGGTAGTCGCCTTGAACTGGTATTTTCCAGACAGCACATGGGGGGTGCACATTGACATATACAGAAATTCGCGGACTGCGCTTCAACGTTCTCGGATCCCTGGAATGCCTGGCCGACGGGCAGCGGATCAAGCTCGGCGGGCCGCTTCAGGAGCGCATTTTGACGTCTCTGCTCCTGGAGTCCGGGCGGACGGTGTCCACCGAGCGCCTCATTGAGACAGCTTGGGGAGAAACCGCACCCGATACCGCCAAACAGCAGGTCCGCAAGGCCATTGCCGACCTTCGGCGGCGCATACCCGATGGTCCGGCGCTGATCGTGACCGAGGACGCGGGGTACCGCGTGTCCGTGGAACCGCTCCAGGTCGACCTGCACCTCTTCTCCCGCCATGTCCAGATCGCCACATCCGACCGCTCCGACGGCGAGCTCGGTACGGCGGCCGGGGAGCTGCGGAAAGCCCTCGCGCTGTGGCGGGGCCCGGTGCTGAACGGAACGGGCGGCCCGGTCCTCGACGCGGCGTCCACCGTCCTGGAGGAACGGCGACTGGCCGCGGCGGAGGAGCTCTTCGCACTCAGGCTCCAACTGGGCGAGGACAGCGACATCGTCAGCGAAATACGCGAGTTCGCCGACGCCCACCCGCTGCGCGAGGGGCTGCGCGCCCAGCTGATGATCGCTCTGTACCGTGCCGGTCGGCAGGCCGAGGCGCTCCACGAGTACGCCGCCGTGCGCGATCTGCTGGCGGAGGAGCTCGGGATCAGCCCCTGTCCCGAACTGGCCGGCCTGTTCGAGAAGATCCTGCGGGCCAGCCCCGAACTGGACACGCCCGCACAAGCGCCCTCGGCCTCTTCCTCCCGACCGTCCGATGGGGCGCGAGCCGCCGAGAACGCCCCGTGCACCCTGCCGTACGAACTACCGGACTTCACCGGCCGTCACCTGGAACTCAAGTATCTGCTCGATCGGGGGCAGGCGGGCGAAGGGGTGCGGATCGTCGCCGTCGACGGGATGGGCGGCGCCGGCAAGACCACCCTCATCGTGCGTGCGGCTCACCGCTTGGCCGCCTCGTATCCGGACGGGCAGCTCTACATCGATCTGCGCGGCTTCACCCCGGGCGAGCGCCCCCTCGCACCCGAGGAGGCGACGCGCATACTGCTGCGCGCCCTGGGGACACCCGACAGCGCCGTCCCCGATGACACCGAGAGCCGTCTCGCGATGTGGCAGGCCGCCTCGGCCTCGCGGAGACTGCTCCTCATCCTCGACAACGCGGCCGAGGCCGCTCAGATCCGCCCGCTCCTGCCCGTCACGTCCGAGTGCCTGGTCCTTGTCGCCAGCCGTCGCCGACTGCTCGACCTCGACGGGGCGCACTGGATATCACTGGGCACACTGGCGCCGCAGGACAGCGCGGCGCTGCTCACCCACACGCTCGGCGAGGAACGCGTGGCCGCCGACCCTGAAGCCGCGAAGTCACTGGCCAACCTCTGCGGGCATCTGCCGCTCGCACTGCGCATCGCCACCGCCAGGCTCCACAATCGCCCCCGTTGGACGCTGCAGTACTTCGTCGACCGGCTCCGCGAGGAGGGTGCCCTGCTCACGGAGCTCCGCTCCACCGAACGCAGCGTCGCCACGACCATTCAGCTCTCCTACGAGGCCCTGGGCGAGGACCACCGCCGGGCGTTCATGCTCCTCGGAGTACACCCCGGGCCGAACTTCGACCCTCATGCGGCCGCGGCTCTCACGGACATGACGCCCAAAGACGCGGAGCAGATGCTGGAAGACCTGCTCGACTCGCAACTACTGCAGCAGCACGAGGCAGGGCGGTACTCCTTCCACGACCTCATCCGCAGCTTTGCCCGCAGCCTCTGGGACGATTCCGTGCGGCACGAGAAGGACACCGCGGTCGGCCGGCTGCTGAACTACTACCTGGGTGCCACCAACGAGGCGTGCCGGATCCTCTTTCCCGGTCTGCGCCGGTGTGCGTCCGCTCCGACCGGCAACGCGCCGGGGCTGCCGGCGTTCGGTGACGCACAGGCCGCCCGCCGGTGGTACGACCGGGAGAGCAGGGGCCTTCAGGCCACCGTCCGACTGGGGCAGAGACACGACTTTCACCGTTTAGCCAGTTACTTGGCCAGAAACACGGTGCTCCACCTGCATGCGCAGGGAGCCATCCAGGACTTCCGCGAGCTGGCGGAGGTCGCGGTGACCGCGGCCCGCCGGGCGGCGGACACCCAGGCCCTGTGTCTGAGCCTGGCAAACCTGGCCTCGGCTCACCAGATACTCGGAGAGTTCCGGTTGGCGACGGAGTCCGCGGAAGAAGGGCTGCGGGTGGCCCGCTCGCACGGGGACCCCGTCAGCGAGGCAGCCTTCCTGGACCTGCTCGGCTGGGCACACATCGTGCTGGGCAGCCTTTCCGAGGGATACGACCTCCTGTTGCGGGGAATCGCGCTCCACCGCGAGTTCGGAACCCTCAGGCGGGAATCCATCGCGCTCTGCAATCTCAGCACCCTGCACCTGTGGCAGGGCCGGACCACGGAAGCGATCGCTGCCGCCGAACGGGCCGTCATGCTCTGCCAGGAAGTCGGAGAGCGGGAGCACGAAGTAGCCGCCCTCAACGACCTGGTCATAGCGCACCTGGACGGAGGCGACGACGCATCGGCCCAGAGGCACCTCGACCGGGCGCTGGCACTCGGCGAAGACTCCGTGATGCCCAGGAACCGGGCCATGTCCCTGGCCCTGCGCGCCGTACTGCACCAGCGGAACGGACAGGGCGACGAGGTGATGACGTACGTCGATCAGGCACTGGCCCTAGTCGGCCCTCTGGGCACGGTGACGTGGCAGTGCGAGGTCGAGAACATCGCAGGGCTGGTCCACCAACGCGGAGGGGACCACGAGAAGGCGCTCGGCCTGCACCGAAGTGCCCATCAGAGGGCACTGGGTATCGGATACCGCATGGGTATCGCGCACGGACTGCACGGCATGGCAAAAGCCGAGACGTCGCTGGGAATGCAGGAAGCCGCCCGTGAGCACTTGCGCGGCGCCGAGGAACTGTTCGCTGCCATGAACATTCCCCGCGTCATCCTGGGCTCGCCCGGCCGTGCGCCTGTGTGCTGCCCCCCTGGCTCCTTTTGCTCCAGCACTCAGGCGCACGGCATCAGTCAGTAGCCCAGGCCCCTCATCGGTGGCTGAAACCCGGCCCCTCATTGGTGGCCAGAATGTGCACACCCATCCCAGCCCCGTCGGCCTCGGAGTTGTGCACCATCACTCCGGTCCCGAAGGCAACGGCCATGGCGACAATGCCGATCAGTGCGGTCAGGCCGGTCGGCTTACTACGCATGTTTCCCCCTTGATGTGCATGATCCTCTCGAACGGAACAGATCGTCGCGGAATGGCAGTCCGTTTCTGTTCCGTCCGGATACCAGCACCACCACCTGGGCAGGGACCGAGAGCCCGCACAGCAGACACGCGCGTACCGGATCGGGGCTCGGCAGCACCCCTGAAGAACACGCTCCGGACGAGAGCGGCCTCACTCGCGTGCGGCCTCACTCGCGTGCGGTCTCACTCGCGTGCGGTCTCACTCGCGTGCGGTCTCACTCGCGTGCGGTCTCACTCACGTCGCGACGCGAGGCACCACACCTCAGACGCGAGACGCCGGACTCAGCAGCGAGACAACAGACCTCAGCAACGACCGCCGAGAACTCTCGCGATCATGAACTGAGCCGCGGCGTGAACCACACCCCAGACCCATCCGCTACCCTGTCTGGGACCGCCGTTCGCGACGGTCCGCTTCCTTGCCGCAACCGGATGGGGCATCACGCAGAGTATCCATCCACCCTTTACGCAAGGCCCCGCCTCCGTAGCTCAGGGGATAGAGCACCGCTCTCCTAAAGCGGGTGTCGCAGGTTCGAATCCTGCCGGGGGCACCAGCCAAAAGGCCCCGGACCGATCATGGTCTGGGGCCTTTGACGACACCAATTGACGGCAGCCGCGTCTCAGGCGGCCGGCAGACGGCGCTTGAGCAGCCGGTCCATGTGACTGGTCGCCTCCCGCTGCGTGTCATGGACGACGTGGGCATACACGTCCCCGCCCGGGTTCGTCGAGGTGCCGCTGGCACCGGTTCCGGACACGTCCGGAGCAGCGGACGGACTGGAGCTGCTCGCCGCACTGGTACCTGAGGAGCAGTACGGATCGTTCCGCTCCAGCCTGGACGAAGCTCGAGCCATGGGAGGTCTGCCGGCACGGACCGGCGCCGTCCACCTCTCGATGGGTGTGCACGACGACGAGTCGGGCGACGTTCTGCGCTCTGTGTTCCTGATCAAGTGGGAGGAGATGCCCTGGACCCCGCCGAAGCTCGCGGCCGCAAAGGCCGCGCTGGCCTCCTCTGGGTCGCGTGAGGCCGAACTGATCGACCTGCCGTGCGGTCCGGCGGCCGTGGTGGAGAGCCTGACCGAGCGCGAGGGCGAGAAGGTCTTCCAGATGACCGGCTACCTCCCGCACCCCGAAGGGCGCCGAGTTGCCGTGCTCGCGCTGAGTACGACGGCCTGCTCCAACCATGAGCACTACCGTGACATGTTCCACGGCATCGCCCGCATGGTGAGCTTCGACAACCCTCTTCCGCCGCAGCTGCGCGAGCACATGCCGGAGGCCCGGGAAGTCGCCGCCGCACGAGAGGTGTTCGGCTGATCAGGGACTTGTGATGACAGAGGTGATGCCCCCAATGCACCACAAGACGGCCTGGGAAGACCCAGCCACCCACCACGCGTGGCGCCGTACTGCGTTGTTCCGGTGTGCGGCACTGCTGGGCTGGATCCTGAGCTTCTTCGCCTGGCTGTTCGCTGTTGTCATGACGCCCGCCTGGCTGCTGGTGCTGTGGTTGCCCGTGCTGCTCGTCGGCATCTGGTACGCCCTGCTCGCGCTGATCGCGGTCGCTGCTCTGACGGGAACCCGCCGGGTGCTGCGCGTATACCCGTGGCAGGTGGGCATCGCCGAGGTCAGGTCGAAGAAGAACGGCAGCACGCAGTTCGTCGTCCCGAACCCGGATCGACCGGAAAAGACCGTGAGCCTCGGGTGCGGCGGCATGATCGGGACCGGGCGACACTTCTGGGTGCGCGCGGTCAAGTCCGGCCGGCTCACCACGGCATGGTTCGCCGGCAACCCCCGGTATGTGGGTGTCGTGGCGACTCCCGGGCCGCAGAACCTCCTGCGGGTCGCCCAACGGGAAGCGACGGACTCACGCATGTCCCCTCGCAAACGGGGCGTCAGCCCCGAAGCGCGGGCGCTGGCACGCGCCGCCGGTGCGCAGGTCGGGGAGGATTGACTCAGAGCATCGGTGTGCCTGGAATCGTTCCGGGGTCCGAGATCATGCGATCGACCGTACCGGGCCGTGCCAGATCCGTGCCAGATCCGTGCCAGATGGCAGGGGCACGGCCGGTCAGCGGGGGACTCTGGCGGGCAGCTGGCTTGGTGATCCCGCGGGGGGCTGGGTCCGGCCCAGGTCAGCGCCGCGATCCCGGCCTCGGCCCGCTCACGAAGAGGGAAATCCGCCTCACCTAGCAGGCCGAGACCTGGCCCAAGACCGAGAAGATGCGCACCAGACTCCTCAATCAGGTCGACGAGCAGCGCCATCCCAAGCGCGCTGTCACCTTCTCACTGCGGGGCGCGCCGCGTTCAGCCAGGGTCTGTTCGCCCTCGAGGGCTGCCAATGGCAGCCAGATGTGGTTCTGCCCCTTGGCGCGGGCGAGGCCAGGGTAGGTGGCGAACGCGTTTGCGCCGCGCCCGTACATCAGCGATGTGTCGCACGCCGGCCCCTAACGAAATTACCGTTCGCGCACCCCTGGCGACGGTGAGTAACGCTCCCCGGATTTTTCGTGCTGCCCAGGCGGAAGCTGATGCGCACTCAATTGGCACCCGGCAAGATAGGCACGTGGTATATCGAGACTCTCAACTGCTGCGGCTCCGTACTGACAACGGAGCTGACGAACTGCGTTCCCTGCTTGCTTGGTTGCAGGGGGACGATGCACTGCGCGGGCTGGTTCGGCTGGAGCGTGCCCCAATTGGCTCAGACGAGATGGGTGGGTTGGTCGATGCACTCACCGTAGCCCTCGGCTCCGGAGGCATCGGGGCCGCGTTGGCGAGCTCATTGACGACATGGATCTCGCAGCGTCGCTCGGATGTCAAGTTCACAGTAACTGCCCGCAATGGACAGAGCATTGAAGTCGACGCCAAGCGGGTCGACGCCCAAGCGCTCACGAGAGAAATAGAGCGCATAATGCACACGGAGGAAGGAGCGTGACTCGCTACCTCGATCCGGCCCGGTCGCGAGCAGTACTGATCGGTGCCAGCAACTTCGTTGAGGCGGATGGCTTGCCATCCATACCAGCCGTTTCAGGCAACCTAGAGGGCATTCGGGCGGCGCTCACCGGCCCAACAACCGGCTCTCTCACTGCCGAGCACTGCACGCTTCTTCGCGATCCCTCATCCGCTTCGGAAATCGGCCAAGCTCTCGCGCGTAGTGCGGAAGCTACAGACGTGTTGTTCGTGTACTACAGCGGGCACGGCCTGGTCGATGATCGCGGCCGACTCTATCTGTCCTTGTCCTCCACGAATCCGGATCAATTGCGGTGGACAGCGCTCCCTTTCGACGCGCTCCGCGAGGAGCTCGCAACCAGCCCCGCGGCCATTCGTATACTCGTGTTGGACTGCTGTTTCTCAGGTCGCGCGTTCGAGGCGATGTCGGACAGTCGCGGAGCGATCACCGGACAAATCGATGTCGCCGGCACCTACACAATGACCTCGACCACAGCGAACGCAACCGCATACGCGCCGACAGGCGCAAAATACACAGCCTTCACCCATGCTCTGTTGGCGGCACTGCAGGGTGAAGAATCGCTCACCTTGGATGAGGTTTTCCGAGAGGTGGAGCTGGCCCTCATCTCACGTGGGCTTCCTCGACCTCAGCGTCGCGCAATCAACGCTGCAGGAAACCTCATACTTACCAAACGCCGCCGAGCCGTTCCACCCCGCTCCATGAGCGAAGTGTCCAACATTCAGCCCGGCCACCACTTCAGCACGCGGCGCCAGGCACACGATGCGGGGGTGCATCGCCCTCTTCAAGCGGGCATCTGTGGAACCAGGAAGACTGGCGCAGAGTCCATCGTCATCTCCGGCGGTTACAAAGACGACGAGGACAATGGCGAAGTCATCATCTATACCGGCCATGGTGGACAAGATCAGGCCGGCAACCAGATCAGCGACCAGTCCCTGGACGACTCCGGCAATGCAGCCCTGGTAACCAGTTGCCTCGACGGACTCCCTGTCCGCGTTATCCGTGGCTGGCAGAGCGGGTCGCCCTATGCCCCCAGCAAGGGCTACCGATACGACGGCCTCTATCGTGTGACTAGCTACGGCAGCAAGACCAGCCTAGATGGCTTCTTGATATGGCAATTTCGACTAGAAGCGTGTGAGGGTACTCCGCTACCGAAAACGCAACAGCAGGAAACGCTTGAGGTTTTGACGGAGTCCAAAGTTAAACGCGCTAATGCACGGACAAGAACAGTGGCCAATAAGTCCGAACGAGTGCCCGCTGCTGTGCAGCGAATCGTGCGAAGCAGTTCTGTACGTCGCCAGGTAAGAGAGTGGCACGACAACCGCTGCCAGCTCTGCAGCGTACGTATCGAAGTGCCGGGCGGAAGCTACAGCGAAGGTGCATATATCCGGTCGCTGGAAAGCCCACACAACGGTCCGGACGCAACTGGAAATGCGCTATGCCTCTGCCCGAACTGTCACGTGATGCTGGATTCCGGCGCCATCGTCCTCGGCGACGACCTCAGCGTCATCCGGGCCGGCGAAGAGGTGGGCATGTTGAATACTCATCCTCAGCACGTCATCGATCTGGAGTGTGTGAAGCAGCATCGCAACCGGTGGAGTAACGCAGCGATGCCGACATCCACGCTCGACACCACCGAGGCGGAACGCCAACGCATCTCGATACGCTCCGGCACACAGACCGACGTTACGGAACCAGCGCCGCGCAATGTGACAGCGGGAACTGGACCGAACTCCTAAGGCAGTGCTGGTCAGCGTGAGCCAGACGCATGGCAGATCGGACGATGAGTCACGGTCGTACCGGGCAATGCCAGATGGCAAGGGCTCGGCGGGAGAGCCGTGGACTTCGGCGGGCAGTCGGCTTCGTCATCCCGCAGGGTGGGCCCTGCCCAGGTCAGTGCCGTCCTCACCAGAGCCCCCTGAAGCGGGTGCCGCAGGTTCGAATCCTGCCGGGGCACCATGCGCCGCTTATGCGACGGGTACGACGAGGGCCCGGGCCATTCGGTGAAGAACCGGAAGCCTGGGCCTCAATCGTTCTCCGGTCGGGATCACGCCACCGCAGGGGTCGCGCAGATCCGATCCGTGGCAGATCAGTAGGTGTCGCCTCCCTGGGGCGATTCCCCTTCCCCTGGGGCGCTTTGACTTCTTCGCTTTCTTGATCAGTTGACCAGCCGGTCGACGTGATCGGCGATCTCCTGATCGCCTGCCGACGAGGTGCTGATAGCTCGTCGCGACCCGTACCGGCCGCTTCCGTGCCCTTGGTTTTGCCAGGAGATCGGCCAGTCCGCCGGCACCGTCAAGCATCTCCAACTCGCCCCCACGGGCGAAAGGGTCGCGCAATGAACCGTTAGCCCATCGAATCCAGCATTGCGCCAGGTGAATCAATTGGCGGCGCTCCGGCCCAGTTGACTCGTCGCTCACCTGACTGGCAAGATCACCTGGCGCTCTCGCTGACCACGAGGGCTAATTGGTGTCCGCTGGACCAACCGGGCGCTCAACGGGGAAATCGGGGAAAGTACGTCCATGTGCGCCCACATGGACTGGGGATCAATGAAGAAGAAAACTTTCGTTCGCGTTTTATGAAGGGTGCGGTGGCGACCGCCGACCTCAGCGCCGGACTGCTCATCGCCGCTCCGAGAGGAGCAGGCAGCGCTCGGCGGCGCAGCGGGTGGTCGCCCTTCAGATCGAATGATGCCTGTGCCCCGATGCTTCACGGAGGCGCCCCGGGGTTACGGAGCCGCTGATGGCGCTCGCGCGTGGAAATGGCCTTGGCCGGGGTGACCGCCGCAGTGCTCGGCACGGTGCCGGGCGCCGGCCTGAGCAGCGCAGGAGCCGCGGTGCTGCGCAGCCATGAGGACCGCCCCGCCCCCTATGTCGACGATTTATGTCGACGACCTATGTCGACGGTGCAGTTCCCCTCCCCCAGCATCGGCACATCGCTGATGCTGCCCGGGCTGCTCGTACTCGTAGTCGTAGTCGTAGTCACTCTCGTAGTCGTAGTCACACTCGTAGTCGTAGTCGTAGTCGTAGTCGTAGTCGGCGTGCTGGCGCCGGCACGGCGTACAGCAGTGCTTGCCCACACCGATGCAATGAAGGACTGGAAACCCGTGCACAGGCCCCACACCCCCCACACCTCGGCCCGCGTCAGGCCCGCACGTCGCAGTGGCGTGATGTCGTTGGCGGCCGTTGCGCTGCTGACCGCCGTCATGACCACGGCCTGCACCGCGGAGCCCGGCGGCGTTGACCTCGGATCGGACTGGAAGGGGGCCCAGGCCTTCGCCCTGGCCAAGGTGGGTGGCCAGCTGACGGTCGTCGGCGTCAACCCGAAGAAGGGGAAGGCGGAGGCGCTCACGGTCGTACCGTCACAGGCGGACGACGACGACACCCTCGCCCCTCAGATAGCCGAACTCGCCAACGGCCAGTGGGTGATCTCCGTACCGCGCAAGGGGGGCAAGCCCGACCGGCTGTACCAGCTCGACGAGAAGGAGCACTCCGTCGCCGGCCAGAGTGCAGGTGTCGAGCCTCTGCACGGGCTGTACCCGGCGAAGAGCTTCGTCGCCGCCGTCCCCGGGCCGGCCGATGAAGGGAAGGGCGGCGACAAGTGGAAGGGCCACAGCAGCGCGGTGCTGGTCCGGAAGTCCGGTGGGTGGACCACCGCACGCACCCTGAAATTGCCGGGCGCCATCTCACTCGCCGGTTCCAGCCCCACGTCCGACTCGCTGTGCCTGACTCGGGACGCTAAGGACAACAAGGGCGAGACACGGGTGAGCACGGTTGACCTGCTCGATGGCACGGTCTACAACGAGTCCGCCGCTCCCAAGGGCTTCGCTGTCCAGCAACTCGCCTGCGACGACGGTCACCCGGTGCTGGCCGGCCCCGCCAAGGCCGGAGGCGGCAGCTCGACGGGCTCCGGCAAGCTCTCGGTGGACCGCACGGGCAACACCACAGTGGTCACCGCCGACGGAGGCCGCGTTGACCAGCTGGCAGTGGACGGGGACACGATCACCGCCGCGGTCTTCCACAAGGGCACCGAAAGTCTCATCACGCTCGACGCCAAGTCGGGAAAGGAGACGCACCGCGCCACCTTGTCAGGGCTGATGGACGCGGAAGGCATTCAGCGTACGAAGCAGGGCTGGCTGGTCTTCTCGGAAGACGCGGCGGCGCTCGTCGCTCCTTCGTCGCCGACCGCCAAGAAGATCAAGCTGCCGGGAAAGCTGCTCGCTTCCTGAGCCACGGACCGCCGACTGCGGTTCACCGACGCAGTGCGCCCGTCCGCATGTGGCAGCCCCATCAGGTGGAATTCCATGATCGAGGAAGTACCCCACGTCGTGTGGACCTTGGACGGTTTCAGCAAGCAGGACGAGTTCCTGCGCACCCAGCACACCATCAGCCGGGAGCACATCGTCGCGCTTCGCGAAGTGATCACCCCGGATGCCGACGACCCTTGGATGACCTACTGCTACGACGTACCCCTCGACGTCTGGCCCGCAGTGGAGGAGATCCTGCACTGCGGGCCGCCCGATCCGTGCCTTGACTACCAGATCTCCGCCAGCGTTGCCGATTAGGAGGTCGCGCAGATAGGCGTGGGGCAACCCAAAAGGAAGCAAGCACAGGTCTTGATGATCACGGAGTTGCCACGCTCTGTGATCACCGGGGGACCTGGCTGATCGAACCGTTGCGGGACCGATTTTCGGCGCTGCTGCCCTGGCAGCCTTCTCATTCTCAGGCAGCGGCTGCGCGGGCCGTGGTTACTCGACCTGCTCGGTGGCCGCAATCGCCTGTCGCAGGGTCTGCCGAGCTTGCGACAACTCGTTCGCGCGCTGGTCCAGGTGAGCGAGCTGGGCTCGGAGCTTGTCCAGCACTCCAGGGCACGGACGCAGCGAGCCGTCCGCGTTGCCACAGGGCAGCACTTGCCGGATCAGGTTGGTGGACAACCCGGCCGCCAACAGGGCGCGAATCCGCCCGACCGTCTGCTCGGCGGCGTCGTCGTAATCGCGGTATCCGTTGGCCTGGCGGTTCGCGGTGAGCAAGCCGACACGTTCGTAATACCGGAGCAGGCGCTCGCTCGTCCCGGTGCGTTTGGCCAACTGCCCGATCAGCATCGCCCCTCGTTTCTCCGCTCGGCTTGACCTTGCCACGGTGCCAACGTTCAACACTGGGCCCAGCGGCCGTATTCCGCCGCCGTCGCCGTTCATGACCAGGAGAATTCGTTGATTATCGACGCGCACAGCCATGTCCACGATCCCGTGCGCAGCCACATCGCCCTGCTGGACGAGGCAGGAGTCGACCGCGCCGTATTGTTCGGCACCCGGCCGCATCCCGAACGGGCCACCGATCTGGCCTCGTTCCGGCGCGAGATGAGGGTGCTGGACGAGACGGTCAGCGGACGGTCCAACGGTCCGGACAGCTACCAGGCCGCGTGGCGGGAACTCGACTCGGCATGCGCGGCATACCCCGAGCGCTTCATCGGCTTCGGCAAGGTACGCCTGGACATGCCGGCCCAGCAGATAGCGGCGGACGTCGAGCGGGAGGTCGTCGGCCGGGGCTTTCGGGGCATCGGTGAGCTGACCCCGCCACCTGATGGGGCCGGTCAGATCGAGCCGGTTCTGCAGGCAGCCGCCGATCACGGCGGGCTGCCGGTTGTCGTGCACGGGTTCGCGCCGACCACGGCGGCTGACCTGGCGACCCTGGCCGGTCTCGCGCGCCGTCACCCCACTGTCCCCCTGGTGATCGGCCAACTCGGCGGAATGAACTGGTTGAAGGCTATCGAGTTGGTCCGGGAAACCCCGAACATGTACTTGGAACTGTCGACAGCGAACATCATCTTCGCGGTGCGACTGGCCATCAACGAGGTGCCCGACCGCACACTGTTCGGTTCAGACGCACCCTACGGCGACCCGGTTCTCGCCCGCGCCACCGTCGAACGAGTGACTCGACCAGGTGCGCTGCGTGATCGTGTCCTCGGCGGCACCCTCGCGGAGTTGCTCGGTCTCTGACCGCACGCACGGCTCCGACCGTACGAGGAACAGTGCACCTTGGGATGAAGAGGTCGCGCAGACAAGGGTGCTCATGGGCGGCGGTTCGGGCGTTCGTCCCAGCGGTGGGTCGTCCATGCCCGACGGATCAGACTACGCACGGTGATGATGGTGTCGGCCAGGTCGAAGAAGGCGTCGATGACGGTGGCCCGACGCTCGTAACAGCGGGCGAGACGGTGGAAGGCGTTCTGCCAGGCATGGGTCCGTTCGACATGCCACCTCTGACTTGCCTGTATCGGCGCCTTCTCACCCATGTGTGCAATGCGACCGCGCAGGCCGCGTTCGTCGAGCAGGACAGGGGTCTTGTCCGAGTCGTAGCCAGCGTCCAGGTGCACGGTGATGTCCTCCGGCAGCGGTCCCAGGCCGTCCGGACGGTCCAGGGCCGGGGCGAGCAGCGGGGAGTCGTGACAGTTGGCTCCGGCGGGCCGGGCCATCGCGGCCGCGCAGACACCGCGAAGATGGGCAACTGCCCTTGTTTTCAGGGGATTTAGGTGGCGATGACGACTAGAATGGGGTGATGGATGAGCGATGCGTTCATGACTTGATAGTCCAGCAGTGCGTCGATTGTGCTCCCGTCCCTCAGGGCCTGACCAAGTTCGTCCACACCACGGCTCAGGGCCAGGTCTTCCACCGTTCCTCGGCCTGCAAGGCCCTCCAGGAAGGGCAGGAATACGCCGCCCGTCTCGGCATGGAACTGCACAGCCCGCGCCGCATTCCGCTGGCCACGGCGCGGGCGGAGGGGCGGGGCGCCTGTGCCTACTGCTTCTGGGACTACCGGCCCGCCCGGGCCTGAGGGTGCCCCGTACCGCGGCCGGCTCCCGGTGGCGGGCGCGCCCGGGAGGCGGCTGCGGCGGGGCGGTGTCAGCCGAGGTCCAGCAGTTGCTCGTAGAAGCCGCCGAAGCCCCGCTCCGTGTCGACGAGATGGATCTCCTGGATCCAGTGGCAGCGGCGGCCCGTCTTGTCCGTCCGGCGCAGCGGGGTGTCGTTGTCCGGGGCGATGTACGACTCGATGTCGGCGCCGTCGATCTTCTCGTGTGGGAACTCGCCGACCAGATGGCCCGCGTGCCAGCCGCCCAGGGTCCAGCCGGCGTCCGCCGCCAGGGCTTCGACCTGCGCGTAGAGCTGCTTGCCGGTGATGTCCGGGTCGGCCTCGAAGACCTTTCGGCCGGCCACGAAGATCTTCGGGAGGTCGTCCCGCAGCCGTCGCTTGACGGGGTCGTCACCGAGGACATAGGTGCGTCCGAAGTCGGCCTCGAACTCCTCGAAGATCGGGCCGAAGTCCGCGAAGGCGATGTCGTCCGCCTCGATGGTTCTGTTGGGCGGGTTCTCCCGGTAGGGCATCAGCGTGTTGGGACCGCTCCGCACGATGCGTTTGTGCCAGTGGCGGGTGGTCCCGAACATCTCGTTGGCCAGGTCGCGGATGCGGTCGCTGACCTCGCGCTCGCTCTGGCCGGGTGTCACCAGGTCGCGGGCCACGACCTCCTCGAAGAGTGCCTCGGCGTTGGCCTGGGCCTGGAGCAGCCGCTCGACGCGGACGGTTTCAGTCGTCATGGGGCCGAACCTAAGGTCGGCCGGGCCGGGTGGCCAACTCCCTCAGCCGGCCTCGCCGTCCGCCGTGACCGACTCTCCGCCAGTGGCGGGCCAGCCCTGGCGCCGCAGCACCGCCGAGACGTCCGGGGCGCGGTAGTTCCCGCCCTTGAGGACCTTGCCGTCCGCGCGCCGGGCGACCCGGCCGTCCGGGCCGCGCTTCGACAGGTTGGCGCGGTGGACCTCGGCGATCACCTCGTCCAGGTCGATGCCGTGGGTCAGCGCGGTGCCGTACGCCACGTAGACCAGGTCGGCCAGCTCGTGGGCGAGCCGGTCGAGCGGGGCGCCCACCGACACCTCGGCGACCTCCCGGGCCTCTTCGATCAGCAGGTCGCGGCGGAGGGCTGCCAGCTCGGCGGGGACCTCGGTGGGCGTGGCGTGCGCGGCGAGCCCGCAAGCACGGTGGAATTCATGGACCAGGGCGGCGGGTGAGGACTCCATGGCCCGACGGTACCGGCTCACGACGGCGGCCTCTCCGGGCGCCGTGCGGCTCGTCCGCCTGCGCCCTTTGTGTGTCACGTCACAGGCGGGCAGGTGCCTGCCCGCCGCCCCGACGGTCGTGTCCGTCTCCCGGCTGCTGCGCGGACTCGTCGAGGGGCCGCCCGTGTCCCCGTGGGTGCGAGGCCGGCAGGCGCGACGGCGCCGTGATGGATGTTCTCGGGGCGGGGCGCCGGTTTATCCACAGGCTCAGCGGCACCGCCCGCCGAGCTCGTACGCTTCAGGGATGGCACTGGCGGACGTGGAAGTGGTCGAGGACATGGATGCGGAAGGCGTTTCGGACGTGAACGAGGCGGTGCAGGTGCTGCGCCGGGTGTTCGGCTATGACGCGTTCCGTGGCAGTCAGCAGGAGATCATCGAGCACGTCATAGGGGGCGGGGACGCGGTCGTCCTGATGCCGACCGGCGGCGGCAAGTCGCTGTGCTATCAGATTCCCTCGCTGGTCAGAAGCGGTGTGGGGGTCGTCATCTCGCCGCTGATCGCGTTGATGCAGGACCAGGTCGACGCGCTGCGGGCGCTGGGAGTGCGGGCCGGGTTCCTCAATTCGACGCAGGATCTGGAGGAGCGGCGGCTGGTCGAGGCCGAGTTTCTGGCCGGGGAGCTGGACCTGCTGTATCTGGCGCCGGAGCGGCTGCGGGTGGAGCAGACGCTGAGCCTGCTGGACCGGGGGAAGGTCTCGCTCTTCGCGATCGACGAGGCACACTGCGTCGCGCAGTGGGGGCACGACTTCCGGCCGGACTACCTGGCCCTGTCGATGCTGCACGAGCGCTGGCCGGAGGTGCCGCGGATCGCGCTGACCGCGACGGCGACGGAGGCGACGCACCAGGAGATCAGCGCACGGCTGCGGATGGACCGGGCCCGGCATTTCGTCGCGAGCTTCGACCGGCCCAACATCCAGTACCGGATCGCGACGAAGAGCGAGCCGAAGAAGCAGTTGCTGGAGCTGCTGCGCAACGAGCACGCCGGGGACGCGGGGATCGTGTACTGCCTCTCGCGGGCGTCGGTGGAGAAGACCGCCCAGTTCCTGGTGGACAACGGCATCGCCGCGGTGCCGTACCACGCGGGGCTCGACCCCCGTACGCGCGCCGGGAACCAGTCCCGGTTCCTGCGCGAGGAAGGGCTGGTGGTCGTCGCGACCATCGCCTTCGGGATGGGGATCGACAAGCCGGACGTGCGGTTCGTGGCGCATCTGGATCTGCCGAAGTCCGTCGAGGGCTACTACCAGGAGACCGGCCGCGCGGGGCGTGACGGCCAGCCGTCGACCGCCTGGCTGGCGTACGGGCTGCAGGACGTGGTGCAGCAGCGCAAGATGATCGACGGATCGGAGGGGGACGACGCGCACCGGCGCCGGCTGTCCGCCCATCTCGACGCGATGCTCGCGCTGTGCGAGACGGTGCAGTGTCGGCGGGTGCGGTTGCTGGAGTACTTCGGGCAGGAGAGCGGCCCCTGCGGCAACTGCGACACCTGCCTCGCCCCGCCGCAGACCTGGGACGGCACGGTGCCGGCACAGAAGCTGATGTCGACGATCGTGCGGCTGCAGCGCGAGCGGCGGCAGAAGTTCGGGGCGGGTCAGCTCATCGACATCCTGATGGGGCGGAAGACCGCGAAGGTCATCCAGTTCGACCATGACGGGCTGAGCGTCTTCGGGGTGGGCGACGACCTCCGCGAGGCCGAATGGCGCGGCGTGGTGCGGCAGTTGCTGGCCCAGGGGCTGCTCGCCGTCGAGGGGGACTACGGCACGCTGGTGCTGACCGACACGAGCGGCGAGGTGCTGCGCGGTCAGCGCGAAGTGCCGATGCGGCGGGAGCCGGAGAAGGCACCGCGCGCGGCGAAGTCCAAAGCGAAGGGCAAGCGGGCACCGGTGGATCTGCCCGCGGAGGCGCTGGGGGTGTTCGAGGCGCTGCGGGCCTGGCGGGGCCGCGCTGCCAAGGAGCAGGGTGTGCCCGCCTATGTGATCTTCCACGACGCCACGTTGCGGGAGATCGCCACCGCCCGCCCGGCGACGACGGCCGCGCTGGGCACGCTGAACGGCGTCGGCGAGAACAAGCTGGCGAAGTACGGCGAGCAGATCCTCGGCGTGCTGGCGGGCGAGGACGGCGCGGCACCGCCGGAGACCGGTCCGACGGGTGTCGCTCCGGCGCATGCCCGTCCGGCGGGTGTCGCTCCGGCGGGGGCGGATGACGCGGCGCACGCGCCGGAGCCGGAGTGGGAGGAACCGCCGGCGGAGGACCGGGAGGGGCCGGCGCCGGACGACGACGCCTACGCGGAGATCGACTGGTAGGGGCGAGTGCGGCTGGGCGGCAGCCCTGACGGTCCCAGGCGGCCACCGGCGATCCCCGGTGAACAACCTGTGATCAACGGCGACCATCGGCGACCATCGGCGAACCTGTGACCGTCTCGTCAGCGGCCATCAGGGGGTGCCGGGGGCTGTCAGGGGCCGTCAGGGGCTGTCAGGGGCTGTCAGGGGCTGTCAGGGACCCAACTCCGGGGGGCGCGGCAGGTGAATCGTCGTGCGGGCGCCGCCGTCGGGGGCGTTGGCGAAGCGCAGATCGATGCCGAGGACGGCGGCCTGGCCGGTCGCGATGGTCAGGCCGAGACCGTGCCCCTTGCCGCGGTCGGGGGCGTCGGTACGGAAGCGCTGCGGGCCGTGGTGCAGCAGCTCGTCGGGGTAGCCCGGCCCGTGATCGCGCACCTCGACGGCCAGGGTGTGGTCGGGCGATGCGCTGACGGTGACCACGACCGGGGGCCGGCCGTGCCGGTGGGCGTTGATGACGAGGTTGGTGACGATGCGGTCCAGGCGGCGGCGGTCCGTCTCGACGACCGCATCCCCCTCGGCGTCGGCGCTGATCCGCACCTCGGTGTCCAGGCCGGTGGCGCGCACCACTCGGGTGACCAGCACGTCGAGTTCGCAGGCGGCGAGGTCGGCGTGCTCGGTGCCGGAGTCCAGCCGGGAGATCTCCAGCAGGTCCTCGGTCAGCCGGTGCAGCGCCCGCAGTCGGTCGTTGATCATCTCCTTCGGGCGCCCCTCCGGCAGCAGTTCGGCCGAGGCGAGGATGCCGGTCAGCGGCGTCCGCAGTTCATGGGCGACGTCGGCGGTGAAGCGCTGTTCGGCCTGGAGGCGACTCTGCAGGGACCCGGCCACCGAGTCGAGCGCCGCGGCCACCGCCGCCACCTCGTCGTGGCCCGCGGGGCCGCGCCGCCGCTTCCAGCCCCGGCTGGTGCCGACCCGCGCGTCGAGATCGCCGGCGGTGATGCGGCGGGCAACCGCCGCGGTCGTGCCGAGCCGCCGGCTGATGCGGTGGGCGAGGAAGAGCCCGGCGAGTGCGACGGCCGCGGCGGCCAGGACGGCCGAGCCGAGGATCGCCGTATCGAGCGAGTCCAGGGACCGCCGGGTGCTCCCGTACGGCGACCACACGGCCAGGATCTGATCGCCCGCGGGCGCCGCCGCCCACATCACCGACCGCCCGCGATATGTCCCGACCATGCTGCCCCGATCTCCTCGGCGCACCAACTCGCGCAACTGCGGCGGCAGTTCGGAGGGGTCGAGGACGGAGTTGATGCCCTCGCGGGAGGTGCCGTACTCGAAGAGGACGAGCGCGGTGTCGAGGTCCGTACGCGTCTCCTTGCGGACCTGGCCGACGGTCTGCCGGGCCACCGCGTTGTGCACGAGCACCCCGAGGACGGCCGCGACCGCACAGCACACCGCCGTCACGGTCAGCGCGATCTTCCAACGGAGGGACACCGAAGGACGCCTCACGAACCCGCCCCGGGCGACGACGCAGAGGCGGGGGACGGCACGGAGGCGGGAGCGGGCACGGAGGCGGGCGACGACACGGAGGCGGAAGCGGGCACGGAGGCGGGCGACGACACGGAGGCGGAAGCGGGCGCGGAGGCGGGCGACGACACGGAGGCGGGAGTGGGCGTCGGGTGCTGCGAGGGGGTCTGCGGGGTCCTGGCGTCGTCGAGGGTGAGATCCCACAGGCCCAGCTCGCCGTTGTCCCAGGTGTAGTCGGTGACGCTGACGTAGCGCGGGTCCTTGGTGGGCTCGCGGATGACGAGGTGCCCCGCCGCCAGCTCGACCCCGGCCAGCACCCCGCGCAGCACCAGCACACGGGTGACGACCTGCTTCTGGACGCTGTAGACGCGCAGCTCGCTGTTCCGAGGATCCAAGTCGACGGCCATGATCAGGTCGGGCTTGCCGTCGGCGGTGAGGTCGTGCAGGACGGGGCGGCGCACGGCCTTCGGGGCGGGCGGGGTGCCGCCGCCCGCGGAGATGTCGGCGTCGAGGACGGTGAGCGGGTCCGCGGCCGCCATGCTGCCGCCGGGAACGCGCGGGAGGCCCGGTACGGGCTTGCGCGCGGCAGGGTTCTCCTCACGGCGGGGCGGGGCGGGCGAATACTCCGGCCACAGGGCGAGCGGGGCCTTGACGTCCCGCGCCCGGCCCTCGCTCTCCGGCCCTTCCACGCCCGCGCACCCCGCGAGCAGGCCGAGGAGCGGGGCCAGGGCGGCAAGGGAGACAAGGGCGGCAAGGGAGGTCAGAGGAGGGCGGGAGCGCCACCGCGACCGCAGCATGGCACCGCCACCCTTCGCCTCCACACCTCACGCAATGCGCCACATACGCCAGCTATGCCCCTTATGGTGCATAGCTTGATATAAGGCATAGCTTGACCAAGCTACCGAAGGTGGCCGCGTCACACGACCTACAGCAGAGATCTTGGTGACTGTTACACAACGTATGGGTCGCCGTTAAGGACGCTCCGTAGCGTAGTGACCGACGCCGCACCCCCAGGGCGGCCCGAGCCGCCCCGACGAGGAGTACCCATGCCGGCCCAGCGCCGCTCCGTGATCCGTACCGTCGCCGTCGCGACCTGCGCGCTGGCCGCGTTGGTGCTTCCCGCCGGGGCCGCCGTCGCCGCCGACTCCACCGCACCCGCGGGCAGCCGGACCCAGATCATGCTGCCGGACAAGGGACTGGCCGGCGTGGCCGAGAGGATCGGGCACCTGCCCAGGGCCGGACTCATCGGCGGGATGGGCGCACTCGGCGCCGCGGGCGTGGGTGTCGCCGTCCTCCGCCGCCGCCACGAGGGCTACCCGGCCCGGTCCGCCCGACCGGCCGGTGCGCGCCGGGAAGGCCGTGCGCAGCGCGCCTGACCCGCCTCCAGCAGCCGCTGAACCTGCGCGTACTCCACCACGCCGGCACCGCCCGGCTCCCCGGACTGCCCCTCTCCCGACCGCACCGACTCCGCCGCCGCGAGGGCGGCCCCCAGGGCCGTACGGAAGAGCAACGAGCCGGTGCTGATACGGCGTACGCCGAGATCCGCCAGACGGCTGACGGTGTGGCGCCCGGGCGCGAAGAGGATGTTCAACGGCGCGGGGACGGCGGACACCAGGGCGGACATCTCGTCGTCCGCCACGACACCCGGCACGAAGATGCCGTCCGCGCCCGCCGCCAGATACGTCTCGGCGCGGTCGAGCGCGGCGGAGAGCGGAGGCGGCGCGTCCACCAGCCAGTGGGTGTCGATCCGGGCGTTGAGGAAGACACCGGGCGCGCGTTCCTTCACCGCGACGATCAACTCGGCCTGCCGGGCGGCGGGTTGCAGCCCTTCGCCACCGGGGAGCCCGTCCTCCAGGTTGATACCGGCCGCTCCGACCGCCGCCAGCTCCGCCACCAGGTCGGCCACCCGGTCGGCCGCCCCGTCCCCGTCACCGCCGTATCCGCCCTCGATGTCGACCGTGTACGGGCACGGCAGCCGGTCCCCGAGCCGCCGCGCCAGAGCCACCGTCGCGTCCCGCACCCCGGCCAGGCCCTGCCCGTCGGGTTCTCCGTGCGCCGCGGCGACACCCAGGCTCGTCGTCCCGACGGCCGGGAACCCGGCGTCGGCGAGCGCGAGGGCCGAGGCGACGTCCCAGGCGTTGGGCAGTACCAGCGGCTCGCCGCCGCGGTGCAGGGCACGGAAGGCGGTGGCCGGGGCGGCGGGGCCCGGCGGGCTCGTACGGCTCAGGCTGTTCGGACGGCTCGGACGGCTCGGACGGCTCGGACGGCTCGGACGGCTCATACGCGAACCGTAGGCGCGGCTCCGTTCGGCCGCCGCCGAAGTGTCACGGCGGACAATGGACCGTATGACACACCCTCCGGCGAACGCCCCGGCCGGCGCCGACGGCCTGGCCCACGGCACCGAGCTCGCCCGGCTGGCCGGACTGCTGGCCGACCGCACCCGGGCCGTGTTCTGCCTGGCGCTGATCGACGGGCGGGCCTGGACGGCCGGCGAGCTGGCGGCCTACGCGCAGGTCGCCCCGTCGACCGCGAGCGAGCACCTGACCCGGCTGACGGAGGGCGGGCTGCTGGTCGAGCACCGCCAGGGCCGCCACCGGTACGTCCGGCTCGCGAGCCCCCGCGTGGCCGAGCTCATCGAGTCCCTGACCGCCCACCTGGACCCGCCCACCGCCCCGCCCCGGGGGCTGCGCGCCGCCGGGGCGTCCGCGGCGCTCGCACGCGGCCGCACCTGCTACGACCATCTGGCCGGGCGGCTCGGCGTGGCCATCACGGACGCCATGACCACACGCGGGCTGGTCGACCAGTCCGGCGGTTTCGCGCTCACCGACGCCGGGCGCGGCTGGCTCACCGACGGCCTGGGGATCGATCCGGCCGCCCTGCGCGCCGGGCGCCGGCCCCAGGCCCGCGGCTGCCTGGACTGGACCGAGCGCCGCCCGCATCTCGCGGGCACGGCCGGTGCCCGGCTCTGCGACCGCCTGCTGGAGCGCCGCTGGGTCCGCCGGATCGGCAGCGGCCGGGCCGTTCGCCTCACGCCGGACGGCGCGGAGGCGCTGCACGAACTGCTCGGCATCGACGGCGCCGCGGCGGGGCTGATGTGACCGGAGGGCCCGGGAAAGGGGAGGCTGTTGCCGGGTGGTCCCCCGTACCGTACGGCCATGACCGAGACACCCGGGAGGTCCGCGCCACGCCGCGACGGGCCCGCGCCCGCCACCCGCACCCTCCGGCGCCCCACCGGCCCCGAAGATCTCGCCCTGGTCGAGCCACCGCAGTGAGCGCCCCCGGCCCCCTCCTGTTGATCTCGGCACAGCGCACCAGCACCGCCCTGCTGCTGACCGAAGCGGCCACCCGGCGCGGCCTGGCGACGGCCGTGCTGACCGGACCGGACGCCGTGCGGACACTGACCGGGCGGGCGGTGCACTGGTACGGCGGCCCGCACCTCGCCGACCGCGTGGCCGGGCCGCTGCGCCTGGGCCTGCTGGAGCCGCCGGACGACTGGCTGGCCCGGCTGCCCCCCTCCCTCCTGCACCGGCGGGTCGAGCTGATGACACACGCGGAGGCGGCCCGGCGCCGCCCCGGCCGCGCCTTCTTCGTCAAACCGCCGAGCGACAAGTCCTTCCCGCCCGGCGTCCATACGGACGGCAAGCAGCTGCCGCCCGCCGCGCCGCGGACCCCCGTGCTGGTCTCGGACGTCGTCTCCTTCGCCGCCGAGTACCGGCTGTTCCTCCTGGACGGCACCCTCACCGCGGCCACCCGCTACGCCGTCCACGGACGCCTGGACCCGGCGCCGCTGCCCGCGGACCCGCTCGCGCCGGATGTCCGCGCCTTCGCCGCCCGGCTGGCCGAGCACGCCCCGCTCCCCACCGCGGCCACGGTCGACGTGGGACTGCTGGACGACGGCCGCTGGGCGGTCGTGGAGGCCAACATGCCGTGGTTCGCGCACAGTTACGCCGCCGACCCGGACGGCGTACTGGAGGTGGTACGACGCGCCGCGGGCCCCCTCGCCCGCGTGGCGGACGGCGACCGGCGCTATCTGCGCCCGGCCCCGGGGGCGACGCCCCACGGGGACGCCTCCTGCCGCCTCGGGGACACCTCCTAGGGAGCCGTCCCCCGGCCCGTCCGGCACGCCCCCGGCCGCGCGTAGCGGGTGATCCGGGCCCCGTGCACCTCGGCGCTGGCGCAGACCTCGAACGCGTGGCGCAGGGTGGTGCGTTTGGCGATCTCCTGGTCGGTGAGGTCGGCCGGCTGTCCGTCCGGGTCACCGGCGACGATGATGCGCCGGGTGGCGAGTATCCGGTCGCGGATGGTGTCGCCGGAGCGCTCGGTGCCGTAGAGCGTGCGGGAGTCCACCGGGCTCTTGGCCAGGGCGAGATCGGTCAGACCGCGGAACGCGTGCGGCTGCGGCGCGAGCCAGATGCGGCGCCGGGCGGGCAGGAACAGCAGTCCGTCCCCGGGCGCGGCCATCTCGCGTACGGTGCGGCCGATCGCGGCGACGTCGTCGACCCGGCTTTCCGGGCTGCGCAGATGGACGTCGACGGGCAGCAGCGCGACCACCACGAGCGCCGGTACGGCCGTCCACCACAGCCGCCGCGCGCGGGTCTGGCCCTGTTCGCCCGCCGGCCGCAGCAGTCGGGCCAGCGCGGCGCCGGCGAGGAGGGCGAAGCCGGCGACGTAGTAGAGGACATAGCGGTCGACGTAGGCCGGTTCGGCGTAGGAGAGGAAGAACAGGAACAGAGTGGGGAGCAGGAGCAGCGGCAGACCGAGGGCACGCAGGCCGATCGGGCCGCGCGAGCGCACCCGCACCCGCGCACAGCCGGCGCCCACCACCGCCAGCACCGCGAACGTCAACAGCTGTACGGGGTCCGGCCACATGAGCCAGCCGAGCTGCGACGCCTGACGGGTGCTGAAGACGGCGAGCGGGGCGAGTGCGGCCAGCACGGCGGCGGCGGCGAGCGTCCAGGCGCGCCGCACCCGGCGGGGCAGACGTGCCACGACGACGGCGGCGCCGTGGGCGGGCAGCGCCAGCGCGGCGAACTCGTGCAGCAGGCAGGCGCACAGCATCAGGGCCGCGTAGGTGCACCACCGTCGGCGGCACGGGTCGGCGGTGGCCGACACCAGGGCGTACGTCGCCCAGACGACCAGCGCGCAGACCATCGCGTAGGAGCGGCCCTCCTGCGCGTACTGCTGCACGACGGGGACGAGGGCGAAGGCGACGCCGGCGAACAGGCCCGCGCGGCGCCCCACCAGGCGGTGTCCCAGCAGGGCGACGCCGGCAGCGGCGGCGGTCATGGCGGCGACGGAGGGCAGCCGCAGGCCGGCCACCGCGCCGAGGGCGCCGCCCAGGGACGCGTCGAAGGCGGCGAACCAGAGATGCATCAGCGCGTAGTAGAGGCCGTGGACGACATCGACGTGCTGCAGCGTCGGCCACAGATCGGCGAGGGCGCGGTGCGCCATGTCGTAAGTGACCGCCTCGTCGCGCCATATGGCGTCCTGGCGGCGGATCCCCCAGGCCCCCAGGAGCAGTATCAGTGCGGCGGGCGTCAGTACCACCGCTCCCGGTGCCGCCCAGGTACCACGGGCGGCCAGGGCGGACGCGAACGTCGTCTGCTCTGCTTGCGCTGCGTCGATGACGGGCTCCGGTGATTCGTACGGCCGCCCGGGACGGGGAGGAGCGGGCGCCGGGGGGCTCGCAAGACTAACGGGGCTCCCGGACCCCACGTGGGATCCGGGAGCCCCGCCGCGCAGTTCAGCCGATCCGCGTCAGCTTCGACCCGAACGTCGGCTCGACGAGGTCCTTCTGCAGGGCCACCGGCACCTTCTGCGCACTCTGCCCGTTGCCGACCGTCAGCACACCGACCTCGGTGCCGGCCTTGGCGGTGTGCGGGACGGTCCTGTCGCCGCCGATGCTCAACTTCAGCTTCTGGCCCGAAACTCCGGCCGCCTTGAGGTCCTTGGTGGCGACGACCGGCGTCTGCCCGCCCAGGCCGTCGTCGACGTAGCCGACGATCTGGCCCCTCTTCACCGCCGTGGCCGAGGTCAGCGCGTTGCGTACCGTCTCGATGACCTTCTTGCTGTTGTCCTTGACCATGGTGAGGCTGTTGGAGGCGTTGGGATCCAGACCCTTGAAGTGCTGGTCCATCATCGTGCCGAGGATCATCCGGTCCTTGCCGCCCACGGTTTTGTAGGCCGCCCAGGACAGCGTGCCGCCGGCCGCTGTGCTGGAACCGGTCTTGATGCCCTTGATGCTCAGCCCGGCCAGCAGCAGATTGTCATTGTTGTTGTTGATCCGCCCCGGCAGGCCGTGGATCTCGGCATTGGTCATGGCCACGATCGGCCGGAAGGCATCGAACTTCATGACGGCCTCGGCCAGCTTGAGCTGGTCGACGGCGGTGCTCACGGTCTTGGGGTCCAGGCCGCTGGGGTCGGTGTAGGTGGTCTTCTTCATGCCCAGGTCCTTGGCGGCATCGTTCATCTTCTTGACGAACGCCGCCACATTGTCGGACTTGCTGTCCCAACGGGCCAGCAGCCGGGCGATGTTGTTGCCGGACGGGATCATCAGCATCTTGAGCATGTCCTGCTCGCTGAACCGCTGCCCCGCCTTGAGCCCCTCGATCCGCGACTCGTCCGTGGAACCGCCCTCGGCCACCGCCGTGGCGTCGACCTCGATGTCCGGGCCCTTGTCGTCCTTCTTGAGCGGGTGGCCCTTGAGGATGACGTAGGCCGTCATGATCTTGGCGACGCTCGCGGTCGGTACCGGCTTCTGCTCGCCGAACGTCCCCAGCTCGCCGGAGCCCACCACCTTGACCGCCGCCTGCCCCTGCTCGGGCCACGGGATGGTGAGCTTGCCACCCTCGAAGGTGAACGAGGACTTGGCGTCACCAAGGACGAGCGTCGGGTTGGGCAGCGGCCGCACCGCCTGGA
Source organism: Streptomyces sp. NPDC048650 (assembly GCF_043199095.1). Taxonomy (NCBI): domain Bacteria; kingdom Bacillati; phylum Actinomycetota; class Actinomycetes; order Kitasatosporales; family Streptomycetaceae; genus Streptomyces; species Streptomyces sp. NPDC048650. Next base: position 322,776 of record NZ_JBICVM010000007.1, on the reverse strand, counting down.
CGACCACGAAGATGACCGCCAGCAGCACCGCCAGCGGCGTCCAGATCTTGAACCGGCGGACGACCGTGCGCAGCGTGGTCTCGGGCGGCGGCGGGGTGTTGGTGAGACTGGCCAGGAGGTCGAGCGGCGGCAGCGGCTGCTGCCGGGTCCGCTCGGACTCGGGCAGCGCGCCGGACTCCTCGCGCGGCGGGGCCGGGGCGGCGGCAGTGGCGGCCGGCGCCTCGGGGGGCAGCGCCCCGGGACCCTTGGCGGGGGCCTTGTCGGGCGTCTTGTCGGGGGCCTTGGCAGGTGCCTTGGCAGGTGCCTTATCGGGGGCCTTGGCGGGGGCCTTGGCGGAGGTACGGGCGGGGGTACGGTCCGCCGTCTTCCCGAGGGACTTCTCCGCCGCACCGTCGTCCGTCGACTTCAGCGCCACGAACTGGCTGGTCCGCTCAGCATCCCGCTCCGTGCGCTTGGGCTGCTCCTTGCCCTTGGGGGCGGCCTTGGCGTCGGTCGCGCCCTTCGCGTCGGTCGGGGCCTTCGCGTCGGTCGGGGCCTTGCCCTTGTCGCCGGCCTTGCCGTCGCCCTTGGGACCGGCCTTGCCGTCGCCCTTGGGACCGGCCTTGGCCTCGGCCTTGTCGCCCCCCTTGGCACCGGACGTGTCCTTGGCACCACCGGGCGGCGTGATCTTGAACGCGGTGGTGGGCTGGTCCACCGCCCTCTCGCCGGCCGCACCCTTCCCCTTGGGCTTCGCGATGGCAAACGTCCGGGTCGCGTCATCGACGGGCGCCTCATCGGCCGCCGCCTCGCCGCCGCCCTTGCCCTTCCCGGGGTCGACCGTCTTGAACACGGCCGTGGGCTGATCCACGGGCTTGGAATCGCCCTTGGACTTGGCCTTGGGCTCGACCTTGGCCTTGGAATCGGACTCACCCTTGGACTCACCCTTGGGCTCGGCCTTGGGCTCGGCCTTGGGCTCGGCAGGGCGGTCGCCCTCGGCAGCCGCCTCCGGCTCCGCCTCGGCGTCCTCCGTCGCCGCCGGCGCGGCAGTCTTGGCGTCGGCCTTCGCCGCGCCCTCGGCGCCCTTCGGGTCCGCTTCGGCGTCGGCCTCGATCTTGCCCTCGGCCTTGGTGTCGGCCGGAGCCTCGACGTCGGCCTTGCCCTGGGCCTTGGCCTCAGTCCTGGCCCGGCCAGGAGCCTCCGACTCCGCCTCCGCCTCGGATTCAGATTCGGACTCGGGCTCGGATTCGGACTCGGATTCGGCGCCGGTCCCCGGCTCGCCCTCACCGTTCCCCGGCTCGCCCTCACCGTCGGCCTCCGCCGCCGGCTCGACCTCCGCATCCGCCTCCGCGCCGCTGCCGCCCGCGTCACCCTTGTCCGCGACCCAGGCCGCCACAGCGGCCCGCAGGCGGTCATCGCCGCCCTTGGCGCCACCGTTCCCCGCCGCGGCCTCCTGCGGCACCTCAGGGCTCGCCGGGGAGTCGGCCCCGGCCACCGGCTCGTCGGGCGCCTCCGCCCCGTCGGCCTCGGCCGTGTCCGCCGCTCCCGAAGACTTCGCGGACGAAGGCTTCGCGGACGACTTCGCAGCGGGCTTCGCGGGACCCCCGCCCGACTTCGCCGCCGCAGCCCTGTCCGCCGCTTCCGAGTCCCCACGGAAGACGGACAGGCGCGGATCGCGTTCGCTCCCCGCCGTCTTGCCCGACGACTGCTTCTTGTCCGACTTGTCGGGGGACTCGCCCGCCACCGATGTCTCCTTCACTACGTCGCCCTGCTCCACCACAGCCAGTGTTCCCAAGTGTCCTGTGTCCGCGCGGCGCCATCTCGCCGCCACGCGAACCGGCTACGCACCGTGCCCCACGGAATATGTTGCCGACGCGCTAGACGAGAACGACATACCTGCCGGTTCCCTACCGAACCACCCACGCACCCTCGACAGATGAATGTGAGAGGGGTCACCCTGTCATTCATCCACGCGGGGAGGCATGGATGGGCAGGAGCCGCAGAACAATTCCGGAGGAGCTTCTGCTGCTCGCTTTGGACCCGACCACGGGCACCACAGCGCAGCCGCAGTCGCTCGACCTCGGCCTGGCCGGGGCCCAGCTAGTAGAGCTGGCTCTGGCAGGACGGATAGCCCCAGACGGGGATCGTATCGCCGTGGTGATGTCACGGCCGACAGGAGATCCGACTCTGGACTCCGCGCTCGAACTGCTGCGCCGACGCGGCAGTCCGGTGCGCGCGGTCCACTGGATCGGCGGGCCCCGACTGGGGCTGCGCCAGACGTATCTCACGCATCTGGAACGGTGCGGCATGGTGCATGCCGTGGCAGGCCAGATGTGCGGGGTGCTGCCGACGACGCGCTACCAAGCGACGGAGACGGCCATCAGCCGGGAAATCAGGGCCCGGCTGGACAACGCGATCCGCACCGGCGTACCACCGGACCCGCGGACCGCGGCGCTCGCCGCACTGGCCCACGCGGTCGGACTCGGCAAGCACCTCTACCCGGGGAACGAAGGGCGCTCATCACGCTCCCGCCTCCGGGATCTGATCCGGCACGACCCGATGGGCGGGCTGGTCGCACACGCCGTCATGGATGTGCAGAACGGCGCCGTGGCACAGCCCCGTAGGGCACAGGCCGCGGGACCGGCATCCGTACGACAGCCGGCCCGGGCCACGGAGCCGGCGGGCATGCCGGCGCAGTCGCGGCACGGTCACGGCAGCATGGCCCGCGTCGGCGCCCGCTGACGCGGTAGGGCAGCACCACACGCACCCTCAACATCCGTATCCCTTTGTCCCGCAGATCCGTTCGGGAGCCGCGGCAAGAACGCGTGGGGTGGCGGACCGGCCGTTCTGGACGACGGCCGGACCGCCACCCCACGCGCACGCCCGCTCGCCTTCTGTGTGCATTCGACTGCGCGGCGTGGCAACGAAGTGGCACCCTGCTGGACAGAACACGACAGCAGTACGGAGCCGGAGGTGCACTACCCGTGGCGTCCAACATCAACCCGACCGTCAGGCGACGCCGGCTGGGCCAGGAGCTGCGCAGGCTCCGCGAGGACAAGGGCATGACGGCGGAGCAGGTGGCCGAGCGACTGCTGGTCTCCCAGTCGAAGATCAGCAGGCTCGAGAACGGTCGCCGCAGCATCAGCCAGCGCGATGTCCGTGACCTGTGCGGGGTCTACGAAGTGGACGATCACCGCATAGTCGATTCGCTGATGCAGATGGCCAAGGATTCGCGCCAGCAAGGCTGGTGGCACGCCTTCGGAGACATCCCGTACAGCGTCTACATCGGCCTGGAGACCGAGGCGGCCTCACTGCGGGTCTACGAATCCCTGCTGGTGCCCGGACTGCTGCAGACCCCCGGCTACGCCGAGGCGGTCATCCCCGGCGCCGTCCCCGAGCTGGCGCCGGAGAGTCTGGAGAAGCGCATCCAGGTGCGGATGCGTCGCCAGGAGCGGGTCGACGACCCCAAGCGTCCGCTGCGGCTGTGGGTGGTGCTGGACGAGAGCGCGCTCCGGCGGGTGGTCGGAAGCCACCTGATCATGCGCGAGCAGCTGGAGCACCTGGTCGAGATGAGCAATCTGCCGCAGGTGACGGTGCAAGTGCTGCCGTACGACACGGGCGCGCACGCCGGAATGTCGGGGACGTTCTCCATCCTGGAATTCGATGACGCCTCGGATTCGAGCGTGGTGTACATCGAGGGTGTCACCAGTGATCTGTATTTGGAGAAGACCAACGATGTGCACAAATACACGATCATGTACGAGCACCTTCGCGCACAGGCGCTGAACGCCGACCAGAGCCGGGAGTTCATCGCCGCGGCGGCCAAGGAACACGCGGACGCCATGGGGTGAATGGGGCGGTCGGGGAGCATAGGAAAAATGATGCAGAGGGGGATGGAATACCCCGTTCCGGATAGCCGGATCGCACGGTACACCGGCACCACCCGCCGTGAAAAGAGATCAAGGAATATGACATTCGGAAGGGTGAACGGCTCCTGCGACTCGTGATGTTGGCGCGTAGCGTCAGCAGTACCGAATCCGCGGTAACTCAGAGTGAGTTGGAGTGAAAATGGCTGTGCAGCCCAATTCCGCGTTCTCCTGGACGAAGTCCTCGTACTCCGGTGGCAACGGCGCGTGCGTGGAGATGGCCGTGCCCACCTCGGAAGCCATCGCGGTGCGTGACTCCAAGGACCCCAGCGGTCCGCGCCTCACGTTCGACAACTCCGCCTGGAGCAGCTTCGTGTCGGACGTGGCCGGCGGCTCGTTCGACCTGGCGTGAGCTGAGCCTCATGCACCCCCGTCCGCGCCCGCCCGCGCGGACACGAGCCCTCTCGACTGGATCGCCGTCCCGGCCGAGGGGGCTCGGCCATGCCCGCCCGTGGGGAACCCCCACTCCCCTCAGCGCAGTTCGTCCACATACCGGTCCGTGCCCGGGACGGTCGGCAGGAACGGCGCCACCAGCTCCACCCGGCCCAGGCCGGACGCCGCGACCGCCGCCTCGCGGTCGGCGAAGTGCGCGGCCCACACCGCGCACGGATCGTCCTCCAGGAACCACAACAGGGTCAGCCGGGTGTCGACGCCCTCGACCTGCCGCACGTACGACATCCGGTCGCCCGGCAGCGGGGTGGGCCGGAAGACCGTCACCATCGCCGCAGGTGAGCCCGCCAGCCGCCGCGGCAGGTGTCGGGTGCGCAGCCACTCCAGCAGCTCCGCGCGCCGCTGGGGGCCGTCCGCGTCGATCACCTCCAGCACCAGGCCGGCGTAGGGGTGGTCCAGTGCGTGGAAGTCACGCGGACCGGCCGCGCCGTCCCGATAGACCGTCGCCTCGTGGTCCTGGAAGGCCGTGAAGACATGGGTACGGTCCTGGTGGACCCGCCCGTCGCGGTTGAGGCGTTGGTTGATGCCGACGGTCCACTTCATGTGCTCGTCGTAGCGGCCTTCGGTGAGCCAGTAGGTGGAGAGATAGCAGCCGGCGGTGACCGGCCGGGCGACGGCGGAGTTCTCCGGGGTGCGCAGGAGCTGGAGTTCGCGGGTGGCGACCCAGCGGCGACCCGCGAAGATCCACGGCATGGCCATCGCGCCGGCGATGAAGTGATCGTCCTCGTACCAGCGGTTGTAGGCGTGCTCATGGCCCGGATGCGGCTCGACCATGGTGATCAGCGCATGCCCCGGGCGCACTCCGTAGGGGCCGACGGCGGCCAGTTCGGCGTAGGTCGCACTCGTGGCGGCGTGGGCGTTGCCCTCGATGGTCTCGGCGGGTTCGGCGGTCTCGGCGGTCTCGGCAGGCTCGGCGGGTTCGGTGGGCTCGGTGGGCTCGGTGGGCTCGGTCATGACAGACAGATGTAGCTGACGTTGCGTCAGAACGGGAGGGGGTGTGCACGGCCGGGGAGCGCGCGGCCGTCGGGCCGCCCACCATGCGGGCAGCCGTGCACACCGGTCACGGGCCGCCTAAGCTCCCCGCCATCTGCGGCTCACACCGGTTAACTCCGCATACGTCGGCCGGCGCAGCCCGCAATCCGAGCGATTGGAGCCGTCATGCCGGACGCCGTCCCTGCCCGCACCGCCGCCCCCGTCCCCGAGCTCGCCGCCCGCGCGGCGCGCACCGGCAGTTCGCCGGTACGCGACATCCTGGCGCTCACCGCGCGACCCGAGGTCATCTCGTTCGCCGGTGGACTGCCCGCCCCCGAACTCTTCGACGTGGCGGGCATAGCGGCGGCCTTCCGCCATGTGCTGGACCGGGAGCCGCGCCGGGCGCTGCAGTACTCCACCAGCGAGGGCGATCCGGCGCTGCGCGCGGCCATCGCGGCGCGCACCACCGCGCGCGGACTGCCCACCGGCGCCGACGACCTCCTGGTGACCACCGGCTCGCAGCAGGGGCTGTCGCTGCTGTCCACCGCGCTGCTGGAGCCGGGCGACGTGGTGCTGGTCGAGGACCCCTGCTACCTCGCGGCGCTGCAGATCTTCTCGCTCGCCGGTGCCCGGGTGGTGCCGGTGCCGACCGACGACGAGGGTCTGGACCCGGCCGCGCTGGACGAGATCGCCGGGCGGGAGAACCCCAAGCTGCTCTACGTCATCCCGACCTTCCAGAACCCCACCGGCCGCACCCTGACGGCCGAGCGACGGGCGGCGGTCGCCGAGATCGCCGCGCGCCGCGGGCTGTGGATCGCCGAGGACGACCCCTACGGGGAGTTGCGCTTCGAGGGCACGCCCCAGCGGTGGCTCGCGTCCTTCCCGGGGGCGGAGGACCGTACGGCGCTGCTCGGCTCCTTCTCGAAGGTGATGGCGCCCGGCCTGCGCCTGGGCACCCTGCGCGCCCCGGCCGCGCTGCGGCGGGCCTGCACCGTCGCCAAGCAGGCCGCCGATCTGCACACCTCGACCATCGACCAGGCCGCCGCCGCCCGGTACTTGGCGGCCGCCGACCTGGACGCGCATCTGGCCCGGGTGCGCAGCGCCTATCTGGAGCGACGGAACGCCCTGGTGGACGGGCTCGCCGCCGCGCTCCCCGAGGGTTCGCGGTGGAACCGTCCGGCGGGCGGGATGTTCGTGTGGGCGACGCTGCCGGCCGGTTACGACGCGGCGGCACTGCTGCCGGAGGTCGTCCGGCACGACGTGGCCTATGTGCCGGGAGCGCCGTTCTTCGCCGGGACGCCGGACGCCACCGCCGTCCGGCTGTCCTTCGTCACCCACGCGCCGGACGAGATCCACGAGGGCCTGGCCCGGCTGCGGAAGGCGTTGGAGGGCGCTCGCCGGTACGGGTGACGGGCGGTCGCCGGGACGGGCGCATGGCGGGCGTGGGGCGCCCCTCTGGCCTTCTCCGCGCTCCGGCCCTACCCTGACGGCCTACCTGACGTTGCGTCAGATACAGCCCGGGAGGCGCATATGCTGCTCCAGAACAAGACCGTGGTCGTCTCGGGCGTCGGGGCCGGACTCGGCCATCAGGTCGCGGCGGCGTGCGTCCGGGACGGCGCGTCGGTCGTCCTGGGGGCCCGGACCGCGGAGAACCTCGCCAAGTCCGCCTCGGAGATCGACCCTTCGGGGGAGCGTACGGCCTGGCGGGCGACCGACATCGGCGACGAAGCGCAGTGCGAGGCGCTGGCCGCGCTCGCCGTGGAGCGGTTCGGGGGCATCGACGCGGTGATCCATGTCGCCGCGCTCGACTCGCTCTTCGGCGGTCTCCGGGATGCGGACTTCGAGTCCTGGCGCGACGTCGTCGACGTCAACCTCTTCGGCACGCTGCGGATGACCCGCGCCTGCCTGCCGTCGCTCACCGCGCGCGGCGGCGGGTCGGTGGTGATGATCGGCACCCAGTCGTCGCTCGCCGCGCCCTCGCAGGTGCAGCAGGCGGCGTATGCGGCATCCAAGGGCGGGCTGATCTCTGCGATGTACTCGCTGGCGCGCGAGCTGGGGCCGGACCGGATCCGAGTGAACACCGTGCAACCGGGGTGGATGTGGGGCCCGCCGGTCCAGGCGTACGTACGGTTCACCGCGGACGTGGAGGGCGTACCGGAGTCGCAGGTGCTGGCCCGGCTCACCGAGCGGATGGCACTGCCGGAACTGGCGACGGACGCCGACGTGGCCGACACCGCGGCCTTCCTGGCCTCCGACCGGGCACGCGCCATCACGGGCCAGTCGTTGCTGGTCAACGCGGGTGAGCTGATGCGCTAGTTGGGCGCGTCGGGCCTTTCGAGGCACGCCCTCCCCTCTTCTGCGGTCGGCCGCACAGGATCCCGCTCCTGTGCGGCCGCGGTGCGTTCGGGCGCAACGGAGCCCGGCGAAGTGTCCGTTCATGGTGGGTTCGGCGACCTGGCCGGGACAACGCCCACGACAGTCAAGGGAAAGTAAAATCGTTCGCTTTACTGATCGTGGTTCATATCCATGACCATTGATGTCTTGACCGCCCCACGCAACGAACGGTTCAATCCCCGAAGTCCCCACTCCCGCGCGGGGGCACCGCCCCACAGGACGCCACGGCGAAGTGCTTCCTGATCTGGAACGTCATCGGCACGTTCACAAGGCGGACCCCTGGAGGGGGCATGAACAGTCTCGACTGGACCGTGCTCATCGGCTATTTCGGTGTGATGGTCGCGATCGGCATGTGGTCCCACAAACGGGTGGACGACGTCAGCGACTTCTTCACCGCCGGCGGCAGGATGCCGTGGTGGCTGTCCGGCATCTCGCACCACATGTCCGGCTACAGCGCCGTGATGTTCACCGGGTACGCCGGCATCGCCTATCAGTACGGCGTCACCTCCTACGTGACCTGGTCCTTCCCGATCGCCATCGGTATCGCCATCGGGGCCCAGCTGTTCGCGGGGCGGCTCAACCGGCTGCGATCGCGGCTCGGGGTCGCCTCGCCGCTGGAATACCTCAAGAGCCGCTACAACCTGCCGACACAGCAGGCACTCGCCTGGTCCGGCGTGCTGCTCAAGATCGTGGACGTGGGCGCCAAGTGGGCCGCCATCGCGACCCTGTTGTCCGTCTTCACCGGCATGTCCCTCAACCAGGGCATCCTCATCACCGGCGTGATCACCGGCATCTACTGTACGGTCGGCGGCCTGTGGGCGGACGCGCTCACCGAGCTGGGGCAGTTCGTCATCCAGCTGCTGGCCGGGGTCGCGATGCTGGTCACCGTCATGGGCGAACTGGGCGGCGTCAGCTCGCTGTGGACCGTATGGGACAGGCTGCCGGACGGCCACGCCCAGCCGACCGTCGGCCCGTACACCCTCACCTTCCTGCTCGCCTATCTCTTCATCAAGACCTTCGAGTACAGCGGCGGCATGTGGAACCAGGCCCAGCGCTTCATGGCCACCGGCAGCGCCCGGCAGGCCAAGCGCTCGGCGCGGCTGTCGGCGGCGCTGTGGTTCGTGTGGCCCGCGGTGCTGTTCTTCCCGATGTGGGTCGCGCCGCTGCTGGTGAAGGCCCAGAAGCCGGACGCGTCGGACTCGTATGCGCTGCTGACCGAACGGCTCCTGCCGCACGGCCTGCTGGGGCTGGTCGTCGTGGGCTTCTTCTCCCACACGATGGCGATGTGCTCCTCGGACGCCAACGCCATCTCGGCGGTCTTCACCCGCGACATCGCCCCGGCGCTGTCGGCCCGGGCGCGGGGCTGGGGCCATCGGGCCGGGCTGCTGGCGGCGCGGCTGTCGACGGTGACGTTCCTCGCGCTGTCGATGGCGATAGCCACACAGGTCGATTCGCCGGCCTTCAAGGACATCATCACCGTTGTCATCAAGTGGGTGGCCGGGCTCGTCGGGCCGATCTCCATCCCGTTCCTGCTGGGCATGCTCCCGGTGTTCCGCAAGTCGGGGCCCACCGCGGCGCTGACGTCCTGGGCGGCGGGGCTGTTCGCCTTCTGGCTGACCAACTACGGGCTGGACGGGGTGCAGTTGCAGGTGCAGATCGTGTCGCCGGTCGCCACCTCGCTGGTGCTCTTCCTTCTGGTGGGGTGGATCCGGCCGGAGGGGACGCCGGAGCGGGACGCGCTGCTGGCGCGGATCAATGCGGGGGACGACGGGGACACGTCCGACGCCCTGCCGGTCCCGCACCAGGGCACGCCGGCGCCGGGCGGCGACGTGCCGGTTGCGAGGGAGGGCGGCGCGTCCGATCCGCTGTGACGACGGCCGGGAGGGCCCCGGACACTGCCCGGCCGGGTACGGGGGCGCTACGCCCGCGGGTAGCGCGCGAGCCAGCCCGGCGACGAGCCGGCCGGGCCGTGCAGCGCCGGTCCCTGTGTCATCTCCATCGAGAAGTCGTCGGCCAGTTGCAGGATCGTCTCCCGGCCCTCCAGCTCGACCAGCCAGTCCGGCGGCAGCGCCGTCTCGCCGTGCAGGGTGCCCAGCAGGTTTCCGCAGATGGCTCCCGTGGAGTCGCTGTCGCCGCCGTGGTTGACGGCGAGCAGCAGGCCGTGCCGGATGTCCTCGGCGACCAGCGCGCAGTACACGCCGATCGACAGGGCCTCCTCCGCCGTCCAGCCCTCGCCCAGCGACTCGACCCGGGCGGGTGTCGGCATGCCCTGGCGTACGGCGCCGAGCGCGCGCTTGAGGGCGTCGGTCGTCTCCTCGTGGCCGGGGCGGGTGGCCAGATGGGCCAGCGTCTTCTGGACGGCGCCGTCGAGGTCCTCACCGCGGGCCAGGCAATGGCTGATGACGGCGAAGGCGCCGGCCGCCAGATAGCCGGTGGGGTGGCCGTGGCTCTGCGCCGCGCATTCGGCGGCCAGCTGGAACACCAGCTGCGACTCCCAGCCGACCAGCAGTCCGAACGGCGCGGAGCGCATCACCGCGCCGCAGCCCTTGGAGTCGGGGTTCTTGGGCTTCTCCAGCGTGCCCATCACCTCGTCGCCGAGGCCGCTCAGGCAGGCCCGGCCGGGAGCCCGCCGGGCGTAGAGCCACTCCTCACGGGCGAGCCAACCGTCGTCCTTGCGACGCTCGTCCGGTCCCCAGTCGCGCTGAGTGACGGCCCAGCGCAGATGGGCGCGGTGGACGTCGGTGGGCGGGTGCCAGGCACCGGTGTCACGACGCACCTGGGCCCGGATCAGGCCGTCCACCGTGAACAGGGTCATCTGGGTGTCGTCGGTGACCGCGCCGCGCCGCCCGAAGGCGGGCACGAAGTCCGTCACGCCCTCCTGGCCGTGCGCCTCGCGGATCGCGTCCAGGGAGTCGAATTCGATGCCCGCCCCGAGAGCGTCACCGATGGCGCCCCCGAGCAGGCAGCCGCGCACCCGGCTGCGGAAGTCCTGCTGTTCGACACGGCCCCAGATCGCGGTGCTGCCTGCCGCCGTGTTCATGCCGCACCTCCCCCAGCCTTCGGCCGGGGGGACCTCCACACCCGCTCGGCCTCGCATTCGCGCGGCGCGCACCCTTCAAGGGCTCGCTCGCTGCACCCGCTCACTGCGCCCCTCCACACACTCACGACGTCCCGGGTCCTTGCAGGCTCCCCGCCACAGCACTGTAATCGACCAAGAATGATCAGATTGAGCCCAGGATCGTAATGTGAGGAGTCCCCCACGACCGCCGCGGCGACCCGCGGAGATTGCCGTGATTGCGGCCCGGTACCGCCCCCGACCACACCGGGAGAACGCCCGATGCCAGTGCACTGCGCCGTACTCGACGACTACCAGGGCGTCGCCCTCGACACGGCCGACTGGTCGCCGCTGGAGGGCACCGTGGCCGTCCGGACGCTGCGGCACCCCTTCGCCTCCGAGGACGAGGCGGTCGAGGCGATCGGCGACTGCGAGATCGTCGTCGCGATGCGCGAGCGCACCCCATTCCCCGCCTCACTCCTCGCCCGGCTCCCGCGCCTGCGGCTGCTGGTCACCTCCGGTATGCGCAACGCCTCCATCGACCTGGCGGCCGCAGCGCGGCACGGCGTCACCGTCTGCGGCACGGACAGCAACACCGAACCGCCCGTCGAGCTGACCTGGGCGCTGATCCTCGGCCTGGCCCGCAATGTGGCCACCGAGAGCGCCGCGATGCGCGCGGACGGGCCCTGGCAGAGCACGCTCGGCGCCGATCTGTACGGCCGCCGGCTGGGGCTGCTCGGCCTCGGGAAGATCGGCACCCGGGTCGCCCGGGTCGGTCTGGCCTTCGGGATGGACGTCGTCGCCTGGAGCACCCACCTGACCGCGGAGCGCGCCGCACAGGCCAGTGTGCGGGCGACCGCCACCAAGGAAGAGCTCCTGGAGACCAGCGACTTCGTCTCCGTCCATCTCGTGCTCGGCGACCGCACCCGCGGCCTGATCGGGGCCCCCGAACTCCGCCGGATGCGCCGCACGGCCTACCTCGTCAACACCTCCCGCGCCGCCATCGTCGACCAGCCCGCCCTGCTCCAGGCGCTGCGCGAGGACCGCATCGCCGGCGCCGGCCTGGACGTCTTCGAGCAGGAGCCACTACCCGCCGGCCACCCGCTGCGCACCCTCCCGAACGTCCTCGCGGTGCCGCACCTCGGCTACGTCACCCGGCGCAACTACCAGGGGTATTTCGAGCAGGCGGTGGAGAACGTCACGGCGTTCATGGCGGGCCGGGTGCTGCGGCAGCTGGGGTGAGGCGGGCCGTTCCGGTGGGCTCATCCGTTCGACTATCGCGGCGGCGCAAGGTGGGCATGCTCCTCACATGTCCGAGTACGAGTGGGACCGCACCACCATGGCCGTCGTCGCTTCCGCCCTCTCCGGCGACAGCGACGGCGCGGTGGAACTCCTCCGGCCGCTCCCCCAGCGCGACGTCTGCCACATCGCCGTACGGCTGGCAGCGATGGCCGCCGACGCGCTGATCGTCGCCGCCCAGGACACCGGAGGCGACCGTGAGGAGGCGCTGTCCCAGTGGCAGCAGTGCATCCTTCAGCACGAGTCGGAGTACGACGGGGACTGACCGCGGCCCTGCAGCGGCCTACGGGCCGACGGCGATCTCGGCCCAGACGGTGTGCCCGTCGTCCCCCTTCCGCTGTCCCCAGCGCTCGGCGAGCGCCTGTACGATCAGCAATCCGCGCCCGTGCTCCTGCTCGGCGGACGGCTTCTCCGGTACGGACGCCCCGCCCGGCCCCTCGTCCGTCACCCGCACACCCGCCACCCGGGCGGCGCGCGATCCGCACAGCCCGACAGCGATGAACCGGCTGTCGCTGTGCTCCACCGCGTTGGCCACGAGTTCCCCCGCGACGGCCTCCAGCGCCTCCGCCGCTTCCACGGGCAGCCCCCAGGACCCGCTCACCTCCCGTACGAACCGCCGGGCAGCCCCCGCGGAAGCCGGTTCCCCGCCCGGCAGCGAGAGCAGTCTCGACGCCTGGGGCGCAGCGGGGCCGTCGCCCCCTCCTCGTCGTCGCCCTCCTCGTCATCATCCGGCGAGGCGAGCCGGGTGCCCCGGCCCTCGACGATGAGCAGCACGTCATGCAGCGCCTCCATCAACTGGGCCGCAAGTAATCCGAGTTCGGACGTCGGATGCACGCCGGTCCGGCCGAGCACCTCCCGCGCCTGCCCGAGGACCTGCCCGCGAGCCCCAGCTGCACGGCTTCGATGCGATGGGCCAGCCGGGACACGGGCCCGATGCCGTCCGTGCGGACGTAGCAGGGGCGGCCGTCGCCGAGGGTCCGGGGCAGCAGCCGCACATCCGGGTCGTCGGTGTTCATCGCGCGGCCTCCAGGAGGGCACGGAGGCGGGTGCGGGTCCTGCTGATGAGGTCGGGCACGGGGTCAACTCCCTCTTGCGGGACGTATGCAGATCGCCCGCGGCCTGATCGCTCTGCGCGAGCGCAGCGGCCTGATGCAGACGCAGGTTGCCGAGTTGGCCGGAGTCAGCAAGGCGACGGTGAGCCGCTACGAGATGTGGCAGGACCGGGCCCGGATTCGTTGGGCGACGGTCAAGGCGATCGCTGATGCCTGCGGTGCATCTGCGAGTGAACGCGAAGCCTTGGTGCGCGTGGCACGGACGCAGACCGACGGCTGGTGGGTCGGAAACGGTGCGGTGCCGGAGTGGATGGACCCGCTGGTGTCCTTCGAGCACGAAGCCGAGTACGAGCACCTCTACGCCAACACGGTCATTCCTGGTCTGTTGCAGACCCGGGACTACGCCCTCGCCATCCATCAGGCGCGCGAAGTGCGCAGCCCGAATGATGCGATCGAAGGGATGGTGGACGCCCGGATCCAACGCCAGAGCATCCTCCGACGGGAACCCCCACTCCAACTGTGGGCGGTGCTGGACGAAGCAGTCCTTCGCCGGACCGTCGGCAACTCGCAGGTGATGGCGGAGCAACTGGACCACCTCCACGAGATGGCGCAGAGCCCCACGGTCGAGATCCAGATCCTGCCGTTCAGCGCAGGCGCCCATGCCGCAGGAGCCGGCCACTTCGTGATCCTCGGCAGGAACGATGAACGCAACCCGCTCAACTCCATGGCCGTGGTCTACATCGAGATGCGCCGTCGTGGCCTGTATCTCGATGATGCCGAAGACGTCTCCGCCTATAAGCTCACCTTCGACTACCTACGCTCGCAGGCAGCCGACGCCACGGCGTCGTTGCAGCTGCTGACCAAAGCCCGACAGGAGCTGTCCCCATGACTGAACGCACGCCGTCCGGAACCGACATACCGGGCCCGGCGTGGTTCAAGAGCAGCTACAGCGGGGGCGAAGGCAACGAATGCGTCGATGTGGCCGACCTCTACCAGCGAGTCGCCGTCCGTGACTCCAAGGACCCGAGCGGCCCCGTGCTGGACTTCCCCGCAGCGGCGTTCGCGGCCTTCGTGGCGGGCGTGCGGCCCATCGGCTGACCGGCCGCCCCTCCACGGCGCACCGCACGCCTCGGCGCATCCGCTCCCTTCCTGAGCGGATGCGCCTGCGTCCGCCTACTCCACCACCGGCAGCAGCTCCGGCAGATGGCCGTCCGAGGCCAGCGCCGCGGCCTGCCGCTCCGGCGTCACCGGGCCGTAGGTCGTCGAACGCGGCCTGGCCGGTCGCCCCGCCGCGTCGGCGATCGTGATCAGGTCCTGGATGGAGCGGTACGAGCCGTAACCGGAGCCCGCCATCCGGGAGATGGTCTCCTCCATCAGGGTGCCGCCCAGGTCGTTGGCGCCCGAGCGGAGCATCTCGGCGGCGCCTTCGGTGCCCAGCTTGACCCAGCTGGTCTGGATGTTGGTGATGTGCGGGTGGAGGAGCACCCGGGCCATCGCCGTCACGGCGCGGTTGTCGCGGGTGGTGGGGCCCGGGCGGGCGATGCCGGCCAGATAGACGGGGGCGTTGGTGTGGATGAAGGGGAGGGTGACGAATTCGGTGAAGCCGCCGGTCTCCTGCTGGATCCGGGCCAGGAGGCGGAGGTGGCCGAGCCAGTGACGAGGCTGGTCGACATGGCCGTACATCATCGTCGAGGAGGAGCGGATGCCCAGCTCATGGGCGGTCTTGATGACCTCGACCCAGGTGGCGGTGGGCAGCTTTCCCTTGGTCAGGATCCAGCGGACCTCGTCGTCGAGGATCTCGGCGGCGGTGCCGGGAATGGTGTCCAGGCCGGCGGCCTTGGCCTCGGTGAGCCACTCGCGGATCGACAGCCCGGTGCGGGTCGCGCCGTTGACGACCTCCATCGGCGAGAAGGCGTGTACGTGCATCCCGGGGACGCGTTCCTTGACGGCGCGGGCGATGTCGAAGTACGCCGTGCCGGGCAGATCCGGGTGGATGCCGCCCTGCATGCAGACCTCCACCGCGCCGACGTCCCACGCCTGTTGGGCGCGGTCGGCCACCTGGGAGAGGGACAGGGTGTAGGCGTCGGCGTCCGTGCGGCGCTGGGCGAAGGCGCAGAAACGGCAGCCGGTGTAGCAGACGTTGGTGAAGTTGATGTTGCGGGTGACGATGTAGGTGACGTCGTCGCCCACCGTGGCGCGGCGCAGGTCGTCGGCGATACCGCAGAGCGCGTCCAGGGCCGGGCCGTCGGCGTGCAACAGGGCCAGCGCCTCGTCGTCGGTGAGTCGGGTGGGGTCGTCGGCGGCCTGCGACAGGGCCTGCCGCACGTCCGCGTCGATCCGGGAGGGCACCATCCCGGGGGCGGCGGCCTCGCGCAGCGCCTCCCAGTCGCCGTAGACCTCGTCGAAGTCGTCGCGGCGGTCCGACGTCCGGCCCTCGGTGTCGATGGTGTGGTGCAGGTCCGTCCGGCCCGATCCGGCCATCGAGAACCCCTCGTCGGGCTCCTGCCAGGGCAGGCCCACCGCGAGCGCGTCCTCCTGGGCCAGGCCCGTCTCCGGGTCGGCCAGGGCGCGGACGTGCGGCAGCAGCCGTGGGTCGAGCCAGGGCTCACCGCGCTGGAGGAACTCGGGGTAGATGGGCAGCCGTTCGCGCAGCGTGAAGCCGCAGGTGGCGGTGTGCGCCGCCAGGTCGTCGATCTGCGGCCACGGCCGCTCGGGGTTGACGTGGTCCAGGGTCAGCGGCGAGACCCCGCCCCAGTCGTCGATGCCGGCGCCGATGAGCATCGCGTACTCCCCGTCGACCAGGTTGGGCGGCGCCTGGATACGGGCGGACGGCCCCATGATGTGCCGGGCCACGGCGACGGTGGCGGCCAGCTCCTCCAGTTCGGCGTCCGGCATTCCGCGCATGGCCGTGTCCGGCTTGGCGCGGAAGTTCTGCATGATCAGTTCCTGGATGCCGTGGTAGGCGCGCTGGATGCGGCGCAGCGCGAAGAGGGACTCGGCGCGCTCCGCGTAGTTTTCGCCGATCCCGATGAGCAGCCCGGTGGTGAAGGGGACGTTGGAGCGGCCGGCGTCCTCCAGGACGCGCAGCCGGACGGCGGGTTCCTTGTCGGGCGAGCCGTAGTGCGGGCCGCCGGGCTCGCTCCACAGCCGCTCGGCGGTGGTCTCCAGCATCATCCCCAGGGACGGGGCGACGGGCTTGAGCCGCTGGAAGTCCGTCCAGGACAGCACCCCGGGGTTGAGGTGCGGCAGCAGCCCGGTCTCCTCCAGGACGCGGATGGCCATGGCGCGTACGTACGAGAGCGTGTCGTCGTAGCCGTGCGCCTCCAGCCATTCGCGGGCCTCGGGCCAGCGTTCCTCCGGCTTGTCGCCGAGCGTGAACAGGGCTTCCTTGCAGCCCATCTCGGCGCCGCGGCGGGCGATGTCGAGCACTTCGTCGGGCGACATGAACATTCCGTGGCCGTCGCGGCGGAGCTTGCCGGGGACGGTGACGAAGGTGCAGTAGTGGCATGTGTCCCGGCACAGGCGGGTCAGGGGGATGAACACGCCGCGCGAGTACGTCATGACTCCGGGGCGCCCGGCGGCCTCCAGGCCCGCGTCCCGGACCCGGGCCGCCGAGGCGCAGAGGTCCGTCAGGTCCTCGCCGCGGGCCTGGAGCAGCACCGTGGCCTCGGCGGGGTCCAGGGCCACGCCGTCGCGGGCCCGCTTGAGCGCCCGGCGCATGGCGTTCGCGGTCGGGCGTTCCGGACGGTCGTCGGCGGCCGGCGCACCGTCCGCCGCTCGGCCGGACCCGTGGTCGTGCCGCTGGTCAGATCCCCGGTCAGGTCCCTGCGCGCTGGAAGTCATCCTCCGAGCATACGAGCGCGCTCCGACACAGCCGCCGCCGGAGAACGGACCGCCGGTGTGCCGCTGATCACGTCAGATGGAGGTTCCCTCCGCGTGGGTCCGGGGCACTTCCCGGCGGTGGGCGGGCACACCCCCGCGGCGGGTGGTTACAGCCCGGCCAGCAGCTCGTCCGAATACGTCCGGGTGAGGAACTCCAGGTTGTGGCCGTCGGGGTCGTCGAGATACAGACCGCGGCCGCCGTCCCGGGTGTTGAGCTGCTGCGCCTGGGTGTGCCGGGGGTCGGCCCAGTACGGCAGCCCCCGCTCCTCTATGCGCGCGAAGATCGCGTCGAACTCGGCTTCGGTCACCAGGAACGCGTAGTGCGTCGGCACGAACTCCTTGTCCGGGACGAGCTCCTCGGCGTAGTCGAGGGTCACGCCGTTGTCCATCGCGACGGCGGCGAACGGGCCGAACTCCTTCGGTTCGGGCGCGTCCAGAAGGCCGGCGAGGAAGCGTGCGGAGGCGAAACGGTCGGTGCTGTGCACGATCGTGTGGTCGAGGCTGGGCATGTGGATCTCCTTGGACCGTTGATCTGCGGATACGGCGGAATGCTGCGGCGACACAACAGCGGTGGGCCGGTCCGTGGCGCGCTGCGGAACCGCCACTACCCACGCTACGACCGGCCGGGACGGGCGCGGATCGGTCTGCGGTACCGACCCCCGCGTACGGCCGTACGCCGATGGTCCTAGGCGCCGCGCCGCCTCCTGGCCGAAGCCCGCCGCCCCCTCACAGGTACTGCGCGAAGTCGTCCAGCGTCCGCAGCACCTCCGACTCGCCGGCCGGCGGCAATTGCAGCACCACCTCCGGGACGTCCAGCTCGCGGTAGTGCGCCAGCTTCCCGGGCGAGGGCCGGACCGCGTACGGCACCACCACGGGCTCGCCGTCGCGTCCGGCGTCCGTCCAGACCTGCCGCAGCACCGGAACGGTTTCGGTCAGCCCGCGCCCCCCGATCGGCAGCCAGCCGTCCGCGAACTCGGCGATCTGTCCGAAGAGCTTGGGCCCGGCCGACCCCCCGATCAGGGTGCGCGGCGCTCCGTGCACCGGCTTGGGGAAGGCGAGGGAGGCCCGCACGGAGCCGAACTCGCCCTGGTAGGCGGTCGGTGCGTCGGCCCACAGGGCCCGCATCAGCGCCATCCGATCGCGGGTCAGCGCGCGCCGGGTGGACCACTCCACCCCGTGGTCGGCGGCCTCCTCGACGTTCCAGCCGTAGCCGACGCCGAAGGTGAAGCGGCCACCGGAGAGGAAGTCGAGGGTGGCGATCTGCTTGGCGAGGTCCACCGGGTCGTGCTGGGTGACCAGGGTGATGCCGGTGCCCAGGCCCAGTCGCTCGGTGACCGCTGCGGCCTGGCCGAGCGCGATGAACGGGTCGAGGGTGCGGCCGTATTCGCGGGGCAGTGGCTCGCCCATGGGCGCCGGGGTGTCCCGGCTGGCGGGGATGTGGGTGTGCTCGGGGAGATAGAGCCCGGCGAAGCCACGTTGTTCCAGCTCACGGGCCAGCCGGTCGGGCCGGATCGTCTCGTCCGTCAGGAAAATCGTGGTCGCGATCCGCATGGTGGGGACACCTCCGTCAGGCGTGTGGGTGACCGCATGGTGCCTTACCGACCGCTGGTTATCCACAGCCCTTTCCCTCCGTGTCACTCGTGCGTACAACGGTTTTCACAGGGCGAAACGCGGTGACAGCGAGCCGATACGCCGCGACATGCGGCGGTGGCAGACGGTAGGGGGCGGGGATGGAACGACGCGAGGTTCTGAGGCTCTCGGCGGGTGCGGGCGCGGCGGGCGCGCTGACGCTCGGCACGGTGAGCTTCGCCGACGCGGCATCCGGGGCCGCGGACACGAACGGCGCGGGCGGCGCGGGCGGCGCGGGCGGCGCGGGCGGCGCGGGCGGCGCCGAACGGACCCGCCGGATCACCGGCCGGCTGCCCGCCGGCGCACCGGACTTCGTCTATCTCCCGATCGAAGTGCCGGACGGCGTCCGGGAGATCGCCGTCGCCTACCAGTACGACAGACCGTCGGTCCCCGAGGGCACGCCCACAAACGCCTGCGACATCGGCATCTTCGACGAACGCGGCACGGCGCTCGGCGGCGCGGGGTTCCGCGGCTGGTCGGGCGGGGCGCGCGCGGAGTTCTTCCTGCGCGCCGACGACGCCACCCCCGGCTATCTCCCGGGCCCCGTCAACGCCGGGACGTGGCACATCGCGCTCGGCCCGTACACCGTCGCACCACAGGGGCTGGCCTACGACGTCACGGTCACCCTCCGGTACGGCGCACCGGGCCGCACCCCCACCCCGGTCTACCCTCCCGAGCGCGCCCGGGGCCGCGGCCGCGCCTGGTACCGCGGCGACAACCATCTGCACTCCGTCCACTCCGACGGCAAGCGCACCCCGGCCGAGATCGCGGCGCTGGCCCGCGCCGCAGGGCTGGACTTCCTGACCACCTCCGAGCACAACACCACCTCCGCGCACCGCGCCTGGGAGGGCCTGTGGGGCGATGACCTGCTGATCCTGACGGGCGAGGAGATCACCACCCGCAACGGCCACGTGGTCGCGATGGGCACCGACCCCGGGGTCTTCATCGACTGGCGCTACCGGGCCCGTGACAACGCCTTCGGCGCGTACGCACGCGCCGTCCGCCGGGCCGGCGGGCTCGTCATCCCGGCGCACCCGCACGCCACCTGCATCGGGTGCAGCTGGAAGTTCGGCCTGAACGACGCGGACGCGGTGGAGGTCTGGAACGGCCCGTACACGCCCGATGACGAGGTCACCCTCGCCGAGTGGGACAACACCCTGGTCGCGCACACCCGCGGCAGGGCGGCCTGGCTGCCGGCCGTCGGGCACAGCGACGCGCATCGCGATCCGGACGTCGTGGGCCTGCCGCAGACCGTCGTCCTGGCCGAGGACCTCTCGCGGCGGGCGCTTCAGGACGGCATCCGGGCCGGCCGGGTCTGGATCGCCGAGTCCTCGGCGGTCGATCTCGCCTTCGCGGTCACCGGCGAGCGCGGGGAGCACGCCGGCATCGCCGAACGCCTGGCGGTCGCCGGGACGGCCGGGGTCACCGCACGCCTGACGGTCTCGGGCGCCCCGGGCTGCACGGTCTCGTTCGTCACCGACCAGGGGCTGGTGTACTCCTCCCCGCTCCCGAAATCCGGTGCGGGGACCGTGAGCTGGCACACCACTCCCGACCACGCCGCCTATCTGCGCGCCGAGGTCCGCCATCCGGCCACCACGGCGGGGCTGCCGGGCCCCATGGCGGCGATGACCAACCCGGTGTTCCTGGGGCGGGCCTGACCGTCACCGCCCTCGTGAACCGCGAGATCCGCGGCGTGGCGGCTCTGATGCCACGGCCGGGCCCGGATCGCTCCGGGCCCGGCCGACAACAGCGGGGCCCGCCCGCAGATGACGGGCCCCGCCGGCCTTGTCAGTCCTCCACGACCATCGCCGGGGTGGTCCGCGTCAGCACCTCGCCGCGGAAGAACGCCGGGCTGCGGCGCTGCATCACCAGCATGATGACGGCACCGATCAGCAGCAGGCCGACACCGATCACGAAGACCGAGCCGACGCCGAAGACCGAGCTGCCGGAGCCGTAGGAGGGGTTCCACATGTCGAGCAGGGTCTTGAAGAAGACGGCCGCGAGCAGGATGCCGCCCAGGGCCGGGAAGACGCCCTTGAACAGCAGGTCGCGGACCGAGTTGCGCAGGTCGCGGCGGAAGAACCAGGCGCAGGCGAAGGCCGTGATCGAGTAGTAGAAGCAGATCATGAGGCCGAGCGCGTAGATGGTGTCGATGAGGACGTTCTCGCTCAGGAAGCTCATCACGGCGTAGAAGACGCCGGTGGCGGTGCCCGCCGCGACGGTCGCCTTGCCCGGGGAGCGGAACCGCGGATGGATCTTCGCGAAGGAGGCCGGCAGGGCCTCGTAGGTGCTCATCGCCAGGACGGTGCGGGCCACCGGGATGAAGGTGGTCTGCAGGCTGGCGGCGGCCGAGGCGAGGACCGCGACGAAGAGCAGGACGCCGAGCACGGTGCCCATGACGGGGCTGGCCAGGGCGGCGAAGACGTTGTCGGCGGTGCCCGGGTTGCCCAGCCCCAGGCCCTTGTGGCCCACGCCGGAGAACATCTGCGCGGCGACGGCGGTCAGCAGATAGGAGCCGATCAGCACGATCATGGCCAGCAGGGCGGCGCGGCCGGGCGTCTTCTCGCTGCCCGCGGTCTCCTCGTTCACGGTCAGGCAGGTGTCCCAGCCCCAGAACATGAAGATCGACAGCGACAGGCCGGCCGTGAAGGCGGAGAAGGACTTGACCGCGAAGGGGTCGAGCCAGGTCACCGAGAAGTGCAGGGAGCCGGCCAGATCGCCGGACTGCGCCTTGACGACGGCCATCACGACGAACACCGCAAGCACGGCGAGCTGCAGGCCGACCAGGGCGTACTGCACGCCCTTGGTGGCGGTCATCCCGCGGTAGCTGATGGCCGTGGCGGCGGCGATGAAGGCCAGACAGGTCAGGACGTGGGCGACTTTGTTGCCGTCCAGGCCGGCGATGGCCGGGCTGCCGGTGAGCTCGCCGAGCAGGAGGTAGAAGAACGAGGTGGCGACCCCGGCGAGGTTGGAGAGCACGATGATCGTCGCGATCACCAACCCCCATCCGCACATCCAGCCGACGCGCGGGCCGAAGGCCTTGACCGTCCAGGTGAAGGACGTACCGCAGTCGGGGACGGCTTTGTTGAGCTCGCGGTAGGCGAAGGCCACCAGCAGCATCGGCAGGAACCCGGCGAGGAAGACCGCGGGCATCTGCACGCCGACCTCGCCGACGGTGGGGCCGAGCGTGGAGGTGAGGCAGTAGACGGGTGCGACGGTCGAGATGCCGATGACCGCGCTGCCGAGCAGCCCTACGGAGTTACCGCTGAGGCCCTTGCTGCGGGTGTCGCTGCCGCTTCCGCCCGCGCTCGTTACCGTGTCTCCGGTCTGCGGCCGGGGGTCTACTTGAACCATGAACAGGACGTTAAGCCCTGCTGTTTCCGTATCCGGAGGATGAACCTCCGCATGGAAGCACCTTAACTATGCAGGCAAATTCAGCCTCACAGCACATCAATTCTTCGGGCTATTCGAGATCCACCTTCGACTCAATGGCCTTCACTCGCGTCTTCCGCTCTGCGGGAACCGCAGCCATGTCCGTTTTGGGATAGTTCAAAATTTTCCCGTCCGTTCTCTGGAAATTTTCCGCGCGGCGTGCAAGGGGGGTCGCACTCCGGCTCTACGACCGCCCTCCCTCCCCGGCCGTGTGGCCCACTTCTCACCCCGGCCACACGATCGACTGCAGCTCGCTGTAGGCATGGAGCGCATACGAACCCACGTCGCGGCCGACCCCGCTGCGCTTGAACCCGCCGAACGGCGCCTCCATGTTCCGGCCGACCGTGTTGATGCCGACGCCACCCGCCCGCAGCCGCCCCGCGACCCGGAAGGCGCGGGCCACATCGCCGGACCAGATGTAGTCCAGCAGCCCGTAGTCGCTGTCGTTGGCCAGCGCGATGCCCTCTTCCTCGTCGTCGAAGGGGACCACCACGACCACCGGGCCGAAGATCTCCTCGCGCACCACCCGCATCGCCTGTGTGCAGTCCGCGAAGAGGGTCGGCGCCACATAGAAGCCGCGCTCCCGCGCCGGGCGCTCGCCCCCCGTGACCAGCCGCGCGCCCTCCTTCAGGGCCAGCTCGACATACGCCTCGATCCGGTCCCGGTGCGCGGCGGAGATCACCGGGCCGACGATCGTGCCCGGATCCGCCGGGTCCCCGACCGTCAGCTTCCCGGCGTACCGGGCCAGCCCTGCCACCAGGCGGTCGTAGATCCCGCGCTGCGCCAGCACCCGCGTCGGCGCCGTACAGATCTGCCCGCTGTAGAAGGAGAAGGTGGTGCCGATGCCGGACACCGCGCTCGCCAGGTCGGCGTCGTCGAAGACCAGCGCCGCGCCCTTGCCGCCCAGCTCCATCAGCTGGCGCTTCATACCCCGGCCGCACTCCTCGGCGATCTGCCGGCCGACTGCCGTGGATCCGGTGAAGCTGACCATGTCCACGCCGTCCGCGGCGACCGCCGCCTCGCCGACCTCCGGCCGCGCGCCGGTGACGACATTGACCACCCCCGGCGGCACCCCGGCCTCCGCCAGCACCTCGGCCATCCGGTATACCGACAGCGGATCCTGCGGCGCCGGCTTGACCACGACCGTATTGCCCATCGCCAGCGCGGGCGCCACCTTCCCCGCCGGGTTCGCCCAGGGGTTGTTGTACGAAGTGATGCAGGTGACGACGCCGACCGGGCGGCGCACCGCGAGCGCGCCGAAGATGCCCGCCCGCCCCATCGGTCCGGCTTCGTTGACCTGCGGCACCACCGGGGTCTCCACCGGCTCCAGGGCACCGCGGGCGTACCGCTTGAAGCGGGCGACCGCGACCCCCACCTGCATCCCGCGGGCGGTGCCCGTCGTCGCGCCGCTCTCCGCCCGCGCCAGCTCCGCGTACCGGACGAACTCGCGGCGCATCACCTCGGCGGCGCGGTCCAGGATCGCCGAGCGCTCCGCCGGCGCGGTGCGCGACCAGCCCTCGAACGCGTCCCGGGCCGCGGCCACCGCCGCCGTCACCTGCGCCCGGCTCGCCTCCGGGGCCCGCCCGACGACCTCCTCGGTCGCCGGGTTGATCACGTCGTAGTGGCCACCCTCCGGCGCCACCCACTCCCCGTCGATGAACAGCCGCTCGGCGCCGCCCACCCCGCCCACCCCGCCCGCTCCGCTCACCGGGTGCTCACCGTCCTCGTGTCCCGCCCCGACCGCAGGACCGTCCCCGGGACCGCCCCGGTCACCCTGTCGTCCCGGATGGTCTCGACGCCGTTGACCCGCACGCTCACCACCCCGATCGCCTTCGAGTCGAGCCGGGGGCTGTCACCCGGCAGGTCGTGCACGAGGGTGGCGGGCCCGGCGTCGATCCGCTCCGGGTCGAAGAGCACCAGGTCGGCGTGGTGGCCCTCGGCTATGCGGCCGCGCTCGCGCAGCCCGAACAGCCGGGCCGGGTCGTCGGTCAGCATCTGCACGGCCCGCTCCAGCCCGACGAGCTTGCGGCCGCGCAGGCAGTCCCCGAGGAACCGGGTGGTGTACGGGGCCCCGCACATCCGGTCCAGGTGCGCGCCGGCGTCCGAGCCGCCGAGCAGCACGTCCTCGTGCTGCCAGGTCGCCTGCCGCAGCGCCCAGCTGTCCGGGTCGTTGTCGGTCGGCATCGGCCACAGGACCGTCTGCAGATCGTCCTGGGCGCAGATCTCCACCAGGCAGTGGAACGGGTCCTGGCCGCGTTCGGCGGCGATGTCCTCCACCACACGCCCGGTGAGCTTGTCGTTCGCCGCGGAGTAGGTGTCACCGATGACGTAGCGCGCGAAGTTCGCCAGGCGGCGGAAGACCCCGGCCTCCTTGCTGTCCGCGCGGCGCAGCATCTCGGCCCGTACGTCCGCGTCGCGCAGCCGGGCGATCCGCTCGGGGACCGGAAGGCCCAGGATCTCGCCCCAGCCGGGTATGAGGTTGAGGGCGCAGAAGGTGCCCAGCGACATGTTCATGGGGGTCAGGATCGGCATGGTCAGCGCCACTATCCGGCCGCCTGCCCGGCGGGCGCGTTCGCTGGCGGTCAGCTGGCGGGGTACGCGCTCGGGCACCGCCGCGTCGATGGTGAGGACGTTCCAGTTCAGCGGGCGTCCGGCGGTCGCCGACATCTCGACGAACAGGCCGATCTCGTCGTCGTCGAACTGGTCGAGGCAGCCCGAGACGATCGCCTCGATCTGGGTGCCTTCGTGGTCGCCCACCGCGCGGGAGAGGGCGAGCAGTTCGTCGGGGCGGGCGTGGCGCGAGGCGACCGGTTCGCCGTCGCCGTCGGAGTGGGTGGCGGACTGCGTGGTGGACAGCCCCCAGGCCCCGGCGTCCATCGCGTCGTGGAACAGCCGGAGCATGTCGGCGAGTTGCTCCGGGGTCGGACGGCCGCCCACCGCGTCCGCCCCCATGACGTACCGGCGCAGGGCGCAATGGCCCACCATGAAGCCCGCGTTGACGGCGATCCGCCCCTCCAGCGCGTCCAGATACTCGCCGAAGGAGTGCCAGTTCCAGGGTGCGCCCTCCTCCAGGGCGACCAGCGACATGCCCTCGACCCTGCTCATCATCCGCCGGGTGTAGTCGGCGTCCTCGGGGCGATCGGGGTGCAGCGGGGCCAGGGTGAAGCCGCAGTTGCCGCCGGCGACGGTGGTCACGCCGTGGTTCAGCGAGGGGGTGGCGTACGGGTCCCAGAACAGCTGGGCGTCGTAGTGCGTGTGCGGATCGACGAAGCCGGGTGCGAGGACGAGCCCATGGGCGTCCTCGCTGCTGCGGGCCTCCTCGGTGACCGTCCCGGGCTCCGCGACGACGGCGATCCGCCCGTCCCGGATGCCGAGGTCGGCGGCGTACGAGGGCGCGCCCGTCCCGTCCACGACGGTCGCGCCCTTGATGAGGTGGTCGAGCATGGCGGGATCCCTTTCTCGGTGCGGTTCGTGGGGCGGCGCCGGGCCGTGGCGCCGCCCTCGTGGAGCGCGGGCGGGCGGGTGCGAAACGGTCTAGGGGGTGCCCGCCGCCCGGCGGAAGCGCGTGGTGCGGTGCACCGGGTCGGTGTCGATCTTCGGGATGACGTGCTCACCGATCAGCTTGATGGTGTTGAGGGTGTCCTCGGACCCGACCCCGATCGGCAGTCCGAAGGAGAGCTGGTCGGCGCCGGCCTGCTCCCACCGCTTGCACTGCCGCAGCACCTCGTCCGGGTCCCCGCAGATCATCAGCTCCTCGGCGATCAGCAGCTCGATGATCTCCTCGGTGTACTCGGGGAGGAGCTCGGGCCACTCCGGTATGCCGTCGGGCCGCGGGAAGGTGTCGTGGTAGCGGAAGAGCAGCGACTGGAGGTAGTTGAGCCCGCCGCCCACCGCGATCTCCACCGCTTTCTGGTGCGTCTCCGCGCAGATGGCCGTCGACGTCACCATGACGTTGTCGTTGACGAAGTCCCCGACCGCCTCGGCCTCCTTGACGGCCGTCTTGTACGACTCGACGACCCACTCCATGTCGGAGACCTTCTGCACGCTGAAGCCGAGCACGCCCAGGCCCTTCCGGCCCGCCATCGCGTACGAGGACGGCGACCCGGCGGCGTACCACATCGCCGGGTGCGACGCGCCGTACGGCTTGGGCAGCACCTTGCGCGGTGGCAGCTCCCAGTGCTTGCCCTTGAAGCCGACGTATTCGTCCTGGAGCCACATCTTGGGGAATTCCGCGATGGTCTCTTCCCAGATCTCCTTGGTGTGGTTCATGTCCGTCACACCCGGCATGAAGCCGAGGATTTCGTGGCTGCCCGCACCCCGCCCGGAGCCGAACTCGAAGCGGCCCGCGGAGAGGTGGTCGAGCATGGCGACCTTCTCGGCGACCTTCACCGGGTGGTTGACCGGGGCGAGCGGGTTGAAGATGCCGGAGCCGAGGTGGATGCGCTCGGTGGCGTGCGCGAGATAGCCGAGGAAGACGTCGTTCGCGGAGAGGTGGGAGTACTCCTCCAGGAAGTGGTGCTCGGAGGCCCAGGCGTATTTGAAGCCGGACCTGTCCGCCTGGATGACGTACTCGGCCTCCTCCATCAGTGCGTGGTGCTCGGCCTCGGGATCCGTCTCGGCCCGCGCGGCCGGCACATATCCCTGCACGAAGAGCCCGAATTCCATGGGTGCTCACTCCTTCGGGGTGCGGGGGTCGCCCCCCGGAAGATCACCGATCATTGACAACGTTCCGTCGACGTTCGCCATACGCTCCGTCACGAATCGACGGTAGCCGGACCCACTGACAATCCACCCGGCCGCGGGCGGCGGGGCCGGCGGGCCGGGGGCGAGCCCTTGACTGACGGCGCCCGACCGGCGCACATCTGACGGTACGTCAGGTCGAGGACACCGCCCGACTCTGGCATCGCCCGCATCCGTCGTCAATAGCTGACGCACCGTCAGATAGGGCCCTGGTGCCCCCGAAGGGCGCTTGGCGACCTCAGAAGACCGAGACGCCCGCCAGCCATCCGCCGTCGATGACGAACGGCTGCCCGGTGACGTACGACGAGTCCTCGCACGACAGGAAGAGGGCCAGCCTGGCGACCTCCTCCGGCTGCCCGATCCGCCCCATCGGGACGACCTTCCCGTAGAACTCGTCCAGCGCCGCGCTGCCCGCCGCGTCCGCCGCCTTCGGCCCGCCGTCCGCGGCCACCCGGTCCGGGTTGGTCATCGGCGTATCGACCGCCCCCGGGCACATCGCGTTGACCCGGATGCCCTTCCCGGCCAGCTCCATCGCCGCCACCCGCGTCATGGCGACGATGGCGGCCTTGGTGGCGGCGTACGACGTCAGATACGCCATCCCCGTCAGGGCCGTGTACGAGGCGGTGTTCACGACCGTCCCCCCGCCGGCCGCCACCAACTCGGGCGTCACCGCCTTCATCCCCAGGAACGCACCGACCTGGTTGACCTGCACCACCTGCTGGAACTCCGCCAGCGGCGTGCTGACCAACTCGTTGAACCGCAGGATCCCGGCGTTGTTGACCAGGCCGTCGATCTTCCCGTACGCGGCCTTCGCGGCGGCCACCGCGGCCTCCCAGTCCGCCTCCTGGCTCACATCCAGGTGGACATACCGGGCCCGCTCCTCCCCCAGCTCCTTGGCCAGCGCTTCGCCCGGCCCGTCCAGCACGTCGCAGAGCACCACCCGCGCCCCTTCGGCCACGAAGAGCCGCGCCTCCTGCTCACCCTGCCCCCGTGCCGCGCCCGTGATGAGGACGACCCGGCCTGCCAGCTTTCCCATGCCCGCCTCCCAGCGTTCTGGTGCGGCACGGCGGTCGGCGCCGCACCCACCCCGGCCCCACTCGCTTCAGTCGTCGAGATGCGCGGCGACCCCCTGCGCGAACGCGGCCATCTGATCGGTCAGTTCACTGCGGCTCCGACTGCGGAACCGCACCTGTATCTGGGCCACACCCATCGCGCGGTACTCCCGCAACGATGCGGCGATCCGCTCCGGCGCCCCCGTCAGGGTCCGCCGCCCCACGTCCCACCCCGGCTCCCCCACGTACAGCGGCTCGGCGATGGTCCCGATCACGATCGGCTCCTCGATCCCGGCGGCCTCCCGGAGGGCCAGCAGCTTGGCCATTCGGCCCGGCAGCTGGTCCCGTCGGTCGCCCTGGGGCAGCCATCCGTCGCCGCGGACCGCTGCCCGGCGCACCGCCGCGGGCGACGAGCCGCCCACCCAGATCGGCGGCCGAGGCGTCTGCGCCGGCCGCGGCGCCTGCCCGAGCCCGGAGAAGGCGAACTGCTTCCCCGTGAAGTCGGCGAACTCCTCCGGCCCCAGCGCCGCCTTGAGCGCGTCGACGGTCTCGTCCAGCAGCACGCCCCGCCGCCCGAACTCCACCCCGAGCACCTCGAACTCCTCCGGTACGTGCCCGGCGCCCACACCCAGGATCAGCCGCCCGCCGGAGAGGTGGTCCAGCGTGGCGTACTGCTTCGCGCTGATCAGCGGATGCTTGAGGCCGACGACCGCGACATGGCTGAGCAGCCGGACCCGCTCGGTGACGGCGGCGAGGTGGGCGAGGGTGGCGACCGGGTCGTACCAGACCGTGCCCATCGCCCCGGCCAGCCGGCGGGGAATCGCGATGTGCTCGCAGCAGGCGATGTACGCGAATCCGTGCCGGTCGGCGACCCGTGCGATCTCCACCAGATCCGCCGGCCCGGCCGCCGCCTCCCAGCTCTCCGCATAAAGGGTGCTCTGCGACTGCACCGGTAGCTGCATTCCGTACGCCAATCGCCCCTCGGGCGGCATCCACACCATCCGGACAGCTCCTCCCGGACACTCCGCAAATATCTGACGGTCCGTCAATTACTGTGCGGGGCCATCGTCGTGGCTGACACACCATCAGGCAAGAGGGGCGACACGGCAGAGAAGGCGGCGGCGCGGGGCGAGACATCACCCGCTGGACCCGCGCCTGCAACGGGCCGCCACGGTCACGGCGTTGCACACCCGACCGCACCGATACTGCCGTCCTCGGCGTGGAGGGGCGGGGTGTCCGGCCTGGTGGCCGCCGCGCCGGCCGACGACCTGGGCGGCGCGGACGGCGTCGAGGTGGCGATCCGCTGGGACCTCGAGGACCGGGCCGGCGCGGATTCGGTGGGCGCGGCCGAAGCGTGGACCACGCCACCGAACGCACGGCAGCGGAGAGCCATCCGATCAGGCGGTGCGACGGCGTGACACCCGCTCCCCGTCCGGACTCGGGCGCCTGCCGGGGCTCAGTCGGGTCCGGTGACGACGCCGTCGTCGCCGTGGGGCGCACGCTCCGGCCCGGGCCGAGAAGCGCCCCGGCTCTCGGCCACGCGGCACACGTCCCGCAGGGCCTCGGTCAGGCGACGCCCGAGGAATCGCAGCTCCTCCGCCGTCGCCTTGCGATCGCCGAGCATCTCGCCCGCGTGGCCGAGGAGATCGTCCGCCATGCCGAGCCGAACGGACTCCACGCTGTCCGCGACACGGGAGAGGAATCCCGTGCCCTCCCCCACCAGGAGGCAGGTCTTACCGTCCGGGGTCGACCACGGCAGCAGTCGCGCCGTCTGTGGTTCCCCCCTCACGCGGCCACCCCCGCCCCGCGGAGCGGCCGGGGGCCGATGTCCGGACCGTGCACGGCGATGCGGAAGGCGCGAGGCACCAAACCCCCTTCGCCGCGCTGCGGGGTACGGCTCGGCCAGCCGGTGGCGGCCAGTTGCCGGCCGAAACAGCCGCTGGGACACCCGCCCAGGTTCAGCATCGACCGGGTCTCGGCACGCGTGCCCACTCAAGAGCAGTACGAGGCTCTCCACCTCTCCAGCAACCTGCCCGTCCTCCGGACCCTGCGCGTCGTTCACAGCGATCACGAGCTGCCCGTCGAGGTCACCGTCATGGTCAAGGCGGGCCACCTCTACGAGCTCCAATACGAGTTCACGCCGGAGTGAAATCCACCCTCCCGGAGGCGTGAGCCGCTACGCCCCCGCCCAGAGCCCCTCCCCCGTCAGCCCCAGCAGCTCGATCGCGTTGCCCCGCACGATCCGCTCCACCACGTCCGGCGCCAGGTGCCCCATCTGCGTCTCGCCCACCTCTCGCGACTTCGGCCAGGTCGAGTCCGAGTGCGGGTAGTCGGTCTCGTACAGGACGTTGCCGACGCCGATCGCGTCCAGGCTCTTCAGGCCGAAGGCGTCGTCGAAGAAGCATCCGTAGACATGTTCCGCGAACAGTTCGGACGGCGGCCGCAGCACCTTGTCCGCGACGCCTCCCCACCCCCGGTTCTCCTCCCAGACCACGTCCGCGCGCTCCAGGATGTATGGGATCCAGCCGATCTGGCCCTCGGCGTACATGATCCTCAGGTTCGGGAAGCGGTCGAACTTGCCGCTCATCAGCCAGTCGACCATCGAGAAGCAGCAGTTGGCGAAGGTGATGGTGGAGCCGACGGCGGGCGGGGCGTCGGCGGAGGTGGAGGGCATCCTCGACGAGGAGCCGATGTGCATGGCGATGACGGTGCCGGTCTCGTCGCAGGCGCGCAGGAACGGGTCCCAGTAGTCGGTGTGGATGCTGGGCAGGCCCAGGTGCGGCGGTATCTCGCTGAAGCAGACCGCCCGGACGCCGCGGGCCGCGTTGCGCCGCACTTCGGTGGCGGCCAGTTCCGCGTCCCAGAGGGGGACGAGGGCGAGCGGGATCAGCCGGCCCCGCGCCTGGGGGCCGCACCACTCCTCCACCATCCAGTCGTTGTACGCCCGCACCCCCAGCAGCCCCAGCTCGCGGTCCTTGGCCTCGGTGAAGGTCTGGCCGCAAAAGCGCGGGAAGGTGGGGAAGCAGAGCGCGGACTGGACGTGGTTGACGTCCATGTCGGCCAACCGCTCGGGCACGCTGAAGGAACCCGGCCGCATCTGTTCGTAGGTGATGCCCTCCAGCCTGATCTCGTCGCGTGAGCAGCCGACGGCGGTGTCCAGGCGGGTGAGCGGACGGTGCAGGTCCTCGTAGACCCACCAGTCGGCCGGCGGGCCCTCGTCACCCGGGGCGCCCATCTTCGGGGCGAACCTGCCGCCCACGAACGTCATGTCCTTCACGGGTGCCCGGACGATGCGCGGACCGGTGCCGTGGTACTTCGACGGGAGCCGGTCCCGCCAGACGTGCGGCGGCTCCACCGTGTGGTCGTCCACCGAGATGATCCGGGGGAAGTCCGTGACGCCCGCTGCGGGCGAGGCGTCCGGGGCGCTCTCCTTGCTCTGCGTGGTGTCCATACGCGCTACGGTAGCGCTGATCTGACGGGCCGTCAGTAACGGGAGCGGATCGCCGGCGGCGGCGGGAAGGGGGCACCGGGGCGGGGCGCCCGGGGCGTTTCTTCGGCCCCGGGTCGCGCCGAACGAGAACCGTGCGCCGCCCTGTTCGCGTGCAGAACCTTGGGGAGGCGCACGGAGGGCGTACGGAGTCCGAGACTCCGCGCCCCTGATGCGCCTCCTCCGCCGGCGTCCGCCAGCTCCCGGGGAGGCTTTGTGGACGCTGGGGACCCCTACTGACGCAAGGGGCCCTGACAAGGCAGACTGACCGTTGCGCACGGCTTACGTGTGTGAACAGTGTGTAGACGACCGGGACAGAGCAGGGGGAGATGATGGACGACGGTACGGGGCAGGGGCAGGGGCGGCTCCGCTTCACCGTGCTCGGTCCCGTACGGGCCTGGCGCGGCGACACGGCGCTGGCGGCGGGCTCACCGCAGCAACGCGCCCTGCTGGCCGCACTGCTGCTGCGGGGCGGGCGCACCGCCACCGCGGCCGAGCTGGTCGACGCGCTGTGGGGCGACGAACCCCCGCACGCCGCGCTGGCCGCGGTGCGCACCTACGCCTCCCGGTTCCGCAAGGCGCTCGGCTCGGACGCCAACACCCTGGTCAGTGAGTCCGGCGGATACGCGATCCGGTCGACGAACAGCCGGCCGCTGGACCTCGACCACGACCACGCCGAGCAGTTCGCCGCCGAGGCGGAGAAGGCCAGGACCGCCGGAGACCCCAGCCGCGCCCGCGAACTGCTCGACCGTGCACTGGACCTGTGGGACGGCGAACCCCTGGCCGGCCTTCCGGGCCCCTACGCCGAGACCCAGCGCACCCGCCTCAACGAGTGGCGGCTGTCCCTGGTGGAGACGCTGCTGGAACTCGACCTGGAACTGGGCAGCCACGCCGAGGCCGTCTCCGAACTGACCGCCCTCACCGCCGCCCACCCCCTGCGCGAGCGACTGCGCGAACTGCTGATGCTGGCGCTGTACCGCAGCGGGCGGCAGGCGGAGGCGCTGGCGGTCTACACCGACACTCGCAAGCTGCTGGACGACGAACTCGGCGTCGAGCCCTGCGCCTCGCTCTCCGACCTCCAGCAGCGCATCCTGCGCGCGGACAGCGACCTGGACGCGCCGCCCGTCGTCACCGACGGCACCGGCAGCGCGGACCGCGGCCTCGTACGGCCCCAGCAGTTGCCGGCCACCGTGGCCGACTTCACCGGCCGCACGGCCTTCGTCGCCGAGCTGGGCGATCAACTCGCCACCGCCGAGGGCAGCGTGATGGCGGTCTCCGCGCTCACCGGTATCGGCGGCGTCGGCAAGACGACCCTCGCCGTCCATGTCGCCCACGCCGCCCGCGAGCACTTCCCCGACGGTCAGCTCTACGTCGACCTCCAGGGCGCCGGCCACGCCCCGTCCGAGCCCGAGGCCGTCCTCGGCGCCTTCCTGCGCTCCCTGGGCACCCCCGACTCGGCCATCCCCGACGGCCTGGAGGAACGCTCCGCCCTCTACCGCTCCACGCTGGCCGGTCGGCGCGTCCTGGCCCTCCTGGACAACGCCCGCGACGCGGCACAGGTCCGGCAGCTGCTGCCCGGCACGGAGGGCTGCGCCGCCCTCATCACCAGCCGCGCCCGCATGATCGACCTGGCGGGCGCCCACCTCATCGACCTGGACGTGATGAGCCCCGAGGAGGCACTGGCCCTCTTCACCCGCATCGTCGGCGAGGAACGCGTCACCTCCGAACGCCAGGCCGCCATGGCCGTCGTCGGCGCCTGCGGCTTCCTGCCCCTCGCCATCCGCATCGCCGCCTCCCGCCTGGCCTCCCGCCGCACCTGGACCGTCTCCACCCTGGCCCGCAAACTCGCCGACGAACGCCGCCGCCTGGACGAACTGCGGGCCGGCGACCTGGCCGTCAAGGCGACCTTCGAGCTGGGCTACGGCCAGCTGGAGCCGCAGCAGGCCCGCGCCTTCCGCCTCCTGGGACTGGCCGACGGCCCGGACATCTCGCTACCGGCGGCCGCGGCGATCCTCGACCTGGACGGCGACGACGCGGAGGACCTCATCGAATCCCTCGTGGACGCCAGCCTCTTGGAGTCCGCCGCACCCGGGCGCTACCGCTTCCACGACCTGGTGCGGCTGTACGCGCGGTCGTGCGCGGAGCGCGACGAGCATCCGCAGTCGGAGCGGGCGGCGGCGTTGTCGCGGTTGCTGGACTTCTACCTGGCGACGGCCGCCGGGATGTACGCGCTGGAGCGGCCGGGGGACCGGCTGGTGGACCACATGGAGTCCCCGCACCACCCCGGACTGACCTTCACCGACCGTACGGCGGCACTGAGCTGGCTGTTCGGTGAAGCCGCCTGCATCCTGGCGTGTGCTCAGCAGTCGCGAGGGCCGAGCTCCCTGCGGCGCGCGGTGGACCTGCTGCTGCTGACCCGGGACCTCGCCGAGTCCGGTGCCGACGCCCTTCAGTACGAACAGGTCAACAACTCTCTGCTGGAGGCCGCCCGCGAAGGCGCGGACCAGCACGCCGAAGCGCGTATCCACACCGCGCTCGCCAACGTCCACACACTGGCCGGCCGCCTCGACGAGGCGGACGACCACGCCAAGTCGTCGATGCTGCTCGGCCTGGCGACCGAGGACCCCTTCGCGTCGTCGTACGCACCGAACGACCGCGGCATCATCGCGTCCATCCAGCAGCGTTTCGACGACGCCGAGGCCTACCTCGCCCAGGCGCTGGCCGCCTTCCGCGACGACCGCAACAAGCAGTCCGAGGCGAGCGCGCTGTGCAACCTGTCCCGCGTTCACCTGCACACCGGCCGTCTGGACAGCGCGATTCAGCTCGCCAGGGAAGGCATCGCGATATACCGGCAGCTCGGGGCGACCCGGCGGCTGGCCAACGGCATGTACGCGCTGGGCCTGGCGTACGCCCGCGCGAACCGGCGCGACGATGCCACGCATCAGCTCACCGAGGCGCTGGCCATCTTCCAGGACAGCAGGCAGCGGTTCTGGGTCGGTATGACGCATTTCAGGCTGGCGGAGATCTTCCTCGCGGACCACCGGCCCGCCGAGGCGGCCACCAGCGCCGACCAGGCACTCACCGCGCTGCGCGGCGTGAGCGGCGACTGGTGGCGGGCGAACATCCTGACGTTGCTGGGTCGTGCGCTCAACGAGGTGGGACACAGCGGCCGTGCACGGGCCTGCTGGCAGGAGGCCCTTGCCGTTTATGCCCAGCTGGGGTCGCCCGAGCGCACCACGGTCCAGGACCTCCTCCGGCCGCTCAACGTCGTATAGCTGCACGTCAGAGCCGTTCCCCGAGACGTTTATCGATCGTTCATCGCGACAGGCCATTCTCTTACTCACCGATCCGCCGCCTCGGGGGGCAAGCGGCTCGGCCACGGCCCCACCGTAAGGTGTACGGCCTGGTTCACCCGTCCGGCGACCCTCGGGGGAGTTGCCGGCCGGGTGGACCACCAAGCGCCCACACACAGGAGTTGATGAACGTGGCCACCGAGAACAGGGCTCCAGAGCCGAACGAGCGTGAAGTCATCAAGCCGATGGACAATCACACCCCGGTTGCCGCACCGGGAATCGGCAAGAAGAAGGCACCCCGCAAGCCGGGCGAGATGGTGACGACGGGGGACAACCACACCCCCATCATCGAGCCCCGGTAACGGCCCACCACCGAGTCTTCGGGGGATCGCAGGGGCCGGTCGCGATGGCATGGAGGGGAGCCATCGGGGCCGGCCCCTGCGGCATGCCGGACGTCATACCGCATCGCGCCACCGTCCGGCGCATTCCGGCCATTCATCGAACGTACGTCTTAGTCAACGCTAGCGTCACACAAACGACCCACGCGCCCCTGACGGAGGAGCACAGTGACCCGAATCAAGAAATCCCTGGCCATCGCCGCGATAGCGGCAGCGGCGGCCGTCGCCGTTGCGGCACCGGCGACGGCTCAGGGACGCCCGGCCGACTCCGGCGGCAACGTCATCGCCGGGGACAACCACCGCCCCGTGGCCCCGTCGGACAGCCACACTCCGCTGACGTCACTCCCCTCGCTGACGGCAGGGGACAGCCACACACCCTGACCTCTTCGAAACCGCGTCCGGCGGGGGTTGAGCCACCGGCTCAGCCCCCGCCGGACGCGGTTTCGGCCGTCGCCCCGCCCACTCCCGACATCTGACGCTTCGTCAGTTCCGGTGCTAGAGTCACGCCACCCGCGATCCGCGAGGAGGCGCCATGTTCGACCCCGCCCGCATCCACACCCTCTGGGAACTGGTCGACCACCGGGCGCGCGCCTCGGCCGGGCGCCCCATGTTCTTCGACGAGGACGGGCGCAGCGTCACCTTCGACCAGGTGCGGGACGGGGCGCTGCGGGTCGCCGCCGGGCTGCGGGGGCTGGGGATCGGGTCCGGCACGCGGGTGATGTGGCAGCTGCCGACGCGGGTGGAGACCGTGGTCCTCTCGTTGGCGCTGGCCCGGCTGGGGGCCGTGCAGACACCCGTCATCCCGCTGCACCGGGAGCGGGAAGTCGGCTTCATACTGGCGGAGTCGGCGGCCGATTTCGTGCTCGTACCGGGGGCGTGGCGGGGTTTCGACTACGGCGCGATGGCGCGGAGCCTGGCCCGCGAGGGGGTGCGGGTCGTCTCGACGGCGGACGGACTGCCGACGGGCGATCCGGGAGGTCTGCCGGCTCCGGTGCCCGCGGGCGCCGACGGGCGGGCGACATGGATCTACTACACCTCCGGTACGACCTCCTCCCCCAAGGGCGTCGAGCACACCGACGCCTCGCTCATCGCCGGCGGAGTGGGACTGGCCACCGCGCTGGGGATGTCGGCTGACGACATCGGCTCGATCGCTTTCCCGTATGCGCACATAGCGGGGCCCGACTACGTCATCGCGATGCTGGTCAGCGGCTTTCCGGCGGTGGTGCTGGAGACGTTCGAGGCGGACCGGGCGGCCGCGGTCTACCGTCGGCTCGGGGTGACCATGGCGGGCGGGAGCACGGCGTTCTACCAGGCGTTCGCGGAGGAGTCGCGGCGGTACCGGGCACAGTCGCCGGGCGTGGGGCGGCTGATCCCGTCGTTGCGGCTGCTCTCCGGCGGCGGGGCGCCGCTGCCGCCGGAGCTGTACGCGGCGGCGGGGCGGGAGCTGGACTGCGCGATCGTCCACGGGTACGGCATGACGGAGTGCCCGATGATCACCATGGGGACGCCGTACGACAGCGATGAGCAGCTGGGCACAACGGTGGGCCGACCCGTGGCCGGTGCCCGGGTCCGGATCGTGCGGGCGGACGGCGGCGAGGCCGCCACCGGGGAACCGGGCGAGGTGACGCTCCGGGGGACGATGCTGTTCCGGCGCTACACCGATCCGGCCCTGACGGCCGAGGCGTTCGGCGAGGACGGCTCCTTCCACACCGGTGACCTGGGGTATCTGCGCCCCGACGGGCATCTCGTGCTGACCGGGCGGCTCAAGGACATCATCATCCGCAAGGG
Organism: Streptomyces sp. NPDC048650; assembly: GCF_043199095.1. Classification (NCBI taxonomy): domain Bacteria; kingdom Bacillati; phylum Actinomycetota; class Actinomycetes; order Kitasatosporales; family Streptomycetaceae; genus Streptomyces; species Streptomyces sp. NPDC048650. The sequence goes on along the minus strand of NZ_JBICVM010000007.1, from coordinate 285,951 downwards.
CGAGAACATCTCGGCCCAGGAGGTCGAGGAGCTGGTGCGCACCCATCCGGCGGTGGACGACGTCGCCGTCATCGGGCTGCCGGACCGGGAGCGCGGGGAGCGGGTCTGCGCGGTGGTCACCCCCGCCGACCCGGCCGCCGGGCCGCTGACCCTGGCGGGGCTCACCGGCCATCTGCGGGCCGCCGGTCTGATGACGCAGAAGCTGCCCGAACAGCTGGAGATCACCGACCGGCTGCCGCGCGGCGGGCCACTGAACAAGGTGCTCAAGACCGCTCTGCGGGAGCGCTACGCCGGGCCGGGCGTCGACACCCCCCAGGACACGTCATAGGGGGTGTCGACGGTGTGGCGATGGGTTCCGGGGGCCGGAGGAGTCTTCACTGGGAGGAGCGCGGTGGGCCGGGGCGGGCAGTGGCCCGCCCCTGGCAGCCGCGTGGACAGCTCCCCGGCAGGACGGAAGGACCGGAACATGACCGAGATGATCGACTTCGGCGCGCAGACCCAGCTGGTGGCAGAGCTGGCGGAGAACACCGCCGAGGAGCAGCTGGACGCGCCCACGGCGTGCGAGGGATACGCGGTGCGGCACCTCCTGGGCCATCTCGTCGGCCTGACCGGCGCCTTCCGTGACGCGGCGCGCAAGGACATCGGACCCTCGACCAGCACACCGCCAGGCTCCTCGTTGCCGGATGTGACGCCCGGCTGGCGCGCCGACCTGGACCGGAATCTGGCCGAGCTGGCGGCGGCCTGGCGCACCCCGGAGGCATGGGACGGCGAGACCCAGGCGGGCGGCGTCCCGCTGCCCGCCGCCGTCGCGGGCCGGGTCGCGCTCAACGAGCTGGTGCTGCACGGCTGGGACCTGGCGCGCGCCACCGGCCAGGCGTACGCGCCCGAGCCGGCCGATCTCGGCGTCTCCCTCGCGCTGCTCACATCCTGGGCCGAGGAGTCGGGCGGCACCCCCGGGGCGATGTTCGCCGCGCCGGTCCCGGTGCCGGCGGATGCTTCGCTCCTCGACCGGGTGGTGGCGCTCAGCGGCCGGCGGCCGGACTGGACGCCGGCCAAGCCGTGACTCCCGGGTCGCAGCCCGGCGCGTGACCCGCACGCCGGCGGGCGGCGGGGCAGTGACCGGGACGGGCCGCCCGGACCGGCGGACCGGTGCGGGGCCGCGGAACCGGCGGTGGGGTCCTGGCCGGTGGACGACGGGTGCGCGGCGCGGATGCGAGCGGCGGCGCGGGCGCGGGGGACGGGGCCGGCGGACGACCGGGTCACCTGGCCCCTTCGCGCAGCTGCCTCTTGACCACCTTGCCGCTCGCGTTCCGCGGCAGTTCCGCGACGAACGCCACCTCGCGCGGCACCTTGTAGTTGGCCATCTCACGGCGGGACCAGGCGATCAGGCCGTCGGCGGTGAGCGCCGAGCCGGCCCGGCGGACCGCGAAGACCTTGCCGACCTCGCCCAGCCGGCCGTCCGGGATGCCGATGACGGCAGCATCGGCGATGTCCGGGTGGCGGAGCAGGAGTTGCTCTATCTCGGCCGGATAGGCGTTGAAGCCGCCGACGATGAACATGTCCTTGATGCGGTCGGTGATACGGAGGTTGCCGTCGGCGTCGAGGACGCCGACGTCGCCGGTGCGCAGCCAGCCGTCGGGGGTGAGGGCGCGGGCCGTGGCGGCCGGGTCCTCGAAGTAGCCGGACATGACGTGGTAGCCGCGGACCTGGACCTCGCCCGCCGCTCCGGACGGCATCGGGCGGCCCGCGGCGTCGGCGACCCGGACCTCGGTGCCCGGCAGGGCGCGGCCCGACGTCGAGGCGATGACCTCGGGCGGGTCGCCGCGGCGGCACATCGTGACGATGCCGGAGCTCTCCGAAAGGCCGTACGCCGTAAGGACGGTGGAGATCTTCAGTTCGCTGCGCAGCCGCTCGACCAGCTGCAGGGGGACGACCGCCGCGCCGGTGACGACGAGGCGGAGTGCGGAGAGGTCGTGCAGCGCGCGGGCCGGGTGGTCGAGGATCTGCTGGTGGAGGGTGGGCGGCCCGGGGAGTACGGAGATCCGCTCGGCGGCGATATTGGCGAGCGCGGTCTCCACGCCGAAGACCGGCTGGGGGATCATCGTCGCGCCGCGCAGCAGGCAGGCGACGATGCCGGCCTTGTAGCCGAAGGTGTGGAAGAAGGGGTTGACGATCAGGTAGCGGTCGCCCTGCCGGAGGCCGGCGAGTTCGCTCCAGAGGGCGTAGGCGCGCAGGGTCTGGGCGTGGGTGATCACCGCCCCCTTGGAATGGCCGGTGGTGCCGGAGGTGTAGATGATGTCGGAGGGGTCGTCCGGGCCCAGGGAGTCGGCCCGGGCGCGGACCGTCGCGGCGGGCACGGAGGCGCCGGCGGCGAGGAACTCCGGCCACGCGGTGAAGTCGGTCGGGGCGTCCTCGGCGAGGACCACGATCCGCTCCAGATGCGGCAGTCCCGGCAGCGGGCCGGTGCCGGTGCCCTCCCGGGTGGCGCGGCGCAGTGAGGCGACATAGGACGTGCCGAGGAAGGTGCCGGTGACGAAGAGGAGCCGGGCGCGGGTGCGGCGCAGCACGTCGGCGGTCTCGGCGCCCTTGAAGCGGGTGTTGACGGGGACGAGGACGGCGCCGGCCGTCACCGCGCCCAGGGCGGCGACGATCCAGTCGAGGGTGTTGGGCGCCCAGACGGCGACGCGGTCGCCGGGCGCGACCCCGGCGGCGATACAGGCGGCGGCGGCCCGCTCTACCCGCTCGCCCAGCTCGGCGTACGAGATCCGGTTGCGGCCCTCGACCACGGCCTCCTGGGGCCCGTAGCGCTCCGCGGCCGTGCGCACCAGTCGGGCCAGGGAGCCGTACTCCAGGTCCGCCCGCAGATCCAGATCACCGTGCATCGCGCTGCCTCCCGCGAAAGAGCCGGCCGAAAAAGAGCTGTCCGCCCACTAGCTGACTACCCGTCAGATTAGCGGTAGCCTCCTCGGCTGTCAGCACTGACGGCCGACCACGGAGGTGGCGATGGGGGCGACCCTCAAGGACGCTACGGCGATAGCCGGCATCGGACAGACGCCTTTTGCCAAACAACTCCCGGAATCCGAAAAGACCTTGGCCTGTCGGGCGATCGTGGCGGCGCTGGACGATGCGGGGATCGCGGCGTCGGAGGTGGATGCGTTCGCCTCGTACACCATGGAGGAGACCGACGAGGTGGAGATCGCCAAGGCCATCGGCGCCGGCGATGTCACCCACTTCTCCAAGGTCGGCTACGGCGGCGGGGGTTCCTGTGCGACGGTGGCGCATCTCGCCGCCGCCATCGCCACCGGGCAGGCGAACGTCGGTGTCGCCTGGCGCTCGCGCAAGCGCGGTTCGGGCCCACGGCCCTGGAAGAACACCCAGGTGCAGCTCCCGACCCCGGCGCAGTGGACCCGCCCCTTCGGGCTGCTGCGCCCCGCCGACGAGATCGGCATGCTGGCCCGCCGCTACATGCACGAGTACGGCGCCACCCGCGACCACCTCTTCAACGTCGCGCTCGCCTGCCGCAACCGGGCCAACCAGAACCCCGACGCGATGATGTACGAGCGCCCGCTGACCCGCGAGATGTACATGACCGCACGCTGGATCAGCGAACCGCTCTGCCTGTTCGACAACTGCCTGGAGACGGACGGCGCGCTGGCCTGCGTCGTGGTCCCGGCCGAGCGCGCCCGCGACTGCCGGCAGCGGCCCGTCTACGTCCATGCCGTCGCCCAGGGCCTGCCCGCACAGCACCACGGCATGGTCAACTACTGGAACGACGACCCGCTCGCCGGGCCCGCCCACACCGCCGCCCGCCGGCTGTGGAAGGGCGCCGACTTCGGGCCGCAGAACGTCGACGTGGCCCAGATCTACGACGCGTTCACCCCCCTCATCCCCCTCTCCCTGGAGGGCTACGGCTTCTGCGGACGCGGTGAGGGCGCGGCGTTCACCGAAGGCGGCGCCCTGGAGATCGGCGGCCGGCTCCCCCTCAACACCGGCGGCGGCGGCCTCTCCGAGGCGTACGTCCACGGTTTCAACCTCATCAACGAAGGCGTCAAGCAGCTGCGCGGCACCAGCACCGCCCAGGTCCCGGACGCCGCCACCTGTCTGGTCACCGCGGGCGAGGGAGTCCCCACCTCGGCCCTGCTGCTGAGGAGTTGACTGCCCATGAGCACTGGTGAGTCCGTCCGTGCCGCCCTGCCCGCCGGCATGGCCCCCGCCGCCCCCGCCCCCGCCGCCGACAGCGACGCCGGCCTGCTGCTTCCCGTCCTCGACGACGACGGCGCCCCCTTCTGGGCATACACCGCCCGCGGCGAACTGCGCGTCCAGACCTGCTCCGACTGCAACGAACTGCGCTTCCCGCCCCGCCCCTGCTGCCCGCACTGCCAGTCCTTCGCGGCCCACTGGCAGAAGATGAGCGGCCGCGGCCGCATCTGGTCCTTCGTGCTGCCCCATCCGCCACTGCTGCCCGCCTACGCCGCCCGGCCCGGCTACAACGCCATCGTGGTGGAGCTGGCCGACGCCCCGCGGATCCGGCTGGTCGGCAACCTCGTCACCGCCGCCGACGCCCCGCTCAACTCCGTCGACCCGGCGCGGCTGCGCATCGGCGCCCCGGTCAAGGCCGCCTTCCACACCCTGCCCGGAGGCGTGACCGTCCCCCGCTGGCTCCTGGAGCGGCCATGAGCATCCGCCGCACATGCCCCGGGGACGACGGCGTCGCACTGGTGACGATCGACCGGCCCGAGCGGCACAACGCCATCGACCTGGAGACCGCCGCGGAACTGGCGGCCACCTGGCGGGCGATCCGCGCCGACGACCGGATCCGGGCCGTGGTCCTCACCGGAGCGGGCGACCGCGCCTTTTGCACCGGCATCGACCGGTCGGCGGCCGTGCCGCAACCCTCCTCCCCGTACGCCATGGACGACCCGCTGCTGACGGTCGGCCCCAAGGCCAACGACCTGTGGAAGCCGGTCGTCGCGGCCGTCAACGGCATGGCCTGCGGCGGCGCCTTCTATCTGCTGGGCGAGTGCGAGTTCCTGGTCGCCGACGCCTCGGCCACCTTCTTCGACCCGCATACGACATACGGCATGGTCAGCGCGTACGAGGCGATCGGGATGGCACAGCGGATGCCGTTCGGTGAGGTCGCGCGGATGTCGCTGATGGGGACGGCGGAGCGGCTGACGGCCGCGCGGGCGTACCAGACCGGCCTGGTGTCGGAGGTCGTACCGGACGGGGAGGCGGCCGCCGCGGCCCTGCGGGCGGCCGCGGTCCTCGCCGGGTATCCGACGGCAGGCGTCCAGGGGACCGTACGGGCGGTGTGGTCGGCGCGCGAGGCGGCGCGCACCCAGGCGCTGGCGGGCGCGCCGCATCTCATCGCCCTCGGGAACGCGCCGCCGGAGCGCCAGGCGGAGCTGTTCGCGACCCGCGGGCGGGACCACCGGCTGCGCTGAGCGGGTGCCCCGGCGCACCCCGGTCACCGATGGCTACATACGGGACTTCTCCGCCTGCGAGATCTCACAGGTGAACCAGAACCGCGCGAAGGAGGACTGGTTGACCGTGTACTCGGCGGTATAGGTCTCGGTGTCACTGGGGCCCACGATGATGGAGCGCTTGTGCTCCCCGTACATCTTGCCGTCGGCCGGCTTGGCCTTCATCCAGCGGATGTCCATGTCGTACGAGAACGAGTCGGACGACGACGGGTTGGTGATGGAGAGCGTGTACGTGAACTTGTGCAGCGACTCCGAGAAGTCACAGCTGCTGCCCCGGACGTCGGACCGGCCGTCGGGGTCGTAGGTCTCCTCGGTCGGCGAGGGCGAGGGCGAGTACGTGTCGTACGTCGAGTCCTCGGACGGAGTCGGGTCGTTCGGGTCGTACCCGCTGCTCGTGGGGCTCGGGGGCGCGGTAGGACCGTGGACGCGAGGGCCGCCGAAGGCACAGCCGCCGACCGTCGCGATCGAGGCCACCGCGAGCCCGGCCGCGGCCGCGCGGGTGACCGTACGCCTGCCGATGCGTATGCGCGTGCGCTGCTTCATGCCCTGTGCCCATCCCCCGTGAAGACGTCTTGGCCGCGTCGTGCGTGGGCCGACGCGTGCACGAGACCCTAGCAAGCGCGGGTGACAACCCCCACCGGCCCCGGAAGCACCGGAGAAATCGCGGGTCAAGGCGGTCAGGCGTAGCGTCTGTGACGGAGGACCTCAGGACGACTCGAAGCGAGGCGACGCCAGTGGTGCGCAACGTCATCGGATCCCTGATAGCCCTCATCGGAGCGACGGCCGCCGTCTGGAGCCCCTTCCGTCCCTGGTACGACGGCCGTCGCGGAAACAACTTCCGCATCGAGGACCTCTTCCACACCATCACCGACAACGGTGCCCCGCTCTTCGGCTCCCTCCTCCTCCCCATGGCCGTCGCCGGCCTGCTGACGCTGTTCGGCATCGCGCTGCGCTCGCGGGCGCTGGTTGCGCTCGCCGGGCTGGTCGTGCTGGGCTTCACCGTCCTGTGGATGGTCCGCCAGGGGCAGGTCGCGGGCGAACTCACCGCGGGCGTCCACGGCCTCGGGGTGGGCGTGCCCAACGCCCTCGGCGGCGGTGCGCTGCTGCTGCTCGGCTCCCTGGTGATGAGCGGCCGTCGAGGCCGGGTCCGCGGTCGGCGGGCAGCCCGGCGGGACGACGACGGGTACGGCCGTTACGACGAGCCCGCCGCGGCTCCCCCGACGGAGCCCGAACCATGGGAGCGGAGCCGGCCGATGCCCCACGACGACCGGGCCACCCAGGAGTGGACCCCGAGCCAGGAGTGGTCCCCGCAGCGGTACCCGCGGGAGGGGCCGCCCACCGGTGGGGAACCGCACACCGGTGGGAGCGAGCCGCCTGCCGAAGGGCCCGCCACCCGTCCGCTCACCCGCCCCGGCATCGGCCCGGAAGGCGGTGGCCCGGAAGGCGGTGGCCGACCGCCGCGGGAGCCGTCCACCGAACCATGGCCCCGGCCGGCGCCGCCGCCCCCGCCTCCGCCTCCGCCTCCGCCTCCGCCGCCACCGAACCACCAGGGGCAGCCCCAGCCGCCCACGCCGCCGGTGGAGTGGGGCAAGAACCACGGCCGGCAGGGCGCGCAACGGCCCCCGGAGGAACGGGAGTAGACGTCCGTGACGTCCGTGCAGCCCACCGGGCGCCGGACGGCCCGTCAGGGAGCGCAGCGCGGACCGCGCCAGGGAACGGACCGCGGACCGTGTCGGGGAACGGAGCGCGGACCGCGTCGGGGAACGGAGCGCGGACCGCGTACGTCGCGGGGTCGCCGGCGGACCCGCGACCCGGCGCAGGAGCGTTACGGCGGACCCGGCGCAGGACCGTTACGGCCGGCGGGCCTGGCCCGTGCCCTTCGCCGCATCCAGCGCGTACACACAACGGTCCTTGCTGCATGCGTAGACCACACCGCCGACCGCCACCAGCGACCCGGTGATCTCGCCGCCGGTCTCCAGCTTCCAGCGCAGCTGCCCGCCCATCGCGTCCAGCGTGTACAGGCAGTGGTCGGCGGAGCCGAAGTGCACCCGGCCCTCGGCGACGGCCGGAGCGCCGACCACGTCCGCGCCGGCCTGGAAGCGCCAGCGCGGGGTGCCGGTCACGGCGTCCAGGGTGTAGAGCGCCTTGCCGCTGCCCAGGTGGACGGCGCCGTGGGCGACCAGTACCGGCTCGGTGGACTGGCGCGCCTCGGTGGCGATCCGCCAGCGGTCGCGGCCGTCCGCAGGGTCCAGGGCGTACACCGTGCCGAGGTAGTCGGCCAGATAGACCCCACCGCCGGTGACCGCGGGGCCGGGGGCGAAGGCCGGCGGGCTGACGAACACCGCGGGCGCCTCGAAGTGCCAGCGCACCTCGCCGCGCGCGATGTCCAGCGCCAGCACCCGGGCGCCGGCGACGACGTAGACGACGCCGTCGGACGCGGGCAGCAGCCGCATCGGCACACCGCCGCAGGACGCCGCGTCGCCCACCGGATACGACCAGCGCTCGGCGCCCGTCCGCGCCTCCAGAGCCTTCAGCCGGGCGTCGGCCCACACGAACACCGTGCCGTCGTGCACCACGGGCCCGGCCTCGGGGGTCTCGAAGTCGGTCTGGACGCCGCCGGTCTCCCACAGCAGCTCGCCGTTGGCCGCCTCCCACGCCTGGACGCCGCCACCACGGGTGCTGGTGACGACCGTGCCGCGGTCCACCTTGAGGGCGTACACCCAGCCTTCGGTGGTGACCCGCCAGAGCTCGGTGCCGTCGTCGGCGTCCAGGGCGTACAGGCTCGGGCCGTCCGAGGCGTGGATGCGGCCGTCGGCCACGGCCATCGCCCAGGCCACATCGCGGGTCTTGAACTTGCGCCGCCCGCTGCCCACATCGAGGGCGTGCACCTCGAAGGACGTGACGTAGAGCAGATCGCCGGAGACGGCGGGGGTGCCCCACACGTCGTTCGACATGCGGAATCGCCAGGGGCGCCAGCGGCCCGGCCCGGCGGGCGGCGCCTCGGGCGGCGGAGGCCCGGCGGCCTGGGCTGCGGCGCCCGTCGGGCCCTGTTGCGGCACACCGGCGGCCGGTCCGCCACCGGGCGGCCGGACCCAGTGCGTGCCGGCACCGGCCTGCCCGTGCGGCTGCGGGTCGCGCGCCTCGCCGGCCCGCGGGCCCGGCCCTATCGGGGCGGGCGAGCCACCGAGGCGTACCGGGCCGCCCTCCGGCGTGACGGGCGGGGGCGCGGAGACCGGGGTGGTTCGGGCCGTCGGGACGTCCGGACCCAACGCCGCGGCCTGCGGCATCGGACCGGGACCGGCGGAGCGGGGGTCGCCGCCGCGGTGTGCACCGGGGCCGGCACCGACCCGACCGGGCCAGCCGGACTCGGGCGCGGCGCCGCCCACCGGTGCGCTCTCGGGGCGTGGCGGCGCCACCACGGGGGGCTGGGCGGGCGGGGGCGCGGCGGGCGCCTGGCGGCCCGAGCTGCGGCCGGACGCGGCGCGGGCGGGGGCGGCGCTCCTGGGGAGGGTGGACCGGCCACCGCGCCGCTGCTCGATGAGCGCGACCGCGCCGGGCGGCAGCCAGGCCGAGGCCGTACCGCTGTCGTCGCTGCCGGAGCCGAACAGATGCGGCGCCAGCTGGGACTGCAGATCGGCCGGGGACGGCCGGTGGGTCGCCTCCATCTGCATACAGGACTCCATCAGCGACCGCAGCTCGTCCGGCAGTCCGGCCAGGTCGGGGCCCTCGCGCAGCAGCATGAAGACGGTCTCGACCGGGTTGGCGCCGTGGAAGGGGGCGTGCCCGGTGGCGGCGAAGACCAGCGTCGAGCCGAGGGAGAAGACATCGCTGGCGCCGGTCACGCTGCGGGAGTCGCGGGCCTGCTCGGGCGACATGTAGGCCGGGGTCCCCACGGCCACGTTGGTCATCGTCAGCCGGGTGTTGGACACCCCGGAGGCGATGCCGAAGTCGATGACCCGGGGGCCGTCCTCGACCACCAGGACGTTCGACGGCTTCAGGTCGCGGTGCACCAGGCCGGCGCCGTGGATGGACTGCAGCGCCTCGGCGATCCCGGCCGCCAGCCAGCGCACCGCCTGAGCGGGCAGGGGCCCGCACTCATTGACTATTTCCTCGAGGGAGGGGGCGGGGACATAGGCCGTCGCCAGCCACGGCACCGCCGCCCGCGGATCGGCGTCCACCACCGCCGCGGTGTAGAAGCCGCTGACCGCGCGGGCGGCCTCGACCTCGCGTGTGAAGCGGACCCGGAACAGCTGGTCCTCGGCGAGCTCGGTCCGCACTGTCTTGATCGCCACGCGCCGGCCGGACGCCGAGCGCGCCAGATAGACCAATCCCATGCCACCGGCCCCGAGACGGCCGAGCACCTCGAACGGGCCGATCCGCCGGGGATCGTGCTGCGTCAGCTGCTTCAGCTGCTCCACCACTTGCCTGCCACCTCCCCGTGGGGCGTAAATAAGAGACTCTCCATAGCCACGAGCCGCCGAGAGCCACTGCCCCGTGCAGCGTCTCACCGCCTGGCCGAAACGGCCGTACGCGTGGTGATTCTTCCTGGCCGGGCCGTCCGGTGCGAACCCGGGGGCCGTGCGTCGTGTCAAGGATCACGCCCCGTCACACCCGCCACGCCCGTTACCAGGCGTAACCAACACCCGCCCGACGTGCGCCGATACATCCGGCGAAGAGTGGCGACCGAAGGGTTACCGGCCGGTTGCCCGCGCCCCGGATTTCGGTATTCCGCCCCACAGAGGGCCGCCGGCGCCACCCGCTCGCCGCCGCAACAGCCCGCCGCGCGCCCGCCCCCTGTCGGTCATGTCACCCCCGCCTTCGCCCGTGTACACCGTGCAGCACCGTGCGCATCCCGTGCATTCCCCCGCACCGCCACCTCTTCCCCCTCCGTGAAGGCTCTCCGCGTCGGCCCAATTCTGCGGGCGTGAGGGCCACTTCGGTCCTAGGACGCCAAAGGTTGCACCTTTGGTTGTCCCCGAGGGCAGTAAACGGACCGTCCGGGACCGCTTCGGACCGCCCACCCCGCCAGTCCGCCACGGCTGAGCCTCCGGGCCGGGAGCCGGGACCCCGCCTCGGGTGGCCCGCCCACCGCCCTTCACGTACGGGCCGCGGCGCCCGTGCGCGCGGTCACACGTCAAAGCTAGCGCCGGTATCCGCGCCCCGCCCGACGAGTACTCGAACGTGTGGTCGATCAATTTCCGGATTGACGCAGGTCATCCGCGACCCGACGGACAACGGACCGCTCCCCGACCGCACTTGCCACCGCCCGTGCGGACGCTTGTCCACCAAAGTTGTCCACAGGCTGTTGATAAGAGCATTCACCGGTTTGGGCCAAGCGCCGCCCTGCGGATCCGGAGCCGCGTACGAGGCCGCGACGGGGGCGGCAACCGGGGCCAAGCGCCCCTAACTCCCCCATCCCCATTTGCAGGCAGCCAAATCGCGCTCCGATCACCCCTCGGTAAGCTGACGGCATGACAGGACAAGTGCGAACCGTCGACGGCAGAGTTGCCGGCCGCCGCGGACAGGCGACGCGGCAAAAGCTGCTCGACTGCCTCAGCGAAATGCTCAGTTCGTCCCCCTACCGGGACGTCAAAGTCATCGATGTGGCCCGAAAAGCGGGGACTTCACCCGCAACGTTCTATCAGTACTTCCCCGACGTCGAGGGCGCCGTTCTCGAAATCGCCGACGAGATGGCCAAAGAGGGCGCAAGTCTGACCGATCTTGTCGCCGGACGCTCCTGGGTGGGCAAGTCCGGCTGGCAGACGGCGGAGGAGCTCGTCGACGGCTTCCTCTCGTTCTGGCGCAAGAACGACGCGATTCTGCGCGTCGTGGATCTTGGGGCGGCCGAGGGCGACAAGCGGTTCTACAAGATCCGCATGAAGATCCTCAATGCCGTCACCAACTCCCTTACGGACTCCATCAAGGAGCTCCAGAGCAAGAACAAGGTCGACAAGGACGTCAGCCCCGCGGCCATGGCCGGCTCCATCGTGGCGATGCTGGCGGCGGTCGCCGGACACCAGAAGGGCTTCCAGAGCTGGGGCGTCAAGCAGACCGAGCTCAAGCCCAATCTGGCGCTGCTGGTGCACTTCGGCGTCACCGGTAAGAAGCCGACGAAGTAGCCGGCGCGCCCGTCCGGCGCGAACAGCCGTCGGGCCGGTTCGCGGCCGGCCCCGCATCCGTCCTGTGTCCGTCCTGCCATAGCAGTACAGCTGCACCGACAGCGGGTGCCGTCCGTTCCCCAGGGAGCCTGCGGCACCCGCTGTCCGTTTCTCAGCGCCGCTCCAGCCGGAACAGCCGGATCTCCCGTGCCACCCGCGCCTGATAGGCCGCATACGGCGGCCAGAAGGCGAGCGCCGACCGCCAGGCCCGCTCCCGCTCCGCCCCGGTGAGCAGCCGAGCCCGCACGGGAACGTCCGCGCCCCGCCAATTGACCTCCGCATCAGGATGCTTGAGCAGATTCCCGGTCCACGCGGGGTGCCCGGGCCGCCCGAAGTTGCTGCCGATCAGGAGCCAGCCGCCGCCCTCCTGCGGCATGCACGCCAGCGGGATACGCCGCGGCAGCCCGCTTCGCGCGCCGGTCGCGGTCAGGATCACACCGGGCAGCATCCGGGCGCTGAGCAGGACCTTTCCACGGGTCAGCCGGTGTACCGCACGGTCCAGCGCAGGGATGAAGCGCGGGGCGATCCGCGCGAACGTCCGGGTGGCGGCGACCTTCTGCACCAGCCGCTCACCGGCGCCCATCAGGCGTCGACCGCCTCTCGCGCTCCGGGTGCCGCGGCCGCGAACAGGCCGGCCTCCTCGGCGGCGCGGGCCCGCAGCCGGTGCACCGGCCCCAGCAGCAGTTCGTCGCACGCGGCGCGTTTGAAGTAGAGGTGTGCGTCGTGCTCCCAGGTGAAGCCGATGCCGCCGTGCAGCTGCACCGCCTCGGCGGCCACCGTGCGCAGCGCCTCCAGGGCCTGGGCGAGCGCCAGCGCGGCCACCCCCGGCTCGGCCGGGCGCGGCACCCCGGACCGGGCGCCGCCCGCCGACCAGGCCGCGTAGTACGCCGCGGAGCGGGCCGCCTGCACCGCCACGTACAGGTCGGCGAGGCGGTGCTGCACCGCCTGGAAGGCGCCGATGGGCCGGCCGAACTGCTCGCGGGTCGTGACGTGGGCGACGGTACGCGCGAGCGCGGCGTCGGCCGCACCGACCGCCTCGGCGGCCAGCACCGCGGCCGCCTCGGCCCCGGTGGCGGCGAGCGCGGCCGCCACGACCGCCTCCCCGTCCGCCCGCTCCCCCAGCAACTCGGCGGGCACGTCACGCAGTTCGAGGCGGGCCTGCGGCCGGGTCTCGTCCATCGTGGTCTGCCGGACCGCCAGCAGCCCGGCGGCGTCGGCCCGGACGAGGAAGAGCCGGGTGCGGCTGCGCGCGAACCCGCCGGTGTGCGCGGCCACCAGAAGCACCTGCGCGGTGTGGCCGTCCAGGACCTGCGCGGCCTCCCCGTAGAGCCGCCAGGACCCGGCCCGCTCCCGCGCCTGGATGCCGCCCGCCCGGCCGCCGCCCGCCCAGTCCCCGGTGTTCGGGCCGGTCAGTGCCAGCGCGGTGGCCAGCTTGCCGCCCGGCACGGCGAGGGCGGCGGTCAGCTTCCCGGTGGCGAGGGCCGGCAGGAGTGCGGCCCGCTGCGCCTCCGTGCCCAGGGAGAGGATCAGCGGCGCGGCGAGCACGGCGGTCGCGATCAGCGGCGAGGGGAGCAGGATGCGGCCGGTCTCCTCGCAGGCCAGGGCGAGTTCGGTGGGCCCGCAGCCGGCGCCGCCGTATGCCGTGGGCAGGGCGAGTCCGGGCAGCCCGAGCTGCTCGGCGAGCTGCCGCCACAGGGCTTCGTCGTGTCCGGGCTCGGTGCGTACCGCCGACCTGATCTCGTCGGGTCCGCAGCGCTTGTGCAGCAGTCCGCGCAGCGTGCGGCGGATCTCGTCCTGCTCCTCGGTGAACGCGGCATCCATCGGCGGGCTCCTCCCGGCCTGCGAAGGCGCCCATCGGGTCCGAGGGGCCCCGCAGGTGAACTGACGGGCCGTCATAGTAGGGACGGGGGGCCGAGTTTCCTAGGTCCGCGCACCCCGGTGCCGCACTCCGGTGCCGCGCACCCGGGCGGCGCGCACCCCGGCAGCGGGACCGCTCACCGCCGGGTGCTTCGCGGGCCCTGCCCGCCCCCGGGAATCTGATGTACCGTCAGATTCATGACTTCAGGGACCCCTGCCGGGTATCGCCATCGCAAGGTCGCCGTCGCCGGAGTCGCCCTGTCCGACTGCGGGCGCGTGGACGACGCCACCCCCTACGCCCTGCACGCCCAGGCCGCCCGCCGGGCGCTCGCCGACAGCGGCCTGGACCGGTCGGCGATCGACGGCTTCGCCTCGGCCGGACTGGGCACCCTGGCCCCCGTGGAGGTCGCCGAGTACCTGGGCCTGCGCCCCACCTGGGTCGACTCCACCTCCGTCGGCGGCTCCACCTGGGAGGTCATGGCCGCCCACGCCGCCGACGCGATCGCCGCCGGCCACGCCGACGCCGTCCTCCTGGTCTACGGCTCCACCGCACGCGCCGACCTCAAGGCGCGGCGCCGCACCGCCGATCTCTCCTTCGGCGCCCGCGGTCCGCTGCAGTTCGAGGCCCCCTACGGGCACACCCTGATCGCCAAGTACGCCATGGCGGCGCGGCGCCATATGCACCAGTACGGCACCACTCCGGAGCAGTTGGCCGAGATCGCGGTCCAGGCGCGGGCCAACGCGGTGGCGAACCCGGACGCCATGTACCGCACCCCCGTCACCGTCGACGAGGTCCTCTCCGGGCCGATGATCGCCGATCCGTTCACCAAACTGCACTGCTGCATCCGCTCCGACGGCGGTTGCGCGGTACTGCTCGTCGCCGAGGACCGCGTCCCCGACCTGGCCGAACCCCCGGTCTGGGTGCTCGGTTCCGGCACCTGCGTCTCGCACGCAGCGATGTCCGAGTGGGACGATTTCACCGTCTCGCCCGCCGCGACCTCCGGCCGCCTCGCCTTCGAGCGGGCCGGCGTCCGCCCGTCGGAGATCGATCTCGCCGAGATCTACGACGCCTTCACCTACATGACCCTGGTGACGCTGGAGGACCTGGGCTTCTGCGCCAAGGGCGAGGGCGGCGCGTTCGTCGAGAAGGGGCGTCTGCTGCGGGACGGCGGGCTGCCGGTCAACACCGACGGCGGCGGCCTGGCCGCCTGCCACCCGGGGATGCGGGGCCTGTTCCTGCTGGTCGAGGCCGTACGACAGCTCCGCGGCGAGGCCGGGCCCGACCGCCAGGTCCGCAAGGCCGACGGCCGGCTCCCGCAGCTCGCCGTCGCCTCCGGCACGGGCGGCTGGTTCTGCTCGTCGGGAACGGTGGTCCTGGGGACGGGATAGCGGCGGATCGCCACTGGTTCCCCTCCACGTGAGGGAAACCGCCACGCCCAACGCCGGAACACCACCCCGCGGCGGCCCCGGCACACCCCCCGTACGCTGCCTGACATGGCCGAACACGCTGCACACCCGGACACCCCGGACGGCCCCGCCGGCCGACGCCCCTGCGACGACGACGCCCGCGCGTTCCGGGACCTGCTGCGCGGGCTGCGCGTATGGGAGACCGCCCTGCCGTCGTTCGACCCGGCACAGGCCCCGGACGACCCGCTGCCGCTCTTCCGGCGATGGCTGCGGGAGGCCGCCGAGGCCGGTGTACCGGAGCCGCACACCATGACGCTCGCCACGGCGGACGCGGCCGGCGACCCGTCCGTACGGACCCTGATGCTGCACGACGCCGACGAGCGCGGCTGGCACTTCGGCTCGCACCACGGCAGCCGCAAGGGCCGCGAGCTGGCTGCCCGGCCACGCGCCGCGCTCGGCTTCTACTGGCCGGCGGTCGGACGCCAGGTGCGCGTCCGCGGGCCGGTGACGGCGGCGGGCCCCGACGAGAGTGCGGCCGATCTGCACCGCCGCTCGCCGGGTGCGCTGGCCGCGGCGCTGGTCGGCCGGCAGAGCGAGGTCCTCGGCTCGGTCGAGGAGCTGGCCCGCGCGTCGCAGGCCGCCTGGGAACGGGCCCTGCGCGAACCGGACGCCCCCGCGCCCAGCTGGACCCTGTACGTGCTGCGCGCCGAAGAGGTGGAGTTCTTCCAGGGCGACGCACAACGCCGCCACGTACGCCTCAACTACCGCCGCACGGGCGGGAGCTGGGAACGGGAACTGCTCTGGCCGTAGCGGCACCGCGGACGGCACGGCGCCGGGCCGCGGGCCTGCCCCGGCGCCGTCACCCGTCGGTCAGCTGCTGATACATGATGTGGAACCCCACATAGCCCTTGGTGGGATGCCGGAACCCGCCGGGAATGGTGGTCATGACCGTGAAGCCGAGGGACTTCCAGAGCGCGACGGCGGCGGTGTTGGTCTCGACGACCGAGTTGAACTGGATCCCGCGGTACCCCTCGGCGCGCGCCCAGGCCAGCACGTGTTCACCCAGCGCCCGTCCGACGCCGCGGCCGCCGTGGCGCGGGTCGACCATGAAGCTGGCGGAGGCGATGTGCGCACCCGCGCCGGTCTGGTTGGGGTTCATCTTGGCCGACCCCAGCACGGTGCCGTCCTCGTCGACGGCGACGACCGTACGGCCCGGCGGCCGGAGCAGCCAGATCTCGCGGCCGGCCGCGACGTCGAGGTCGGTCGGGTAGGGGTAGGTCTCCCCCGCCGCCACGATGGCATGGAAGAAGGGCCAGATGGCGGGCCAGTCCGCCGCGGTCGCCTCACGTATCAGCACGAGGACAGGATGGCGCGACGGCGGCGGGTGTGCCACCGGGTTCCGCACGGTCCGCGGGCTCAGACGGGCTCAGGCGGGCTCAGGCGGGCTCAGGCGGGCTCAGGCGGGCCGGAAGACCGGCACGGCGAGCCGTCCGCCGGCTCCCGCACCGCCGTCTCCCGCACCGCCTCCGCCCCCCTCCCCGCCCGCGGGGATCCGCTCCGCCCGGAAGTCCACCCGGAGCGGCATCCCGATCCGCAGCTCCGCGGCCGGGCAGCCCACGACCTCGGTCATCATCCGGGGTCCCTCCGCCAGGTCGACCACGGCCGCGACGTACGGCACCCGCTCGCCGAACGGCGGGAGGTCGTTACGGTGCACCACGGACCAGGTGTAGAGGGTGGCGCGGCCGCCGGCCGGCTCCCACTCGACGGCCTCGCTCCAGCAGTGCGGACAGAACTCGCGCGGATAGTGGTGGACGGCCCCGCACCCGCCGGCTTCCGCGCGGCAGCGACGCAGCAGCAGCCGGCCCTCCGCGGCCGCGTCCCAGTACGGCCGGGTGAACGCGTCCACCTCCGGCAGATCGCATCGCGCACCCCGCGCCGCCCCGGCTTCCGGGCTCACCGGAACATCCCCGGCAGCGCCGCATCCAGCGGCCGCATCCGCGGGCTCACCGCGAGCGGCACCTGCCCGGCCCGCCCGGCCCGCCCGGTCCACCCGGTCCGCCTGGCCCGCCCGGTCCGTCCGTCCTTGTGTCGCCGGCTCTCCGGCCGCCTCGGGTCGAGGCCGGTGCGGAGCGCGGCCGACCGTGCGGCCCCGCCGAGCCATCTCGTCTGCATCCGTACGCCCTTCTGCCGGTCCAGCCATCTGACACTGCCATCTGACGCTACGTCAGTTCAGCGGACGGGCGCTCGGCGCGCAAGGGGGTCGCACGCCCGGAAGACCGTCCGGGCTCAGTCTCCGGCGCGAGTGAAGTGGTCGGCCAAGCCATGGAGTCCGAGGGTGAGGACGCCGTCGCAGAAGGACGCGGTCAGGCGCTCGGCGTCGCGGGCGTCGCAGTCGAACCTCAGTGACCACAGGACGAAGGACTCACCGGTCGTGGTGAGGGGCAGCACGCGGATCGTCGAACGGTAGGAGCGGACGGGGTAGGGGCTCTCGACGATCTCGTAGGTCAGCGACCGTCGGTGATCGTCGAGGGCGACGAGTGACTCCGTGACGGTGCTGCGGTCGGCGAGCCGCAGAGTGCGTGTGCCACCGACGCGGTCGCCGGCATCGCCCTCGCCCAGGGCGCTGTGGGTGACGCCGGGTTGCCAGGCCGGAAGGCCGTCGAAGTTCCTGACGACGTGCCATACCGATGCGGGGTCGGCCGGGATCACGGCGCTGGCGCAGGTCTCGGGCATCAGTCCGCCTCGGTGTGTTCGGCGAGCCAGTGCAGGACCGGTTGGAGGGCCTGGTCGGAGTTGGTCTCGTAGATCAGGCCATGGCCGTTGCCGAGGATGCCGTGGTCGGGTAGGTGGAGATGTTCGGCGGCCGCGCCCGCCGCGGTGAGGAAGTCGACGACGGCGGGGGCGAAAGCGGCGAAGACGGCGGTTTCGCCGGTGACCACGGCGACGGGGATCCCGGCCAGTGCGGGGATGCGCAGGGTGGAGGGATCGGCGGCGCGCGCTTCGTCGGGGGTGGCGCGTGGGGGGTCGTAGGTGAGGGGCGCGGCGGTCAGCCCCCAGTGCAGGGTGCCGATGCCGGGCGTGTGGGCGAACGGGGGCCCCATGGGTTCGATGCTGACGATCGCGGTGACGAGGTCGGGCCGTCGGTCCGCCAGGAGCCAGCCGTCGGGGCCGGAGGCCGAATGCGTCATCACGATCGCGGGGCCGATCCGATCCAGGAGGCGGGCGAGGCGGTCCGCGTCCATCTCCTGCGAGGCGGCGAGGTCGGCGGGCAACGGCCCGAACGGTGCGATGAACGCGTCGAGTGCGTCGGCGTCGGCCGGGTCGAAGGGCCACTGGGTCTGGGCGTCGGCGGCCGAGGACGGGAAGAAGACATGCCGGCCCTCCTCGTAGGGGAAGGGCGGGCCCATAGGACCGAGGACGTCGGGGTGGTACGGCGAGCGGCCGTGCCCCGGACGGTCGACGACGAGGACCGCGTATCCGGCCTCGACGAGGCGTTGGGCCCAACCGGGGCGGCTGTCGGGGGTGTCGAGCCACTCGGTGCCCTGCAGGGTTCCGCCGTGCACCAGCACGACCGGGTACGGCTGTGTCACGCGCTCCGGCGCCTCCCAGGCCACGAACATCGGCCCCCGCTGGTACGTCTTCCCCTTCTCGGTGATGCGCTCGCCCGGTACCCAGAAGTGTCCACGGCGTGACGTCCTGACCGGGGCACCGGCCCAGAAGGCGGGTACAGCGGTGGTGTGTGACATGAGTTCCTCTCGGTGGGCGCTGTGACGGGGGGGGGAGGAGACAGCGGGGCCGGGCCTGGGCCCGGGGAGTGGAGGCGGAGGTGCTCATGTCGTGCTCCGGAGCGACCGGTGCGACCGGTCGCCTCCGTCGCGCCCGTCACTTCCGTCGCGCCCATCGCGCCCATCGCGCCCATCGCGCCCATCGCGCCCGTCGGCGAGGGTCCGCAGCAGGATCAGGGCGTCGGCGCTGGGGGTGCCGGGTTCGGCGGAGTAGACGAAGAGCTGCTGGCCGGGTGCGCCGGTGACCGTGAACGCCTCGTAGTGCAGGTGCATCTCACCGACCCGTGGATGCCGGATGTGTTTGTCCTCGCTGGTGCGGGGCCGTACCTCGTACCGGGACCACAGCGCGGCGAACGCCGGGCTGTGCAGGGACACCTCCCCGATGATCTCCGCGATGCGCGGATCCCGCGGGAACGGGGCGGACAGTGCGCGGAGGTTGCCGACCACCCCCCGCGCGGCGTGGTCCCAGTCGCCGTAGAACCGTCGCGCGGCAGGGTCGAGGAAGATCATCCGCAGCAGGTTGTCGCGACGGGCGAACCCGCCGTAGAACGCCTCTGCCGCCGCGTTGGCGACGAGGATGTCCATCGCCGGGTTGACGACACAGGCCGGCACCCCCAGGAAGTGGTCCATCAGCCGCACCAGCTCCGGCCTGACGGTCCGCACCGCATGGGAGGCGGCTGCGGACGGCGCCGGCCGGGCCAGCCGGAAGAGGTGCTCGGCCGCGTCGACGTCGAGGCGCAGGGCGCGGGCGACGGCGTCCAGGACCTGCTCGGAAGGGTGCCGTTCCCGGCCCTGTTCGAGCCGGGTGTAGTAGTCGGTGCTGACGCCCGCGAGCAGCGCCACCTCCTCGCGCCGCAGCCCCTTCACCTTCCGCACGGTGTGGGACCGCAGGCCCGCCTCCTCCGGCGAGACGAGGTCGCGGCGGGCCCGCAGGAAGTCTCCGAGGTCGTTCTCCGTGGTCATGCGCTCCAAGCTAGCCGCGCGCCACTCGACCGGCCTGGGCGTGCTGCACCCTGTCCGGGGAACGGGAACGGGAACGGGAACTCGGCGGCGGCCGGTGCGGGGCCGCTCGCAGCCCCGGTCGTTCCCGCACGGTGAAGGCTGCGCGCCTCGCGGCGACCGGCGCCACGCGCGCCCGCAAGATCCCGCCACTTCGAAGCTTTACCGTGCAGCCCCATTCCTGACATGGCGTCAGTTCAGTAATCTGACTGTGCGTCAGGTAACGAGAGCCGTCACACAGGAGCGGGCGTCTGCGATGCTTGGATCGACTCACGGCACCCTCACCACTCACTCCCGACCGGCCCGCGTCGTGGCCTGCGGGGAGCAACCACCACCCGCCGTCCACGGCGCGGCCCGGGCGCGCGGCGGGGGGCAGCGCCCCGGCGGGGCGGCCGACCGGGACGTCAGCGGACGGCCGCTGCACGCCGAGGCGCTCGACCTGGACCGCTTCTTCCGGCCCGGGTCCGTGGCGGTGATCGGCGCCTCGGACAGCGAGGGCCGCCCGAACACCGGCATCACGCGCCAGCTGATCGGCTGGGCGGACCGGGTCGGCGCGCGGCTCCACGCCGTCAACCCGGGGCGCCGGCAGGTCTTCGGGCGCCCCTGTCACGCCACCGTGGCGGACCTGCCCGAACCCGTCGACCTCGCCGTCCTGCTGGTCGCCGACCCGATTCCGGTCATCGAGCAACTGGGCGACGCCAAAGTGAAGTTCGCGGTCGCCTTCGCCTCCGGGTTCGCGGAGACGGGGGCGGAGGGCGCGGCGGCACAGGCCCGGCTGGCCGACGTCGTCGAGCGTTCCGGCCTGCGGCTGCTCGGCCCGAACACCAACCTCAACGCCTTCGAGGCGTTCCGCGAGGACCTGGACGGTCCGGCCATCGCCCTCATCACGCAGTCGGGCCACCAGGGCCGCCCCGTCTTCACCCTCCAGGAACTGGGCATCCGCCTCTCCCACTGGGCCCCCACCGGCAACGAAGCCGATCTCGAGGTCGCGGACTTCCTCTCCTACTTCGCCTCCCGACCCGAGGTCGGCGCCATCGCCGCGTACATCGAAGGACTCAAGGACGGCCGCAGCTTCCTGCTCGCCGCCGACCGGGCCGCCCGCAACAAGGTGCCGGTCGTCGCCGTCAAGGTCGGCCGCACCGAGACCGGCGCCCGCACGGCCGCCTCGCACACCGGCAAGCTGACCGGTGCGGACGGGGTCGTGGACGCCGCGATGCGGCAGTTCGGCGTGATCCGGGTGGACGGGCTCGACGAGCTTCAGGACACCGCGGCACTGCTGGCCCGGGCCAAGCCGCCCACGGCCGACGGCGTCGCGGTGTACTCCATCTCCGGTGGCACCGGGGCGCACTTCGCGGACCTGGCGACCGCGGCGGGCCTGCGGCTGCCGCCCCTCGACGCCACCAAGCAGGCCGAACTGCACCAGTGGATACCGGACTACCTCGACGTCACCAACCCCGTCGACAACGGCGGGCACCCCGTCGGCGACTGGCGCGGCCGCAAGATCATCGACGCGATCCTCGCCGACCCCTCGGTGGGCGCACTCATCTGCCCGATCACCGGCCCCTTCCCGCCCATGAGCGACAAGCTCGCGCAGGATCTGGTGGACGCGGCAGAACAGACGGACAAGCTGGTGTGTGTGGTGTGGGGATCGCCGGTCGGCACCGAGGACGCCTACCGCCACACCCTCCTCGGCTCCTCGCGCGTGGCGACCTTCCGCACCTTCGCCAACTGCATCACCGCCGTACGCGCCTGGCGCGACCACCACCGGTTCGTCGCGGGCTACCGCTCGCCGTTCGACGACGCCCCGCGCACGGCCTCCCCCTCCGCGCGCAAGGCGCAGGCCCTGCTGTGTCCGGGACAGCAGCTCAGCGAACACGCGGCCAAGCAGCTGCTGCGCGCCTACGGCATCCGCGTGCCGCGCGAACAGCTGGTGACCAGCGCGGCGGCGGCCGTCCGGGCGGCCAGTCAGGTCGGCTATCCGGTGGTCATGAAGGCCTCCGGACCGCAGCTGGCCCACAAGAGCGACCTCGGCCTCGTCAAGGTGGGCCTGACCTCCGCCAGCCAGGTGCGGGACGCCTACCGCGAACTCACCGACATCGCCCGCTACGAGGACGTCACCCTGGACGGTGTGCTGGTCTGCCAGATGATCGAACGGGGCGTGGAGATGGTCGTCGGGGTCACCCACGACAGCCTCTTCGGGCCGACGGTCACGGTCGGGCTGGGCGGGGTGCTGGTGGAGGTGCTGCGGGACGTCGCGGTGGGGGTGCCGCCCTTCGGGGAGGACCAGGCGCGCGCGATGCTCGGCGAGCTGCGCGGCCACGCCCTCCTGCAAGGGGTGCGCGGCGCGCCGCCGGCGGATGTGGACGCGCTGGTCGAGGTCGTCCTGCGGGTGCAGCGGATGGCCCTCGAACTCGGCCCGGACCTCGCCGAGTTGGACATCAACCCGCTGGTCGTCCTGGAGCGCGGCCAGGGCGCCGTGGCTCTCGACGCGCTCGCCGTCTGCCACGGCTCCGGCGAGGTCCGCGAGTAGGCCGCCCCGCGGGCCCGGCCGGCGGCGCATCCGGCACCACCCCCGGCGCCCCGGCAGCGCCGCCGCCATCGCCCGCACCCCCGCCCGCAGGCACGCCCACCGCACCCTCTGGAGCCGCTCCCCCATGACACCCTCCCCCCGCTCCCCCGGCACCGCCGAGGACCCCGCACAGCCCGAACCCTCACCCTCCGCATCTCCCTTGATACTCCACGCCACTGACAACGGCGTCGCGCGGATCACCCTCAACCGGCCCGCGGCGATGAACGCGCTCACCTGGGACCAGCGCGAACGGATCATCGAGCTGCTCGCGGACGCCTCGGCCGACCCGGACGTACGGGCCGTGGTGATCACCGCGACCGGCAAGGGCTTCTGCGCCGGCGCCGATCTGCGCGGGTCGCCGTCGGCAAGCGAGCCGCGCGTCGCGGGCGACGTCGCCCGGCTCATCCGGCGCGGTGCGCAGCGCTTCATCGGCGCCGTACTGGACTGCGAGAAGCCGGTACTCGCCGCCGTCAACGGCACCGCGGCCGGGATCGGCGCGCATCTCGCGCTCGCGTGCGACCTCGTACTGGCCGCCGAATCGGCCCGCTTCATCGAGGTGTTCGTACGCCGCGGCCTGGTGCCGGACGGCGGCGGCGCCTACCTCCTGCCGCGGCTGATCGGCCCGCAGCGCGCCAAGGAGCTGATGTTCTTCGGTGACGCCGTACCGGCCGCCGAGGCCGAGCGGCTGGGACTGGTCAACCGGGTGGTGCCGGACGACGAGTTGGGGAAGACCGCGCGGGAGTGGGCCGAGCGGCTGGCGGCCGGGCCGACCCGTGCGCTGGCCCTGACCAAGCAACTGGTCAACGCCTCCTTCGACGCCGACCGGGCCGCGTCCTTCGCCGCCGAGGCCGCCGCCCAGGAGATCAACATGACCACGGCGGACGCGCAGGAGGGCGTCGCGTCCTTCGTCGAGCGTCGCGGCCCGGTGTACCGGGGCAGATAGCCGAGTGAGCCCGACGTCCCGCCGTTCGCCCGGAGGGCGGGGCCGGGGCCTGTCGTTTGGATCAGGCCCTAAATCACGTCGCGCGAACAGTCCGGGACCTCTCGCGTATTGCGGGTGCGCACCCCCGGCAGCCAACCCGTCTCGCCCTTCGTGCCGGTCACCAGATACCAGCGGGTGGACGTCACGCCCTCCTCGTCACGCACCATCCGCCCGTCGATGACCACGCAGTGCGCGGCCACCACGTCGCCGTGCCAGACGCGGCCCGCGGCATTGTCCGGAGCGGCGTATCTGGCGTGCGGATTCCTGGCCAGCCGCAGCGCGCACTCCAGGGAGCGGACCCGCCGGCAGGCCGACTCGCTGTTGTAGACGGTGACCGGCACCGCCCGCACCGCTGCGGCCGGCCGCGGCTCGGCGCCGGGACGCACCAGCCACCCCACGCCCACCGCCACGGCTGCCACCGTGGCCGCGACCGTCAGCGCGAGGGCGTACGTCCGCCGGCGCGACGGCGCGGACCGGCCGCCCAGAGAGGTCGCCGACGCGGGCACCGGCGCCGGTCCGGACGCCTGGATACGGGCCCACAGGCCGGGCGGCGTCTCGATCCGCTCGTCCGCGTGCCGCAGCCGGTCGCGCAGCAGCGCCTCGACGTCGTCGCCCGCACCGCCGCCGCGTCCCCGGCCCGCGCCGCCCCCGGGGCCGCCGTCACCGTGTGCGCCGTCGTCGTAGCCGGTCCCGGTGCCCATCGTGCCGCTCACCTCCCGGCCCGCCCGTGTTCGGAGTCGACGAGGTAGGAACGCAATCTGTCCAGGGCTCGGGCGCGGTGCCGGGCGGCGGTGCCGCGGTGCACCTTCATGATCTCCGCGGCCTGGTCGATGGTGTAGCCGTCGAGGTCCACGAGGATGACGATCCCGGCCTGGCGCTGCGACAGCCGCCCCAACAGACGCACCGCTTCGAGCTCGGCATGCCGCCGCTCCATTCCGCCGTCCCAGCCCCCGCCCGTCTGCGCGGCAGGACCGCCCGCTCCGACGTCCTCGACGCCGTCCAGCGCATCGACCAGCACCTGGCGCCGCTCCTTGCGGTAGACGTCGCGGGCGACGTTGAGGACGGCGGTGAAGGCATAGGCGTACGGCTCCGGATGCGCGAGGAAGCGCTGCGGGCGGGCGGCGAGCTTGAGATAGGCCTCGTGCACCACGTCCTCCGCGGACTGTCTCGATCCGGCCAGCATCACCGCACGGCGGTAGAGCCGGGGCAGCAGCCCGCAGAAGAGCTCGTCGAACGTGGGTGTCGTCGTGGACGAGGGTGACGACGGCGTCGCTTCGACCATGTACCGGAACTCCCCCGCGCTGGGCTACGGGTGGCGGCCGAGCCGGCGGCCACTCGTGCAGGAGGCAGCCAATCAGGCTTCACCACCCGATCTCCGCTGATTACCGCCTAGACCACCCTCGAGGCGGAGCAAACCACCCCTGAGGGTGGCGCCTTCGACGCCCCGGCCGCGGCCGGGCCCAGCCTCCGGGGCAGCAGGCGCCCACCGGCCGGAAAGCCCGCAGCCCATCCGCCCAGGGGGTTTCCATCTGACGCTGCATCAGATTCAATACGGGCATGATGGGACATGCGGGAATGGCGGCCACCGCGGTGCGGTACCTGCGTTCGGTCGGCGCGCCGACCGCCGCCTCGGCACCGGCCGCGGAGAGCTCGGCCGGCCCCCTCCCACGCCCCGCCCTGCGCGCCGTGCGCGAGGACGAAAGGGCGCCGCTGGACCCGGCCGAATTCCGTTCCGCCCTGGGGCACTTCGCCAGCGGCGTCACCGTCATCACGGCACCGGGGGACGCGGGCCCGGCGGGTTTCGCCTGCCAGTCGTTCGCGTCGCTCTCCCTCGACCCGCCGCTGGTGACGTTCATGGTGGCGCGCACGTCGACCACCTGGCCGCGGATCGCCCGCGCCGGGGTCTTCTGCGTCAACGTCCTCGGCGCCGGACAGGGCGAGCTGTGCCGCGGATTCGCGGTCAGCGGCGGCGACAAGTTCGCGGGAGTCTCCTACACCGCGGCTCCGGCCACCGGTTCGCCCCGGCTGGCGCGGGTGCCCGCCTGGATCGACTGCACGATCCAGGCCGTGCACACCGGCGGCGACCACCTGATCGTGGTCGGCCGGGTGGCGGCGCTCGGCACGGACCCGGTCGCCGCCGAGGCCGGCCCGCTGCTCTTCCACCGGGGCGCCTTCGGCGGGTTCGGCCCCGCCACCGGCTGACCGAAGCCGGCCGCTTCACCGCCCGGCGCCGCCCTGCCGCGTCAGCACCCGCCGCTCGCCGTCGTCCGGGTCACCCACGAAGGCGTAGAGGGTCGGCGCCCCGGCCGTACCGCCGACGATCCACTCCTGCGCGCAGTCGTCGCCGCTCACCTCCACCGTCTCCGCGTAGCCCGTCGGGGTCGTCGCCAGCCGCCACTCGCCGGTGCCGTTGCAGATCTCCTCGCCGCGCAGCCCGGACGCGCGCACCGCCCCGCCGGAACGCAGGCGCAAGGTGCCGCCGGAGCCGTCCGTCCAGACCCCGACGACCGCGGCACGCGCCAGGTGCGGTGCCCGGTACTCCGTCAGCAACCCGGTGGCGAAGGCCCCCGCGCACAGCAGGAACACCCCGACCGCGGCACCGATCCCGGATGCCGCGACGATGAGGGTCAGCCGCAGGGCGCGCTTGGCGTCGGGGAGCCAGGCGGCGTGCGCGGCCGGCAGCGCGGCGAGTGCGGCGGCCGGTGTGAGCACCAGCCAGAGCACCAGATATGCCGTCGGCGGAAACAGGCTCCATGTGAACAGCGCACAGGTCATGCCGTACAGCACGGTCGCGCCGGCCGCCGAGAAGGGCGCCGCGGCCGCGGTGCACCACCACGCGGGCCGGCCCGTCCGACCGCCCCACCGGTGCGCCCACCCCGCGAGCCAGAGTGTCGGCAGGACCAGCGTGACCGTCACCGCGAAACCCGGGACGGCCCCCAGTGCGAACCCGACGAGCAGCATGAACGGCAGCAGGATCGCGATGCCGCCCGGCCCGTCCGGTTCCTGGGTGAGGTCGTACATCACCGCCGCGGCCCCCGCGACCAGCGCCTCACCCAGCAGCGCGGCCATCGAGGCCGCCACGGCCGGCCAGCTCCAGAAGACACCGCCGACGTCCCCACCCCTGGTCATGCTCATCTCGCATCACCCCTCCCCACCAGGATGATGCGCCTGCCGCGCGGGCGGCCCGCCGCCGGGGTCGGGCAGGGCCGGTCGTGGGGCGGGGGGCGGATCGGGCAACGGGGCACGGCGAGCGACGGCGCCGCGTGCGTGCCGGCCCCGCGAGCCCGGCGGCTCCGCACGACAGCCCTAAGCGGCCTTCCCCCGCCGGATGACCAGCGCCATCAGCGCGGCGACCGCGCACAGCGCCCCGGAGGCGTACCAGACCGGGTCGTAGGTGCCGAAGGCGTCCCGCGCCAGGCCGCCCACGAACGCGATCACGGCGGCGCCCACCTGGTGGGCGGCCAGCACCCAGCCGAAGACGATCGCGCCGTCCTCGCCGTAGTACTCGCGGCACAGGGCGATGGTCGGCGGCACCGTCGCGACCCAGTCCAGGCCGTAGAAGACGATGAAGAAGACCATCGGCGGGTGAACGGTGTCCGCGAGCAGCAGCGGCAGGAACATCAAGGACACGCCCCGCAGGCCGTAGTAGACGGCGAGCAGCCGGCGGGTGTCGAAGCGGTCGGTGAACCAGCCCGACGCCACGGTCCCGGCGATGTCGAAGACGCCGATCACCGCGAGCAGGGAGGCGGCGGCCGTCATCGGCATCCCGTGGTCGTGTGCGGCGGGTACAAAGTGGGTCTTGACCAGGCCGTTCGTCGTGGCGCCGCAGATCGCGAAGGTGCCGGCCAGCAGCCAGAACGGGCCCGCGGGGGTCCCACCGCCCGAGCGGAGCCGAGAGTGCGGCAGGGCTGCCGACAGGAGCGCCCGCACCGCGCGCCGGGCCGCGCCCCGCTGCGGCGGCGGCTTGGGCACGAACGCCTTCGCCCCGTACGGCGCGAGGCCCACGTCCGCCGGGTGGTCGCGCAGCAACAGCCACACCAGGGGGACGACGGCGAGTGCGCCGAGCGCGACGGTGACGGCGGCCGGCCGCCAGCCGTTGCGGTCCACTATCCAGGACAGCAGCGGGAGGAAGACCAGCTGCCCGGAGGCGCCGGCCGCGGTGAGGATGCCGGTGACCAGCCCCCGCCGCTCGGTGAACCAGCGCCCGGTGACCGTGGCGGCGAAGGCCAGCGCCATCGAGCCGCTCCCCAGGCCGACCAGCACACCCCACAGCAGGACGAGTTGCCGGCTGGTCGTCATGAAGACGGTCGACCCGGCGCCGACCGCGATCAGCGTCAGGGCGGCGGCGACCACCCGCCGGATCCCGATGCGGTCCATCAGGGCAGCGGCGAACGGCGCCGTCAGCCCGTAGAGCGCGAGGTTGACGGACACCGCGAAGCCGATGGTGCCGCGCGACCAGTGGAACTCGGCGTGCAGCGGGTCGATGAGCAGACCGGGCAGGGAGGCGAAACCGGCCGCGCCGATGATCGTGAGGAAGGTGACCGCGGCGACGGACCAGGCCCGGTGCGGGCGCCGGCGGCGGGGTGCGGGGTCAGGGGCGGCGGCCGCCGTACGGAGGTGCAGTTCGGGTGTCTGGGTCACCGGAGCAGCTTCGTCGCCCGGCCCCGGCCGGAACGAGTGGCCAGAAGGTCAGGGTTCGCCAGGATCGGGCCAGGGCCACGCGGGAAGCCGCTACCCGAGCGTCAGCACCCCCCGTGCCACCCGCCCATGATGGGCGTCGTCCGCCGCCTTCGCGAAGTCCTCCACCGGATATGTCCTGGTCACCAACTCGTCGAGCAGCAGACGTCCTTCGCGGTAGAGCCGGGCATAGAGGGCGATGTCCCGCTGCGGGCGGGAGGACCCGTAGCGGCAGCCCAGGATCGACTTGTCCAGGTACATCGACGACACCAGGAACGACGCCTCGGCGGTGGCCGGCGGCACCCCGAGCAGCACCGCCTGGCCGTGCCGGCCCAGCAGGTCGATCGCCTGCCGGATCAGCCGGGTGCTGCCCACACACTCGAAGGCATGGTCGGCGCCGGTCGGCAGGATCTCCTTCACCGCCTTGACGCCGTCCACCGCCGACGCATCGATGAAGTGCGTCGCGCCGAACTGCCGTGCCGCCGCCTCCTTCGCCGGGTTGGCGTCCACCGCCACGATGGTCGACGCCCCGGCGATCCGCGCGCCCTGGAGGACGTTGAGCCCGATGCCACCGGCACCGATGACCACCACCGAGTCCCCGCGGTCCACCTTCGCGCGGTTGAGCACGGCCCCGACCCCGGTCAGCACCCCGCAACCGATCAGCGCGGCGGACGTCATCGGAATATCCTCGGCGATCTTCACGGCCTGCACCGCCTTGACGACCGTACGCTCCGCGAACGCCGAGTTCGAAGCGAAGTGGAACAGCTCGGTACCGCCCCGCCGGAACGGCTTCCCCGGCATCCCGATCGCCGACCGGCACATCGTCGGCCGCCCCCGGTCGCACTCCGCGCACGCCCCGCAGTTGGCCAGTGTCGACAGCGCGACATGGTCGCCGGGCGCCACGTGCGTCACGCCCGCACCCACCGCCTCGACGACTCCCGCCCCCTCGTGGCCCAGCACCACCGGCACCGGAAAGGGGATGGTCCCGTCGATCACCGACAGGTCGCTGTGGCAGAGTCCGGCGGCCCGGATCCCGACCAGCACCTCCCCCGGCCCCGGGTCCCGTACCTCCAGGTCGTCCACGACCCGGGTCTGCTCGCCGTCGAAGATGACGCCTCTCATCACCGCTCCCCTCTGGGCAGGCCGAGCACGCGCTCGGCGATGATGTTGCGCTGGATCTCGTCCGAGCCGCCGTAGATCGTGTCGGCCCGGGTGAACAGGAACATCCGTTGCGCAGCGTCCAGTTCGTACGGCGCCCGCACGGACCAGTCACCGGGCCCCAGCCCGGCCGCGGCCCCCCGCACCCGCATGGCCAGCTCGCCCAGCCGTTGGTGCCATCCGCCCCACAGCAGCTTCGCCACACTGGGCGCGCCGTCGTCCGCTTCGGCCCCCAGGGTGCGCAGCGCATTCCAGCGCATGACCCGCAACTCGGCCCACTGCCGGATCAGTTGCTCACGCAGTACGGGGTCCGCCACCGCCCCGCCGGCGACCGCCTCGCCCACCACCGTGGCCAGCTCGCCCGCGAACCCGATCTGCTGGACCAGCGTGGACACTCCCCGCTCGCGGGCCAGCAGCCCCATCGCCACCCGCCAGCCGGCCCCTTCGCCGCCCACCACATGCCCGCCCCGGGCCACCGCCCCGTCGAAGAACACCTCGTGGAACTCCGACGTCCCCGACATCTGCCGGATCGGCCGCACCTCGATCCGCCCCGGCTGGTCCATCGGCACCAGCAGAAAGGACAGCCCCCGGTGCCGCCGCTCCCCCGGATCCGTCCTGGCCAGCACGAAACACCAGTCGGCCGCGCGCGCCGACGACGTCCAGACCTTCTGCCCACTGATCCGGTAGTCGTCGCCGTCCCGTACGGCGACCGTCCGCAGCCCCGCCAGATCCGACCCCGCACCGGGCTCGCTGTAGCCCTGGCACCACAGCTCCTCCCCCCGCGCGATCCCCGGCAGGAAGCGCTTTTGCTGCGCCTCGTCGCCATGGGCGATCAGCGTCGGCGCCAGCAGGTTCTCCCCGATGTGCCCCACCCGCCCGGGGGCCCCGGCCCGCGCGTACTCCTCGGCCCATACGACCTGCTGGGTCAGCGTCGCCGTCCGGTTGCCGTACGCCTCCTCCGCCCGGTCCCACCCGAGCCCGATCCACCCGCCGGCCCCCAGCTCCCGCTCCCAGGCCCGTCGCTCCGCGGCCCCCTCGTGCTCGCTGCCTGGTCCACCCCGGCCCGCCAACTCGGCGTAGCCGCCCACGAGATGGCGCGCCAGCCAGTCGCGGGCCTCCTGCCGGAACTCCTCATCCGCACTTCCGAAACCGAAGTCCACGCCACCCTCCTACGCCCACCCACCCGGCCGCCCACCCTGGACCGGCCGCCCCACAACACCCGCACCCCGTCTACTGGTTGGGCCGTGCCTTCGCCGCCGCGGCCTCGGCCATCGCCGTCAGCTGCGCCAGCATCGGCATCGGATCGGTGCCGACCGGCCCCTCCACCGCATCGGCGGCCTTCTCCGGTGTCCAGCCACCCTCGACATGGACCGAGCGCAGCTCCCGGGGCTGGGCCCATACCGCGACCTTCGGCCCGGCCACGGTGTAGACCTGTCCGGTGACCTCCCGCGCCCGCTCGCTCAGGAGGTACACCACGAACGCCGCCACATCCGCCGGCTCCCCGATCTCCTTGAGCTCCATCGGCACGTTCGCCGACATCCGCGTCCGCGCGACGGGCGCCACCGCATTGGCGGTCACCCCGTACTTGTGCAGCCCCAGCGCCGCGCTCCGCACCAGGGAGATGATGCCGCCCTTCGCGGACGCGTAGTTGGCCTGCGACACCGAGCCCTGGTGATTTCCGCTGGCGAAGCCCACCAGGGTGCCCGACCCCTGCCGCCGCATCACGGCCGCCGCCGCCCGGAACACCGTGAACGTCCCCTTCAGGTGCGTGGCGACGACCGGGTCCCACTCCTCCTCGGACATGTTGAAGAGCATGCGTTCCCGCAGGATCCCGGCCACGCACACCACGCCGTCGATCCGCCCGTACCGCGCCAGCGCGGTGTCCACGATCCGCTGGCCGCCCGCCATCGTGGAGACGTCGTCGGCGACCGCCGTGGCCGCTCCCCCGGCCGCCTCGATCTCCTTCACCACCGACTCCGCGACCTCGCTGCTCGGTTCGCCGCCCGCGACGGAGACCCCGTAGTCGTTGACGACGACCTTCGCTCCGTGCTCCGCACAGGCGAGTGCGACCGCCCGCCCGATACCGCGCCCGGCCCCCGTGACGGCGATCACCTTGCCGACCAAGAAGTTCCCCGCGTTCCCCATGCCGCGCCCCTTCCCGCAGTTTCTGACGGACCGTTAGATTTTTGAGCAGACACGGTACGAACACAACCCCCCGGCCCCGGCCTGCCGTGCGGATCGGGCACGAACCCGACCCGATCCACACGGCAGGCCCTCACCCAAGGAGGCCCCCATGCCCCTGCCGCAGGAGTTCCACGACATCGCCGAACGCGTGAACAACTGGGGACGCTGGGGGGCCGGGGACGAGATCGGCACCCTCAACCTGATCACCGCCCAGGCCGTACGGGAGGCCGCCGCCACCGTCCGCACCGGCCACCGCGTCCCCCTCGCCCTGCCGCTGCGCCAGGACGGCGTGCAGACCGGCCTGATCCCGGGGCGGGTCAACCCGCTGCACACCATGGTCGCGATCAATCAGGAGATCTTCGGGCCCGGCACCGTCGCCACCTCCGACGACGCCGTCACCATGGGCCTCCAGGCGGCCACCCACTGGGACGGCCTCACCCACGTCTCCCACTCCGGCCGGCTCTACAACAACCGCCCCGCCGACTCCGTCACCGCGCACGGTGGCGCGACCTGCCTCGGCATCGAGAAGGCCACCCCGGTCGTCTCCCGCGGCGTCCTCCTGGACGTGGCCCGCGCACACGGCGCCGAGCGCCTGCCGGGCGGACACGCCGTCACCCCCGAAGACCTCGACGCGGCGGAGGAGTTGGCGGGCACGCGCGTCCGCCCCGGAGACGTCGTCCTGATCCGGACCGGGCAGATCCGGCACTACCTCGCGGGCGACCGGCAGAGCTACGCCTTCCCCTCGCCGGGACTCTCGCTGCGCACCCCCGAGTGGTTCCACGCCCGCGACGTCGCCGCCGTCGCCAACGACACCCTGACCTTCGAGATCTTCCCGCCGGAGATCGAGGACCTGTGGATGCCGGTGCACGCCCTCGACCTGGTGGAGATGGGCATGCTGCAGGGTCAGAACTGGAATCTGGAGGAGCTGAGCACGCTGTGCGCGGCAGAAGGGCGCTATGCGTTCCTACTGTCGGCCATGGCCGAGCCGTTCGTCGGCGGCACCGGGACACCGGTGGCTCCCGTGGCGGTCCTTTGAATCTCCCGCCGGGCCCCCGCCCGGCCGGCCAGGTGGCGGTGCGCCCATGCGCGCCCCGAGCGCGGCACCGCGGACCGCCACCCTCCCCGGCTACCGCCGGGGCACCCCCCACCGGACCGCGACCCGCACTCGCCAAGGCCCCGGACCGAAATCCCGGCTCCCCCCACGACCTCGGCGTCCCCTCGCGGCGAATCACTCACCCTAGAGTGATCAATGGACCACGTCACGTCAACACCTGGTCTGGACTTATTACCCGCCACCCGATCGACCGGGGCGCGGGGGAATCACGCCCGATTGGTGACGACACAAGGTGATTCGTACGTCATGGGCTCGCCGCCCGCCGGCACCAGCAGCGACTGGCAGCGGTCCACCTCGCACCAGATTCGCTTGCCGACGCCTTCCTGCTGCCAGCCCCAGCGGTCGGCGAGGCCGTCGACCAGCTCCAGGCCACGGCCGTTGGTGTCCTCGCCGTCGGCATGGCGCTGGCGTGGCGGGCGGGCGCTGGCATCCAGCACTTCGACCCGCACGGTCCCCACCGCCGCGCCCGATCCCGAGAAGCAGATCCGCACCTTGGCCGCCGAGCCGGTGTGCACCACGGCATTGGTGACGAGCTCGGAGATCAACAAGATCAACGTCTCGGCCAGCGGCTCATCGGCCTCTATGCCGGAGCCCAGCAGCCGAGACCGGGCCCACTGCCTGGCCCGACCGACCTCTGCGGGGTCGGGCCGCACTTCCAACTGAACCTGAAGCACCTGCACCGCTCACACCATCCGAACCGGCGGAAACATCGCCTCGCGCCTCCACAGGATCACGGTGCGTGACCCCGGTGAAGCACAGCATGGTTGACGTTCAGTCACCCCAACAAGCGCTTCAGGCATATTCCAGCGCAAGGGAGTATGCGTGCTGCATACTGTGCGACGCACTTTGCGGGGAGTCGAACAAGGGGAATTCTCGGGCTCCAGCCCGAGGCGAGCGGTGTGCAGTCCGTACCCCGGAGCCGTCATTTCGACGGCACCGCGACCGTTGCGCCACAGAACCACTCGCACCCAAGGGAGCGTACCCGAGCGGAACGCCGACTCCCGCCTGTGACGAGTCACGCGTAGGACACAACCCGATATCGACCCTGCGTGACCGCTTGTGCGTACGGTGTCCGACATTTCACGCGTCGACCGTCGGAATCCGGCTTCGCCGCTCACGCGGCACTCCGCCCCCTCGGTCACCGTCCGGCGATCAGGCCCGCCGCCAGCGCTTCTTCCGCCTCGCCGGCGCCACCCCAGCACTCGGCTCGCAGCCAGGCCCGCTTCAGATGCAGATGCACATCCGCCTCCCAGGTGAACCCCATGCCACCGTGAACCTGCAGGCAGTCCCGGGCGTTACGCACCGCAGCCTCGTCGGCGAGCAGTTTCGCGCCCGCCACCTCGAGACCACTCTCCGTGACCGATGACGCATACACCGCACTTCGGGCGATTTCGGCTCGTACGAGCATCTGCGCGCACAGGTGCTTGACCGCCTGGAAGGAGCCGATCGGGGCGCCGAACTGCTCGCGTTCTCGTGCGTACGCGACGGCCATCTCGACCGTGCGGGCCGCGCTGCCCAGTTGCAGGGCGGCGGTCAGCAGCGCCGCCTCACGGCGCAGCCGGGGCACGTCCAGAGGGAGGGGGTCATGACGGGGAACGTCCGTCAGTCGGGCGAGCGGGGTGAGCGGATCAACGGAGGCAAACGGGGCGCAGACTGCCTCGGCGGGTGCACTTCGATACGCCCTCTCCTCGCGCCCTACGCGCCTCGATTCCGCCCCCGGTGCGCCCGCGAGGGCGATCAACACGTCGCAGTCCGCGGGGTGTTCCCACAGCCCCGGACCCGCCGTCACGTCGACCAGCGCGGCGATCCGCTCGCCGGTCGCGACGCCGTCCACCACCCCGGCCAGCAGGTGGCAGGCGACCAGCGGGCCCGGCAGCAGCGCCCGCCCCGCCTCCTCGAAGAGCAGGACCGCCTCGGGCAGCCCGAGCCCCACCCCGCCGTCCGACTCCGGCAGCCGCAGCGCGAAGACGCCGGCCGCGCCCAGCTCCCGCCACAGCGCGCGGTCCGGCGCGGGGTCGTCCACGGCCGCCCGGAGCCGCTCACGGCCGTACCGACCGGCCAGCAGCTCCCGCATGCCGCCCTGCAACGCCTCCTGCTCCGCATCGAGTTGGAAGTCCACCGGACGGTTCACCGCCCCTTCGGCAGGCCGAGGATGCGCTCGGCGACGATGTTCCGCTGGATCTGCGAGGTACCGGCGGCGATGGTGTACGCGAGGGCGGACAGCCGGTCGGCGACCCATTCCCGGTCCGCGTCCAGCGCACCGGCGCCCAGCACCTGCGCCGCCGCGTCGTACAGCTCCTGGCGGGCGTGCGAATAGCGCAGCTTGAAGACGGAACCGCCGGCCCCGGGGACCCCGCCACCGCGCTGTGCCTCACTGACGTTCCACTGGGTGAGCCGCCAGAGCGCCGTGAACTCCGCGTTCAGCCGGCCGAGCCGGCGGCGCAGCACGGCGTCGTCCCAGCGGCCGTTGGCCCGCGCCGCGCGGGCGAGGGCGCCGAGCACCCGGCGGCAGGCCACCACCTCGCCGACGAAGGCGGTGCCGCGCTCGAAGGAGAGCGTCACCATGGTCACCCGCCAGCCGTCGTTCTCCGCCCCGACACGGTTGGCGGCCGGCACCCTTACCTCGTCGAGGAACATCTCGGCGAACTCCGTCGAGCCGGCGAGGGTGCGCAGCGGCCGGACCGTGACACCCGGCGCGTCCATGGGCATCGCGAGCCAGCTGATCCCGCGGTGCCTGGGCGCCCGGGGATCCGTACGCACCAGGAGTTCGCACCAGTCGGCGACCTCGGCGTGCGAGGTCCAGATCTTGGAGCCGGTGACGACATAGGTGTCGCCGTCCCGTACCGCCTTCGTGCGCAGCGCGGCGAGGTCCGAGCCGGCGTCCGGTTCGCTGAAGCCCTGGCACCAGATCTCGTCGCCGCGCAGGATCGGCGGCAGCCAGCGGGCGCGCTGCCCGGCGGTGCCCTCGGCGGCGATGGTCGGGCCGGCGTGCAGCAGCCCGACGAAGCCCGCGCCGACATAGGGCGCACCGGCCAGTTCCGTCTCCTCCAGGAAGATCAGGTGCTGGGTGGGGGTGGCGCCCTGCCCGCCGGCGTCGCGGGGCCAGTGCAGTCCGGCGTATCCGGCGTCGTACAGCATCCGCTGCCAGGCGGCGTCGTGGGCCCGCCGCCCGGGCCAGTCTGCCGGGGCGGGTCGGGCCGGGACCTTGGGCAGCACCTCGCCGAGCCAGGCGCGGAGCCGCGCCCGGAACTCTTCCTCTTCCGCCGTGTACGTGAGGTCCATGGGGCGGCGGCTACGCGTGGCCGAGGCCGCGTTCGGGGCCGCGTTCGGGGCCGCGTTCGGGGCCGCGTGCGAGGTCGAGGCCGAGCGGCAGCCGGGTCGCGAAGCGGCTTGCGGGTTCGCTCACCTGGCCGTCGATGCCGATGATGCGCGGTGGCCCTGCCGGGTTGCCCATCGTTTCCCCTCGCCCTGGTGCCGGCCGGCGCGCACCGGCGTATCCGATGGCGCACCTGATGCTCCGTCAGAAATAGGCTAGCCCGGCGCACTCTGGACCGACAAGACGCCGACCTCTAACCTCACCCAAGAAACCTGACACTCCGTCAATTCATGCTGTCCCCCAGGAGGTCTGCGCAGATGTCCCTGCCGACCGGCGCCACCTTCTGGGACCTGGTCGCCTGGCGTGCCGCCCGCACCCCCGACGCACCCGCCCTCGTCCAGGGCGCCGAGTCCGCCCGGCACGAGCGGCGGATCACCTTCGGGGCGCTGCACCGGCGGGCCGAGCGGGTCGCCGCCGGCCTGTACGAACGGGGCGTACGCCCCGGCAGCCGGGTCGTCTGGCAGCTGCCGACCCGCATCGAGACGGTGCTGGTCAGCCTCGCGCTGACCCGGATCGGCGCCGTCCAGAGCCCGGTCGTCCCGCTCTACCGCGACCACGAGGTCGGCCAGGTGCTGCGCCGCACCCGCGCCGCCTTCCTCGTCACCCCCGGCACCTGGCGCGGCTTCGACCACACCGCGATGGCCCACCGCCTGGCCGCCGCACTGCCCGGACCGCTCACCGTCGTCGAGGCGTACGACGCGACGTGCGGAACCCTCCCGGACGGGGACCCCGACGTCCTGCCGCCACCGCCCGCCGACCCCGACGAGGTCCGCTGGATCTACTGGACGTCCGGCACCACCGCCGCCCCCAAGGGCGTCCTGCACACCGACCGCAGCCTGCTGACCGCCGGCCGCTGCCTGGCCGACGCGCTGCGCCTGGGCCCGTCCGACATCGGCTCGATGGCCTTCCCCTACGCCCATGTCGCCGGGCCCGACTACACCGTCATGCTCCTGCGGCACGGCATCCCCGCCGTCCTGCTGGAACACTTCGCGCTACCGGCGTCGCTGGCCGCCTACCGCCGCCACCGCGTCACCGTCGCGGGCGGGTCCACCGCCTTCTACGCCCTCTTCCTCGCGGAGCAGCGCACCCTGCCGCCCGGCCGCCGTCTCCTGCCCGACCTGCGCCTGCTGGCCGGCGGCGGCGCGCCCAAACCCCCCTCGCTGTACCACGAGGTCACCGCCGAGCTGGGCTGTCAGCTCACCCATGGCTACGCCATGACCGAGGCCCCGATGGTGACCATGGGCGACCCCGACGACCACCCCGGACACCTCGCCGCCACCGACGGCCG
This sequence comes from Streptomyces sp. NPDC048650, assembly GCF_043199095.1. Lineage (NCBI taxonomy): Bacteria > Bacillati > Actinomycetota > Actinomycetes > Kitasatosporales > Streptomycetaceae > Streptomyces > Streptomyces sp. NPDC048650. The sequence continues at coordinate 248,914 of NZ_JBICVM010000007.1, read as the reverse complement.
GCCGCCCGCCGGGATGGAGATCCGGATCGCGCCCGGAAGCGGGGAGATACGACTGCGCGGCCCCGCCGTCTGCCGCGGCTACCTGGACGAGCCCGCCCCCTTCGACGCCGACGGCTTTCTCCCCACCGGCGACCTCGGCCGCCTCACCCCCACCGGCCACCTCGTCATCACCGGCCGCCTCAAGGACATCATCATCCGCAAGGGCGAGAACATCTCCGCCCAGGAGATCGAGGAACTGCTCCATCGGCATCCGGACGTCGCCGACGCGGCGGTCATCGGACTGCCGGATCCCAGGCGCGGCGAGCGGGTCTGCGCGGTGATCGAACAACACGCCAACACAAGGGAGTTGACGCTCCCCGACATCGTCGCGCACCTGCGTGCGCAAGGGCTGGCGCCGCACAAGATCCCGGAGCGGCTGGAGGTCCTGGCGGCGCTGCCACGGGGAGCGACCCTGCGCAAGGTCCTCAAACAGGAGCTGCGAGAACGCTTCGGGGGCACCGGGGAGCCCAGCGTGTAGGACACCCCCTGTCCTCCTCGCCCCGTACGGTCGCCCCCATGAACCGCACCCGCCCCCACATCGACACCGCCGGACGCCGGGCCCGCCTCGGGCGGCGCCATCTGCTGGCGACCGCCCGTCGGGCGGCCCGCACCGAAGAGGTCGCCGACGCGCTCGTGGGACTGCATGCCAGCGACCCGGCCACCGTCCATCTGGCGGCCTGCGCCCGGCTGGCCGCACCCGGCCCGGCGGATGTGGAGCGGGCACTCTACGACGATCGCTCGCTGGTCCGGCTGCTGTGCATGCGGCGCACGCTCTTCGCGGTCGGCGCCGAGCTCACGCCGGTCGTCGCCTCCTCCACGGGCCGGGCGATCGCAGCCAGGGAGCGGGCCGGCATGGTCAAGTGGATCACCGAGGGCGCCCCGGGGTGGGACGAGCGGCGGCTGGCCGAGGTGGAGGCGAAGACACTCGCCGCACTGGCCGCGCGAGGCGAGGCGACGGCCGCCGAACTCGCCGCCGACGTGCCCGCCCTGCGCGACACGATCGTGGTCTCGCCCGGCAAGTCGTACGAGGCCACGGTCGCCGTCTCCAGCCGGATCCTGCGCGTACTGGCCGCCGAGGGAAGGATCCGCCGCGGCCGGCCGCGGGGCAGCTGGACCAGCAGCTCCTACCGTTGGACACCCGGCACCGCGTTCGCCGACCTGCCCGCGCCGCCGGCCGCCGAGGCACGCGCCGCCCTCGCCCGCCGCTGGCTCGCCGCGTACGGCCCGGCCACCGTCGCGGACCTCAAGTGGTGGACGGGCTGGACACTGACCGACACCCGGCGGGCGGTGGCCGCCACCGATGCCGTCGAGGTGACCCTGGACGACGGCGTGAGTGCACTGGCACTGCCCGACGACCTCGGCCCGGCCCCCGCCCCCGAACCCTGGGCCGCCCTCCTCCCCGCCCTCGACCCCACGGCCATGGGCTGGAAGTCCCGCGACTGGTACCTCGATCCGGACCACGTACCCCCGCTCTTCGACCGCAGCGGCAACGTCGGGCCGACGGTGTGGTGGAACGGCCGGATCATCGGCGGCTGGGCCCAGCGCGCGGACGGCGAGGTCGTGTGGCGGCTGCTGACGGACGACGGCGGCGGCGAGGCCGCCTCGGCGGTGGAGACCGAAGCGGCGCGGCTGGCACGGTGGGTGGGCGACGTGCGCGTCACACCGCGCTTCCGGACGCCGCTGGAGCGGGAGTTGAGCGCCTAGGTGAGTGCGCCTGACGTCCCGTCGTCCGCCGGAGGGGGGAGTGCGGATGCGCTCCCCGTGGGCCCGCGGGCCGGGCGGGACTCCGGACCGAACCGTCCGGCCGGGACGTCCTCCGTCACCGGGGGCTGTACGTGCTCGTCGCCTGCGCGTACAGCGTGTCCACCGTGCGGCGGCCGGTGTCGGGGCCGATGACCAGGACCAGGTGGTAGCGGCCGTTGTGGATCATCGCGAGGTTGCGCACATACACCTGGCGTCCGCTGCTGTCCTTCCAGGTGAACGTGCCCTCGGCCATCGCCGTCTTCCCGACGTCGATCCGCCGCAGACCGGACGCCGAGGACCAGCCGGAGCCGCGGTACGGGGCCAACTCGCCCTCCTTGTCCTGCTGATAGGCCATCGGGTCCGTGCCGAAGTGGGCGGTGGTGTCGCGGCCGGGCACGATCAGGAGCTCGTAGTCGCCGTCGACGTAACGGACCTGGCCGCGGTCGTTTCGGCCGCGCCGCTGCCAGCCCTGGTGGACGGCGACCTGGAAGCCCTCGGGGTCGCGCAGGAGCCGGAAGCCCTTGGCGAGGTGCGCGGGCTCGGTGGGCTGCGGCGCCTGGCCGCCGCCCTGTTCCCCGCTCTGCCCCGGACCGCCGTCCCGGCCCTCGGTGGGGGCCGGACTGCCGCCGGATGCCGCGCCCGCCACGCCCGTGCCCTCGGCGCCGCCCGCCCCGGCCTCGGCACCGGACTTCGGCATGAACACCATGGCGTAGACGACCGCGCCCACGAGCAGCAGCAGCACCAGAGCCAGCAGCAGCCGGCCCAGATGCCGCGGGCCGCGCCCGCCCGGTGCCCGCTCGGCGTCCCGGTCGCGGGCCGGCCGCGGTGCCGTGTCGAGACCGACCTGGACGAGCAGCTGCTGTTCGTCGTGCGGCTGCTCGGCGGCCGACGGGCCGGCACCGGTGGCGGCCCTGGCGGGCCTGGGCGGCTTGGCGGAACGGGGCTGATGGAGTGGCTTCGGCTGCTTCGGCGGGCGGGGCGGGCGGGGCACGGGGACCACCGGCGACGCCGGCGCGGCGGCGGGCGACGCGGCGGCCGCGGGCGGCACCGGGCGCGACTGCCGCCCCCCACGCGCCCGCTGCTTCTTGTGCCGCCCCTTGCGGACCAGCTCACCGCGGCGCCGCACGATCGGCAGCCGACGGCCGTCGGTGCCCTGCCCCAGCGCCGGGACCGTCACCAGCCGGCGGCCGATGTCCGGTTCCGGCGCCGTGCGGATCAGCTCGCGCAGCCGGCCGCGCACCTCCTCGGCGTCCGGCCGCCCGGCGGGGTCCCGGCGGAGCAGCGAGGCGACGAGGCTGCTCAGCTCCTCGCCGCACTCCCCGGCCTCGGCGGGCGGCTGCGAGCGGACCAGCTCCGCCAGCTCGGCGGAATTCTCCTCGGGAAACGGGGGGTGGCCCTGGACGGTACGGAAGAGCAGCGCGCCGACCGCCCAGAGATCCGTGGCGGGACCCGGCACGGCGGTCGCCCCACCGCTCTCCTGCGGCGGTTCGGCCTGCTCCGGAGCCCAGCGTTCGGTGACCGGGCCGACGGTCTGGAGGCGCGCCTGCCACGCCCGCTCCGCGGCCAACCCGGCGGTCGGGCGTCCGTACGAGGACGCGTGCGGGGCCTTGACGAGCAGGACCTTGCCGTCCTCCGGAGCCGACTCGCGCCGTGGCGCGGGCAGTTCCCCCGGGTCGAGGTGATCGCTGTACGGGTCGAACGCCGCCCGGGCGACGGCTTCGTGAGTGCTCCCGGCGGCTCCGGCCGGCTCGCGGCGGGAGGCCGGCGCCGCGTCCTTCGTCGTGCCGTCCTTCGTCGTGCCGTCCTGCGGCGTGCCGTCCTTCGTCGTGCCGTCCTTCGTCGTGCCGTCCTGCGGCGTGCCGTCCTTCGTCGTGCCGTCCTGCGGCGCCGTCTCCCGCGGCGCCGCTTCGTAGCCGCACAGCGCCTCCTGCGCCGCGCCGACCGCCAGGCCGCTCAGGATCGCCCGGCCGTCGTCGCAGACCAGGACCGTGCGGGCGGTGATGTTGCGGTGCAGCCGGCCGTGCGCATGGAGGGCGCGCAGGGCGGTGAGGACGTCGGCGGCGATCTCCGCGGCGCGGTACGGGTCGAGCGGCTCCTCGGCGAGGAGCGCGGACAGCGGACGGGCGGGGATGAGCTCGCCGGCGATCCACAGGCTGCCGTCCTGGGCGAAGGCGTCGAAGACCTGGTCCAGCAGCGGGTGGTCGGGCACCTGCGCGGCCGCCGTGACGGCGTCCAGGGCGCGGCGTACGGCCGGATCGCGCGGGCTGCGGTCGGCCGTCCGCGCGCCCGCGGCCCCGGGCGCGGCACCGGAGAAGCCGGGGTCACCGACGACCTCCGCCTCGACGACCTCCGGCAGCGGCACCTGACGGAGCAGCACCTCCTGCCCGCTGTAGGTGTCGAACGCGCGGGTCTCGGCGAAGTCCTCGTCGCCCGCGGGCCGCAGCGGCAGGCGGTATCGCTCGGCGAGCACCCTTCCCGCGTACTCGTCCACGACGCCTCCCCAACAGCGCTCAGCCGTACGGCGTTCACGCGTACGGACTGCTCGCTCTCACGATACGTGCCGGGACCGACACCGGACCGCGCCGCGTCAGTCGTTCACCGCACCGGCCGTTCGGCGCGCCGGCCCCGGAACCGGCCCCGGAACCGGCGCCCCGGCTCCGCGCGCGTCAGTCCTTCACCGCGAAAGTGCGGAACGCCGTCTCGCGCAGCTGCCGGCACTCCTCGTCCGACCAGGCGTCGGCCTTGCACGTGATCATGATCGCGAAGCCGTGCTTGTCGTCGGCCTTGAAGCCGCGGTCGAGGACCCGTACCTTCTCACCGCTCTGCTGACGGGTGAACGACCAGTCGGCGACCGTCGGATAGTCCCGCCACTTGACGGACTTGATGCCGATGAGGTGGTAGCCGGGGGTGGAGCGGGCCACGGCCGGCTCCAGCTCGCGCCAGGAGGCCGCCGCGTCGGTGCCGGGCTTGGCGTTGTAGTCGATCTGGATGCGCGGGAACCCGCCCGAGGCGCTGTATATGGCGCCGGAGCCCTGCCCCGCCGTGGCGGTCTGCTTGAAGCCCGCGGGCATCGCCGCGGTGAAGTGGAACCGGCCGTTGGAGACCGGCGCGAAGCCGTCCGGCAGCGCCTTGTCGCCCTTACCGCCCTTGCCGCCCTTGCCGCCCTGGTCGTCGCCCTTGTCGTCGGCGGAGCCGGAGCCCGGCGACCCGTCGCCCGACGGGCCGGTCTGCTCGTCGCCCGACTTGCTCGCGGCGTCCTGCTCCGGCGTCTTCTTGCCGTCCTTCGACGGCTTGGCGTGCCCGGTGACGGCCTTGCCGTCCTTCTTGCCCGAGGCGCTGTTCGCGTCGTCCCCGCCGCTGAGCGCCAGGGCCAGGATCGTGCCCAGTACCAGGAGTGCCACGACCACGGCGGCGATGATCAGCGTGCGGCGGGGTACGACATCGGTCACCGAGGCCCGGGGGACGGGCCGGCTCCCGTCGCCGGGTCTGGACTCGCTGCGGGCCGCGGCCGCGTTGCGTACCGACTGCAGGGCCGCGCGCATCCGCTCCTTGGCGGCGTCGGCGTCGAAGCCGGGGCGGGCCGCGGGGCGATCGGTGGTCGGCGCGGCCTCGGCTGCGGCGGAGTCCGGGCGCCCGGCGGCGCCGTCGGCGGAGGTGTCGGCGGATCCGGCCGGCTCCGCGGCGCGGCCGGTCTTCTTCGGCGCGCTCTTCGCGGCGGTGGAGGCGGCGGGCGCGGAGGCGGCCGGGGCGGACGCGGCGGCGGCCCTGCCGGCGGCACCGGCACCCACCGCGGCGCTGCGGGCCCCGGACTCGGGCCTCGCCTTCGCCTTCCGCGCCTCCTTGGGCTTGGGCGCGGCCTTGGTCCTGGGCTCCGCCTTCGGCTTCGGCTTCGGCGCGGCCTTGGCCGCGGCGGACTCCCGCTCCGCGGGCACCGTGGGCAGCGTCATCGCCCGCGTCGCGTCCATCGGGGGCTCGGGCTCCTTGGGGCCGTTGACGGCCTCGCGCAGCAGCGCCCGCGCGCCGGCGTCGTCCAGCCGGGCCGCCGGGTCCTTCACCAGCAGGCCGTAGATGACGTCTTCCAGGACGCCGGCGCTCTTGGGCGGTTCGATCGGCTCGGTCATCACCGCGGTGAGGGTGGCGATCGCCGAACCCTTGTCATAGGGCGGGTGGCCCTCGACGCAGGCGTACAGCAGGCCGCCCAGCGACCACATGTCGGCCGGCGGGCCCGGCTTCTGGCCGCGGGCGCGCTCGGGGGAGATGTAGGAGGGGGCGCCGACGAGCATGCCGGTAGAGGTGACGGAGGGGTCGCCCTCGACCTGGGCGATGCCGAAGTCGGTGAGCACGACCCGGCCGTCGTCGGACATCAGGACGTTGGACGGCTTCACGTCGCGGTGCAGGATGCCTTCCTTGTGCGCGGCGCGCAGCACGTCCAGGACGGCGAGGCCGACCTCGGCGGCGCGGTGCGGGGTGAGCGCGCCGTCGTCGCGCACCACCTCGGCCAACGAGCGGCCCTCGACCAGCTCCATCACGATCCACGGCCGGTCGTCCTCGTCCACCACGTCGTAGACGGTCACCGCGCCGTTGTTGCGGATCCGGGCGATCGCCTTGGCCTCGCGCAGCGTACGGGTGATCAGACGGCGCTTCTCGTCCTCCTCGACCCCGCCGGGGAAGCGCAGTTCCTTGACTGCGACCGTCCGGCCCAGGACCTCGTCGCGTGCCCGCCAGACGGTGCCCATGCCACCCCGGCCGAGAACATCGGCGAGCCGGTACCGGCCGGCGAGCAGCCTGCCCTCCTTGCCGTCCATCTCGACCTCGTCGCCCACGGAAACCCCTCTGCAATCCAGCCGAGTTGGCACCGCGACCCCATGTCGAAACCCATGTTGATCGCCAAACTGACCCAACTCGGACAACCCACCCTGGCGGAGCCTTCATTCTCCCTCATCCACGGCCGTGGGGAAGGCCCGGGTCGTTCCGGGAGGACACCGCTCACCCGTCATGATGGCACCGACGAACGGGAGTACCGATGACGATGCGCTCGCCCCACCGAGCCGCACTGGCCGCCCTGCTCGCGCTGACCACCGTGGTCCTGACTGCCTGTAGTGGTCTGACGCACTCCGTCCCCGTCCCGTCCGCGGAGGTCAGCCGCCCGCCCGCCACGACCGTTCCGGCGCTGCACCGCCTGGTGGACCACGGGGCACCGGGCGCCGCCTCCCTGACCACGCGCGAGGGCCGGTTCTGGGGCTCGCGCTTCTCCACGGCCGGCGTCGCCGATCTGCGCACCGGCCGCAGGATGGACCGGTCCGACCACTTCCGGGCCGGCAGCCTCACCAAGCCTCTGGTCGCCACGGTGATCCTGCAACTCGTCGCCGAGCACAAACTGACGCTGCACGACACCGCCGCCGCCCACCTCCCGGCGGGCGTCCCGGCCAAGGGGACGGCCGGCGGGGGCGATCTGCGGAAGGTGACCGTCCGCCAGCTGCTCGACCATACGAGTGGTTTGTTCAACTACACCGACGACCCGCGGCTGGCCGAGCAGCTGACCGGCGGGGGCTTCGGTACGCACCGCTACGACACCCACCCCGCCGGCCAGCTGCTGCGGATCGCCCTCGACCACCGCCCGGTGGCCGCGCCGGGCACCCGCTACGCCTACGCCAACACCAACTACCTGGTCCTCGGCCTGATCATCCAGGGGGTGACCGGCCACTCGTACGCCACGGAGATCCGCCGGCGCCTCCTCGTCCCCGCGGGGCTGGACCACACCTCCTTCCCCGGCACGGACCCGGTGCTGCCGAAGCCGCACGGCCGCGCGTATGCGCAGATCGGCGGCCGGCGGGTGGACGCCACCTCCCTGGACCCGAGCCTGGCCGGGGCCGCGGGCGAGATGGTCAGCACGCTCGGCGACCTCAACCGCTTCTTCTCCGCGCTGCTCAGCGGCGAGTTCCTGGCACCGCGCCAGATGGCCCAGCTGCGCGACGAGAAGGCCACCGACGGCGCCTACGGCCTCGGCCTGTACGCGACCGAGCTGCCCTGCGGCGTCACGGTCTGGGGCCACAGCGGCGACATCAACGGCTCGTACGTCGAGACCGCGGGCACCGCCGACGGGCGGCACCTCCTCAGCTACCGGGTGAACACCGACGCGCTGGCCGAACCGGCGGACGGGGCGGCCCTGCTGGCGGCGGAGTTCTGCCCCGGGCGGGCGGCACGGGGCGGCGCCCGTCCCGTGCCGCCCGTCACCCGCGGGGGCGGGACGGCACGGTGCGGACAGTGCCCGGCGACGGGCTACAGCGGCACGATGTCCGGCGCGCCCAGCCGGGCCGCATCGGCCGTCAGATCGTCCGGCTGCCGCTGCGATTCGCGCTCCGCCTCGACCCGCTTCTCGTAGTGCGTGATCTCCTTCTCGATCTGGGCGCTGTCCCAGCCGAGCGCGGGCGCCATCAGCTCGGCCACCTCACGGGCGCTGCGGGTGCCGCGGTCGAAGGTCTCGATGGAGATGCGGGTGCGGCGTGTCAGGACGTCATCGAGATGCCGCGCGCCCTCGTGGGTACAGGCGTAGACCGCCTCGGCGCGCAGGTAGTCGTCCGCGCCGCCGAGCGGTGCGCCCAGTGAGGGGTCGGCCACCACGAGCTCCAGCAGCTCCTCGGCGAGCGCGCCGTAGCGGTTGAGGAGGTGCTCGATCCGGGCGACGTGCAGGCCGGTGCGCGCCGCGATCCGGGCCCGCGCGTTCCACAGCGCCTTGTAGCCCTCGGCGCCGACCAGCGGCACGTCCTCCGTCACACACTCCGCGACCCGCTGGTCCAGCCCGTGCACCGCCTCGTCCACGGCGTCCTTGGCCATCACCCGGTACGTCGTGTACTTGCCGCCGGCCACCACGACCAACCCCGGCACCGGATGCGCGACGGTGTGCTCGCGCGACAGCTTGCTGGTGGCGTCCGACTCCCCGGCCAGCAAAGGCCGCAGGCCGGCGTATACGCCTTCCACGTCGTCCCTGGTCAGCGGTATGGCGAGGACGGAGTTCACATGCTCCAGCAGATAGTCGATATCGGCGCTGGAGGCCGCCGGGTGGGTCTTGTCCAGGTCCCAGTCGGTGTCCGTCGTCCCGATGATCCAGTGCCTCCCCCACGGGATGACGAACAGCACGCTCTTCTCCGTACGGAGGATGAGCCCCGTCGTCGAATGGATCCGGTCCTTGGGGACCACCAGGTGAATACCCTTCGAGGCGCGGACGTGGAACTGTCCGCGCTCGCCGATCATCGCCTGGGTGTCATCGGTCCACACCCCGGTCGCGTTGACGACCTGCCGGGCCCGGACGGCGTACTCGCCGCCCGCCTCGACGTCCTGCACTCGCGCGCCGACCACCCGCTCGCCCTCGCGGAGGAATCCCACCACCCGCGCCCGGTTGGCGACCTGGGCGCCGTAGGCCGCGGCGGTGCGCACCATCGTCGCCACATAGCGCGCGTCGTCCATCTGGGCGTCGTAGTACTGCAGCGCGCCGACCAGCGCGTCCTTCTTCAGGCAGGGCGCCACCCGCAGGGCCCGCCGGTGCGAGAGATGGCGGTGCACGGGCAGCCCGCGGCCATGGCCCGAGGAGAGGGACATCGCGTCGTAGAGCGCCACGCCGGAGCCCGCGTACCAGCGCTCCCACCCCTTGTGCTGGAGGGGGTAGAGGAACGGCACGGGCTTGACCAGATGCGGCGCCAGGCGCTCCAGCAGCAGGCCACGCTCCTTGAGCGCCTCCCGCACCAGCGCGAAGTCCAGCATCTCCAGATAGCGCAGACCGCCGTGGATGAGCTTGCTCGACCGGCTCGACGTGCCCGAGGCCCAGTCGCGCGCCTCGACCAGGCCGGTGGCCAGTCCGCGCGTCGCCGCGTCCAGTGCCGTACCGGCGCCGACGACGCCGCTGCCGACCACCAGAATGTCCAGCTCCTGCTCCGCCATTCGAGCGAGCGCCTCGGCACGCTGCGCCGGTCCCAGTGTCGCTGTCTTCACCAGTGCCTCCCGCTGTGATCGGTGCCACGCCAACGATCCGTGGTTTCTGACCGCGCTACATGCCGGTATCCCCGCTCTCCCCGCTTCGGCAACACCCCCGCCCTCTTGATCCATCAATCCCTATTCTGGATCAAATGTCCGCTTAGTCTATTTATGCGCCATCCGGAATCACTCGGGAAGGACGGCAGCAGCCATGCCCGCAGACCTGGCCGTCATCGGACTCGGTCACATCGGCCTCCCTCTCGCGCAGGCCGCCACCGCCGCCGGTATCAGCACCATCGGCTACGACCCCGACCCGCACGCCGCCGTCCCCTCCGGCGCCGACGGGCCGCTGTCCGCGACCGAGATCCGCCGCCTGCTCGCGGCGGGCTTCCGCACCACCGCCGACCCCGCCGCCCTCGGCAAGGTCCGCACGGCCGTGATCTGCGCGGCCACCCCGCTCGGCGAGGACCGCGCCCTGGACCTGAGCGGCATCGCCGACGCGGCACGGGCACTCGCCCCGCGGCTGCGCCCGCACACCACCGTCATCCTCGAATCGACCGCCTACCCGGGCACCACCGAGGAATTCCTGCGCCCGCTCCTCGAAGAGGGCTCCGGACTGACCGCGGGACGCGACTTCCACCTCGCCTGCTCCCCCAGCCGCCACGACCCCGGCAACCGCACCCACCGCTACCGCAACATCCCCAAGGTCATCGGCGGCCTCACCCCCGCCTGCACGGAGGCCGCGGCGGCGTTCTACGGCCGGATCGCCGACAAGGTCGTCCGCGCCCGCGGCCCCCGCGAGGCGGAGACCAGCAAGGTGCTGGAGACCAACTACCGCCACATCAACATCGCCCTGATGAACGAGATGGCGGTCTTCTGCCACGACATCGGCGTCGACCTGTGGGACGTCATCCGCTGCGCCGAGACCAAGCCGTTCGGCTTCCAGACCTTCCGCCCGGGCCCCGGGGTCGGCGGCCACGCCGCCCCCATCGACCCCAACTACCTTTCCTACAAAGGTCGTTCGCTGGGCTACCCGCTCCGCATGGTCGAACTCGCCCAGGAGGTCAACGGCCGTATGCCGCGCTACGTCATCCAGCGCTGCGCCACCCTCCTCAACGAGCACGGCAAGTCCGCCCGCGGCGCCCGCATCCTGCTCCTGGGCGTCACCTACAAACCGGACATCGGCGACCAGGAGGCGGCCCCGGCCCGCGAGATCGCCTCCCGCCTGATGGAACTGGGCGCGAACCTGACCTACCACGACCCCTACGTCCCCCAGTGGAACGTCCTCGACCGCCCCGTTCCCCGCGCGGACTCCCTCTACGAGGCCGCGGCCGCCGCCGACCTGACGGTGCTGCTCCAGCCGCACCGCACCTACGACCTCCAGGGCCTGTCCGTGAAGGCGCAGCTCCTCCTGGACACCCGCGGCGCCACCCCCACGGGGGCCGCCCACCGGTTGTGACCCGGGCGGCACCGAAGGCATCGAAGGCATCGAAGGCATCGAACAGGTCACGGTCCATAAAGCCGCTGTGAACATGCCAGGTCACGCTGTTACTTTGGCCCCTCATCCACGCTTTTCTTCCTCGGGGGACCACTATGAGCCAGTCCATGCCGCCTTCACCTCAGCAGCCGCAGCAGCCCCAGTTCGATGCCCCGCAGCCGCAGTTCGGCGCTCCCGCCCCGGGCGTCCCGGCGCCGGCCCGGACCGGAAACGCGGGACTCGCCGTCGTCGCCGGCATCGTCGTCGCCCTGGTGGTGGCGGGCGTCTACGGCGCGATCCTCAAGGCCACCGACGGCGCCTCGATCGGCTATGCGGGCCTGATCGTCGGCGCGCTGGTCGGCGCCACCGTCGGCAAGCTCGGCGGCCGCAACGCCGCCCTGCCGGTGATCTCCGCGGTCCTCGGCCTGGTCGCCTTCTACCTCGGCCAACTCTTCGGCATGGCCCTCATCTTCTCCGACGTCGCGCACGCCTCCCTCGGCACGGTCGTCTTCCAGCACATCGACGTGGTCAACACCCTCTGGAAGGAATACCTCGGGCCGATCGACGCGCTCTTCTACGTCCTGGCCGCCGTCGGCGGCTTCAGCACCACCAAGAAGACGGCCGGCTGACCGCACCCGCACGCCGAAGGGCCCGGACCGCAGCTGCGGTCCGGGCCCTTCGGGACTTCGTGGATCAGCGGTTGTCGTGCTGCGAGGGCGCGACCGTGACCTCCACCCGCTGGAACTCCTTCAGTTCGGAGTACCCGGTGGTGGCCATCGCCCGGCGCAGCGCACCGAAGAAGTTCATCGAGCCGTCCGGCGTGTTCGAGGGACCGCACAGGATCTCCTCGGTCGTACCGACCGCACCGAGGTCCATCCGCTTGCCGCGCGGCACGTCCTCGTGGACGGCCTCCATGCCCCAGTGGTGACCGCGGCCCGGCGCGTCCGTCGCGCGGGCGAGCGGGGAGCCCATCATCACCGCGTCCGCGCCGCACGCGATCGCCTTCGGCAGGTCGCCGGACCAGCCCACGCCGCCGTCCGCGATGACGTGGACGTACCGACCGCCGGACTCGTCCATGTAGTCCCGGCGCGCGGCCGCGACATCGGCCACCGCGGTCGCCATCGGCACCTGGATGCCGAGGACGTTGCGGGTGGTGTGCGCGGCGCCGCCGCCGAAGCCGACCAGCACGCCGGCCGCGCCGGTACGCATCAGGTGCAGCGCGGCGGTGTAGGTGGCGCAGCCGCCGACGATGACCGGAACGTCCAGTTCGTAGATGAACTGCTTGAGGTTCAGCGGCTCGGCGGCGGAGGAGACGTGCTCCGCCGAGACCGTCGTCCCGCGGATCACGAAGATGTCCACGCCCGCGTCCACGACCGCCTTGGAGAACTGCGCGGTCCGCTGCGGCGAAAGCGCGGCGGCGGTGACGACACCCGAGTCGCGCACCTCCTTGATGCGCTGCCCGATCAGCTCTTCCTTGATCGGCGCGGCGTAGATCTCCTGCAGCCGCTTGGTGGCCGCGGCGCCGTCCAGCTCCGCGATCTCCGCGAGCAGCGGCTCCGGGTCCTCGTAACGGGTCCACAGACCCTCGAGGTTGAGGACGCCCAGGCCGCCCAGCTCGCCGATGCGGATCGCGGTCTGCGGGGAGACCACGGAGTCCATCGGAGCCGCCAGGAACGGCAGCTCGAAACGGTAGGCGTCGATCTGCCAGGCGATCGAGACCTCCTTCGGGTCGCGGGTGCGGCGACTCGGTACGACGGCAATGTCGTCGAAGGCATACGCCCGGCGGCCGCGCTTGCCGCGTCCGATCTCGATCTCAGTCACTGTCAGGCCCTTCCATACGGATTACGCCCCCAGTATCCCCGACACGACGGGACCCGCGACCTCCCGGTCGCGGGTCCCGTCAGAACCCCCGTTTGCCGCTCTCAGCCGCGCGCGTAGTTCGGCGCCTCGGTGATCATCTGCACGTCGTGCGGGTGGCTCTCCTTCAGACCCGCCGAGGTGATCCGGACGAACCGGCCCTTCTCCTTGAGCTCGGGGATGTCGGCCGAGCCGACGTACCCCATGGAAGCGCGCAGGCCGCCGATGAGCTGGTGCGCGACCGAGGCCAGCGGGCCGCGGTAGGGAACCTGGCCCTCGATGCCCTCGGGGACCAGCTTGTCCTCGGAGAGGACGTTGTCCTGGAAGTAGCGGTCCTTGGAGAAGGAACGCGCCTGGCCGCGGGACTGCATCGCACCCAGCGAGCCCATGCCCCGGTACGACTTGAACTGCTTGCCGTTGATGAAGACCATCTCGCCCGGCGACTCCTCGCAGCCGGCCAGCAGCGAGCCCAGCATGACGGTGTCCGCACCGGCCGCGATGGCCTTGGCGATGTCGCCGGAGAACTGCAGTCCGCCGTCGCCGATCAGCGGTACGCCCGCGGCGTGCGCGGCCTGCGCGGCCTCGTAGATCGCGGTGACCTGCGGCACGCCGACACCGGCGACGACCCGCGTGGTGCAGATGGAGCCGGGGCCGACACCGACCTTGATGCCGTCCACACCCGCGTCGATCAGCGCCTGCGCGCCGTCGCGGGTGGCGACGTTGCCGCCGACCACGTCGACGGTGACGTTGGACTTGACCTTGGCGATCATGTCGAGGATGCCGCGGCTGTGGCCGTGCGCGCTGTCGATGACGAGGAAGTCCGCCCCGGCCTCGACCAGCGCCTGCGCCCGGTCGTACGCCGCGTCGCCGACACCCACCGCGGCACCGACGACCAGCCGGCCCTCGGCGTCCTTGGCGGCGTTCGGGTACTTCTCCGCCTTGACGAAGTCCTTGACGGTGATCAGGCCCTTGAGCACGCCCGCGTCGTCGACCAGCGGCAGCTTCTCGATCTTGTGGCGGCGCAGCAGCTCGATGGCGTCCTCGCCGGAGATCCCGACCTTGCCGGTGACCAGCGGCATCGGCGTCATGACCTCGCGGACCTGACGGCCGCGGTCCATCTCGAAGGCCATGTCGCGGTTGGTGACGATGCCCAGCAGCTTGCCGGCCGCATCCGTCACCGGGACACCGCTGATACGGAACTTGGCACACAGCGCGTCCGCCTCGGCGAGCGTGGCGTCCGGGCGGACCGTGATCGGGTCGGTGACCATGCCGGACTCGGAGCGCTTGACCAGATCGACCTGATTGGCCTGGTCCTCGATGGACAGGTTCCGATGCAGCACACCGGCGCCGCCCTGACGCGCCATGGCGATGGCCGTCCGCGCCTCGGTGACCTTGTCCATGGCGGCGGACAGCAGCGGGATGTTCACCGTGACGTTCCGCGAGACCCGGGAGGCGGTGCTCACCGAGTTCGGCAGCACCTCCGATGCGCCGGGCAGCAGCAGGACGTCGTCGTATGTCAGCCCGAGCATGGCGAATTTGGCGGGCATACCGTCGACGTTGTCACTCATGACACCTTCCCCAATGCTCTTGCCTCAGCGCGGACTCCCATGCTAACGGCCAGGAGAGGTGGCAGATTCCACGGCGGATGAGGGCCTCATCACTTGTGGGTTTCTACGGCGACAACGCGTCGCGCCGAGTGGGCACCCCTACTGCTCGGCGAGGGCCCGCAGCCTGCTCAGCGCCCGGTGCTGGGCGACGCGCACCGCACCGGGCGACATCCCGAGCATCTGCCCGGTCTCCTCGGCCGTCAGGCCCACGGCGACCCGCAGCAGCACCAGCTCACGCTGGTTCTCCGGCAGATTGGCCAGCAGCTTCTTGGCCCACTCGGCGTCGCTGCTCAGCAGCGCCCGCTCCTCGGGGCCCAGGGAGTTGTCCGGCTGCTCGGGCATCTCGTCGGACGGCACGGCCGTACTGCCCGGATGCCGCATCGCGGCCCGCTGGAGATCGGCGACCTTGTGGCCGGCGATGGCGAAGACGAACGCCTCGAAGGGCTTGCCGGTGTCGCGGTAGCGCGGCAGCGCGCAGAGCACCGCGACACAGACCTCCTGTGCCAGGTCCTCGACGAAGTGCCGGGCATCACCCGGCAGCCGCGACAGACGGGTACGGCAGTAGCGCAGGGCCAGGGGGTGGACATGGGCCAGAAGGTCGTGCGTGGCCCGCTGATCACCCTCGACGGCGCGTGCGACGAGATCGCCGATCTCCTGATTCCCGTCATCGCGCATCGGTCCATGGTGCCTTGACGCCGCCCGGTCCGCGGCACCAGGGCCGTACTTGTGCACTGAAGCGTTATGCGCGGCAGGTGCGCCGGCTGTCATCTCCTGCGCCCTCCCCTCGTGCCCGACCGACCCGTCCCCGAGGAACTCCATACCTCCAGGATGCGGCACCGCGCCGCGAAACGGGCCGCCGCCGTACGCCGGCGGGCTGCGGGGCACCATGCCGCCCCGCCCGCCACAGGGCGGGCGGGGATCTTCGCGCCCCCGCATCGCTGCACGTCACAATGCCTTAACGGACCAGTCCCCAGCGGAAACCCAGCGCCACCGCATGCGCGCGGTCCGAGGCGCCGAGTTTCTTGAAAAGGCGCCGGGCGTGGGTCTTGACCGTGTCCTCGGAGAGAAACAGCTCACGCCCGATCTCCGCGTTGGAGCGGCCGTGACTCATGCCCTCCAGCACCTGGATCTCCCGGGCGGTCAGCGTCGGGGCGGCACCCATCTCCGCGGACCGCAGCCGGCGCGGGGCGAGCCGCCACGTCGGGTCGGCCAGCGCCTGGGTCACCGTCGCCCGCAGTTCGGCGCGCGAGGCGTCCTTGTGCAGATAGCCGCGGGCACCGGCGGCGACCGCGAGCGCGACACCGTCGAGGTCCTCGGCCACCGTGAGCATGATGATCCGGGCGCCGGGGTCGGCGGACAGCAGTCGGCGCACGGTCTCGACACCGCCGAGTCCGGGCATCCGCACGTCCATCAGAATCAGGTCCGAGCGATCGGCGCCCCAGCGGCGGAGGACTTCCTCGCCGTTGGCCGCGGTCGTCACGCGCTCGACGCCGGGCACGGTCGCAACCGCCCGTCGGAGCGCCTCTCGGGCAAGCGGGGAGTCGTCGCAGACGAGGACGGATGTCATGACCGCCCTCCGCAGCTGATGCGCGTCACCTTGAGCCTCCAGGCTGGTACGTATCGTCACCTGTGCGATTGACGGCCCTCGGACACCTGCCCGAGGACTACCTCTGCCAATCGCCTCCGCACACTCAACGACGGTCACTCGAAAGAGTTACGGCTTCGATGACCGTCTTCAGCACGCTCTGTGAGGAGGCGGATACGCAGACGGCACACCGTGCGACCGGCAGCCGCGCGTGCACCCTATGCCCTATTTGGCTCTCTTGCTTCCATTTTCGTGGAGTCTGCGACTAGATTCGCAATGAGTCATATTTACATCTACTTAGACAGTAGATGTACGGTCTTGAGCACCGAGCCCGAATCAGCATCGCTTCGAGGGGACAAGCAATGGCAGATTTCTCCCGCCTCCCGGGCCCGAACGCAGACCTCTGGGACTGGCAGCTCCTCGCCGCCTGCCGCGGCGTGGACAGTTCGCTCTTCTTCCACCCCGAAGGTGAGCGCGGAGCGGCCCGCAGCGCGCGTGAGACATCGGCGAAGGAGGTCTGCATGCGCTGCCCGGTACGGGCCGAGTGCGCGGCGCATGCTCTGGCGGTCCGCGAGCCCTACGGCGTCTGGGGCGGACTGACCGAGGACGAACGCGAGGAGCTCATGGGCCGGGCCCGTCACCGGCTGATCCCCGCGACCTCCCTGACCGGCCGGGCAGGCATGGGCGGTACCTGATCACCCGGGGCGGAGCACGTCCAGAGAAACGTTCCTGCACAGAACCGGCACCCCTGTATGAGCCGACGGGCCCGGTACGACGCCCCGTCGGTGGCCGTCACGCCTGCGCGCTGTCGGCCCACGCACGGCGTCAGCGCTCGTCCCCCGCGGCGCCCACCAGCTGATCGAGCATCGCCGCGACCGCCGGCACCCGCGCCAGATCCGGCAGCGTGAGGGCGACGATCTCCCGGTGCACGGCAGGCTCCATCCGCACCCGCACCGCCCCCTTGGGACGTACCGACGCCAAGGTGAGCTCCGGCAGCGCGGCGACCCCCAGGCCCGCGCCGACCAGGCCGATCACCGCCGGATAGTCGTCCGTCGCGAAGTCGATTCGGGGCGTGAAGCCCGCCGACTCGCAGACCTCGACGAGATGGCCGCGACAGCGCGGGCAGCCCGCGATCCACGGTTCGTCGGCCAGCTCGGCGAAGCCCGCCGCCTCGGCACCGGCCAGCCGGTGACCGGCCGGCACCAACCCGATCAGCCGGTCCTTGAGGATCGGCCGGACGACCAGGTCGTCCCACTCCGCCCCGGCCGCCGGATCCGCGCCGCGCACCTCCGGATATCGGAAGGCCAGCGCGATCTCGCAGTCGCCGTTGCGCAGCATCTCGATCGAGCGCGGCGGCTCGGCCTCGACGAGGGAGACCCGGGTGCCGGGGTGCGCGGCGCGCATCTTGGCCAGCGCACTCGGGACCAGCGTCGAGCTCCCGGACGGGAACGACACCAGCCGCACCCGCCCCGCCCGCAGTCCCGCGATGGCCGCGACCTCCTCCTCGGCGGCGGTGAGCCCGGCCAGGATGCCGACGGCGTGCCGCACCAGGGCGTCGCCCGCCTGGGTCAGCCGGGTCTCACGGCCCGTACGGAGCAGAAGGGGAGTGCCGGCCGCCTGCTCCAGGGCCTTCATCTGCTGGCTGACGGCGGGCTGGGTGCAGCCGAGTTCCCGGGCGGCGGCCGAGAAGGAGCCGGTCCTGGCGACGGCGCGCAGGACGCGGAGATGGCGGGCCTCGATCATGAGTCAAGCATAAGAGAGACTTGGGGAGAGTGCGAAAAACCGGCCACGGTCTTTGGGGTGCGGCCAGGCGGTTCGGGGTCGCGGCGACGGGGGACGCGGTGGCCGCGTGGACGGCCTTGCGTCACGATGTCGACCACGGACGGTGCGGCGTAGGGAGCGCGACATGCAGCTGCTGACCGTGAATGTGGGACGGCCCGGGCCGTCGGCGCACACGCACACCGGCGCCACCGGCATCGACAAGCGGCCGGCCGACGGCCCGGTCGCGGTCGACGCCCCGGGGCCGAAGGGCGTCGGCGGGAGCGGGCTCGCCGGGGACGCGGTCGTCAACGTCCGCCATCACGGCGGCGACGACCAGGCCGTCTACGCCTATGCCCGCGAGGACCTGGACGACTGGGAGCGCGAGCTGGGCCGCACCCTGGCCAACGGCGCCTTCGGCGAGAACCTCACCACCTCCGGCGTCGAGGTCACCGGCGCCCTGATCGGTGAACGCTGGCGGGTCGGGCCGCGGCTGCTGCTGGAGGTGGCCTCGCCGCGCATTCCGTGCCGGATGTTCCAGGAGTGGCTCGGTGAGAACGGCTGGATCAAGCGCTTCACCCAGGCCGCGGTGCCCGGCGCGTATCTGCGGGTGCTCGAACCGGGCGAGATCCGCGCCGGGGACGCGGTGCGGGTGGCGCACCGGCCGGGTCATGAGGTGACCGTCGCCCTGACGTTCCGGGCGCTGACGACGCGGCCGGAGCTGCTGCCACGGCTGCTGGACGCGGGCGAGGCACTGCATCCGGAGGCGCGGGCCAAGGCGCTGAAGCAGGTGAAACGGGCGGCGCGGGTGGCCGATTGAGCATCCGTCCGGGGTGGGGGCGGCGCATCGGGGGCGGATAGCGTGCCCGTATGACGACTGCATTGATCACGGGAGCGACGGCGGGCATCGGGGCGGCGTTCGCCCGACGGCTCGCGAGCGACGGCCACAACCTGGTGCTGGTGGCACGCAACGAGAAGCGGCTGCGCGAACAGGCCACCGAGCTGCACGACCGGCACGGCATCGAGGCGGAGGTGCTGGTCGCCGACCTGGCGACCGAGGAGGGCATCGGGGCCGTCGAGACGCGGCTCGGAGAGTCCCGGCACCCGGTGGACGTGCTGGTGAACAACGCGGGCTTCGGCAACAAGGGCGACTACCTCGACGTGCCGATGGCCGACGAACTGACGATGCTGAAGGTGCACTGCGAGGCGGTGCTCCGGCTGACCTCGGCCGCGGTGCGCGGGATGCGTGACCGGCGACGGGGCGCGGTGGTCAATGTGGCGTCGGTGGCGGCGTTCGTGCCGCGGGGGACGTATGGGGCGAGCAAGGCGTGGGTGGTCCAGTTCACGCAGGGCGCGGCGCGGGATCTGGCGGGCAGCGGGGTGCGGCTGATGGCGCTGTGTCCCGGGTTCGTCCGGACCGAGTTCCATCAGCGGGCCGGGATGGGGACGGAGAGCATCCCCGACTGGATGTGGCTGGATGCGGACAAGTTGGTGGGCGCGGCGATGAAGGATCTGACGCGGGGGAAGTCGCTGTCCATTCCCGATCCGCGGTACAAGGCGCTCATGGGCGCCGTGAAGCTGGCGCCCCGTGGGGTGCTGGGGGGACTCACCTCCCGCACGGGGCGGAAGTACGGCCCGCGCTAGTGCCGTGAGCCCGCGAGCCCGCGGGGCCCGGCGGGGCCCGGCGGGGCTTCGGACCCGGCGGGGCTTCGGACCCGGCCGTCGAGGGGCCGCGGCGGCGCCGGTCTGTCAGGCTCCGCCGCCGGGGCCCGGCGGCTGCTCGCTCCCCGGGGCGAGCGGGAGGACGGTGGTGGTGCCGTCGGCGTGCCAGGTGAGGTGGACCGCGTGGTCCGTGACGGTGGCGGTGGCCTGGGTGTGGACGGGGGCGGGGTCGGGGTCCCCGGTGAGGGATGCCAGAGAGAGGAACAGGGCGCCGTGGGGGGCCCGGGTGACGGTCCCCTCCAGGACGGCGGTGCGGGTGCGGGGGCCGAACGGGCTGCTGCCCGTGGGGATTTCCCGGGGTGGCCCGGCGAATCCGTGGACGGGATGGAGTTGGGCGGTGGGGCCGCCGGGGGTGGTGGCCCAGCCGGTCTGGCGTACGGGGGTGCCGGGAGCTGCGCCGGTGACCAGATGGGCGCGGAGTTCGGTGCGGCCGTGGACCGCGGTGGTGGACAGGATGCGGATGCCCGGGAGTTCGGTGCCGTCGGCGTCACGTGGGGTGTGGGCGGAGGCGGCCCAGCCGGGGCCCGAGCCGCACGCCGTGGCGGGGCCGCGGGCGGTGGGGCGACCGTCGACGAGCAGCGCGAAGTGGTTGTCGGGGAGGGCCTCGGGGCCGTCTGCGGTGGGGCCGGTGCGGGTGGAGTAGGCGTAGCGGGCGTAGTACGGGTCGGGGCCGGTGCCGGTGGAGTTGCTGCCGTGGTTGTGGAGCCGTACCAGGCCGTCGGACGCGGTGGAGTGGAGGAGCAGGCCGGTGGGGCCCAGGGGTGTGGCCGCGTTCCGGGTCTCGGCGGGGAGGGGCTCCTCGGGGTCCGTCCAGACCGGGTGGCCGGGGGGCAGGAGCAGGCCGAGGAATCCCTTGGACGCCCAGTAGGGGGAGGCCGGGCCGGAGTAGGTCTGGAGCATCGGGGTGTAGGGGCCGTACCAGCCGAGGGGCAGCAGCCCTTCCTCGGTCACCGCGCCGTGGTCGACGAAGTGGCGCAGCGTTCCGGAGGCCAGGCGGCGGGTGGCGCCGGGGGTGAGCGGGGTGTGGCCGGTGAGCGCGCCCAGCCAGGGGGCCGCGGTGGCGGCGAACCGGTAGGTGAGGGAACGGCCGAAGGCGAGTGGTGCGCCGTTGGCGTCGAAGAGGCGGGTGTAGGAGTCGAGTTGGGCCCGCAGACGGTGACCGTGGACGGCCAGCAGCTCCTCGTCGGCACTGAGGTGGGCGTGCAGGACGGGGTAGAAGTGCAGGGCCCAGGCGTTGTAGTGGTCGAAGGCGCGGTTGTCGCCGTCGGAGTACCAGCCGTCGCCCACGTACCAGTCCTCGATGCGGGTCAGGGCGCGGTCGACGGCGGCGCGGGCGCGGGCGGTCTCGATGCCGGCGTCGAGGAGGAAGCCGCCGACCGTGAGGCCGAAGAGCCACCAGTTGTTGTCCACGGGGGACGGCGTGAGCGCGGGGAGGAGCCAGTCGACGAGGCGGGTGCGGGCCCGGTCGTCGAGGGTGTCCCAGAGCCAGGGGCGGGTCAGCCGGAGCCCGAGGGCGATGGAGGCGGCTTCCACGCGGGCCTGGCGGACCGCCTCGACACGAGGCCAGGAGTCGGGCCGCCGCCGGCTCAACGCCCTCTCGGTGGTGGGGTTTTCGGTGCCCACGACGAGCCCCTCGGCATAGCGTTCCAGGCGGGCGGCGGGGGCGTGTCCGGCGCTGCCCGCCGTGCGCAGGGCGGCCAGCAGGAAGGTGCGGGCGAAGCCTTCGAGCGCATCCGAGCGGGGGCCGGAGGAGCTGGGGCGGGCACCGGGGAGGGCGATCAGGGCGTGGCGCGGGGAGGCGTACGGGGCGGTGGCGCGCAGCAGGGCGTCGGCCGCGGCCTCCCAGTGGGCGCGCGTCCAGCCGGTGTACGGGCTGCGTCGGCGGTCCTCGGCCGGCAGCGGGAACGGGGCGCGGGCGGCCCCCGGGTCGGTGCTCGGGTCGGGGCCGGTGCTCGGGTCGGGCATGGGCTCCCCCTGGAGTGGGCGGCGGCCGGGCGACGCGGGAATCCTTCAACCGCGGGCGGTCGACCGTCAAGACCGACCGGCCGTCACAAGTGATCGAGTGATCGATCGCTGTGCGTTCGACCGGGTGGGGTGGAGGAACTTCGGACCGCTGATCTAGGCTCGGCGGCCATCCGGGAGGCCCGGCCGCCCGGCCGCCACATGCGAGGGGGACTGCCGCCGTGCGCGAGAGTGCAGTGCAACGCCACGACCGCCTACTGGCCCTGGTACGGGAGAGCGGCACGGCCCGCATCGCCGACCTCGCCACCCGGCTCGGGGTCTCGCCGGTGACCGTGCGGCGGGATGTGGAGGCGCTGACCCGCAAGGGGCTCGTCGACCGGGCGCACGGGTCGGTGTCGTGGCCCCGGCCGCGCACGGGGAAGCCGGCCGCCGGCGGCACGGCCCCCGTCATCGGGCTGCTCGCGCCGTCGGCCACGTACTACTTCTCCGAGGTCATCCACGGCGCGCACGAGGCGGCGGCGCGGGCCGGGGCGCGACTGGTGCTGCGGATCTCCGACTACCGGCCCGCGGAGGACCGGGCGCGCGCCGAGGGGCTGCTGGCGGCCGGTGCCGAGGGGCTGCTGGTCGCGCCGGGCTGGCGGGGCCGCGCGGACCCGGCGGAGCACGGCGGTTGGCTGGCCGAACTCCCGGTGCCCGTCGTCCTGTTGGAGCGCGAGGCCGATCCGGGCGGCCCGCTGGCGGGACTGGACCGGGTGTCGTCCGACCACGGCCACGGGGTGCTGCTGGCGCTGCGCCACCTGGTCGAGCAGGGCCATCCGGCGCCGCTGCTGGTGGCGCGTACGGACAGCCCGACGGCGCTGGCGGTGCGCGCCGGCTACGACCGGGCGCTGTGCGCCCTGGGCCTGGAGCGGCCGCACCCGGTGATCGACGCACCGGTCAACCGCGACCCGGAGGGCTTCGAGATCGGCGTCCAGGCCCTGTGGACGGCGGTGACCTCGGGGCGGGCGTCGGCGGCGCTGGTGCACAACGACGTGGACGCGATCCAGCTGGTGCAGCGACTGGCCGAGCTCGGCGTACGGGTGCCGGGCGAGCTGGCCCTGATCGCGTACGACGACGAGGTGGCGGCGCTGGCCGACACGCCGCTGACGGCGGTGGCCCCACCCAAGCGCGAAGTGGGGCGACTGGCGGCCGAGTTGCTGCTGGAGCGGTTGGGCCGGGGATCGGGCCCGGTGGGAGCCGGCGGCGCGGGGGGCGGGACGGGGTCGGCACCGCGACGGCACCTGACGCTGCTTCCTCGGTTGCAGGTACGGGCTTCCTGCGGGGCGGCCGGGGCCGTGGAGGCCACCGAGGCCACCGGGGCCACGGGTCGTGAGCACTCCTAGTTTGTTCTTTTTTCGATCATTCAGTCATTCGCTCTTGACTTCGATCAGGACGGGCCCAAGGATCGCCGCCATCGCTTCGCGCTTCCCTTCCGCCTGTCAGGCCGTCCACTCAGGAGCCTTGCCATGAGCCCCAGTTGGAGCAGAACCACCGTCGCGACCGTCGCCGCCGCCACCGCCCTCGCCCTGCTCGCGGCCTGCGGTGGCGGCGGCGACGGAGCGGGCGGCGACGGCGGGCCCGTGACGATCACGTACTGGGGCTGGACCAAGGGCACCGAGCAGACCGTGCGGGCCTTCAACGCCACCCACCGCGACATCAAGGTGAAGTACGAAGAGATCCCCTCGGGCAACGCCGGCGGCTACGCGAAGATCTCCAACGCGGTGAAGGCCGGCGACGCACCCGACCTCGTCAGCATCGAGTACCCCTCGCTCCCGGAATTCGTCAGCCAGGGCGCGCTGCAGGACATCAGCGGGTACCTCACCGCCGGTCTCAAGAAGAAGCTGCTGCCGCAGGCCCTGGAACTGACCACGCTCGGCGGCAGGAACTGGGCGGTGCCCTTCGACGCCGCCCCGCAGACGTACTACTACCGCAAGGACTTCTTCCGCGCGCACCACCTCACGGTGCCCCGGACCTGGAAGGAGTTCCGGGCCACGGCCGCCGCGGCGAAGAAGGCCGACCCGCGCGCCCGGATCGGCACGTTCTTCCCGGACGACCCGACCACCTTCGAGGCGATGGCCTGGCAGGCGGGCGGGCGGTGGTTCGCCACCCGGGGCGACGCCTGGAAGGTCGCCACCGACGACCCGGCCACCAAGAAGGTCACCGCCTACTGGCAGGGCCTGCTCGACGACGGGCTGGTCAACAGCGCCACCTCCTTCAGCCCCGCCTGGACCGGCGCCCTGAAGAAGGGCGACACCGTCGGCTACCTCGGCGCCTCCTGGGGCGCGGGCGTGCTGAAGGGCCTGGTGCCCGACCAGAGCGGCAAATGGGCCGCCGCCCCGATACCCAGCTGGGACGGGAAGCCGGCCGGCGGCATGCTCGGCGGCTCCACCTGGGCGGTCACCAAGGGCAGTGAACACGCCGCGGCGGCGGTGCGGTTCGCGACCTGGATGTCCACCTCGCCGCAGGCCGTCAAGGCCCGACTCTCCTCCGGCGAGTCCAGCGCCTACCCGGCCGCCGCGCCGCTGCGCCCCGTGGCCGCGAAGGCCTTCGACACCCGCTTCTACGGCGGGCAGGACGTCTACCGGCTCTTCGACGGCGCCGCCGCCGCCATCGAGCCGCACTGGACGTGGGGCCCGGCCGGCGGCACCACCCACACCGCCCTCAAGGACGCCTTCGGCAAGGCCGCGGACGGCGACGGCACCCTCGCCGACGCCGTACGGGCCGCCCGGGACGCGACCGTGCGGGAGCTGCACCGGCGCGGCCTGAAGGTCGCCGGCCGGTGAGCGCCAAGGCCCGCGCCGTCGGCGTCCTGCTGACGCCCTTCTTCGCGCTGTTCACCGTGGTGATGGTGCTGCCGATCGGCTACGCGCTCTGGCTGAGCCTGTTCACCGAGAAGCAGTCGGGCCTGGGCTTCGGCGGTACGGAGACAGTCTTCACCGGCCTGGGCAACTACCTCTCCGCGCTGGGCGACCAGGCCTTCCGGGACGGCTTCCTCGTCCTGGCCGGCTACTGCGCGTGCTACCTCCCGCTGCTGCTGGCGGGGGGCCTGGCGCTGGCACTGCTGCTGGACTCGGCGCTGGCACGGGCCCGGCGCTTCTTCCAGCTCGCGCTCTTCCTGCCGCATGCCGTGCCCGGCATCATCGCCGCACTCGTCTGGGTCTACCTCTACACCCCGCAGCTCAGCCCGGTCATCGGCGCACTGCGCTCCGGAGGGCCGGCCTTCTCGTTCCTCTCCCCCTCCGGCGCGCTGCCCGCGGTCGTCAACATCGCGCTGTGGGAGTGGCTCGGCTACAACATGGTGATCTTCTACGCCGCTCTCCAGGCCATCGACCGGTCGGTGATCGAGGCCGCGACGGTGGACGGTGCGGGCGCCTGGCGGATCGCGACAGGGGTCAAGCTCCCGCTGATCCGGTCCTCGGTCGTACTGGTCGCGCTCTTCACCGTCATCGGCTCCCTCCAGCTCTTCACCGAGCCCCTCATCATCAACCAGGCCTCCGCCGCCGCGCTCAACTCCTCCTGGACCCCGAACATGTACGCCTACGCCGCGGCGTTCACCCGTAACGACTACGGCCTGGCGGCAGCCGCGTCCGTGCTGCTCGCCCTCGCCGCGGCGGCGCTCTCCTTCGCCGTCACCCGCTTCTCGCACCGCGCGCCCCGCACCCGGCAGAAGGGCAGGACGACGTGATGGCCCCCACCCTGACGGACCGCAGCCGGCCGCGGCCGGCCCCCGGCGGCGGCATCGTCCGCGCCGCGGCCCGGCCGTCCCGCAGCCGCTGGCTCTCCAAGGGCGCGGTCAACGGCACCCTCGCCCTGGCCGCCCTCTACACGCTCTTCCCCCTCGTCTGGCTGCTCACCGCCGCGACCAAGGACGCCGGCGGCCTGCTGGCCGGTGACGCGCTCTCCTTCGACGGCTTCGACCTCGGCGGCAACCTCTCCCGTCTGGCGTCCTTCCACGACGGCATCTACTTCCGCTGGTACGCCAACAGCCTGCTCTACGCGGGCGGCGGCGCCCTGCTCTCGGCGCTGGTGTCGGTGGCCGCCGGCTACGCCTTCGCCACCTATGAATTCCCGGGCAAGGAGCGGCTGTTCGGGGCCGTACTGCTCGGTGTGCTGGTCCCCACCACGGCCCTCGCGCTGCCGCTGTACCTGCTGGCCGGCAAGGCCGGGCTGGTCAACACCTACTGGGCCGTCCTGATACCCGTCCTCGCGCACCCCTTCGGCGTCTATCTCGCCCGGGTCTTCAGCACCGGCTACATACCGGGCGAGGCCGTCGAGGCGGCCCGGATGGACGGCGCGGGCGAGTTGCGGATCTTCTGGTCCATCGGCCTGCGGATGGTCATGCCGGGCTTCGTGACCATCTTCCTCTTCCAGTTCACCGCCATCTGGAACAACTTCTTCCTCCCCCTGGTCATGCTTTCCGACCAGCACCTCTTCCCGCTGAGCCTCGGCCTGTACGCATGGAACAGCAACACCCACGCCGAGCCGTCCTACTACCCCCTCGTCGTCACCGGCTCGCTCCTCGCCGTGCTCCCGCTGATCGTCGCCTTCGTCGCCCTCCAGCGGCACTGGAAGGCCGGGCTGGCCGCCGGCAGCGTCAAATGACGGGCGAGCGCGGGCGGCCGACGGGCGAGCGCGAAGGAGCGCCGTTCCGCACCATGCACCCCACCACCGACCATCCGCCCGGGGCCGCGGACGTACCGCCGGTCCGGCCCGCCCTGCTGCTCGCGATGGGCCCCGGCATCGCCGACCGGCTGCTCTCGCCCCGCCACCACACCCGCCTGGCGGCGCTGGCCCGCACCGACTGCCGCCTCGTCGCCCACGACCTGGCCGACCCCGCCCCCGAGATCGCCGCGGCCCTCGCCCACGCCGAGGTGCTCCTCACCTGCTGGGGCGCCCCGCCGCTCACCGACCGGATCCTGGACGCGGCCCCGCGGCTGCGGGCCGTCGTCCACGCGGCCGGCTCCGTCAAGCACCACATCACCGACGCCTGCTGGCAGCGCGGCATCGCCGTCACCTCGGCCGCCGCCGCCAACGCACTGCCGGTCGCCGAGTACACCCTCGCCGCGATCCTCTTCGCCAACAAACGCGTCCTGCCCGCCGCCCACCGCTACCGCACCCTGCGCGCCCCGCACGACTGGCAGCACGAGATGGCCGGCGCCGGCAACTACGGCCGCACCGTGGGCGTCATCGGCGCCTCCCGCATCGGCCGCCGCCTCATCGAGCTGCTACGCCCCTTCGACCTGCGGGTCCTCCTCCACGACCCCTTCGTGGACGCCGCCGGGGCCGCCCGACTGGGCGCGACGCCGGTCCCCCTCGACGCCCTCTGCGCCGGCAGCGACATCGTCACCGTCCACGCCCCCCAGCTCCCGGCCACCCACCACATGCTCGGCGCCCGCGAGCTGGCCCTGATGCCGGACGGGGCCACCCTGATCAACACCGCCCGGGGCTCCCTCGTCGACGAGCGGGCGCTCCTGACCGAGCTGACGACGGGCCGCCTGAACGCCGTACTCGACGTCACCGACCCCGAACTCCCGCCGCCCTCCTCCCCGTTGTACGACCTTCCCAACGTCCTGCTGACCCCGCACATCGCCGGCTCCCTCGGCGACGAACTCCACCGCATGGCCGACCTGGCGCTGGACGAACTGGAGCGCTACGCCCAGGGGTTGCCCTTTGCCGACCCGGTGCGCCCGGAGGGGCTGGGGCATTCGGCCTGACCCGCCCCCGACGGCGCCGGGAAGACACCCGGCCGCCGTGCGGGCGCCATGCCCCGCCGGGCCGAACTCAGCGGGCGTGGCCGCCGGTGCGTTCCCGATGGCCCTTGACGTCGGGCAGGCCCCGGTAGCCCCGCTCGCGCTCGGACTCGCCGAGCCACAGCTGGGGCACGTACCGGCGGACGGCGTCCGTCACCGGGCGCTGGGTCGCGGGGCTGAGGGGGAGGCGGTGGCGCAGACGCGGGAGGGTGGGGCTCAGCGGCTCCTCGTCGCGGACCAGGGGCCACAGCACCGGGTCGTCGCGGTCGATCGGCTGGTGGGGGCACAGCTCGAGGGAGTACTCCTTGGTGCGGTAGCGCCGCCCACCGGCGTGGCACCAGCAGAGGCCGACGCCGGCGAGCGTGTGCCAGGGGATGACGTTCCGGGCCTGCCCGTTGAAGTACCAGAGACCGGTGTGGTCGACGGCCACCTCGACGTTGCGGCTCTTCCACATGAGCTGGAGGAGGAGGGCGGTGAGGCCGCCCCAGAGCAGCAGCCAGACGAGCCCTCCGACCAGTTCACCCGCGACGAGACCGCGTCCGTGGTGGTCTTTCACGAGGGCGGTGAAGGGGCCGAGCAGGCCGATCACGAGGAGGAGGGCGCAGACGCGGCTGCCCCTGAGGAGATTTCGACGGCCGGTGCGTATGACCGTGGCGTCGGGCGACGGAGCGAGGCTGGGCGGCATGGACATGATGGAAGCGTATCCAAGACCACCCGGTGCCCACGGCCGAGGCCCGGCCCCCGCATCAGCGGGGACCGGGCCTCGAAGCCGTAGCGGGCTACTGCACGGGTCAGTGCGCGTGGCCGTGGCCGTGACCGGCGTCGGCCTCTTCCTCCGCCGGCTTCTCGACGACCAGGGTCTCGGTCGTCAGCAGCAGCGACGCGATGGAAGCGGCGTTCTCCAGGGCGGAGCGGGTGACCTTGACCGGGTCGATGACGCCGGCCTTGACCAGGTCGCCGTACTCGCCGGTGGCGGCGTTGAAGCCGTTGCCCTTGTCGAGCTCGGCCACCTTGGCGGTGATCACGTAGCCCTCGAGGCCGGCGTTCTCGGCGATCCAGCGCAGCGGCTCGACGGCGGCGCGGCGGACGACGGCAACACCGGTGGCCTCGTCGCCCTCCTTGCCCAGGGAGCCCTCGAGCACCTTGGCGGCGTGGACCAGAGCGGAGCCACCACCGGAGACGATGCCCTCCTCGACCGCGGCGCGGGTCGCGGAGATGGCGTCCTCCAGACGGTGCTTCTTCTCCTTGAGCTCGACCTCGGTGGCCGCACCCACGCGGATGACGCAGACGCCACCGGCGAGCTTGGCGAGGCGCTCCTGGAGCTTCTCGCGGTCCCAGTCCGAGTCGGTGGACTCGATCTCGGCCTTGATCTGGTTGACGCGGCCGACGACATCGTCGTGGTTGCCGCCGCCGTCGACGATCGTGGTGTCGTCCTTGGTGACGGTCACGCGGCGGGCGGTGCCCAGCACGTCCAGACCGGCCTGGTCGAGCTTGAGGCCGACCTCCTCGGCGATGACGGTGGCACCGGTGAGGGTGGCCATGTCGCCGAGCATCGCCTTGCGGCGGTCACCGAAGCCGGGGGCCTTGACGGCCACGGCGTTGAAGGTGCCACGGATCTTGTTGACGACCAGGGTCGACAGGGCCTCGCCCTCGACGTCCTCGGCGATGATCAGCAGCGGCTTGGAGCCACCGGCCTGGATGACCTTCTCCAGCAGCGGGAGCAGGTCCTGGATCGAGCCGATCTTGCCCTGGTGGATGAGGATGTACGGGTCCTCCAGGACGGCCTCCATCCGCTCCTGGTCGGTGACCATGTACGGCGAGAGGTAGCCCTTGTCGAAGGCCATGCCCTCGGTGAAGTCCAGCTCCAGACCGAAGGTGTTGGACTCCTCGACGGTGATGACACCGTCCTTGCCGACCTTGTCCATCGCCTCGGCGATGAGCTCGCCGACCTGCGTGTCCTGCGCGGACAGGCCGGCCACGGCGGCGATGTCGGCCTTGTCGTCGATCGGACGGGCGGTGGCGAGGAGGTCCTCGGACACGGCCTTGACCGCGGCGTCGATGCCCTTCTTCAGGGCGGCCGGGGAGGCACCCGCGGCGACGTTGCGCAGGCCCTCGCGGACCAGTGCCTGGGCCAGCACGGTGGCGGTGGTGGTGCCGTCACCCGCGATGTCGTTGGTCTTGGTCGCCACCTCCTTCACGAGCTGGGCGCCCAGGTTCTCGTACGGGTCCTCGACCTCGACCTCGCGCGCGATGGTGACACCGTCGTTGGTGATGGTCGGGGCGCCGAACTTCTTGTCGATGACGACGTTGCGGCCGCGGGGGCCGATCGTCACCTTGACCGTGTCGGCAAGCTTGTTGACGCCGCGCTCAAGGGCGCGACGGGCGTCCTCGTCGAACTTCAGGATCTTCGCCATGAGTTGCTTCAAGTCCTCTCGTTGCGATCGTCGGCCTCGCCGCCGTGACCGCTGTCGCTCATACGAACTGCGCCCCTGCCCCGGTTGTTTAGACGCGGGAACCAGGGGCGCAGATCAAGGCAGAACTGGGTGAATTACTTCTCGACGATCGCGAGAACGTCGCGAGCCGAGAGAACGAGGTACTCCTCGTTGTTGTACTTCACCTCGGTGCCGCCGTACTTGCTGTAGAGCACGACGTCGCCGACGGTGACGTCGAGCGGAAGACGGTTGCCGTCCTCGAAGCGGCCCGGGCCCACGGCCAGGACGACGCCCTCCTGGGGCTTCTCCTTGGCAGTGTCCGGAATGACCAGGCCCGAAGCCGTGGTCTGCTCGGCGTCGAGCGGCTGGACCACAATGCGGTCCTCGAGCGGCTTGATGGCAACCTTGGAGCTGGCGGTCGTCACGATCCGACCTCCCCCTTCGGAGATCTCACGGGGTTAACTGTCTGAGGTGGCGACCAGGTGGATCCGTCGTCGCGGGTGCCGGACCTGCCCGTCGCGCTGAGTTGGCACTCACCGGTGGAGAGTGCCAACGCCGAGACTATGACGCGGTTAGCACTCGGTCAAGCGGAGTGCCAATCGAGGCTTCGGCCTGTCGCCCGTGCGGACCCACCGATCACCACAGAGAGGCGGAATCCGGACACACCCCTCGCATCGCCCGCAACCAGACCACTCGCCACCCCGTCTCCCTCCCCGACTGCCGAGCCACCCCCGGGCCCTTGCCACCAGGGCCCGGGGTTCCCTTACTACCGATGTACGCGCCGATGGCGCACCGACCGATGGCGGAGGACGCGCGTGCACGGACCGACCAGCGATTCCCGGGCTGCCCGGAGGAGGCGGGAGAGCGACGCCGAGCGCACGATGACGTTCGCCGCCCTCGACCAGGCCCCGGACCGCCGCCGGACCGAGGCCCGGCTGCTCGCCCTCGTCGTCCTGATCACCGTCTTCGGCTACACCTACACGGGCCTGTCGATGACCGGCCGACTGCCCGGCAACCTGGCCGGATTCACCGCCGTCGTCTTCTCCATGGCGTGGCTTCCGCACCTGGTACTGCGCCGCTACGCGGCCCGCGCCGATCCGCTGATCCTGCCGCTGGCGACGCTGCTGACCGGCCTCGGCCTGGTGCTGCTCAGCCGCCTGGACCTCACCTACGCCGCCCATCCCCGGCTGATGATGCCGCAGGCCGCGCCCGGGCAGCTGGTGTGGACGGGGATCGGGGTGGCGGTCTGCCTGGGCGTGCTGGTGATGCTGCGCGACCACCGGCGCCTGCAGAGGTACATCTACCTCACGATGGCGCTCGGGCTGGTGATGCTGATGGCGCCGGCGTTCTTCCCCGGCGACACCTTCGGCGCCAAACGCTGGATCTTCCTCGGCCCTCTGTCCCTCCAGCCCGGCGAGTTCGTCAAGATCGTGATCGCGGTCTTCTTCGCCGGCTACCTGACCGTCAACCGGGACGTGCTGGCGCTGACCGGCCGGCGCGTCCTGGGCGTCCCGCTGCCGCCGGGCCGTCAGCTCGCGCCGATCTTCACCATCTGGGTCGTCAGTCTCCTGGTGCTGGTCTTCGAGCGGGACCTCGGTACGTCGCTGATCTTCTTCGGCGTCTTCGTGATCATGCTGTACGTGGCGACCGAGCGCACCAGCTGGGTGCTGTGCGGCCTGCTGATGGCCGCGGTGGGCGCGGTGACGGTCGGCTCCGT
The DNA here is from genome assembly GCF_043199095.1 of Streptomyces sp. NPDC048650. Lineage (NCBI taxonomy): Bacteria > Bacillati > Actinomycetota > Actinomycetes > Kitasatosporales > Streptomycetaceae > Streptomyces > Streptomyces sp. NPDC048650. Next base: position 217,258 of record NZ_JBICVM010000007.1, on the reverse strand, counting down.
CGAGCCGCACGTCCACGGCCGGGTCACCGCCTGGCTGGACCCGATGGCCGCGTTCACCCCGGAAGGCAGGAAGGCCGGCCTGTCGATGCAGCTGGGAGACGCCCTCTTCAGCTTCGGGTCCGGTGGGATCACCGGCACGGGGCTGGGCCAGGGCCGCCCCGAGCTGGTGGGCTTCGCCGGCAACAGCGACTTCATCCTCACCACCGTCGGCGAGGAGCTGGGGCTGGCGGGGGTGATGGCGGTGGTGATGCTGTACGTGCTGCTGGCCCAGCGCGGCCTGCGGATAGGTCTGGCCTCCCGCGACCCGTTCGGCAAGCTGCTGGCGGTCGGGCTCTCCAGCGCGCTGATCCTCCAGGTCTTCATCGTCTCCGGCGGCGTCACCGGCCTGATCCCGCTCACCGGCAAGGCACTGCCGTTCCTGGCCAAGGGCGGCTCGTCACTCGTCGCGAACTGGGTGATGGTCGCGCTGCTGCTGCGGATCAGCGACACCGCCCAGCGCCGCCGCGAGCCGGTGGGCCCCCGGCCGCGGACCTAGGGGTCGCAGGCCGGCAGGCCACGGGGCCGGCGGGCCCGGCCGTGACGCCCCGCCGGCTCGCCGGCCCGCTCAGACGTAGTCCTCCAACTGCCCGACGGCGAAACCCTGTTGGTCGGCCGTGCGCAGCGCCCCGAGCGCCGCGTGGACCATCGCGGCGGACCGGTCACGGCCGGCGCCGGGGCGGAGCAGGACGATGTCGCCGGGGTGCAGCCGGCGATCCCGGGCGCGGTAGGCCATCCGGCCGGGGAACGCCTCCTCGTTCCACAGCGGTACGACCTTGACGCCGCAGTCGGCCGCGATGCGCAGCGTCGCCGCGCTGTAGGCGCCGAGCGGCGGCCGGAAGAGCCGCGGCCCGGTGGCGCGGCGCCGCGCGTGCTGCGGCCCGCAGATCTCCGCGCGCTGGACGGCCGGGGACAGTCGCGGCAGGGCGCGACGCGACGCGGGGAAGACGCGGTAGGGCACGTCGAGTGCGCGCATCATCCGGACGAACTTCGGGTCCTTGGCGTCCGTGTCGCCGACCGTCAGGAACACCACCCGGGCGCGGGTCGGCACCCGGGAGATCACCGCGGGCGGGCCCGCGCCGCCGCCGCGGGAGAGCTGCGGCTCGGTGGTCAGGAACGGCTTGAAGGTCGGCGACCGCGGGGGGCTGAGGGGCACCCCCGGCAGCCGGTAGCGCCGGGCGGCCGCCACCTGACGTGCGTGCGCCCGTTCCAGCATGCGCGCCTGGGAGCGCAGCGCGCCCGCGTCGGGAGCGACGAGGACCGGCCCGGCCGGCAGGTTGTCCAGCAGGTCCTCGCCGCGTACCGTCCCGCAGCCGGCGGCCAGCAGTCCGAGTACGGAGAGGGCGGCCAGGCCCCGAGCCCCGGCGGCGGGTCCCGTGTCCGCCGCCGCGCCCTCACCCCGTACCCGAACAGATCGGAAAAATCTGACAATCTGCATAACATGGATCTTGGCAGCGGGTCACCGGCTCGCCACGGCGACACAACCCGCCACGCCGAACCGGTCAGCCGACTGGCCCACAATGGGGCAGGTGACCGATCTCGACACCTTCTCCGCGCTGCTCGCCCCCGAGGGACAGGAACTCCTGGCCGCCCTGCGCGACCACGATCCGGCCGACGATCTGGCGGCCGTGACCCGGCTGCGCCGTACCCACCCCGCGCCGCTGGTGTCCGCCGCGCTCGGTCAGGCCCGGCTGCGGCAGCGCGCGGCGGCGAAGTTCGGGGCGGACGCCCGGCGGATGTACTTCACCCCGAACGGTGTCGAGCAGTCCACCCGCGCCACCGTCGCCACCCACCGCGCCGCCCGACTCGCCGCGCTGGGCGTCCGCACCCTGGCCGACCTCTGCTGCGGGATCGGCGGCGACGCCATCGCGCTGGCCCGCGCCGGCGTCTCGGTCCTCGCGGTCGATCACGACCCGCTGGCCTGCGCAGCGGCCCGGGCGAACGCCGAGGCGCTGGGGCTGGCGGACCTGATCGAGGTGCGCTGCGCGGAGGTGACGGAGGTGGACACGGCCGGGTACGACGCGGTCTTCGTCGACCCGGCGCGGCGGGCGGGGCGCGGCGGCCCGGCCAGGGGCGCGGGGCGCATCTTCGACCCGGAGGCGTATTCACCGCCACTGTCGTGGGCCGTCGAGGCGGCCCGCACGGCACCCTGCGCGGCGCTGAAGATCGCGCCCGGGGTGCCGCACGAGGCGCTGCCCGCGGACGCCGAGACGGAGTGGATCTCCGACGGGGGCGAGGTGAAGGAGGCCGTGCTGTGGTTCGGCGGGCCCACGGACCACACCGCCGCCGTCGTCCCCGGTGGCCGCCGCGCGACCCTGCTCCCGGGCGGCGCCGCGCTGCTCGGCGCCGGGCTGCCCGATCCCGAGCCGGGGCCGGTCGGCGGCTGGCTGTACGAACCGGACGGCGCCGTCATCCGGGCGCATCTGGTGGCCGATGTCGCCCAGCGGATCGACGGGCGACTGATCGACCCGACGATCGCGTACGTCACGGCGGACCGGCTGACCTCGACGCCGTACGCGACCGCCTACGAGATCACCGATGTGCTGCCCTTCAACGTCAAGAAGCTGCGGGCGCTGCTGCGCGAGCGCGAGGTCGGCATCGCAGTGATCAAGAAGCGCGGCTCGGCGGTCTCACCGGAGGAGCTGCGCAAGAAGCTGAAGCTCGGCGGCGGCCCGCACTCCTGCACGATCTTTCTGACCCGGGTCGCGGGCGCGCCCACGATGCTGCTGGGGCAGCCGGCCGCCGCGGCGTGAGCGCGGGCGCTCACGCCAGGTCGGTGAGGTCCTCGGCGTAGATCTGGGAGAGCGGCTGCGGCCCGACGTACTGCTGGCAGGTGCACTGTCCGGCCTCGTACTGCACCGGCCGGTGGTCCTCGTCCCAGACCACCGCCACCTCGACCCGCTCATGGCACTTGCCGCGCTTGTCGTGCTTGGCGAGGTGGTGGGTGCAGCCGCACACCGGCTGCGGCGGCTGCCGCGCGGCGGCCAGCTCCTGGCGTTCCAGGCGGGCGGACTCCAGCCGCTCCATCCTGCGCTCGTGCCGGGTGCGCAGCGCCGTGCGGGCGGCGTCCACGGCCTTCGCGAAGCCGCCCGCCATGAAGAAGATGAAGACCCACCAGAACCAGTCCACAGCCTGCCCCTCCCGCCCACGGACATTGCGCCGCAGCCAGGGTAGGACGTTCCGGCGGCCCGCGGTCAGGGCTCTTCGGGAGTTGCGCACCTCCTGAGCACCCGGCCCGGGAGGACGTGCCTCAGGAGTAGAGGTTCTGCTTGCTCAGCTCGTGCACATGATCGTGGTCGTGGCCGTGGGAGTGCTCCGCGCCGGGGACGTGCGGTTCGGTGACCGGCAGGGAGGAGTCCGCGGACAGGCTCCAGTCGGAGGCGGGCCGGTTGCGGGCCACCATCTCGGCACCCAGCGCCGCCACCATCGCACCGTTGTCGGTGCACAGCTTGGGTCGCGGCACCCGCAGCGTGATCCCGGCGTCCGCACAGCGCTGCTCGGCCAGCGCCCGCAGCCGGGAGTTGGCCGCGACCCCGCCGCCGATCATCAGGTGGTCGACGCCGTTGTCCTTGCAGGCCCGCACCGCCTTACGGGTCAGCACATCGACCACGGCCTCCTGGAACGACGCCGAGACGTCCGCCACCGGCACCTCCTCACCGGCCGCCCGCTTGGCCTCGATCCAGCGGGCGACCGCCGTCTTCAGGCCCGAGAAGGAGAAGTCGTAGGCCGGGTCGCGGGGGCCGGTCAGCCCGCGCGGGAAGCGGATCGCGGCCGGGTCGCCCTCGCGCGCGTAGCGGTCGATGACCGGGCCGCCGGGGAAGCCCAGGTGCAGTACCCGCGCGATCTTGTCGAACGCCTCGCCCGCCGCGTCGTCGATCGTCGAGCCCAGCGGCCGTACGTCCGAGGTGATGTCGGGCGCGAGCAGCAGCGAGGAGTGACCGCCGGACACCAGCAGCGCCATCGTCGGCTCCGGCAGCGCGCCGTGTTCGAGCTGGTCGACGCAGATGTGCGAGGCCAGGTGGTTGACGCCGTAGAGCGGCTTGCCCAGGGCGTAGGCGTACGCCTTCGCGGCCGAGACGCCGACCAGGAGCGCGCCCGCGAGGCCGGGCCCGGCGGTGACCGCGATGCCGTCGAGGTCGCTCGCCGCCACCCCGGCGTCCTTCAGGGCGCGCTGGATGGTGGGGACCATCGCCTCCAGGTGCGCCCGCGAGGCCACCTCCGGGACGACGCCGCCGAAGCGGGCATGCTCGTCGACGCTGGAGGCGATCGCGTCGGCCAGCAGCGTGTGGCCGCGGACGATGCCGACTCCGGTCTCGTCGCAGGAGGTCTCGATACCGAGGACGAGGGGTTCGTCAGCCATGGGTCCGGTTTCCTTGTACGGGAGATGCGGGCGAAGGAGATTCGGTGGTGAGGCGCATGACCAATGCGTCGACGTTGCCGGGCTGGTAGTAGCCGCGGCGGAAACCGATCGGCTCGAAGCCGAAGCGCTCGTACAGGCGCTGCGCGCGGAGGTTGTCGACCCGTACCTCCAGCAGCACCTCGCGGCACTCGAAGGCGGTCGCCGCCGACAGCAGTTCGGCCAGCAGGCGGGCGCCCAGGCCGGTGCCCCACTGGTCGCGGGCGGTGGCGATGGTCTGGATGTCGCCGGTGGCGTCGATGGCGCACAGGCCGCCGTAGCCGACGAGGCGGCCGTGCTGTTCGGCGACGAGATAGCGGCGGGTGGCGCCCGCGCCGCGCGCCCGGGCCAGCTCGGACCAGAACATCCCCACCGACCAGGCGTCATCGGGAAAGAGCTCGTGTTCCAGCGCCAGCACCGGCTCGATGTCCCACCAGCGCATCTCGCGCAGCACAGGCCCGGGTGACGGGTGGGGGGTACCGCCGCGCAGCGGCGCCGTTGGGGGGCGGTGGTCGGGCGACGAATGGGAGGTACCGCCGCGCAGCGGCGCCGTTGGGGGGCGGTGGTCGGGCGACGGGTGGGAGGTCACTTGGGGGTGACCACCTTGTAGTTGGCCGGGACCTGGGCGTCGGGGCGGCGCAGATACAGCGGCCGGTCGGGCAGGAACTCCTCGCCGGCGGCGAGCTTCTCGGCGGCCAGCGAGGCGAGCGCGCCCGCCGACTGGTGTTCGGGCCCCGCGCGCCGCACGCCGGTGAACACCTCGTCGTACAGCAGCGCCCCCGCGCCCACGGCGGGCACCTCGGCGACCTCGCCGGCGATGTCCGCGGGGCGGTCGACGGCGGGTTCGGTCAGCCGGGTGCGGGCGTCGGCGTAGCGGGCCCAGTAGACCTCTTTGCGGCGGGCGTCCGTCGCCACCACGAAGGGCTCGTCCAGGCCGGCGGCGTAGGCGATCCCGTCGAGCGAGCACAGTCCGTGGACCGGCACCCCCAGGACGGAGCCGAAGGTCGCCGCGGTGACCAGGCCCACCCGCAGTCCGGTGTACGGGCCGGGCCCGACGCCGACCACGATGCCGCTGACCGCGTCGAGCTTGCGCCCGGCCTCGGTCAGCACCCGGTCGACGGCGGGCAGCAGCAGTTCGCCGTGCCGGCGGGCGTCCACCTGGCGGGACTCGGCGAGCACACGGGAGCCGTCGTGCAGGGCGACGGTGACGGCGGGGGTGGCGGTGTCAAGAGCTAGCAGCAGCACGCCCCCAAGACTACGGCTCGGCCGGTGGTGCCCGTTGCGGTGCTACCGTCGGCTCTTGTACAGCCGACGGCCCCGCACGGGCCAGCAGAGCGGAAAGGTGGCACAGCGGTGCCCGCTAAGAGCAGCACGATCGTCACCGCTCTGACCGTGGTCGCCCTGGCCGTGGTCGGTGTGCTCGGCTACCAGGCCGCGGCGTCCGCTCCGGACCACCTCTCGGCCCGCGGCGGGGGCCACCACGCCGAGCAGCACCCCGCACACCACAGCAAGCCGCCGAAGGAGCCCGCGCCGCCGCGCCCCACCGAGGTCCCCGCGGCCTCCGGCACCGGCAAGCGGGTCGTCTACTCCCTGGGCGCCAAGCAGGTCTGGTTGGTGGGCGCGGACGGCAGGGCGCAGCGTACGTACCACGTCACTCCCAGCACGGTCAGCCCGGCCACCGGGGCCTACCAGGTCCCCCCGAACGGGCGGTCGGTGAGCGTGACCGGCTCCGACGGCATCGCGATCGAGCACGTCGTGCGGTTCACCAGCGCCCAGGGCGTCGTGATCGGTTTCAGCGCGGCAGTCGACGGCGCCGCCCCGAAGCCCGGTCCGGCGACGAAGAAGACCGGCGGTATCCGCGAGACGCGGGACGACGGCAAGGCCATGTGGGACTTCGCGATGGTCGGCACCAAGGTCGTCGTCGTCGCCTGAGCGCCCGCGGCGAGCGACGGTTTCGCCTCTTCGGGCTACGCCGCCTCGCGCCCCTCGGTGGACGTGGGTGCCGTTTCCCCGGCCGGCTCGTCCGGGCGGGCCGGTGCCGTGGTGTCCGGTGCGGTGGTGTCCGGCGGGGTCGACACGGCGCTGGCCGCGGCGCACGCCGCCAGCAGTTCGGTCATCGTCGGCGGCTGCTCCGGCGCACCGTCTTCGGCGCGCCGGGCCGCCGCATCAAAAGGCTGGTGGGCCGACATGGGCGCCTCCCGGGCTCCTGGGCAAGCGACGGAGGCCAGGCCGCCCAACTTAGGCTGACCTAACCCGTACTCTCCTGACCCATGTGACCACGGGCGGCACCGCCCGCGCAACATCTTGCCGACGCCTTGTCGGAAACTATCCGGGAGAGGACGCGGCCGTACGGGTCGGTCGGCCCGCTGCAGGCCGTCGACCGGCACCCGGAACCGTCAGCCGTCCGCCAGCCTGGCGAGCCCCGCCGACGCCCAGCGCGGGCCGATCCCGGTGACCGTCACCTCGCGCACATCGTCCGCGTCGCCGTGCAGCGCATCCGCCAGGACGGCGTCCGGCCCACCCGGCACATCGGCCCCCACGGCCCGTCCGATCACCACGTGCAGCCGGTCCTCGGACAGGTCCTCGACCTTGCCGTCGCCCCACTCCACGACGACCACCGACTCCGGCAGCGAGACGTCCAGATCCAGGTCCTCCATCTGGTCGAGGCCGCCGCCCAGGCGGTAGGCGTCGACGTGCACCAGGGCGGGGCCGCCGACCAGGGAGGGGTGCACCCGGGCGATGACGAAGGTGGGGGACGTCACGGCGCCGCGGACGCCCAGCCCCTCCCCCAGGCCCCGGGTCAGCGTGGTCTTGCCGGCCCCCAGCTCACCGGTGAGCAGCACCAGATCGCCGGGGCGCAGCAGACCGGCCAGCCGGCGGCCCAACTCCTGCATCTGCTCGGGTGACTTGACCGTGACATGGGCATTCTCGCGGGTGGTGCTCATGTCGCAAATGGTACGGCCCGGACGGGCCCCCACCGCCGACCGCCGTCTCAGGCCCTGGCCGAGCGGGGGCCGCGGGCCGCGACGCTGGCCCGTTCCACCAGCGACACCAGCTGGTCGTTGACCAGCTCGGGCCGCTCCAGCATCACCAGGTGCCCGGCCCCGGGCACGCACAGCAGATCGGCGTGCGGCAGCAGGTCGGAGATGGTCCGGCTGTGCTCGGCCGGGGTGATCAGATCCTTCTCCCCGGCGAGCACCAGGGCCGGCTTCGCGTCGTACGCGGCCACCGCCTCGGTCTTGTCGTGCACCGCGAAGGCCGGATAGAACTCGGCGACCACATCGATCGGGGTCGCCTCGATCAGCCGCTCCGCGAAGCGCGCGATCCCCGGGTCCACGTCCTCCGGCGTCCCGAACGAATACCGCTTGATCAGCCCCGCGAACAGATCGGCGGTGGCCCGCCGCCCCCGCTCGACGATCTCGCTCTGCGAGCCCAGCGCCTTGAGCAGCCCCGGCGCGACCGCGTGGAACGCCTTCACCCCCATCGACGGCAGCCCGAAGGCGACCTCGCTGAGCTTGCCCGCCGAGGTGCCGATCAGCGCCACCCCGACGACCCGCTCCGCGACGTACTCGGGGAACTGATCGGCCAGCGCCATCACCGTCATCCCGCCCATGGAGTGCCCGACCAGCACGATCGGCCCCTCGGGCACCGCCGCGTCCAGCACCGCCTTGAGATCGCGGCCCAGCAGGTCGATGGTGACCGGATCCGAACCGTCGATCTGGGCGTGGCCGCGCGCCGAGCGGCCGTGGCTGCGCTGGTCCCAGTGCACGGTCCGCACGATGCCGCGCAGCGCGGCGCGCTGGAAGTGCCAGGAGTCCTGGCTGAGACAGTAGCCGTGGCTGAAGACGACGGTGGGCGCCACGGAGCGGCGGCCCAGCACCGTCAGCAGCCGCTTGCGGACGCCCTGCACCTGGCCGTCCAGGGCGGCGCGGGCGTCCTTGCCGTCCTTGGTGCCGGAGCCGTTCTTGGCCGTCCTGGTGTTCTTCGCGGCCCGGCCCCCCTTGCCGCCGTTGCCGCTCGCCGGCACCTCGCCCGGCTCGTCCACCTCGTAGTACAGCTCGGTGCCGTCCTCGGCGACCGCCGAGCCCGGAGTGCCGCGCAGCGTGCCGTACGGGCCCTCGGCGTCCAGCGCCAGCCGCGCCCGCCGCCGCATGCCGCGGCCCACGGTCATCCGCTCTATCGCCACACCGGCCGCCGCGCCCGCCGCGATCACGCCGATCGCGGTACCCGCGATCCCCGCATGCCGCCCGGCGCGGGCCCAGTTGTTGACCGAGTCCGCAGCCGTCTCGACCACCCTCGCAGCCACGTCCTGGCTGTCGCTCATACCGCATCCCCCGTGTGCGTCCGGTCCACGTCGGTGCCCTCGCTGTCGATATGGACGCGCGGCACCCGCGTCCCGATCCGCGTGACGATCTCGTACCCGATGGTTCCGGCCGCACGCGCCCAGTCCTCCGCGGTCGGCTCCCCGCCGTCGCCCGGGCCGAACAGCACGGCCCGATCGCCCGGCCGGGCGGCGTCGCCGCCCAGGTCGACCACGAACTGGTCCATCGCGATCCGCCCGGCGACCGTCCGCCACTTGCCGGCCACCAGCACCGGGCCGCTGCCGGAGGCATGGCGCGGAACGCCGTCGGCGTAGCCGAGCGGGACCAGGGCCAGGGTGGTGTCACCGGGCGTCGTGTAGTGGTGGCCGTACGAGACGCCGTGGCCGCCGGGAGTGCGCTTGACCGACGCCAGGGACGCCTCCAGCGTCATCGCGGGCCGCAGCCCGAAGTCCTGGGGCGTGCCGACCTCGGGGCCGGGCGAGATGCCGTAGATGCCGATGCCGGTACGGACCAGGTCGAAGTGCGCCTCGGGGAGGGTCAGCAGCGCCGGGGTGTTGGCGATGTGCCGCACCTCGGGGCGCAGCCCGGCCGCCCCGGCGACCGCCAGCGCCGCTTCGAAGGCGGCCGTCTGGAGCGGGATGGAGGGGTGTCCGGGCTCGTCGGCGCAGGCGAAGTGCGACCACAGGCCGGTGACCTTGAGGACGCCGTCGACCTCCGCCTTGCGGGCCGCGGCCGTCAGCTCCGGCCAGTCGGCGGGCTGGCAGCCGTTGCGGCCCAGCCCCGTGTCGATCTTGAGCTGGACCCGCGCCGTACGGCCGCAGGCCCGTGCCGCCTCGCTCACCTCGCGCAGCGCCCACAGGTCGCTCACGCCCACGTCGATGTCCTGCTCGACGGCCTTGGCCCAGGGGCCGCCCGGCGTCCACAGCCAGCACAGCAGCCGCCCGGTGTCGCCGGCCGCGCGCAGCGCGAAGGCTTCCTCGGGCAGCGCCGTCCCCAGCCAGCTCGCGCCGGCCTCACGGGCGGCGCGGCCGCAGGGCACCGCGCCGTGTCCGTACCCGTCGGACTTGACCACGGCCATCAGCTCGGCCCGGGGTGCGCGGTCTCGGAGCGCGCGCACGTTCGACCGCACGGCGGCGACGTCGATCGTGGCGCGGGCGCGCTTCGCTGTCTCGTTCATCCCCCTCAGTGTCTCAGGCGGGACCGCCCCGCCCCGGGGCACCGGTGGGAAAAGCGTCCTCACACTCCGGTCTTGCGGCCCCAGACATGGACGACGTCGTTCTTCTGCAGCACGTTCCACAGCCTCTGCGCATCCTCCCAGGCGAGGTTGATGCAGCCGTGCGAGCCGGACCCCGCGTAGACGTCGTCGTAGACGCCGTGCAGCGCCTCACCGCCGTCGAAGAACTGCGCGAACGGCATCGGCGTGTGGTAGAGCGACGAGACGTGGTTCTTGTTCTTCCAGTAGATCCGGTACGAGCCGGTCCGGGTCTCCATCGTCGGCCGGCCGGAGCGCATCGCCACCGGCTTGAAGATCACCCGCCCGTCCTGCTGCACCCACACGATCTGCCGGGCGAGGTCCACACAGACCACCCGCCCCGCCCGGCTGGGGCACTGCCCCTCCCGGTTCGGGTTCTCCTGGGCCCGCAGCAGTCGCACGACGGCGCCGGTGACCGGTCCCGCGTAGCCGGTGGCGGGCTCGATGTGGTTCTCGCGTTGGAGGGCCTGGATCGCGCGGCAGTCCTCGGCCGACTGCCGGCCGTCCGCCTCGCGCTCGAGGAACTCCTCGACCGTCTGCTGGGCGGGGCCGCTGGACTTGCTGCACCGCGCCGGCGCGTGGGGGTCGCGCTGCACCTCGGACCGCGGCACCAGCTCGATGTGCCGGATGGGCTCGGTGGGCCGCTCGGGCTCCGGCCCCGCGGGGCTGCGGCCGTGCGGGATGTTCGGCGGCAGGGCCTGGTCGGGCAGCAGCTGCTCCTGCTGCTGCCGGAAGGGGTGTGGCACCGCGACACCGGGGACCAGGTCGGCCGCGCCGCCCAGCTCCGGGCGGGGCGCGGGTCGGGTCGGCCCGTGCGGGAGGGGCTGCACACCGGCGGTGGCCGCACGGGCCGCCTGCGCCGCGGACGGTCGGGCGGCGGCCGCGGGGCTCCGCGGTGCGGGATGCGGGCCGTGTGCGGCCAGCCGCGCCACGGTCCGCGCGGCGGCCGGGTGGGGGACGGGTACCGGCCCGGCGGCGGCCGTGGGCACTCCGACGACGGTGAACAGCGAGGCGCCGATCAGCAGCGCCGGGAGGGTGCGATTCATGCACTCACCCATGCCGTGGCCGGACGGCCGTACCGCCCGCCACCCGGCAGGTTCGCCCTGCTGGCCCGTGGCGTTCCCTCGCGGGGCGTAACGGCCGCTCCCGACCGCGCGTCAGTCCAGCACGTCGCGCCAGGCGTCGCCCAGGTGGTCGGCCACCTCGGTGGCCAGGATCGGCGCCCCCTGCGGCCCGGCCGCACGGCGGGCCGCCAGACCGTGCAGATACGCCCCCACGGAGCCCGCGTCGCGCGGCGAGAGCCCGGTGGCCAGCAGGGACCCCGTCACTCCCGAGAGCACGTCCCCGCTGCCCGCCGTGGCGAGCCAACTCGTCCCGGTGGGGTTGACCCGTACCGGACCGGTGGCCTCCGCGACGAGCGTCGTCGATCCCTTCAGCAGCACCGTCGCCCCGTACCGCCCGGCCAGCTCCCGCGCGGACCGCAGCCGCGCCGCCTCGATCTCCTCCCGGCCGCGGCCGAGCAGCGCCGCGGCCTCCCCGGCGTGCGGTGTCAGCAGCGTCCCGGCGGTACGCGCCCGCACCCGCTCCGGCGTCAGAAAGCGCAGCCCGTCGGCGTCCACCAGCACCGGTACGTCCGCCGCCAGCACATCGGCCAGCGCCTCGGCCTCGTCGCCGATGCCCGGCCCGATCACCCATGCCTGCACCCGCCCCGCCTTGTCCGGCGGCCCGGCGTGCACCAGCGTCTCCGGGAAGCGCGCCAGGACCGCGTCCGCCGCCGGCCCCACGTACCGCACCGCCCCCGCACCGCCCCGCAGCGCACCGGCCACCGCCAGCACCGCCGCGCCCGGGTACCGCGCCGACCCGGCGACGACGCCCACCACGCCCCGCCGGTACTTGTCGCTCTCGGCCGCCGGGCGCGGCAGCAGCTCCGCCACGTCGGCGTGCTGCAACGCCTCCGCCTCGGCGTCCGCCGACGGCCGGAGCCCGATGTCCACCAGCCGCAGCGCGCCCGCCCGCTCCCGGGCCGGGTCGATCAGCAGTCCCGGCTTGTACGCCCCGAACGTCACCGTCGCATCGGCGCGCACCGCGTCGCCGTGCACCTCGCCGCTGTCGGCGTCGACACCGCTGGGCAGGTCGACCGCCACCATGATCGCCGATTCCCTTACCGCGTCGAGGAGTTGGGCGGCAGCGGGACGGAGACCGCCCTTGCCCCCGATGCCGACGATCCCGTCCACGACCAGATCGGCCCACGCCACGTCCCGCCGGGCATCGTCCGAAACGCGCCCGCCGGCCGCCCGCAGCGCGGCCAGGCCCCCCGCGTGCGCCCGCTCGGGCGACAGCAGCACGGCCACCACCCCGGCCCCGCGCCGCGCCAGCCGGGCCCCGGCGTACAGCGCGTCCCCGCCGTTGTCGCCGCTGCCCACCAGCAGCGTCACCCGGCTGCCGGACACCCGGCCCAGCAGCTCCCCGCACGCGACGGCGAGTCCGGCCGCCGCCCGCTGCATCAGGGCCCCCGCCGGCAGCCGCGCCATCAACTCCCGCTCGGCGGCCCGTACGGTCTCCACGCTGTAGGCAGTCCTCATGGGGCCCAGTCTCACACCGGAGCGGCGGCGGGGGCCCGCCACACGCGAGGCCCCCGCCGCACCGCCCGTACTGCCCGCACCGCCCGTACTGCCCGAGCCGCCCGGGCCGCCCGAGCCGCCCGGGCCGCCCGGGCCGCCCGGGCCGGGGCTACCCCTCGGCGATCACCACCGCGGAGGCGACCCCCGCGTCATGACTGAGCGACACATGCCAGGACAGCACGCCCAGTTCCGCCGCCCGCGCCGCCACCGTGCCGCGTACCCGCAGCCGTGGCCGGCCGCTGTCCTCGACGTACACCTCGGCGTCCGTCCAGTGCAGCCCGGCCGGCGCGCCCAGCGCCTTGGCCACCGCTTCCTTGGCCGCGAAGCGCGCGGCCAGCGAGGCGGTGCCCCGCCGCTCGCCGCTGGGCAGCGTCAGCTCCGTGTGGATGAACAGCCGCTGCGCCAGTTCCGGCGTGCGCTCCAGCGCCGCGCCGAACCGTGCGATCTCGGCCACGTCGATCCCGACCCCGATGATCATCCGGTCACCCCACCGATCGCTCCGCCGCACTCCGCACCGCTCACCGCGCGCCTCACTCCACCGTCACCGACTTGGCGAGGTTGCGCGGCTGATCGACCTCGTTGCCGCGCGCGGTGGCCAGCTCACACGCGAAGACCTGCAACGGCACGGCCGACACCAGCGGCTGCAGCAGCACCGGCGTCCGCGGAATCCGTACGAGGTGATCCGCGTACGGCACCACCGCTTCGTCGCCCTCCTCCGCGATCACAATGGTCCGCGCCCCGCGCGCCCGGATCTCCTGGATGTTCGACACGATCTTGTCGTGCAGCACCGACCGGCCACGCGGCGACGGCACGACCACCACCACCGGCAGATCCTCCTCGATCAACGCGATGGGACCGTGCTTGAGCTCGCCCGCCGCGAATCCCTCCGCATGCATGTACGCGAGTTCCTTGAGCTTCAGCGCGCCCTCCAGCGCCACCGGATATCCGACGTGCCGCCCCAGGAAGAGCACGGTGTTCTTGTCGGCCAGTCCGCGCGCGAGCTCCCGCACCGGCTCCATCGTCCCGAGCACCTGCTGCACCTGGGTGCCCATGGCCGCCAGTTCACGCACCACGTCCTGGATCTCGTCGCCCCATTTGGTGCCCCGCACCTGCGCGAGGTAGAGCGCGACGAGATAGCACGCCACCAACTGGGTCAGGAACGCCTTGGTCGACGCCACCGCGACCTCGGGCCCGGCATGCGTGTAGAGCACGGCATCCGACTCCCGGGGAATCGTCGACCCGTTGGTGTTGCAGATGGCGAGCACCTTGGCGCCCTGCTCCCGGGCGTGCCGCAGCGCCATCAGGGTGTCCATCGTCTCGCCCGACTGACTGATGGCGATCACCAGCGTCCGCCGGTCCAGAATCGGGTCCCGGTAACGGAATTCGCTGGCCAGCTCCGTCTCACAGGGCACGCGGGTCCAGTGCTCGATCGCGTATTTGGCGATCATTCCGGCGTGATAGGCCGTCCCGCACGCCACGATGACGACCTTGTCGACCTCGCGCAGCACCTCCCCGGGAATCCGCACCTCGTCGAGGGAGAGCACCCCGGCACCGTCGATCCGCCCCAGCAGGGTGTCCGCGACGGCCTTCGGCTGCTCGGCGATCTCCTTCAGCATGAAGTAGTCGTAGCCGTCCTTCTCGGCCGCCGACGCGTCCCAGTCGACGTGGTACGCCCGCACCGGCGCCGGCGCCCCCTCGAAGTCCGTGACCGTGACCCCGTCCCGGCGCAACTCCACGACCTGGTCCTGACCCAGCTCGATGGCCTCCCGGGTGTGCGCGATGAACGCCGCCACATCCGAGGCGAGGAACGCCTCGTCCTCGCCGACCCCCACCACCAGCGGCGAGTTGCGCCGCGCGCCCACCACCAGATCCGGCGCATCCGCATGCACCGCGACCAACGTGAAGGCCCCCTCCAGCCGCCGGCACACCTGCCGCATCGCCTCCGGCAGCTCCCCGCACGACGAGTACGCCTCGGCAAGCAGATGCGCGACCACCTCGGTGTCCGTCTCGGACCGCAACGAGTGCCCGCGCTCGGCCAGTTCGGCGCGCAGCACGGCGAAGTTCTCGATGATCCCGTTGTGGACGACGGAAACCCGCCCCGCGTTGTCCAGATGCGGATGGGCGTTCTCGTCCGTCGGCCCGCCGTGCGTGGCCCACCGCGTGTGCCCGATCCCCGTCGTCCCCGTCGGCAGCGGCCGGGCCGCCAGCTCCTTCTCCAGATTCGCCAGCTTCCCCGCCTTCTTGGCCGCCGCCAGCCCCCCGTCGGCCAGCACGGCAACCCCCGCCGAGTCATAGCCGCGGTACTCCAGCCGCCTCAACCCGGCCAGCACAACGTCCAGGGCAGGCTGCCCGCCCACATAACCCACGATTCCGCACATGGGGGCACCCTACGACGGCTCCCCCAGCGACCCGCCGCTCGTCCCGCGGCCGGGTACGAGTGCCGTGCTGCGCCTGGCCCGGGCCACCGACGAGGGCCCGGGCCGCACTGGTCGGGGTCCGCACTCACCGCGCCGCAGGAAGGCTCAGGGACCGGCTTCCGGTCCGCCGCCCGGCAGGAAGCTCTCCAGATACCGCGCACGATTGTCCGTCGTCACCATCCGCGCCATGAACAGGGCCCCGTAGGCGCAGATGCACAGGATGAACGTCGCCCACCGCCCCACGCCGAAGGCCACGAGACCGAGGGCAACCACTCCTGCCTGGAGATACCAGAGCCCCTCGGCATGAAGTCCCGGATGCCAGGTCGGATACGTACGTATCGCCCGGAGGCCGTCTCCCTCGGGGAGAGATCCGACGGCAGGCACAGGGGATCCCTCGGGACGGTCGGAATCGGCTGCCACCCTGAGGACCCCCTTCAGGCACCGCTGCCCATCCAGCACCAGCACGGCGCGTGCCCTCCTCGGCCCGGGCCGGTCCGCCATCTTCACCCAGTACAGCTTCGCTTGACGGCCTTCCACTTCCGGCGAAAGATGCGACGGGTCGAGCAACGGGTCGAGCAGCACTTCCGGACACTCCCCCGCGCGCCCTTCGAGCGCGAGCCGCGGCTTCGGCTTGGTGGTCACCACTCCCTTGGTGTCGGTGGTGCTGTCCATCACCACGTCCACACTTCTCACCGTGACGGCAAGAGAGCGGCAGAGACCCTTCTTGAGCGGACGCCGCAGACTCCGGGACACCCGGGAGAAGCCGCCGAAGACGCCGGCCAGGAACAGGCAGAAGGCCGTCATGACCAGCGCCGCGACAAGGACCGGCCCGCGAGCGGAGCCCCCCGTCTTCTCCTCCAGCGCTTCCCGGTCGCTGTTGACGAGAACTCCGAGGTTCTCCGAGGACGACGCGAAGAGAGCCCAGACCCTGTCGCCGCTCGCCACCTGGTACTCCGAGGAGAACTCGACCTTCTCGGACTGTGCGCCGGAATCGAACGGTACGGAGACCCGGGCGATCACGCGGTAATGACGAGTGTTCTTTTTGCGGACGTACTCGGAGGAGACCACCTTCTCGACGGATACCGCTTGGATACCGCCCTTGGCATCGGTGATCCGAACGGCCTCGGGAGAGAAGGAAAGGGCTGCGTAGAAGAACAGCCCCACAGGCAGGACCATCGCCCACAGCCCGGCGACAATCCACCCGTGGCTTCGATCGGGCCACCAGAATCTGGTCGCCTCCGCCGGGCGCGACTGCGGGACGGGCCCGTCCCGCAGGCTCAGCAGGGCGCCCGCGATGCCGAACACGGTCAGCGCGAGACAAGCGAGCAGATCCCACCGCGGCAACGCGGCGGAGGGCCGCATCAACACACGCGCCGCTGCCGCCGCCAGTCCCCCACCGGCGACCGTCAGGAAGATGTTGATGGCACGGACCCGAATCATCCGAACGTGTCCTTCACACTGCGATTCTGAGGAGCCGTCCTGGCCTCGGTCTCCTTCTTCTCCGGCTCATCATCGTCTCGGAGCGCCGCCTGACCAACTCCCGCCAGGACGGCGCCGATTCCGCCGGTCGCACCATCGATCGAGACGTGCGGGTCGGACCGCCCCGGCGGCTCAGTACCCCCGCTCTATCTTCTCCAGCGCCTCCCGCACCGTCTCCAGGAACTCCTCGTCCTCGTCCTCGTCCGTACCGGGCCGGCTGCCGCGTTCGTAGTTCGCCAGGAGGTCGGCGAGGTCCTCGCCCAGGTCCTCCTCGGGCAGGTCCTCGGCCAGCTCCGCGCGCACCCGGGCGGCGAAATCCGGTGTGGCGATCTCCGGCGTGGCGATATCGTCGGCGCTCGGCCGACGCTTGTCCTCGGCTCGCTGTCGCAGCAGTCCCAACAGGCGCGTGCGCACGCCCACCCCCTGTCTCACCTGTCTCATCCTTCGGCGACCGTACCGGGCAATATCCGTCGGGTACAGACGCTCGGGGCAACCTCCGGACGAACCGTCACCAATCCGCCACGCCGTCCCGCCGCGACACCCCCACCCGGCCCCCCGGGCGGAACCGCCGGGCGCGGCTGCGCACAATGGGCGCGTGCCCCTCTCGACGGATCCGCAGCAACGACGCCGCGCCGACAGCTCCCCGTACGTCGATCTGACGCGCGCTCAGTGGAGTGCCCTGCGGGAGAAAACCCCGCTGCCGCTGACGGCCGACGAGCTCGAGCGGCTGCGCGGCCTGGGCGATGTCATCGACCTCGACGAGGTGCGGGACGTCTACCTGCCGCTGTCCCGGCTGCTCAATCTCTACGTCGGCGCCACCAGCAATCTGCGGGGGGCGCTGAACACCTTTCTGGGCGATGCCGGCGACGGGCAGGGCGCCCAGCCCGGCACCCCGTTCGTCATAGGAGTCGCGGGCAGCGTCGCGGTCGGCAAGTCCACCACGGCGCGGCTGCTGCAGGCACTGCTGGCCCGCTGGCCGGAGCATCCGCGGGTGGAGCTGATCACCACCGACGGCTTCCTCTTCCCCAACGCGGAGCTGCACCGGCGCGGGCTGATGTCCCGCAAGGGGTTCCCCGAGTCGTACGACCGCCGGGCGCTGACCCGGTTCGTCGCGGACGTGAAGTCGGGCAAGGCCGAGGTCAGCGCGCCCGTCTACTCGCATCTGATCTACGACATCGTGCCCGGCGAGCGGCTGACCGTGCACCGCCCGGACATCCTCATCGTCGAGGGCCTCAACGTCCTCCAGCCCGCCCTGCCGGGCAAGGACGGCCGCACCCGCCTCGGTCTCGCCGACTTCTTCGACTTCTCCGTCTACGTGGACGCGCGGACGGAGGACATCGAGAAGTGGTATCTGGGCCGGTTCCGCAAGCTGCGCGAGACGGCGTTCCAGAACCCGTTCTCGTACTTCCGCAAGTACACCCAGGTCTCCGAGGACGAGGCGTTGGACTACGCCCGCATGATGTGGCGCACCATCAACAAGCCCAACCTCCAGCAGAACGTCGCCCCGACCCGCGGCCGCGCCAGTCTGGTGCTGCGCAAGGGCCCCGACCACAAGGTGCAGCGGCTGTCGCTGCGCAAGCTCTAGGAACCAAGTACCAAGTACCAAGAACCAAGAACCACGAAGCACGAAGCACGAAGCACGAAGCACGAAGCAGTAACCAGGAACCAGGAACCAGGAACCAAGGGCCAGGAACCAAACAAACAGGAGGGCGGGAACCGGTGCTGCATCTGCGGCTGATGGTCCCGGCGGACCGTACGGACGAGGTCTCCCGGCTGCTGGAGTCGACCGTCGGGACCACCCATCTCGCGGTCTTCTCCGGTGCCGCCCGCGACCCGCAGGGCGATGTGGTGCAGTGCGACGTCGCCCGGGAGGCCGCGGACGGGCTGCTGGCCGCACTGCGCGGCATGGGCCTGGACAAGGGCGGCTCGATCGCGGTCGAGAACATCGATCTGTCGCTGTCGGTACGGGCCGACCGGGCCGAGGACGCGGCCCCCGGAGAAGGCGCCGACGCCGTCCTGTGGGAGTCCCTGACCGACGCCACCCACGAGGAGTCCACGCTCTCGGTCACCTATCTCGCGTTCCTGACCCTCGCAACGATGATCGCGGCCTGCGGCGTGGTCCTGGACAACGCCGTCCTGATCGTGGGCGCGATGGCGGTGGGGCCGGAGTTCGGTCCGCTGGCCGGCCTCTGTACCGCGCTCGTCCGGCGCACCCCACGCCTGGCCTGGCGTTCCACGGTGGCGCTGGTCGTCGGCTTCGCGGTGGCGACGGCGCTGACGGTCGGCTTCAGCGTGCTCATGGACGCGGTCGGTCTCTTCCACCTCTACGCCCTGCAGGCCGACCGCCCCAACACCCACTTCATCTACCGGCCGGACTGGTTCTCGTTCGTCGTCGCGGTCCTGGCCGGCATCGCCGGGGTACTCTCGCTGACCTCCGCGAAATCGGGCGCGCTGGTCGGCGTGGCGATCTCCGTGACCACGGTCCCGGCCGCCGCCAATGCCGCGGTCGCGCTCAGCTACGCGGAATACGGCCAGGCCTGGCACTCCCTGGAGCAGCTGCTGCTGAACCTCGCCGGCATCGTGCTCGCGGGCACGCTCACGCTGACGGCACAGAAGTCCCTGTGGGCCCGGCAGGCGCCACGGCACCGCCCTTGAGAGCCTTTCGAGAAATCACGCCGGTCGAACACGTACGGGCGGGCGCACGGCCGTAGCCGTGTGCCCGCCCGGTGGTTTCCCGGCCGGTCAGCCCAGCGCGGACTTGACCACGTCCGCGAGCCGCTCGGCGACGGCGCGCGCCTGCTCGATGTCCGCGGCCTCGACCATCACGCGGACGAGCGGCTCGGTGCCCGAGGGCCGTAGCAGCACCCGGCCGGTGGCTCCCAGATCGCGCTCCGCCTCGGTGACCGCGGCGGTCAGCTCGGCCGAGGTGGCGACGCGGGACCGGTCGACGTCCGGGACGTTGATGAGGATCTGCGGCAGCCGCTCCATGACGCCGGCCAGGTCGGCGAGCGGCCGGCCGGTGGCGGCTACCCGCGCCGCCAGCATCAGGCCGGTCAGCGTGCCGTCCCCCGTCGTCGCGTGGTCCAGCACAATGACATGCCCGGACTGCTCGCCGCCCAGGGCGAAGCCGTGCGCCTTCATCTCCTCCAGGACGTACCGGTCGCCGACCGCGGTCCGGACGAACTCGATGCCCTCGCGCTCCATGGCCAGCTTGAAGCCCAGGTTGGACATGACGGTGGCGACGACGGTGTTCTTGCGCAGGCTCCCCGCGTCCCGCATGCCGAGCGCGAGGACGGCCAGGATCTGGTCGCCGTCGATCTCGTTGCCGTCCCGGTCCACGGCCAGGCAGCGGTCCGCGTCACCGTCGTGTGCGACGCCCAGATCGGCGCCGTGCTCGACGACGGCCTCCCGCAGCAGCGACAGATGTGTGGAGCCGCAGCCGTCGTTGATGTTCAGGCCGTCGGGGTCGGTGCCGATGGTGATCACATCGGCCCCGGCCCGCGCGAACGCCTCGGGCGAGACCCGCGCCGCCGCGCCGTGCGCGCCGTCGATGACGACCTTCAGCCCGTCCAGGCGGTTGGGCAGGACGCCGACGAGATGCGCGACGTAGTTGTCGAAGCCCTCGTCGTAGACGGTGACCCGGCCCACGCCGTCGCCGGTCGGCCGCTCCCACGGTTCGCCGGTGCGGTGCGCACGGTAGGTCCGCTCGATGCGGTCCTCCAGCTCGTCGGCGAGCTTGTGGCCACCGCGGGCGAAGAACTTGATGCCGTTGTCGGGCATCGGGTTGTGGCTGGCGGAGAGCATCACGCCGAGGTCCGCGCCGAGCGCGCCGGTCAGATACGCCACCGCCGGGGTCGGCAGCACACCCACCCGCAGGACGTCCACACCGGCACTCGCCAGCCCGGCGACGACCGCGGCTTCCAGGAACTCCCCGGACGCACGTGGATCGCGCCCGACGACCGCCACCGGCCGGTGCCCCTCGAATGTGCCGGCTTCCGCGAGCACATGCGCCGCAGCGACCGACAGCCCGAGCGCGAGCTCCGCCGTCAGGTCAGCATTGGCGACGCCGCGCACACCGTCCGTGCCGAAGAGTCGTCCCACTGGTGTCCTCCGAGTTTCTGAGCTTGGACCAGAGCTTTAAGTCCAGGTATACGCCTCTGGCCTCCGGTAAACGCGTCCGGTCCCGGATAGCCGAACGCCCCGGCTGCACGGAAAGTGCCACCGGGGCGTTCGCCAGGGCTGCTGATGCAGCGAGCGCGATTAGCGCTTGCTGTACTGCGGCGCCTTACGGGCCTTCTTGAGACCGGCCTTCTTGCGCTCGACCGCACGGTCGTCACGCTTGAGGAATCCGGCCTTCTTCAGCGGGGCGCGGTTGTTGTCCACGTCCGCCTCGTTCAGCGCACGGGCGACGCCCAGACGCAGCGCACCGGCCTGGCCGGAGATGCCGCCGCCGGCGATGCGGGCGACCACGTCGTAGCGGTTGTCGAGCTCGAGCACCTTGAAGGGCTCGTTGACTTCCTGCTGGTGCACCTTGTTGGGGAAGTAGCCCTCAAGGGTGCGACCGTTGATCTTCCACTGACCGGTGCCCGGGACGATCCGGACGCGGGCGATGGCGTTCTTGCGACGGCCCAGGCCGGCAGCCGGCTGCGGGTCGCCGAAGCGGGAGGCGAGGGACTCGGAGGTGTACTCCGACTCCACGACCTCGGTCTCGGTGGTGTATTCCTCGACGGCCGTCTCGTCTTCGATGACGGGGGTCTCGGGAGTGGTCTCGGCCACGATGCTCCTCAGATTCTGTTCGTCTTAGGGGGTGTGGCCGGACTTACTGCGCGACCTGGGTGATCTCGAACGGGACCGGCTGCTGCGCAGCGTGCGGGTGCTCGGCACCCGCGTAGACCTTCAGCTTCGAGAGCATCTGACGGCCCAGGGTGTTCTTGGGGAGCATGCCCTTGATGGCCTTCTCGACGGCCTTCTCGGGGTTCTTGTCCAGCAGCTCGTCGTAGCGGACCGAGCGCAGACCGCCCGGGAAACCCGAGTGGCGGTAGGCCAGCTTCTGGGTCCGCTTGTTGCCGGACAGGTGCACCTTGTCGGCGTTGACGATGATGACGAAGTCACCGGTGTCAACGTGAGGCGCGTAGACCGGCTTGTGCTTGCCCCGCAGGAGGGACGCGGCCTGAGAGGCCAGACGGCCCAGGACAACGTCCTGCGCGTCAATGATGTGCCACTGGCGCTGAACATCGCCGGGCTTGGGGCTGTACGTACGCACGTCTTAGCCTTCGCTTCGTGAGTGATGGGTCC
Source organism: Streptomyces sp. NPDC048650 (assembly GCF_043199095.1). Taxonomy (NCBI): domain Bacteria; kingdom Bacillati; phylum Actinomycetota; class Actinomycetes; order Kitasatosporales; family Streptomycetaceae; genus Streptomyces; species Streptomyces sp. NPDC048650. The sequence goes on along the minus strand of NZ_JBICVM010000007.1, from coordinate 195,440 downwards.
TGTACTGGTCACCAAGTCTGATCACGCAGCAGGGCGGCACTACGGGTGACGCAACCCGATCGTCCGCCGCTGGTCATCGGTCCGGTGGACCGGCGTAAGGGCCCCTCACGTGAGATAGAGCAAGCCAATACGCATAACGAACTGGCAGAATACCGGCCCGGCACCGGCGGGGTCAAAACGCCCCCCGAACCGGCGTGCGACTCGGGCCCGACCTCCGCTCCCTCGTCCCCGTCCCGCCCGCGCCGCGTCCCACCCGTTCCGGGTCCCGCCCGCGCCGCCGCACGGCGGCGCCCACCCGCGCCGGCCCTACCGCTCGCGGGCCACCCGCCGCTCGTCCCACACCGGCTCCGCGGTCTCCCGCACCACCCCGTCCGACCCGAAGACCAGGAAGCGGTCGAAGGACTTCGCGAACCACCGGTCGTGCGTCACCGCCACCACCGTCCCGTCGTACGCCTCCAGCCCCTCCTGCAGCGCCTCCGCCGACTCCAGGTCCAGGTTGTCGGTCGGCTCGTCCAGGAGCAGCGCCGTCGTGCCGGCCAGCCCCAGCAGCAGGATCTGGAAGCGGGCCTGCTGCCCGCCCGACAGCCGCTCGAAGCGCTGCTCTGCCTGCTTCTCCAGCTCGTAGCGGCGCAGCGCGGACATCGCCTGGCCCTTGTCCTTGGCGTGCTCGGTCCACAGGATGTCGAGCAGCGGGCGGCCCAGCAGCTCGGGGTGGGCGTGCGTCTGCGCGAAATGACCGGGGACGACGCGGGCGCCCAGCTTCCACCCGCCGGTGTGCGCCACGGTCTCCCCGGCGAGCAGCCGCAGGAAGTGGGACTTGCCGGAGCCGTTCGACCCCAGGACGGCCACCCGCTCGCCGTAGAAGATCTCCAGGGAGAAAGGCTGCATCAGCCCGGTCAGCTCCAGGTCCTCGCAGGTGATCGCCCGGACGCCGGTCCGCCCGCCGCGCAGCCGCATCGTGATCTCCTGCTCGCGCGGCGGCTCCGGCGGCGGCCCGGCCTCCTCGAACTTCCGCAGCCGGGTCTGCGCGGCGGAGTACCGCGAAGCCATCTCGTGGCTGACCGACGCGGCCTGCCGCAGCGAGACCACCAGCTTCTTGAGCTGGGCGTGCTTCTCGTCCCAGCGCCGCCGCAGCTCCTCGAAGCGGGCGAAGCGCTCCCTGCGGGCGGCGTGGTACGTGCCGAAGCCACCGCCGTGCACCCACACGTCCGAGCCGGCCGGCCCCGGCTCGACGCTGATGATCTTCTCCGCGGCCGACGCCAGCAGCTCCCGGTCGTGCGAGACGAACAGCACCGTCTTCCGGGTCTCGCGCAGCTGCTCCTCCAGCCAGCGCTTGCCCGGCACGTCGAGATAGTTGTCCGGCTCGTCCAGCAGCAGCACCTCGTCGCCGCCGCGCAGCAGCGACTCCAGTACCAGCCGCTTCTGCTCACCTCCGGACAGCGTGCGCACCTGCCGCCACTGCGCCTTCTCGTACGGCATCCCCAGCGCCGCCGTCGTGCAGATGTCCCAGGCGGTCTCGGCCTCGTAGCCGCGCGCCTCCGCCCAGTCGCTGAGGGCCTGCGCGTAGGTCATCTGCGCGGCCTCGTCGTCGTCATCGGCGTTCATGATCGCGAGCTCGGCGGTGTCCACCGCCGCCGCCGCCTCCCGGATCCGCGGCTGGGCCACGGAGACCAGCAGGTCGCGGACCGTGCGGTCGTCCCGGACGGACCCCACGAACTGCGGCATCACCCCCAGCCCGCCGCTGACCGTCACCGCCCCGCCGTGCGGCTGCAGCTCCCCCGCGATCAGCCGCAGCAGTGTCGTCTTCCCGGCGCCGTTGGCTCCCACCAGCGCGACCGAGGCGCCCTCCCCCACCCGGAAGGAGACGTCCCCCAGCAGGGCCCTCCCGTCCGGCAGGTAGTACTCCAGGTGCCCGGCTTCCAGATGTCCCATGGGCTGGATTGTCACGGCCCGCCGCGTATTCCACCAATCGGTTGACGAAAGAGCCGCCGGAGCGCCGCTTTCCCGTGTCCTGCGGGTCGTTAGGATGCGCGGCATGAGCTTTGGGCAAGGAGGGCCGTTCGACGGCCCCGGGGGATCCGGTACGCCGGACTGGGACGCGCTCGCCAACGAGAGCGAGGTGGCCTCCCGACGCAAGAAGTGGGTGCTGATCGGCGGCGGCGCCCTCGCCGCGCTGGCGGTGGCCGGCATCGTCACCCTCGCCGTCGTCAACAGCGGCGGCGGCTCACCGGGCGGCGATCCGACCGCCGGGCCGACGGCCTCCGGCCAGGTCACCGAGCCGGACGACAAGCCGTCCTTCCCCGACGTCTCGGTACCGCCGCCGCCGAACCCGCGGGACTACATCTCCGACCCCAGGAAGGACACGGCGCCGATCACCCCCGCCACGCTCTTCCCGGACAAGAGCATGGTCATCGGCGAGCACACCTATCCGCGGACGAAGACCGCCGCGACCAACGACTGCACCGCGGCCAGCCAGGGCGCGCTCGGCTCCCTGCTGGCGCACAACGGCTGCGCCAAGCTGCTGCGCGCCACCTACTCCAAGGGCGGCGTCTCGACCACGGTCGGTGTCGCGGTCTTCGCCTCCCCCGCCAAGGCCACCAGGGTCATGAACCGGCTCGACGGCGGCAACATCACCCCGCTCGCCGGCGGCGGCGTCCCCGCCAGCTTCTGCCAGGGCACCCGGTGCCGTACGACGATCAACGCCACCGGCCGCTACGCGTACTTCACGATCTCGGGCTACAACAACGGCAAGGCCACCGACGCCTCCGAGACCAAGGCCCAGCAGATCGGCCGGGACGGCGCCTCGTACGCCTTCACCCGGATCACCCAGCGCGGCAAGGACCAGGCCGCGAAGGCCGGCGCCGAACAGGCCAAGGAAGCCCGCCGCAAGGCGCAGCAGCAGTCCTGACGTCCGGTGGTGGCGCCACCCCGCCCGGGGGCGCCACCACCGGTCCCGTCAGCAGCAGCCGCCTCCGGGCAGCGACCGCTTGTTCCGCGCCTCCTTGTTACGCGCCATGAGCAGCTCGTCGGCCGGGTAGCCGACCTCCTCCAGCGTCAGCCCGTGCGGCCGCACCACGTGCACCGCGGAGTCCCGCACCCCCGCCGCCAGCACCTTCCCGGGCCACTCCACCGGCCGGTGCCCGTCACCGACGAAGAGCATCGCGCCCACCAGCGACCGCACCATGTTGTGGCAGAAGGCGTCGGCGCGCACCGTGGCGGTGATGATCCCGTCCGCCCCGCGCACCCAGCTCAGCTCCTGCAGGGTGCGGATCGTCGTCGCGCCCTCGCGCCGCTTGCAGTACGCCGCGAAGTCGTGCTCCCCCAGCAGCGGCTGCGACGCCGCGTTCATCGCCTCGACGTCCAACTCCCAGTCGTGCCACAGCACATGGCTGCGCAGCAGCGGGTCGACTCCGCCGTGGTGATCGGTCACCCGGTACGCGTAGCGCCGCCAGATCGCCGAGAACCGCGCGTTGAACCCGTACGGCGCCGCCGCCAGCCGCCACACCCGCACATCCTTCGGCAAGCGCCCGGCAAGCCGCCGCAGCAGTCTGTCCCGGTGCTCGGCCCACACCTCCGCGGGCAGATCCACATGCGTCACCTGCCCCCGCGCATGCACCCCGGCATCGGTGCGCCCGGCGACGGTGAGCTCGTACGACCGCTCCGAGCGCGTCACCGTCCGCAGCGCATCCTCGATCTCCGCCTGCACGGTCCGCCGGCCACCGGCCTGCTTGGCCCACCCGGAGAACTCCTTGCCGTCGTACGACAGGTCCATCCGCACCCGGACGAAACCGGGCTCCACTTCATCGCTCACACCGGCAATCCTCCCTCACCCCGCGGCAACGCGAAGCGGGCCCGCCCCCCTGAGGGAACGGACCCGCTCACAGCCGGGCAGAGCCTCAGGCGTCCTTGGACTCCTCGGCCGGGGCCTCGGTGGTCTCGGCAGCCTTCGCCTCGGCGTCCTTGGCGGCACGCTTCGTCGCCGCCTCGGCCTCACCGGTGGCCTGCTGGGCCACGGTCAGCGCCTCCACCAGCTCGATGACGGCCATGGGAGCGTTGTCGCCACGACGGTTACCGATCTTGGTGATGCGGGTGTAGCCACCCGGGCGGTTCTCGAACCGCGGGGCGACCTCGGTGAAGAGCGTGTGGACGACGCTCTTGTCCGAGATCAGCTGCATGACCTGACGGCGGTTGTGAAGGTCGCCCTTCTTCGCCTTGGTCACCAGACGCTCGGCGTACGGACGCAGACGACGGGCCTTGGCCTCGGTCGTCGTGATGCGGCCGTGCTCGAAGAGCGCGGTGGCCAGGTTACGCAGCATGAGGCGCTCGTGCGCCGCGCTGCCGCCCAGACGGGCACCCTTGGCGGGCTTCGGCATGGTGTTTCTCCTTCATTGCTGCACCGGCCGTATCAGGTACCGGTGTCAGTTCCCGCGAGGCGGCCGCCCCGCGGAAGATTCACATGGCAAGGGCCCGGGAATCGCTCCCCGGACCCCGGCCGGACGAACTCAGTACTGCTCGGTCTCCACGAACCCGGCGTCCGCGTCGTCGTCGGCGCCGAAGGCGTCGGCGGCGGCGGTCGGGTCGAATCCGGGCGGGCTGTCCTTGAGGGCCAGGCCCATGCCGGCCAGCTTCGCCTTGACCTCGTCGATCGACTTCGCACCGAAGTTGCGGATGTCGAGCAGGTCGGCCTCGGAGCGCGCCACGAGCTCACCCACGGAGTGGATGCCCTCACGCTTGAGGCAGTTGTACGAGCGGACCGTGAGCTCCAGCTCCTCGATCGGCAGCGCCAGGTCGGCGGCGAGGGCGGCGTCCGTGGGGGACGGGCCCATGTCGATGCCCTCGGCGTCGATGTTGAGCTCACGCGCCAGACCGAACAGCTCGACCAGGGTCTTACCGGCCGACGCCATGGCGTCGCGGGGACGCATGGCCTGCTTGGTCTCGACGTCGACGATCAGCTTGTCGAAGTCGGTGCGCTGCTCGACACGGGTCGCCTCGACCTTGTAGGTGACCTTGAGCACGGGGCTGTAGATGGAGTCGACCGGGATCCGGCCGATCTCCTGGCCCACCTGCTTGTTCTGGACGGCGGAGACGTAGCCGCGACCGCGCTCGACGGTCAGCTCCATCTCCAGCTTGCCCTTGCCGTTCAGCGTGGCGAGGACCAGGTCCGGGTTGTGCACCTCGACACCGGCCGGGGGCGCGATGTCAGCAGCGGTGACCAGGCCGGGACCCTGCTTGCGCAGGTACATCACGACCGGCTCGTCGTGCTCCGAGGAGACGACCAGCTGCTTGATGTTGAGGATGAGGTCGGTGACGTCCTCCTTGACGCCCGGCACGGTGGTGAACTCGTGCAGGACACCGTCGATGCGGATGGACGTGACCGCCGCACCCGGGATCGAGGAGAGGAGCGTACGACGCAGGGAGTTGCCGAGGGTGTAGCCGAAGCCCGGCTCCAGCGGCTCGATCACGAACCGGGAGCGGTACTCGTCGACGACCTCTTCGGTCAGAGACGGACGCTGAGCAATCAGCATGGTGTTTCATCCTTCAGTCGTGGACGCCCGCTATTTGACGTCCGCTGTACTTCAAAGGGTACGGGCGGTACGGCGCCATTGGCTCCGTACCGCCCAGACCATTCAGCTCTTACTTGGAGTAGAGCTCAACGATCAGCTGCTCCTGCACCTGGGTGTCGATCACCGGGCGCTCGGGCATGCTGTGCACGAGGACACGGAGCTGCGAGGGGATCGCTTCCAGCCAGGCCGGAACGGTCCGGTCGCCGGCCTCGGCCTGCGCCACCTGGAAGGGGGTCAGGTTCCGAGAGCCCTCGCGGACCTCGATGATGTCGTTGGCGGACACACGAGCCGACGGGATGTCGGTCTTGCGGCCGTTCACGTTGATGTGTCCGTGACGGACCAGCTGACGGGCGTGGTCGCGGGACTTGGCGAAGCCGGCCCGGTAGACCACGTTGTCGAGGCGGGTCTCAAGGATGCGCAGAAGGTTCTCACCGGTCTTGCCGGTCTTCTGGTTCGCTTCCTTGTAGTAGTTCACGAACTGCTTCTCAAGGACACCGTAGATACGGCTGCACTTCTGCTTCTCACGAAGCTGCAGCAGGTACTCGCTGTCCTTGGTGCGCCCGCGACCGTGCTCACCCGGGGGGTAAGGACGGATCTCGATCGGGCACTTTGCGCTCTCGCACTTGCTGCCCTTGAGGAACAGCTTCTGCTTCTCCCGACGGCAACGCTTGCAGTCGGCCCCGGTGTAACGCGCCATATTGTCTTGTCTCCTACTTCAGCTGGTCAGACGCGGCGGCGCTTGGGCGGGCGGCATCCGTTGTGCGGGGTGGGGGTGACGTCCTGGATCGAACCCACCTCGAGGCCGGTGGCCTGGAGGGAGCGGATCGCGGTCTCACGGCCGGAGCCGGGACCCTTGACGAAGACGTCGACCTTGCGCATCCCGTGCTCCTGCGCGCGGCGGGCGGCCGACTCGGCTGCCATCTGCGCGGCGAAGGGGGTGGACTTGCGCGAGCCCTTGAAGCCGACGTGGCCGGCAGAGGCCCAAGAGATCACGTTGCCCGTGGGGTCGGTGATCGAAACGATCGTGTTGTTGAACGTGCTCTTGATGTGAGCGTGCCCGTGGGCGACGTTCTTCTTCTCCTTGCGGCGCACCTTCTTGGCGCCGGCCGTACGGCCCTTCGGAGGCATTCATTACTCCCGTGGAGGTGGTCGGTCCTACAGCGAAGACCGCTGATAAGCGTCCTGCTGAGGACTACTTCTTGCCCGGCTTCTTCTTGCCGGCGATCGCGCGACGCGGACCCTTGCGGGTACGGGCGTTCGTGCTGGTGCGCTGTCCGTGCACCGGCAGGCCGCGGCGGTGACGCAGACCCTGGTAGCAGCCGATCTCGACCTTGCGGCGGATGTCGGCCTGAATCTCGCGACGGAGGTCACCCTCTGTGCGGAGGTTGTTGTCCACGTACTCGCGGATCTTGACCAGGTCTTCCTCGGCCAGGTCGCGAACACGGGTGTCCGGGTTCACGCCGGTGGCGGCGAGGGTCTGCTGCGACAGCGTGCGCCCGATACCGAAGACGTAGGTGAGGGCGACCTCGACGCGCTTTTCGCGCGGGAGATCAACGCCTGCGAGGCGTGCCATTGATGTGGCTCCTGATGGCTATTCGGAGGTCTTCCACAGCACCGTTCCCGTAAGACTCTTGAGCATTACGAGCCGGGTCCCCGGCCTCCGAGCCGGGGGTGTCGTCCCCACGCAGGTGATGCGGGGGTCGGGTGTCTGCGTATGTACGAATTACGTGCGTCGCGCGAAGTACTGCGAAATGCAGGTCGGTCGGCGTGCGTCAGCCCTGGCGCTGCTTGTGGCGCAGGTTGTCGCAGATGACCATGACCCGGCCGTGGCGGCGGATCACCTTGCACTTGTCGCAGATCTTCTTGACGCTCGGCTTGACCTTCATGGGGTGAGGTTCTCCGGGTCAGTGCCGTTACCCCACAGCAGCGGGGCGCCGACAAGATCTACTTGTAGCGGTAGACGATCCGGCCACGCGTCAGGTCGTACGGAGAAAGCTCCACCACGACCCGGTCATCCGGGAGGATACGGATGTAGTGCATCCGCATCTTGCCGCTGATGTGCGCGAGGACCTTGTGACCGTTCTGGAGCTCTACACGGAACATTGCGTTCGGCAGAGACTCGATCACGGTGCCCTCGATCTCGATGGCACCTTGCTTCTTGGCCACGCTTCGCCTTTCGAATCGGCTACCTTGATCGACACTCGGCATCAGAGTCGCAACCCATCTCTGGGCACACGGATGCACGAGAGCCGACGCGTCAGTCTACGCCAGTGCCTGTGAAAAGACGAATCCAGGATTATTGCCCACCAGCGAAGATTCTTACTCCACAAGGCATCAGGCCAGGGGGTCCGGCGCCACCGTGATCCCCAGCTCCGCCAGCTTCGCCTTGCCACCGTCCACCGCGGTCAGCACCAGCGGGCCGTCCTCCGTCAGGGCGACCGAGTGCTCCCAGTGCGAGGACCAGCTGCCGTCGTTCGTCTTGACCGTCCAGTCGTCGTCCAGGACGTGCGTCTTGGCCGTACCGAGATTGATCATCGGCTCGATCGCGATGCAGAACCCGGGCACCAGCTTGGGGCCGCGGCCGCGCTTGCGGTCGACGTAGTTCAGCAGATGCGGGTCCATGTGCATCTGCGAGCCGATGCCGTGGCCGCCGTAGTCCTCGACGATGCCGTACTTACCGCTCGACGGGCGGGGCTGGCGCCGGATGTAGCCCTCGATGGCCTTGGAGATGTCGACCAGCCGGTTGCCCTTGGCGACGGCCGCGACACCCGCCCACATCGACTCCTCGGTGACCCGGCTGAGCTCGACCAGCTCCGCGGAGTGACCGGACCCGACGAAAGCGGTGTACGCCGCGTCCCCGTGCCAGCCGTCGACGATGGCGCCGCAGTCGATGGAGATGATGTCCCCGTCCTCGAGGACCGTCTCGGTGTCGGGGATGCCGTGCACCACGACGTCGTTCTTCGAGGTGCAGATCGTCGCCGGGAACCCGCCGTAACCGAGGAAGTTCGACTTCGCGCCGTGCTCGGCCAGCACCTTGCGCGCCGCGTCGTCCAGATCCTTGGTCGAGGCGCCGGGCACCGCGGCCTTCCGGGTCGCCGCGTGGATGGCGGCGACCACCAGCCCCGCCTCGCGCATCTTCGCGATCTGGTCGGGGGTCTTGATCTCCACCATTACGGCTGATGCCTTCCTGAACCGACTGCAACGCTTGTCCGGCGGCCGTCACGACCGCCCCATACACGATACGGCCGCGGCGCCCTTCCGGGCACCGCGGCCGTATCCGTACGGTCCTGCCTACTGCTGCTCGCCGGCCTGCAGCGCGGCCATCGCCCGCTGCGTCACCTCGGAGACCTTGCCGAGCGCCGGGATCGTCACGACCAGATCCTGGGCCTTGTAGTAGTCGATGATCGGCTCGGTCTCGGTGTGGTAGACCTCCAGCCGCTTGCGGACGGTCTCCTCGCGGTCGTCGTCGCGCTGGTACAGCTCGCCGCCGCAGGCGTCGCAGACGCCCTCGGTCTTCGGCTTGTTGTACTCCGCGTGGAAGACGTGGCTGCTGTCCTTGCGACAGATCCGCCGACCCGCGATCCGCTTGACGACCTCGTCCTCGGGGACCTCGAGGTCCAGGACGGCGTCCAGCTTGAGGTTCTTGGCCTTGAGGTAGTCGTCCAGCGCCTGGGCCTGGCCGAGGTTCCGCGGGAAGCCGTCGAGCAGGAAGCCGTCGACGGCGTCCTCCTGCTGCATACGGTCCTCGGCCATACCGATGGTCACCGAGTCCGGCACGAGGTTCCCCGCGTCCATGTAGGACTTCGCCTCGACGCCCAATGGCGTGCCCTGGCTGATGTTCGCGCGGAACAGGTCCCCCGTGGAAATGTGCGGGATCGCGAGGTTCTTGGCGAGGTACGCGGCCTGCGTACCCTTACCGGCCCCCGGAGGTCCGACGAGGACGATTCGCATCAGCGGAGGAACCCTTCGTAGTTGCGCTGCTGAAGCTGACTCTCGATCTGCTTCACGGTCTCCAGACCCACACCCACGATGATCAGGATGCTCGTCCCGCCGAACGGGAAGTTCTGGTTCGCGTTGAACAGCACCAACGCCACTGTTGGCACGAGTGCGATCAGCCCCAGGTACAGCGAGCCCGGCCACGTGATCCGGTTGAGCACGTAGCTGAGGTACTCGGCCGTCGGGCGACCAGCCCGGATGCCCGGGATGAAGCCACCATACTTCTTCATGTTGTCGGCAACTTCTTCGGGGTTGAAGCTGATGGCCACGTAGAAGAAGGCGAAGAAGACGATCAACAGGAAGTACGTAACGATGTAAACCGGGTGATTTCCCTTGGTGAAGTTGGTGGCGACCCACTGCGCCCAGCCCGCCTTCGACCCGCTGAACTGTGCGACGAGAGCCGGAATGTAGAGCAGCGATGACGCGAAGATGACGGGAATCACACCCGCCTGATTCACCTTGAGCGGGATGTAGGTGGACGTACCGCCATAGGACCGGCGGCCGATCATCCGCTTCGCGTACTGCACCGGAATGCGCCGCTGCGCCTGCTCGACGAAGACCACCAGGGCCACCATCGCCAGGCCCACGACGATCACACCGAAGAACTCGATCCAGCCGTCGGCGAGCTTGCCGGTGAGCTTGATCTGCCACAGCGCGCCCGGGAAGCCGGCGGCGATCGAGATGAACATCAGGATCGACATGCCGTTGCCGATGCCGCGGTCGGTGACGAGCTCACCGAGCCACATGATCAGGCCCGTACCGGCCGTCATCGTGATGACCATCGTGATGGTGGTGAAGACGGAGTCGCTGGGCACGATCTCGCTGGCGACCGGGCAGTTCTGGAAGAGCGCGCCGCTGCGGGCCGTGGCCACCAGGCCGGTGCCCTGCATGATGGCGAGCGCCACGGTCAGATAGCGGGTGTACTGGGTGATCTTCGCCTGGCCGGTCTGCCCCTCTTTCTTGAGGGCTTCCAGCCGCGGGATCACCACGGTCAGCAGCTGGAGGATGATGCTCGCCGTGATGTACGGCATGATCCCCAGCGCGAAGATCGTGATCTGCAGTAGCGCACCACCGCTGAACATGTTCACCAGGGCGAACAACCCGCTGTTGCCGCCGGCCTGCTTCATGCAGGTCTCGACGTTCGCGTAGTTCACCCCTGGGACCGGGACGTGCGCCCCGATCCGATAGAGCACCACGATGCCCAGCGTGAACAGCAGCTTCTTGCGCAGGTCGGGCGTCTTGAACGCTCGGGCGAACGCGGTGAGCACGGTGCCTCCTGCGCCTCCCGCCTCGAGTGCGAGAGGTGACGGTCTTGAGGATCGACGAATACTTGGCGGCCAAACCGCACCGGCAGAGCCCGTGCGGCGGGGGTCCGGGGCAGAACCCCGGAAAACAACAGTGCCTGCCACCTTACCGGCGACCGTACCCCCGTGGAACGACCAACCGGGGATGCCCCAATCAATGGGCATCCCCGGTCAGTTGAACCGACGAACTCAGAGGAGTTCGTTGACGGTGCCGCCGGCAGCGGCGATCTTCTCCTTGGCGGAGCCGGAAACGGCGTCAACCGAAACCTGCAGCGCCACGGAGACCTCGCCGGCGCCGAGCACCTTGACGAGCTCGTTCTTGCGCACCGCGCCCTTGGCGACCAGGTCGGCCACCGTAACCTCGCCACCCTGCGGGTAGAGCGCGGTCAGCTTGTCCAGGTTCACGACCTGGAACTGCTTGTGGGCGGGGTTCTTGAAGCCCTTCAGCTTCGGGAGGCGCATGTGGAGGGGCATCTGCCCGCCCTCGAAGCGCTCCGGAACCTGGTAACGGGCCTTCGTGCCCTTGGTACCACGACCAGCGGTCTTACCCTTGGACGCCTCACCACGACCCACACGGGTCTTGGCGGTCTTGGCGCCCGGGGCGGGCCGGAGGTTGTGGACCTTCAGCGGGTTGTTCTCCGCCATGTCAGTCGACCTCCTCAACCGTCACGAGGTGGCGGACGGTCTGCACCATGCCGCGGAACTCGGGGCGGTCCTCCTTGACAACCGAGTCGTTCAGGCGCTTGAGCCCGAGCGACCGCAGGGTGTCGCGGTGGTTCTGCTTGCTACCGATGAAGGACTTCGTCTGCGTGATCTTGAGGTGCGCCATTACGCGGTCACCCCGGCACGCGCCCGCAGCAGAGCTGCGGGGGCAACGTCCTCCAGCGGCAGGCCACGGCGGGCCGCGATCTCCTCGGGGCGCTGGAGGCCCTGAAGCGCGGTCACCGTGGCGTGCACGATGTTGATCGGGTTCGACGAACCGAGCGACTTGCTCAGGACGTCGTGGATGCCCGCGCACTCCAGAACGGCGCGCACGGGACCACCGGCGATCACACCGGTACCGGGGGAAGCCGGCTTGAGCAGGACGACGCCCGCAGCCTTCTCGCCCTGGATGGGGTGCGGGATGGTGCCCTGGATACGGGGGACCTTGAAGAAGTTCTTCTTGGCCTCTTCCACGCCCTTGGCGATGGCAGCCGGAACTTCCTTGGCCTTGCCGTAACCGACACCTACGGTGCCGTCACCGTCGCCCACCACGACCAGCGCGGTGAAGCTGAAACGGCGACCACCCTTGACAACCTTGGCGACGCGGTTGATCGCAACTACGCGCTCAACGTACGCGGTCTTCTCGGCGGCAGCGCCACCGTCGCGACCCTTCCGGTCCCGCCGCTCGCCGCCACCGGCACCGCTCCCGCGGCGCTGGGGTCCAGCCATTGGATTTACCTCTCTCTGTTACGTCCGCTAGCTCCGGAACCGGGGCTTAGAACTTCAGCCCGGCTTCGCGGGCGGCGTCGGCCAGAGCGGCAATCCGCCCGGCGTACTGCTTGCCACCACGGTCGAACACGACAGCCTCAACGCCGGCGGCCTTGGCGCGCTCTGCAACCAGGGCGCCAACCTTCTTGGCCTGAGCGCTCTTGTCGCCTTCACCGCTTCGGATCGACGCGTCGAGGGTCGACGCGGAGGCCAGCGTGTGGCCCGCGATGTCGTCGATGACCTGCGCGGTGATGCCACGGTTGGACCGCGTCACCACCAGACGCGGACGCGCCGGCGTACCCGAAATCCGCTTACGGATGCGGATGTGGCGACGCTTAGCGGCAGCGCGCTTGTAGGCGTTGCCCTTAGCGATCTTCACACCGTATGCCATGGCTTACTTACCAGCCTTTCCGACCTTGCGGCGGATGACCTCGCCGGCGTACTTGACGCCCTTGGCCTTGTACGGGTCAGGCTTGCGCAGCTTGCGGATGTTCGCCGCAACCTCGCCGACCTTCTGCTTGTCGATGCCCTCGACGCTCAGCTTGGTCGGGGACTCCACCTTGAAGGAGATGCCCTCGGGAGCCTCGATCAGGATGGGGTGGCTGTAGCCCAGCGCGAACTCCAGGTTGGAGCCCTTCGCCTGGACGCGGTAGCCGACACCGCTGATCTCGAGCGCCTTGCTGTAGCCCTGGGTCACGCCGGTGATCATGTTCGCCACCAGCGTGCGGGACAGGCCGTGCAGGGCCTTGTTCTGACGCTCGTCGTTCGGGCGGGTGACGGCGATGATGCCGTCCTCACCCTTGGCGACCTCGATGGGCGCGGCGACGGTGTGCGAAAGGGAGCCCTTGGGACCCTTCACCGAAACCGTGCGGCCTTCGATGGTGACGTCCACACCAGCGGGAACCTGGATGGGCAGCTTGCCAATACGCGACATTAGCTATTCCTCCGTTCCCTGGTTACCAGACGTAGGCGAGGACTTCCCCACCCACGCCCTTCTTGCTGGCCTGCTGGCCGGTCAGGAGACCGTGGGACGTGGAGATGATCGCCACGCCCAGGCCGCCGAGGACCTTCGGCAGGTTGGTGGACTTTGCGTAGACCCGCAGGCCCGGCTTCGAGATCCGCTTGATGCCGGCGATCGAGCGCTCGCGGTTCGGGCCGAACTTCAGCTCGAGGGTGAGGTTCTTGCCGACCTCAGCGTCCTCGACGCTCCAGCCGGTGATGTAACCCTCCTGCTGGAGGATCTCCGCGATGTGCGACTTGATCTTGCTGTGCGGCATCTCGACGGTGTCGTGGTACGCCGAGTTCGCGTTCCGCAGACGGGTCAACATGTCTGCGATGGGATCAGTCATGGTCATGAATTGGCCTTCGGCCTCTCTCGCCGGGGTTTCCTATGTGCGCCATCCCTCTCCCCGAGCAGAGTCGGGACGGGTGCGGCGCGGGGACCTACGGCGTAGTAAGCGACGTTATGCGGGCTCGGCCCGCGGTCGGTCTCGGGCGGCGGGGCGCCCAAACCCTTCCACTGTACGGGAAGGGGCGGGCGCCCGCCGACCGGATGCTTACCGAGAGCTTCCGGGAAATCCCAACTAGGGGATTACCAGGAGCTCTTGGTCACGCCCGGCAGCTCGCCACGGTGAGCCATCTCACGAAGGCACACGCGGCACAGGCCGAACTTGCGGTAAACGGAGTGCGGGCGGCCGCAGCGCTGGCAGCGCGTGTACGCACGCACACCGAACTTCGGCTTGCGAGCAGCCTTGGCAATCAGAGCCTTCTTCGCCATCTCGCTCACGCCTCCTTGAACGGGAAGCCGAGGTGACGAAGGAGGGCCCGGCCCTCGTCGTCGTTGGTCGCCGTGGTGACCACGGTGATGTCCATACCCCGGGTACGGTCGATCTTGTCCTGGTCGATCTCGTGGAACATGACCTGCTCCGTGAGACCGAAGGTGTAGTTGCCCCGGCCGTCGAACTGCTTCGGGGACAGACCACGGAAGTCGCGGATGCGCGGCAGCGCGAGCGACAGCAGACGGTCCAGGAACTCCCACATGCGGTCACCGCGGAGGGTGACGTGGGCGCCGATCGGCTGACCCTCACGCAGCTTGAACTGCGCGATGGACTTCCGGGCCTTGGTGACGGCCGGCTTCTGGCCGGTGATCGTGGTGAGGTCCTTGATGGCACCCTCGATCAACTTCGAGTCGCGGGCGGCGTCGCCCACACCCATGTTGACCACGATCTTGGTCAGACCGGGGATCTGCATGACGTTCTCGTAGGAGAACTCGTCCTTCAGCTTCCCGGCGATCTCTTCGCGGTAGCGCAGCTTCAGACGCGGCGCGTTGGTGGTGGCAGTCATCAGATGTCCTCACCGGTCCGCTTGGCAACGCGGATCTTGTTGCCTTCGTCGTCGAAGCGGTACCCGACGCGGGTGACAACCTTGTTGCCGTCCTGCTCCACGACCAGCTGAACGTTGCTGATGTGGACAGGGGCCTCGGTCGTCACGATGCCGCCGGTCTTCGAACCACGAGCCGTCTGACCGGCCTTGGTGTGCTTCTTGACCCGGTTGACACCCTCGACCAGGACGCGGTCCTCGCGGGGGAAGGCCTGAATGACCTTGCCCTGCTTGCCCTTGTCCTTACCGGTGATGACCTGGACCAGGTCGCCCTTCTTGATCTTCATCGGTTACAGCACCTCCGGCGCGAGCGAGATGATCTTCATGAACTTCTTCTCGCGCAGCTCACGGCCCACGGGGCCGAAGATACGGGTGCCGCGGGGGTCGCCATCGTTCTTGAGGATGACGGCCGCGTTCTCGTCGAAGCGGATGTACGAGCCGTCCGGACGGCGGCGCTCCTTGACGGTGCGAACGATGACCGCCTTGATGACGTCACCCTTCTTCACGTTGCCACCGGGGATCGCGTCCTTGACGGTGGCGACGATGACGTCACCGATGCCCGCGTAGCGGCGACCCGAGCCACCGAGAACACGGATGCAAAGGATTTCCTTCGCACCAGTGTTGTCGGCGACGCGCAGTCGCGACTCCTGCTGGATCACGTCTATCTCCTGAATGTCTGCCGGTTCCCGGCGAGAAGCGCGAGTGTGTCGCGCTTCTCGCCGAGCCTGGCGGAACTGTTCCTAGGGGGTCCCCCAGGAGGGATTACTTGGCCTTCTCGAGGATCTCGACGATGCGCCAGCGCTTGGTGGCGGACAGCGGCCGGGTCTCCATCAGGAGGACGCGGTCGCCGACACCGGCAGCGTTCTGCTCGTCGTGCGCCTTGAGCTTGTTGGTACGGCGGATGACCTTGCCGTACAGCGCGTGCTTGACGCGGTCCTCGACAGCGACGACGACGGTCTTGTCCATCTTGTCGCTGACGACGAGACCCTCACGGGTCTTGCGGAAACCGCGCTCGTTCGTCTCAGTCACATTCTTCTCGCTCATCAGGCGCTCTCCACCGTCTCGATGCCCAGCTCGCGCTCACGCATCAGGGTGTAGATCCGGGCGATGTCCTTACGGACGGACTTGAGCCGACCGTGGTTCTCGAGCTGTCCGGTCGCCGCCTGGAAGCGGAGGTTGAACAGCTCCTCCTTGGCCTCACGAAGCTTGCCGACGAGGTCCTCGTCATTCAGCTCGCGCAGCTCGGTCGCCTTGATACCGGCCGCCATCACGACTCACCTGCCTCGCGCCGCACAATGCGGCACTTCATCGGAAGCTTGTGGGCGGCGCGGGTCAGCGCCTCCTTGGCAACCTTTTCGTTCGGGAAGGACAGCTCGAACATCACCCGACCGGGCTTGACGTTCGCGACCCACCACTCCGGAGAACCCTTACCGGAACCCATGCGGGTTTCGGCCGGCTTCTTCGTGAGCGGGCGGTCCGGGTAAATGTTGATCCAGACCTTGCCGCCACGCTTGATGTGACGGGTCATGGCGATACGAGCGGACTCGATCTGCCGGTTCGTCACGTAAGCCGGGGTGACGGCCTGAATGCCGTACTCACCGAAGGCCAGCTCGGTGCCACCCTTGGCCATACCGCTGCGCTTCGGGTGGTGCTGCTTGCGGTGCTTGACCCTGCGAGGGATCAGCATGTCGGTCAGGCCTCCGTTCCGGGGGTCTCCGCCGGAGCAGCGGCAGCGGCCTCGGCCTTGGGGGCCTCGGCAGCGGCGCTCTGCTGCTGCGGCTTGCGGCCACCACGGCCGCCACGCTCGCCACCACGACGCGGCCGGTCGTTGCCGCCACCACGGGCCGGGCGGTTGCCCGCACGGGCGGCAGCGTTCTCGGCACGCACCTCGGCGATGTTCTTGACGTCGCCCTTGTAGATCCAGACCTTCACGCCGATACGGCCGAAGGTGGTCTTGGCCTCGAAGAAGCCGTAGTCGACGTTCGCACGGAGCGTGTGCAGGGGCACACGGCCCTCGCGGTAGAACTCCGAGCGGGACATCTCGGCGCCGCCGAGACGGCCACCGCACTGGATCTTGATGCCCTTGGCGCCGGCCTTCATCGTCGACTGCATGCTCTTACGCATGGCGCGACGGAAGGAGACGCGGGAGGACAGCTGCTCGGCGACGGCCTGGGCCACCAGCTGAGCGTCGGTCTCGGGGTTCTTGACCTCGAGGATGTTCAGCTGGACCTGCTTGCCGGTCAGCTTCTCCAGCTCGCCGCGGATGCGGTCGGCCTCGGCGCCGCGGCGGCCGATGACGATGCCCGGACGAGCGGTGTGGATGTCAACGCGGACGCGCTCACGGGTGCGCTCGATCTCCACCTTGGAGATACCGGCGCGCTCCATGCCCTTCGTCATCATGCGACGAATGGCGACGTCTTCCTTGACGTAGTCCTTGTACAGCTTGTCGGCGTACCAGCGCGACTTGAAGTCGGTGGTGATGCCGAGCCGGAACCCGTGCGGGTTAACCTTCTGGCCCATTACCGGGTTCCTTCCTTGCTGCTGACGACCACGGTGATGTGGCTGGTCCGCTTGCGGATCCGGTAGGCGCGACCCTGTGCACGCGGACGGAACCGCTTCAGGGTCGGGCCCTCGTCGACGTACGCCTCGGAAATGACGAGGCTGCCGGCGTCGGTGTGGTCGTAGTTGTGCGCAGCGTTGGCAATGGCGCTGTCCAGCACCTTGCCAACGGGCACGCTCGCGGCCTGCGGGGCAAAACGCAGGACCGCCTGAGCCTCCGTGGCATCCATGCCACGGATAAGGTCCACCACGCGGCGGGCCTTCATGGGCGTGACGCGGATGTACCGCGCCTGGGCCCTGGCTTCCATGGTTGTCCCTTCGGTGTCAGTCATAGTCTTCGCACTCCGCCGATCAACGACGCCGCGACTTGCGGTCGTCCTTCTCGTGGCCGCGGAAGGTGCGGGTCGGCGCAAACTCGCCGAGCTTGTGGCCGACCATCGACTCGGTGACGAACACCGGGACGTGCTTGCGGCCGTCGTGCACCGCGATCGTGTGGCCGAGCATGGCCGGGACGATCATGGAGCGGCGGGACCAGGTCTTGATGACGTTCTTGGTGCCAGCATCGTTCTGTACGTCCACCTTCTTGGAAAGGTGGTCGTCGACGAAGGGCCCCTTCTTGAGACTGCGCGGCATCTAAACCCGCTCCTAGCGCTTCTTGTTCGTCTTGCGGCGGCGGACGATGTACTTGTTGCTCGCCTTCTTCGGCGAACGAGTACGACCCTCCTTCTGACCCCACGGCGAGACCGGGTGGCGACCACCGGAGGTCTTGCCCTCACCACCACCGTGCGGGTGGTCGACGGGGTTCATCACGACACCACGCACGGTCGGGCGGACGCCCTTCCAGCGCATGCGGCCGGCCTTGCCCCAGTTGATGTTCGACTGCTCGGCGTTGCCGACCTCGCCGACAGTGGCGCGGCAGCGGACGTCGACCAGGCGGATCTCACCGGACGGCATACGAAGGTGGGCCATGCGGCCCTCCTTCGCCAGCAGCTGTACGGAGGCACCGGCCGAGCGGGCGAACTTCGCACCGCCGCCCGGACGCAGCTCGATCGCGTGGATCGTCGTACCCACGGGGATGTGACGCAGCGGCAGGTTGTTGCCCGGCTTGATGTCGGCGCCAGGGCCGTTCTCAATCCGAGCACCCTGGGCCATGCCACGGGGCGCGATGATGTAGCGCTTCTCGCCGTCTGCGTAGTGCAGCAGCGCGATGCGCGCGGTGCGGTTCGGGTCGTACTCGATGTGCGCGACCTTGGCCGGCACGCCGTCCTTGTCGTGACGACGGAAGTCGATCACTCGGTAGGCGCGCTTGTGGCCACCGCCCTGGTGGCGAACGGTCACACGACCGGCGTTGTTACGGCCGCCCTTGCTGTGCAGCGGGCGGACCAGCGACTTCTCCGGCGTGGACCGCGTGATCTCGACAAAGTCGGCGACGCTGGAGCCACGACGGCCCGGGGTCGTCGGCTTGTACTTGCGGATACCCATTTCTCAGTCCTCGTCCGATTCCGGACGACTCGACCTCCGTCAGGAGGTCGGGCCGCCGAAGATGTCGATACGGTCGCCCTCGGCGAGGGTCACGATGGCGCGCTTGGTGTTCGCGCGCTTTCCGAAACCGGTCTTGGTGCGCTTGCGCTTACCCTGACGGTTGATCGTGTTGACCCCGGTGACCTTGACCGAGAAGACCGCCTCGACGGCCTGCTTGATCTGGGTCTTGTTCGCGCCGGGCGCGACGATGAACGTGTACTTGTTCTCGTCCAGCAGCGCGTAGCTCTTCTCGGAAACCACCGGCTTGACCAGAAGGTCGCGCGGGTCCGTGAAGGTCTTGCTGGTGACGACGGCCTCAGTCATCAGGCCTCGCTCCCTTCGGTCTCAGCGGCCTTGGGGCCAGACACGAAGGACTCGAAGGCGGCCTTGGTGAAGACCACGTCGTCCGAAACGAGCACGTCGTACGTGTTCAGCTGGCCCGGCTCCAGGAGGTGAACCTGGGGCAGGTTGCGGGCGGACAGCCACGCGGCCTCGTCGCTGCGCTCGGCGACCAGGAGCACGTTCTTGCGCTCGCTGACCTTGCCGAGGAGAGTCTTGGCGGCCTTGGTGGAGATGTCGCCCTCGACCACGCCGGCAACGACGTGGATACGGCTGTTGCGGGCCCGGTCGGTGAGGGCACCGCGCAGGGCGGCAACCTTCATCTTCTTCGGGGTCCGCTGGCTGTAGTCACGCGGCACGGGGCCGTGGACGACGCCACCGCCGGCGAACTGCGGCGCGCGGGTCGAACCCTGACGCGCACGGCCGGTGCCCTTCTGGCGGTACGGCTTCTTGCCACCGCCGCGGACCTCGCCACGAGTCTTGGTCTTGTGCGTGCCCTGACGGGCAGCGGCCAGCTGTGCGACAACGACCTGGTGGATCAGCGGAATGCTGACCTTGGCGTCGAAGATCTCCGTGGGGAGCTCGACGGTACCGGCCTTGTCGCCTGCCGGCGAAAGGATGTCAATGGTGCTCATCGGTTACCTCAGGCCCCCTTGGCCGCGGTACGGACCAGGACGAGGCCGCCGTTCGGACCAGGAACTGCGCCCTTGATGAGCAGCAGGCCCTTCTCCGCGTCAACGGCATGGACGGTCAGGTTCTGGGTGGTGACCCGCTCATTGCCCATACGGCCGGCCATCCGCATGCCCTTGAACACGCGGCCCGGGGTGGCGCAGCCACCGATGGAGCCAGGCTTACGGTGCACACGGTGGGCACCGTGGGACGCCTTGCCGCCATGGAAGCCGTGACGCTTCATGACGCCGGCGAAGCCCTTGCCCTTGCTCTTGCCGGTCACATCCACCTTGACGCCGGACTCGAAGGTCTCAGCGGTCACTTCCTGGCCGAGGGTGTACTCACCGGCATCGGTGGTACGAACCTCGACGAGGTGGCGACGGGGGGTGACGTCGGCCTTCGCGAAGTGGCCCTTGAGGGGCTTGTTCACCTTGCGCGGGTCGATCTCGCCGAAGGCGATCTGGACGGAGTCGTAGCCGTCCTGGTCATTGGTGCGCACCTGGGTAACGACACAGGGGCCGGCCTTCACCACGGTCACCGGGACGACACGGTTGTTCTCGTCCCAGACCTGGGTCATGCCGAGCTTCTCGCCCAGGATGCCCTTGATCTGCTTTGCCATCTCTTCCGCGCCTCTCAGAGCTTGATCTCGATGTCAACGCCGGCCGGAAGGTCCAGGCGCATCAGCGAGTCAACGGTCTTGGGCGTCGGGTCGAGGATGTCGATCAGGCGCTTGTGCGTGCGCATCTCGAAGTGCTCGCGCGCGTCCTTGTACTTGTGCGGCGACTTGATGACGCAGTACACGTTCTTCTCAGTGGGCAGCGGCACCGGGCCCGCGACCGACGCACCAGTACGTGTCACCGTCTCGACGATCTTCTTCGCCGACGTGTCGATGACCTCGTGGTCGTAGGCCTTGAGCCGGATGCGGATCTTCTGTCCCGCCATGGCTACTTCGTAGTCCTGTCTCTCGTAACGCTCTGGGACCCGGTAGGTTCGCGTCCTTCCCCGACCCACGCGGTCGGGCGTGTCGCGCTCCTTCCCGTAAATCTCCGCACGGGAGATCCTTCAAGAAGGAGAAAGTGGGGGAAGAACACCCACCGGGCGCCTGGCCGAGGCACCCCGCTGACGCTTCCCGGAAGATTCCCGTATTTCCGGCCCTGCACCTCTCGGCGCAATGCATGGGACGACGAATACCTGGGACTCGCTTCCAGTCCTCCCGGCGGGAGGCGCGCAGCATCGGCACTCAACCGAGCAACCTGGACAGTGTGCCATACGCGGGATGTGTAAGGCCAATCGGGGCCCAACTGTCAAGGAGCCCCGCCCACCTAATGGTGAGCGGGGCTCCTCGAATGCTCCGGAGAGCTACCGGGTCAGCCGGATCAACTTACTTGTTGATCTTGGTGACCTGGCCGGCGCCGACGGTCCGGCCACCCTCACGGATGGCGAACTTCAGGCCCTCTTCCATGGCAACCGGCTGGATCAGCGAGACGGACATCTCGGTGTTGTCGCCGGGCATGACCATCTCGGTGCCCTCGGGGAGGGTCACCACGCCGGTCACGTCCGTGGTACGGAAGTAGAACTGCGGGCGGTAGTTGTTGAAGAACGGGGTGTGGCGACCACCCTCGTCCTTCGACAGGATGTACGCCTGCGCCTCGAACTCCGTGTGCGGGGTGACCGAGCCGGGCTTGATGATGACCTGGCCGCGCTCGACGTCCTCGCGCTTGATACCGCGAAGCAGCAGACCGACGTTCTCACCGGCCTGGCCCTCGTCGAGAAGCTTCCGGAACATCTCGATACCGGTGACCGTGGTGGTGGTCTTCTCGGTCTTGATGCCGATGATGTCGACGGTCTCGTTGACCTTGAGGACACCACGCTCGATACGACCGGTGACAACGGTGCCACGGCCGGTGATCGTGAAGACGTCCTCGATCGGCATCAGGAACGGCTTGTCGACGTCGCGCTCGGGCTGCGGGATCGACTCGTCGACGGCCTTCATCAGGTCGAGGACGGACTTGCCCCACTCGGCGTCGCCCTCGAGCGCCTTGAGCGCCGAGACCTTGACGACCGGAACGTCGTCGCCGGGGAACTCGTACTCGGAGAGGAGCTCACGGACCTCGAGCTCGACGAGCTCCAGGATCTCCTCGTCGTCCACCATGTCGGCCTTGTTGAGGGCGACAACGATGTACGGAACGCCGACCTGGCGGGCCAGGAGCACGTGCTCCTTGGTCTGCGGCATCGGGCCGTCGGTGGCGGCGACCACGAGGATGGCGCCGTCCATCTGCGCCGCACCCGTGATCATGTTCTTGATGTAGTCCGCGTGACCGGGGCAGTCGACGTGGGCGTAGTGACGGTTCTCCGTCTGGTACTCGACGTGCGCGATCGAAATCGTGATACCGCGCTGGCGCTCCTCAGGAGCCTTGTCGATCTGGTCGAAGGCCGAGGCCTCGTTCAGGTCCGGGTACGCGTCGTGCAGCACCTTGGTAATGGCGGCCGTGAGGGTCGTCTTACCGTGGTCGATGTGACCGATGGTGCCGATGTTGACGTGCGGCTTAGTCCGCTCGAACTTCGCCTTCGCCACTGGTTCCTCCTGGAGTGGTTCTGTACGCCTTACTCATCGGCGCCAGGTGATCTTTGCTGGGATGCCGGCTGCCGGGGCATTCCTCACGGATTGCGGGGATTACCCCGGCAGACGGTGTCAAGCCTAAAGCGTGTTCCGGCTCTCGGGAGACGGACCTATTCGCCCTTGGCCTTCGCGATGATCTCCTCGGCGACGTTCCGGGGAACCTCGGCGTAGGAGTCGAACTGCATCGAGTAGCTTGCGCGACCCGACGTCTTGCTGCGGAGGTCGCCGACGTAGCCGAACATCTCCGAAAGGGGAACCAGGCCCGTGACGAGCTTGGCGCCGCTGCGCTCCTCCATGGACTGAATCTGTCCACGGCGGGAGTTGATGTCGCCGATCACGTCGCCCATGTAGTCCTCGGGCGTGGTGACCTCGACCTTCATCATCGGCTCGAGCAGGGCCGGGGAAGCCTTGCGCGCGGCCTCCTTGAAGGCCATCGAACCGGCGATCTTGAAGGCCATCTCGGAGGAGTCGACCTCGTGGAACGCACCGTCGAGGAGCGTGACCTTGACGCCGGTCAGCGGGTAGCCGGCGAGAACACCGAACTCCATGGCCTCCTGGCAGCCCGCGTCCACGGACGGGATGTACTCCCGCGGGATACGGCCACCGGTGACCTTGTTCTCGAACTCGTACCCGTCGCCCTCGAGGGGAGCGATCGCGATCTGCACCTTCGCGAACTGGCCGGAACCACCAGTCTGCTTCTTGTGCGTGTAGTCGAGACGCTCGACCGGCTTGCGCAGGGTCTCGCGGTAGGCGACCTGCGGCTTGCCGACGTTGGCCTCGACGCGGAACTCACGGCGCATACGGTCGACCAGCACGTCGAGGTGCAGCTCGCCCAT
Source organism: Streptomyces sp. NPDC048650 (assembly GCF_043199095.1). Taxonomy (NCBI): domain Bacteria; kingdom Bacillati; phylum Actinomycetota; class Actinomycetes; order Kitasatosporales; family Streptomycetaceae; genus Streptomyces; species Streptomyces sp. NPDC048650. The sequence goes on along the minus strand of NZ_JBICVM010000007.1, from coordinate 172,183 downwards.
ACCCGCGATGATGGTCTGGCCGGTCTCCTCGTCGGTGTGCACCTGGAACGAGGGGTCCTCTTCGGCGAGCCGCTGGATCGCGACGGCCAGCTTCTCCTGGTCGCCCTTCGACTTGGGCTCGATGGCGACCTGGATGACCGGGGCCGGGAACTCCATCGACTCCAGGATCACCGGGTTGGACGCGTCGCAGAGGGTCTCACCGGTGGTGGTCTGCTTCAGACCCATGACGGCGACGATGTCACCGGCACCCACCGACTCGATCTCCTCACGCTTGTTCGCGTGCATCCGGTAGATCTTGCCGATGCGCTCCTTCTTGCCCTTCACCGAGTTCTGCACCTGCGAGCCGGCCTCGAGGCGGCCCGAGTAGATGCGGATGAAGGTGAGCTTGCCCAGGTGGGGGTCGCTCGCAATCTTGAACGCCAGAGCGGACAGCGGCTCGCTCTCGGACGGCTGGCGCTTGATGACCTCTTCCGGGTCCTTGACGGAGTGGCCCTCGATGGCCTCGACGTCAAGCGGGGAGGGGAGGTAGCGCACGACCGCGTCGAGCAGGGGCTGAACGCCCTTGTTCTTGAACGCGGTACCGCAGAACACCGGGGTGACGGTGGTCGCGTCGGCCTTGCCGGAGGCGAGCGTGATGCGACGAATGGCGGCGTAGAGCTGCTCCACGGAGGGCTCTTCGCCCTCGAGGTAGAGCTCCATCATGGCCTCGTCGTTCTCCGCGACGGCCTCGAGCAGCTTGCCGCGCCACTCGTCGGCGGCCTCGGCGTGCGAGGCCGGGATGTCGACGGTGTCGTACATCTCGCCCTTGGCGGCCTCGGCGGACCAGACCAGGGCCTTCATCGTCACGAGGTCGACGACGCCCTTGAAGTCCATCTCGGTGCCGATCGGCAGCTGCATGACCAGCGGAACCGCGCCGAGGCGGTCCGTGATCATGTCGACGCAGCGGTGGAACTCAGCGCCGGTCCGGTCGAGCTTGTTGACGAAGCAGATGCGGGGGACGCCGTAGCGGTCCGCCTGACGCCAAACGGTCTCGGACTGGGGCTCGACACCGGCGACGCCGTCGAACACCGTCACCGCACCGTCGAGCACGCGCAGCGAGCGCTCCACCTCGACGGTGAAGTCGACGTGGCCCGGCGTGTCGATGATGTTGATGGTGTGGTCGACGTCTTCCAGCGGCCAGTGGCAGGTCGTCGCGGCAGACGTGATCGTGATGCCGCGCTCCTGCTCCTGCTCCATCCAGTCCATCGTGGCAGCGCCGTCGTGGACTTCACCGATCTTGTAAGAGACACCGGTGTAGAACAGGATCCGCTCGGTGGTGGTCGTCTTGCCCGCGTCGATGTGGGCCATGATCCCAATGTTGCGGACCTTGGCCAGGTCAAGCGAAGTGGTGGCCATATCGGCTCAATCTTCTCTCGGTCTCGATGTGGGTTGCGACTACCAGCGGTAGTGCGCGAAGGCCTTGTTGGACTCGGCCATCTTGTGCGTGTCCTCACGCTTCTTGACCGAAGCGCCGAGGCCGTTGGAGGCGTCGAGCAGTTCGTTCATGAGGCGCTCGGTCATGGTCTTCTCGCGGCGGGCGCGGGAGTAACCCACGAGCCAGCGCAGCGAGAGGGTGCCGGCGCGGCCGGGCTTGACCTCGACCGGGACCTGGTAGGTCGCGCCACCGACACGGCGGGACTTGACCTCGAGGGTCGGCTTGATGTTCTCGAGCGCGCGCTTGAGCGTGATGACCGGGTCGTTGCCGGTCTTCTCGCGCAGACCCTCCATGGCGCCGTAAACGATGCGCTCGGCGGTGGAGCGCTTTCCGTTCAGCAGCACCTTGTTGATGAGGGAGGTCACCAGAGGAGAACCGTAGACCGGGTCGATGATGACCGGGCGCTTCGGGGCGGGGCCCTTACGAGGCATTCTTACTTCTCCTTCTTGGCGCCGTAGCGGCTGCGAGCCTGCTTGCGGTTCTTGACGCCCTGCGTGTCGAGGGAGCCGCGGATGATCTTGTAACGAACACCCGGCAGGTCCTTCACACGGCCACCACGCACGAGCACGATGGAGTGCTCCTGCAGGTTGTGCCCCTCACCCGGGACGTAGGCAGTGACCTCGATCCCACTGCTCAGCTTGACTCGCGCAACCTTGCGGAGGGCCGAGTTCGGCTTCTTCGGGGTCGTCGTGAAGACGCGCGTGCACGTCCCACGACGCTGCGGCGAGCCCGCCAGGGCGGGTGTCTTGTTCTTCTCGACCTTGTCCTGGCGGCCCTTTCGGACCAGCTGCTGGATCGTAGGCACCGTTTCTCCGGTTTCTTGTCTCGGTACAACTAACCTGGAACGTCACCGACCCACGCGGTCGGGTGTGTCGAAAGCTGTAGACCGCCCCCTCGCGAACGAGGGTGGCAACAGGTTTGCGGTGTCAAAACCCGGCTCCCGTGCTCGTGGCACTCTCCGGCCGAAGTCCCCCAGGGCCTTGATGGCCCGGAGGCACCTCCAGCGGGAGGATGCGCGCACGGCAGCCCAGGGACACCCCAGGCACAAGGTCAGAGCGTACCTACCGCATCGGCCACGGTCAAAACAAATGCACACGCGAAGGACACGCCGGACTCCTCACGGCGCTGCCGCCACCGTAGTGGCATCGATGACAATCGGGAAGAAGGCCGCGGACCCGCCCCGGCCACCCGGGCCGGCGGTCCGCCGTCACGGCCCTAGCCCCCGGTGGCGGCCAGCAGTACGAACACCAGAAGGAACAGCGCCCAGCCTCCGATGCCCAGCCATCCCAGCACGATGCCCGCGATGGCCTGACCGTCGCCGCGCTCACCGGTGCGACGGATCTCCGCCCGCGCCTTGTGGCCGAGAATGACCGCCGGGATCGAGGTCGCACCCCAGGTCATCGGCATCAGGATGCCGCAGATCAGCGCGCCCGTCGCCGAGCTGTTGGTGTGCACCGGCATCGGCATCTGCATGGGCATGGGCATGGGCATGAAGGTCGCAGGCACCCCCGGTCGCGGCGCGAACTGCGCCTGCGGCACCGGCCCCTGCGGCAGGTCCGCGACCAGCATCTGCAGCTCGGCGTGGGTCTGCGCCTGATAGGCCCGGCCCATCCGCTGCTCGTACTCGGGCTGCTGAAGCCGACCCTCGGCGAATCCCGCCTTCAGCACATCGACCGCACGCTCCCGATCCGCGTGCGAGGCACGCATCACCGGCATCTGATTCGCCGGCTGAACGGGCTGCCCACCCTGCCACGGCTGGAATGCCACTTCGCGAACCTCCCCCCGCTCGACAGTTGTCTTCATCTTCTCATCACAGACGCAGAGATGGGAGGACAAGTTCCCTCGCCCAGCCGAACGTCGGTCCGCGGCCTCCAGGCGGTGCCCGGCCGAACGCCGCAGGGCGGCCACCCCGTAAGGAGTGACCGCCCTGTTGCTGTCGTACGGACCAGGATTACTGGTTGTACGGACCGTAGTCGTAGTCCTCCAGCGGGACCGCCTGGCCGGAGCCGGTGCCGAAGGGCGAGTAGTCGATGTCGTCGTAACCGACGGCCGAGTACATCGCGGCCTTGGCCTCCTCGGTGGGCTCGACCCGGATGTTGCGGTAGCGGGAAAGGCCCGTACCGGCCGGGATGAGCTTACCGATGATGACGTTCTCCTTGAGGCCGATCAGGGAGTCCGACTTGGCGTTGATCGCCGCGTCGGTCAGGACCCTGGTCGTCTCCTGGAAGGACGCCGCCGACAGCCAGGACTCGGTGGCCAGCGAAGCCTTGGTGATACCCATCAGCTGCGGACGGCCGGAGGCCGGGTGGCCGCCTTCCGCCACGACACGACGGTTCTCGCCCTCGAACTTCGTGCGCTCCACGAGCTCGCCCGGCAGCAGCTCCGCGTCGCCGGACTCGATGATCGTCACACGGCGCAGCATCTGCCGGATGATGATCTCGATGTGCTTGTCGTGGATCGCCACGCCCTGGCTGTTGTAGACCTTCTGGACCTCGCCGACCAGGTGGACCTGGACGGCACGCTGGCCGAGGATCCGCAGCACGTCGTGCGGGTTGACGGCACCCACGGTCATCGGCTGGCCGACCGTGACGTGGTCACCCTCGCCGACCAGGAGACGGGCACGCTTGGAGACGCCGTAGGCCATCTCGTCGCTGCCGTCGTCCGGGGTGACGACGACCTTCTTGGTCTTCTCGGTCTCCTCGATCCGGACGCGGCCGGCCGCCTCCGAGATCGGGGCGACACCCTTGGGCGTACGGGCCTCGAAGAGCTCGACGACACGCGGCAGACCCAGGGTGATGTCGTCACCGGCCACACCACCGGTGTGGAAGGTACGCATCGTCAGCTGGGTGCCGGGCTCACCGATGGACTGGGCGGCGATGATGCCGACCGCCTCACCGATGTCGACCAGCTTGCCGGTGGCCAGCGAGCGGCCGTAGCAGAAGGCACAGGTGCCGACCGCGGACTCACAGGTCAGGACCGAGCGGGTCTTGACCTCCTCGACGCCCGCGTTGACCAGCGCGTCGATGAGCACATCACCGAGGTCGACGTTCGCCGGAGCGACGACCTTGCCGTCGATGACGACGTCCTCGGACAGCATCCGTGCGTACACGCTGGACTCGACGTCGTCCGCCTTGCGCAGGACACCGTCGGCGCCCGCCGTGGCGATCCGCAGCTTGAGGCCACGCTCCGTGCCGCAGTCCTCCTCGCGAATGATGACGTCCTGGGAGACGTCGACCAGACGACGGGTGAGGTAGCCGGAGTCGGCGGTACGCAGAGCGGTGTCCGCCAGACCCTTACGGGCACCGTGCGTGGCGATGAAGTACTCCAGCACGGACAGGCCCTCGCGGAACGACGCCTTGATGGGACGCGGGATGGTCTCGTTCTTCGCGTTCGCCACCAGACCACGCATACCCGCGATCTGCCGCATCTGCATCATGTTTCCTCGGGCACCCGAGTCAACCATCATGAAGATGGGGTTGGTCTTGGGGAAGTTGGCGTTCATGGCGTCGGCAACCTCGTTGCCCGCCTTGGTCCAGATGTTGATCAGTTCCTGAGTGCGCTCGTCCTTGGTGATCAGACCGCGCTCGTACTGCTTCTGGACCTTCTCGTCCTGGGCCTCGTAGCCCGCGACGATGGCCTTCTTGGCCTCCGGCACGACGATGTCCGAGACGGCGACGGTGACGCCGGAACGGGTCGCCCAGTGGAAGCCGGCCGCCTTCAGGTTGTCGAGCGTCGCCGCCACGATGACCTTCGGGTAGCGCTCGGCCAGGTCGTTGACGATCGCGGAGAGCTGCTTCTTGCCCACCGAGTAGTCGACGAACGGGTAGTCCTCGGGCAGCAGCTCGTTGAAGAGCGCACGGCCCAGGGTCGTCCGCAGGCGGAAGCTGTCACCCTGCTGCCACTCGGGCTCGCCCTCCTCCGGAACCGGCGGGGTCCAGCCACGGGGCGGGACGGTGCCGATCGGGAAGCGGATGTCGACCTTCGCCTGGAGCGAGAGCTCCTTGGCGTCGAACGCCATGATCGCCTCGGCGGCCGAGCCGAACGCGCGGCCCGCACCGATGACCTTGCGCTCCTCTTCATCCGTGGTGAGGAAGAAGAGACCGAGCACCATGTCCTGGGTCGGCATGGTGACCGGACGGCCGTCGGCCGGCTTGAGGATGTTGTTCGAGGACAGCATCAGGATGCGGGCCTCGGCCTGGGCCTCCGCGGACAGCGGAAGGTGGACGGCCATCTGGTCACCGTCGAAGTCCGCGTTGAACGCGGTGCATACGAGCGGGTGGATCTGGATGGCCTTGCCCTCGACCAGCTGCGGCTCGAAGGCTTGGATGCCCAGGCGGTGCAGGGTGGGTGCACGGTTCAGCAGCACCGGGTGCTCGGCGATGACCTCTTCGAGGACGTCGTACACGACGGTGCGGCCACGCTCGACCATGCGCTTCGCGCTCTTGATGTTCTGCGCGTGGTTGAGGTCCACCAGGCGCTTCATCACGAACGGCTTGAAGAGCTCCAGCGCCATGGCCTTGGGCAGACCGCACTGGTGCAGCTTGAGCTGCGGGCCGACGACGATGACGGAACGCGCGGAGTAGTCCACACGCTTACCGAGCAGGTTCTGACGGAAACGACCCTGCTTGCCCTTCAGCATGTCGCTGAGGGACTTCAACGGGCGGTTACCGGGACCGGTGACCGGGCGACCGCGGCGACCGTTGTCGAACAGCGCGTCGACGGCCTCCTGCAGCATCCGCTTCTCGTTGTTCACGATGATCTCGGGGGCACCGAGGTCAAGGAGACGCTTGAGGCGGTTGTTGCGGTTGATCACACGGCGGTACAGGTCGTTCAGGTCGGAGGTCGCGAAGCGGCCACCGTCCAGCTGCACCATCGGACGCAGGTCCGGCGGGATCACCGGGATGCAGTCCAGCACCATGCCCTTGGGGCTGTTGCGGGTCTGCAGGAAGGCGGAGACGACCTTGAGGCGCTTGAGCGCACGGGTCTTCTTCTGGCCCTTGCCGGTACGGATGATCTCGCGGAGGCGCTCGGCCTCCTCGTCGAGGTCGAAGGTCTCCAGGCGCTTCTGCAGCGCGGCGGCACCCATCGAGCCGTCGAAGTACGTGCCGAAGCGGTCACGCAGCTCGCGGTAGAGGAGCTCGTCGCCCTCGAGGTCCTGGACCTTGAGGTTCTTGAAGCGGTTCCAGACCTCGTCGAGACGGTCGATCTCGCGCTGCGCACGGTCGCGCAGCTGCTTCATCTCACGCTCGGCACCCTCGCGCACCTTGCGGCGCACGTCGGCCTTGGCACCCTCGGCCTCGAGCTCGGCCAGGTCGGTCTCGAGCTTCTTGGCGCGGGCCTCCAGGTCGGAGTCACGGCGCTGCTCGATCTGCTGGCGCTCGACGGAGACGTGGGCCTCCAGCGAGGGCAGGTCCCGCGTACGACGCTCCTCGTCCACCCACGTGATCATGTAGGCGGCGAAGTAGATGACCTTCTCGAGGTCCTTGGGCGCGAGGTCCAGCAGGTAGCCCAGCCGGCTCGGCACGCCCTTGAAGTACCAGATGTGGGTAACAGGAGCGGCCAGCTCGATGTGGCCCATCCGCTCACGACGCACCTTGGCGCGAGTGACCTCGACGCCGCAGCGCTCGCAGATGATGCCCTTGAAGCGGACGCGCTTGTACTTACCGCAGTAGCACTCCCAGTCCCGGGTCGGACCGAAGATCTTCTCGCAGAAGAGTCCGTCCTTTTCGGGCTTGAGGGTGCGGTAGTTGATGGTCTCGGGCTTCTTGACCTCGCCGTGGCTCCACTGACGGATGTCGTCAGCGGTAGCCAGACCGATCCGGAGCTCATCGAAGAAGTTGACGTCGAGCACTATGCGTCAATCCCTCTCAGGGTTGTAAGTCTTAGGGGTCTGAAACGGGGGTCCTGGGGCCGGCCGGGGAACCATCACTGGCTCCCCGGCCGAACTCCCGTCAGACCTCTTCGACGCTGCTCGGCTCGCGCCGGGACAGGTCGATGCCGAGCTCCTCCGCAGCGCGGAAGACGTCCTCGTCGGTGTCGCGCATCTCGATGGACATGCCGTCCGAGGACAGCACCTCCACGTTGAGGCACAGGGACTGCATCTCCTTGATGAGCACCTTGAAGGACTCGGGGATGCCGGGCTCGGGGATGTTCTCGCCCTTGACGATGGCCTCGTAGACCTTCACGCGGCCGGTCACGTCGTCGGACTTGATCGTCAGCAGCTCCTGGAGGGCGTATGCGGCGCCGTAAGCCTCCAGCGCCCACACCTCCATCTCACCGAAGCGCTGGCCACCGAACTGAGCCTTACCACCCAGCGGCTGCTGGGTGATCATCGAGTACGGACCGGTCGAACGCGCGTGGAGCTTGTCGTCGACCAGGTGGTGCAGCTTGAGGATGTACATGTACCCGATCGAGATCGGGTCCGGGAACGGCTCTCCGGAGCGGCCGTCGAACAGGCGCGCCTTGCCGGAGCCCTTGACCATCCGCTCGCCGTCGCGGTTGGGAATCGTCGACTCGAAGAGACCGGAGATCTCGTCCTCGCGCGCACCGTCGAACACCGGGGTGGCGACGTTGGAGCCGGGGGCGACCTCGTCGGCGGAGATCGAGTGGAGACGCTTCTTCCACTCCTCCTCGACGCCCTCGACCTTCCAGCCCTGGCTGGCGAGCCAGCCGAGGTGGATCTCCAGGACCTGACCCGGGTTCATTCGGGACGGGACACCCAGCGGGTTGAGGATGATGTCGACCGCGGTGCCGTCCTCGAGGAACGGCATGTCCTCGACCGGCAGGATCTTCGAGATGACGCCCTTGTTGCCGTGACGGCCGGCGAGCTTGTCACCATCGGTGATCTTGCGCTTCTGCGCGACGTAGACGCGGACCAGCTGGTTCACGCCCGGGGGCAGCTCGTCGCCCTCTTCGCGGTCGAAGACGCGGACGCCGATGACCTTGCCGATCTCACCGTGCGGCACCTTCAGCGAGGTGTCGCGCACCTCGCGCGCCTTCTCACCGAAGATCGCGCGGAGCAGGCGCTCCTCGGGGGTCAGCTCGGTCTCGCCCTTGGGCGTGACCTTGCCGACGAGGATGTCGCCGGCGACGACCTCGGCACCGATCCGGATGATGCCGCGCTCGTCGAGGTCGGACAGGACCTCTTCGGAGACGTTCGGGATGTCCCGGGTGATCTCCTCCGGGCCGAGCTTGGTGTCACGGGCGTCGACCTCGTGCTCCTCGATGTGGATCGAGGAGAGGACGTCGTCCTGCACGAGGCGCTGCGACAGGATGATCGCGTCCTCGTAGTTGTGACCCTCCCACGGCATGAACGCGACGAGCAGGTTCTTGCCGAGGGCCATCTCGCCCTCTTCGGTGGACGGACCGTCGGCGAGGACCTGGCCCTCGATGACGCGCGCGCCCTCGTCCACGACGACCTTCTGGTTGAAGGAGGTGCCCTGGTTGGAGCGGGTGAACTTGGCGACGCGGTACGTGGTGTACGTGCCGTCGTCGTTGGCGACGGTGATGTAGTCCGCGGAGACCTCCTGGACCACACCGTCCTTCTCCGCCTTGATGACGTCACCGGCGTCGACCGCGCAGCGGTACTCCATGCCGGTGCCGACCAGCGGCGACTCCGCCTTGATCAGCGGAACGGCCTGGCGCATCATGTTCGATCCCATGAGCGCGCGGTTGGCGTCGTCGTGCTCGAGGAACGGGATCATGGCGGTCGCGGCCGACACCATCTGGCGCGGCGAGACGTCCATGAAGTCCACCTCGTCGGCGGGGACGAGGTCGACCTCGCCGCCACGGCGACGGACCAGCACACGCTGCTCGGAGAACCGCATGTCCTCGGACAGCTTGGCGTTGGCCTGCGCGATCAGGAAGCGGTCCTCCTCATCTGCGGTGAGGTAGTCCACCTCCTCGGTGACCTGGCCGTCGACGACCTTGCGGTAGGGCGTCTCGATGAAGCCGAAGACGTTGACCCGGCCGTAGGAGGCCAGCGAACCGATCAGACCGATGTTGGGACCTTCAGGGGTCTCGATCGGGCACATGCGGCCGTAGTGCGAGGGGTGCACGTCACGGACGTCCAGGCCGGCCCGCTCACGGGAGAGACCACCCGGGCCCAGCGCCGACAGACGACGCTTGTGGGTCAGACCCGACAGCGGGTTGGTCTGGTCCATGAACTGGGACAGCTGGCTGGTGCCGAAGAACTCCTTGATGGAGGCGACGACCGGCCGGATGTTGATCAGGGTCTGCGGCGTGATCGCCTCGACGTCCTGGGTGGTCATGCGCTCACGCACGACGCGCTCCATACGGGCCAGACCCGTGCGGACCTGGTTCTGGATGAGCTCGCCGACGTTGCGCAGACGACGGTTGCCGAAGTGGTCGATGTCGTCGGTCTCGACGACGATCGTCCGGCCGGACTCGCCCAGCGTCTCGGTCTCACCCGCGTGCAGCTTGACCAGGTACTTGATCGTCGCGATGACGTCGTCGGTGGTCAGCACGCCGGCGTCGAGCGGCTCGTCGCCGCCGAGCTTCTTGTTGACCTTGTACCGGCCGACCTTGGCGAGGTCGTAGCGCTTGGGGTTGAAGTAGAGGTTCTCGAGCAGCGTCTGCGCGGCCTCCCGGGTCGGCGGCTCGCCCGGACGCAGCTTGCGGTAGATGTCGAGCAGCGCGTCGTCCTGGCCCTGGGTGTGGTCCTTCTCCAGGGTGGCGCGCATGGACTCGTACTCGCCGAACTCCTCAAGGATCTGCTCGGTGGTCCACCCGAGCGCCTTGAGCAGGACGGTGACGGACTGCTTGCGCTTGCGGTCGATGCGCACACCGACCATGTCGCGCTTGTCGATCTCCATCTCGAGCCAGGCACCCCGGGACGGGATGATCTTGGCGGAGAAGATGTCCTTGTCGGACGTCTTGTCGATGGAGCTGTCGAAGTAGACACCCGGCGAGCGGACCAGCTGCGAGACGACGACACGCTCGGTGCCGTTGATGCAGAAGGTGCCCTTGTTGGTCATGAGCGGGAAGTCGCCCATGAAGACCGTCTGAGACTTGATCTCGCCGGTCTCGTTGTTGGTGAACTCGGCGGTGACGAACAGCGGAGCCGCGTACGTGAAGTCGCGCTCCTTGCACTCGTCGATGGAGTTCTTCGGGGGCTCGAAGCGGTGGTCGCGGAACGTCAGCGACATCGACCCGGAGAAGTCCTCGATCGGCGAGATCTCTTCAAAGATCTCTTCGAGACCGGACTTGGTGGGAACTTCCTGCCCACTCTCCAGCGCAGCCTCGACGCGACCCTTCCATGCGGCATTGCCGAGCAGCCAGTCGAAGCTTTCGGTCTGCAGCGCAAGGAGGTTCGGAACCCCGAGGGGCTCCTTGATCTTCGCAAAAGAGATGCGCAGCGGGGCAGTGCTGTCGCCGTTGTTCGTATTGGCAGTCGAGGCGTTGCGCGAGGCGGCCAAGAGGGGGTCCTTCCGAGGGCTCGGACTCACTACGCGCGTACCGGTCCCGAACGAACAAAGTGAGAGAAAGCCCTGGTCAGGGCGTATCATTCAGCAATGCTCGGGCTCGGGTATGCCCCTGGTGACGGGCAGGGAGCAGCTAACAGGCAGCGCAAAGGGTCAGTGTAGCCACTTGGCACACTGATGTCCAGAGCGAGTTTCCGGAGACCGGTTCATCGCTGTGATACCGATCTTCTCCCTCCGGGAGGGCGCGTCCTCCTCGTCGGAGGAGCCCCTCGTTGTTCTTCTCTTCGCCCAATGCCCTGCGCCTGCCGAAAGCCCTTGCGCCAGTGGCGCACACCGATGCTTCCCTCTTCGTCCGCGATCCATGCCTCGAACCCTGGATCGCTTCTGCGTCGCGTCCCGAGAATTGCGCGCCGCGTCCGGTTCGTCAAGGCCCCCCACCTCTGGGAGATCGTCACATGGGGGCACGTCCGGGCAGCGAAGATCACCATACTCGCACTCAGGCGCGAGACAACGCAGCCGTGACGAGCACGCCGAAGGGCGACCACCCGCATGGGTGATCGCCCTTCGCAGTGCCCAGGGGCGCCGTCAGGCGCTCAGGACGTGAGCCAGAGGCTCAGTGGGGTCACTTGACCTCGACGGAGGCGCCGGCGCCCTTGAGGGCCTCGGCGGCCTTCTCGGCGGCAGCCTTGTCGACCTTCTCGACGACGGCCTTGGGGGTGCCGTCGACGAGGTCCTTGGCCTCCTTCAGGCCCAGGGAGGTCAGCTCACGCACGACCTTGATGACCTGGATCTTCTTGTCGCCCGCACCGGTGAGGATGACGTCGAACTCGTCCTGCTCCTCGGCCTCGGCGGCGGCCGGGGCACCCGGGGCGCCGGCGGCGGCAACGGCGACGGGGGCGGCGGCCTCGACGTCGAACTTGTCCTCGAACGCCTTCACGAACTCGGAGAGCTCGATGAGGGTCATGCCCTCGAACTGCGCGAGCAGGTCTTCCTGGCTGAGCTTCGCCATGGTGGCGGTCCTTCCACTAATTCGGCTGGTGCCGGATGTACATGAATGGCGGGCGTACGGGCCCGCTGGGCTTCCGAGTGGTTACTCGGCAGCCTCGGCGGGAGCCGGCGTACCGGCACCGCCCTGCTCGACCTTGCTGCGAAGCGCCTCCGCGGTGCGGACGAACTTCGTGAGCGGGGCCTGGAAAGTCGCCGCGGCCTTGGCCGTGGACGCCTTCATGCCACCCGCCAGCTTGGCGAGCAGAACCTCGCGGGACTCGAGGTCCGCAAGCTTCTTGATCTCGTCGGCGGACAGCGCCTTGCCTTCAAGGACACCGCCCTTGATGACGAGAGCGGGGTTCTCCTTGGCGAAGTCACGGAGACCCTTCGCCGCCGTGACCGGGTCACCGGTCACGAAGGCGACAGCGGTCGAGCCCTTGAGGTGCTCGTCCAGCTGAATCCCGGCCTCCTTGGCCGCGATCTGGGTCAGCGTGTTCTTCACCACACGGTACTGAGCGTTCTCGCCGAGAGAACGGCGCAGCTCCTTGAGCTGTGCCACCGTCAGTCCGGTGTAAGAGGTCACAACAGCTGCGTTGGAGTCACGGAGCTTCCCCGTGATCTCCGCAACGGCTGCGATCTTGTCGGACGTCGCCATGAGCCTCGGCCTCCTTCCGGGTGATGAGGACCGCGCAGAAGGGGCTGGGCAAAACAAACGCCCCGGCGCAGGCGCACGGGGCGTGACTCGACCGGGCGGAATCCGTCCGGGAGTTCATCCATACACACCTGCGCAGGCCGTCCGCAGCTAGCGGATCCTTCGGCCGCCACACGTCCGTGATCGAACGCGCAGAGACAACCAGCGGTCTTTGGCTTCTTGGGTACGGTACGTGAGCGGCCTGCTCTCAGGCAAATCGGCGAAGCGGGGGCATCCTCGACGCCCCCGCTCCGGCCTCAGATCGCCTGTGGCGCAGCCGTCAGGCGCCGGGAGGCGTGGTGACCTGGCTCGCCGACGGCGGGGTCACATCGACCTTGGTGCCGTACTTCGCGTAGTACGCCGTCGACTCGGTGCTCTGCTTACCGCCGAGCTTCTCCTGCTTCTTGACCAGCAGGTTGTTCGAGTCGATCCAGATGTCGAGCTTCTCGCTCTTCGTGCCGGACTTCTCCAGCTGCTTCTTGATCGCCGCCTGGGCCGCCGGGCTGAGCTTCTTGCCCTGCACATCCAGCGAGATGGTGCCGCTGTAGTGGGTCGCCTGGACGCCGCGGACGTCCTCCTTGCCGACCACCTTGACGTCCTGCGCGGCGCTCATCCACTCGATGGGGTTCCTCGGGCTGGCGGTCGCGAGGAGCTCCTTCAGCATGGAGCCGCTGGCACCCGGCTGCTTCGCCAGGGCGTCGTACGAGTACTTCATCCACGGCTTGCCGCCGGGCAGGCCCATGTTCATGTACACCGCGTCCTTGGTGTACAGCATCTTCATGGGCTTGCCCTTGCTGCCGGGCATGGTCGTCTCGACGCTCATCTGCGTGCCGTCGCTCCAGTCGAGGCCGCCCTTGGTGGACTGCTCGCCCTGGGCGGTCTTCGTGGTGCCGTCCATCTGCACGGACTTCTTGGCGTCGGTCGCCGTCTGGGCGGCCTTCAGGGCGTCGGCCGGGTTCTGCGAGGATCCCGGCTTCTGTCCTGCCGCGTCACTCCCACCACCGCTGCTGCTGCCGCCGCTGCCGTTGCCGGCAGCCTTGCCACCGTCGTCGTTACAGGCGCTCAGACCGGCGACCATGATGACAACACCCGCCGCGATGGCGGTGATACGCGTACTACGCACGTGAGGCTCCCCCTTAGTTCTCCTCTATGGACCTCGGGGGCGACTGTAGTGCAGAACTCCGGCAGCACATGCGTCAGGCCCCGCTTCCCTTGACGGGGAGCGGGGCCTGACGGCAGGGATCACGCGCTACGAGGCGTCGTCGATCGACCGGTCCGCGAGGACCGGGCGAGGATCAGACAGCCTCGTCCTCGACGAGGAGGTTGCGGGTGCGGTTGGCGTCCAGCGGGATGCCGGGGCCCATCGTGGTGGTGATGGTCGCCTTCTTGATGTAGCGGCCCTTCGCGGCGGACGGCTTGAGGCGGTTGATCTCCTCGAGCGCCGCGGCGTAGTTCTCCACCAGCTTGGCGTCGTCGAAGGACACCTTGCCGATGATGAAGTGGAGGTTCGCGTGCTTGTCCACGCGGAACTCGATCTTGCCGCCCTTGATGTCGGTGACAGCCTTGGCGACATCGGGGGTGACGGTGCCGGTCTTCGGGTTCGGCATCAGACCACGCGGACCGAGCACGCGACCGAGGCGGCCGACCTTGCCCATCAGGTCCGGGGTGGCGACGACGGCGTCGAAGTCCAGGCGGCCCTTGGAGACCTCGTCGATCAGTTCGTCCGAGCCGACGATGTCGGCGCCGGCGGCTTCCGCGGCCGCAGCACGGTCACCGGTCGCGAAGACCAGGACCCGGGCGGTCTTACCGGTGCCGTGCGGGAGGTTCACGGTGCCACGGACCATCTGGTCGGCCTTGCGCGGGTCGACACCCAGACGCATGGCGACCTCGACGGTCGAGTCGAACTTGGCGGACGAGGTGTCCTTGGCGAGACGGACGGCCTCGAGCGGGGCGTACTGACGCTCCCGGTCGATCTTCGCGTCCGCGTTGCGAAGAGTCTTGCTGCGCTTCACTTCTGCTCCTGATGCAAAGGGGTGGAGTCGTGGTGCGGACCAGCGCCTGGTCCTGCCACGGGTTGCCTGAGGGCTGAGGTTCAGCCCTCGACCGTGATGCCCATGGAACGGGCGGTGCCGGCGATGATCTTCGACGCGGCGTCCAGGTCGTTGGCGTTCAGGTCGGGCATCTTGGTGGTGGCGATCTCGCGGACCTGCGCCTCGGTGATCTTGGCGACCTTGGTCTTGTGCGGCTCGCCGGAGCCCTTCTCCACGCCCGCGGCCTTCAGGATGAGCTTCGCGGCCGGCGGGGTCTTGGTGATGAAGGTGAAGGAGCGGTCTTCGTAGACCGTGATCTCCACCGGCACGACCATGCCACGCTGCGACTCGGTCGCGGCGTTGTAGGCCTTGCAGAACTCCATGATGTTGACGCCGTGCTGGCCCAGCGCGGGGCCGACCGGCGGAGCCGGGTTGGCGGCGCCGGCGCTGATCTGGAGCTTGATAAGCCCCGTGACCTTCTTCTTCTTGGGAGGCATGCTCTCTCCGGGTCCTAGTGAGAGTTGTTTCGCCCCGCAATCCGGTCATCCGGATGGAGGCATACCGCACAACGATAACGGGTATGGTCGCGCGGCCAAAAACCGAGCAGGTCAGACAGGCCGCGAAGCCCGTCTGACCTGCTCGGTACGGCTGGTGTTCCGGAAGAACCTAGTTCTTCTGGATCTGGTCGAAGCTGAGCTCGACCGGGGTCTCGCGGCCGAAGATCTCGACCAGGCCCTTGACCTTCTTCGAGTCGGCGTTGATCTCGTTGATCGTCGCCTGCAGCGTCGCGAACGGACCGTCGGTGACGGTGACCGCGTCGCCCACCTCGAAGTCGAGCACCTGGACCTCGACCTTGCGGGACGGAGCCGGTCGGCCCTCGGCCGCCGCGGCTTCCTTGGCGGCCTTCTCCTCGGCCTCCGGGGCGAGCATCTTGACGATCTCGTCCAGCGTCAGCGGGTACGGGTCGTAGGCGTTGCCGACGAAGCCGGTGACGCCCGGGGTGTTGCGGACGACGCCCCAGGACTCGTTCGTGAGGTCCATCCGCACCAGCACATAGCCGGGGAGCTTGTTCTGGCGGATGGTCTTGCGCTCGCCGTTCTTGATCTGGGCGACCTCTTCCTGCGGCACCTCGGCCTGGAAGATGAAGTCCTCGACGTTCAGCGAGACGGCACGCTGTTCGAGGTTGGTCTTCACGCGGTTCTCGTAGCCCGCGTAGGTGTGGATGACGTACCACTCACCAGGGAGGCCACGCAGCTCGTCACGGAGAGCGGCCACCGGGTCGACCGGCTCCTGCTCCTCCTCGAGCTCGTCCTCGGCCACCTCTGCGACGGCTTCGGCGTCCTCTTCGATGTGCACCGCGGCCTCTTCGGCGGGCTCGCCGGCAGCAGCTTCCTCGGCGTCGATCTCGTCGGCACCGTCGGCGTTCTCGACGATCTCCAGAGCGGTGTCATCGCCCTCGACCTCGGCCGAGACGGCCTCGTCAACCTCGGCCTCTGCAGCCGCGACGGGCTTGGCGGCGTCGTTCAGGTTCGGGTCAGACACGTGGCTGCTTCTTCCTTGCTTCAAGGGGTTGAACGTGCGAAGGGCCGCCCGCTGAGGTACCCCCCCGCGGGATCAGCCGAAGACGTACCCGACGACTTTGTTGATTCCCAAGTCAATCACGGTTACGAGACCAATGATGATGACCACGAAGACGATCACCACACTGGTGTACGTGGACAGCTGGCTGCGCGAAGGCCACACGACCTTGCGGAGCTCCGCCACGACCTGGCGGTAGAAGAGCGCGAGACGCGCGAAAGGCCCCTTCTTGCCGCGCTTGCCACCACGACGGGGCTTCTTCTGGGATTCCGCGGTCTCGTCCTCGGAACGACCGCGCTCAGGCATGTCGATGGAGCCCAGGGCGTCCGTCACTCGTCCTCACCTGAATCCGGGTCGTGGCCGTGCCGCGCCCGGTTGAGCCGCACGGCGGTGCATTTCATACGTACGCGTGCACGCACTCTTGGTGAGAAGTGCGTGTAGCAGGGCCGGAGGGACTTGAACCCCCAACCGCTGGTTTTGGAGACCAGTGCTCTACCAATTGAGCTACGACCCTTTGTGGTTTTCCCAACCTACCGCATACGACCGACTGCACTATGTGCGTGGGTCGCGGCGACCCGTTGAGAGCCAACGGTCAGCGAGTGTACGTGCTTCGGGGCCGGTCGTCGAACAGGGACCTCTCGGGTGGTGCCCGCAAACCCGTGTGCCGGGCTCCTCGGCGGTCTGGGACGATGCCTTCATGAGCGCTGCCACTCCTTCGACATCGTCCCCCACCGAGCGCCGGGTCTCCGCCCGCATCGGTGCGATCTCCGAGTCCGCCACCCTCGCCGTCGACGCCAAGGCCAAGGCCCTCAAGGCCGCCGGGCGCCCGGTGATCGGCTTCGGCGCCGGTGAGCCCGACTTCCCCACGCCCGACTACATCGTCGAGGCGGCCGTCGAGGCTTGCCGCAACCCGAAGTTCCACCGCTACACGCCGGCCGGCGGGCTGCCCGAGCTCAAGTCCGCGATCGTCGAGAAGACCCGCCGCGACTCGGGCTACGAGATCGAGGCGGCCAACGTCCTGGTCACCAACGGCGGCAAGCAGGCCATCTACGAGGCGTTCGCCGCCATCGTCGACCCGGGTGACGAGGTCATCGTCCCGGCGCCCTACTGGACGACCTACCCCGAATCGATCCAGCTCGCGGGCGGCCTGCCGGTCCCCGTGGTCGCGGACGAGACGACCGGCTACCGCGTGACCGTGGAGCAGCTGGAGGCCGCCCGTACGGAGAACACCAAGGTCCTGGTCTTCGTCTCGCCGTCGAACCCGACCGGCGCGGTCTACACCCGCGAGCAGGTCGAGGCCGTCGGCCGCTGGGCCGCCGAGCACGGCCTGTGGGTCCTGACCGACGAGATCTACGAGCACCTGGTCTACGGCGACGCGGAGTTCTCCTCGCTGCCGGTGGTCGTACCCGAGCTGCGCGACAAGTGCATCGTCGTCAACGGTGTGGCCAAGACATACGCGATGACCGGCTGGCGGGTGGGCTGGGCGATCGGCCCCAAGGACGTCATCAAGGCCGCCGCGAACCTTCAGTCGCACGCCACCTCCAACGTCTCCAACGTCGCCCAGGCAGCGGCGATCGCGGCGGTCACCGGTGACCTGGCGGCCGTCGAGGAGATGAAGGTGGCCTTCGACCGGCGCCGCCGCAAGATCGTGCAGATGCTCAACGAGATCGACGGTGTGCTCTGCCCCGAGCCGGAGGGCGCGTTCTACGCCTACCCGTCGGTGAAGGACCTCCTGGGCAAGGAGATCCGCGGCAAGCGCCCGCAGACCAGCGTCGAGCTGGCCGAGCTGATCCTGGAGCAGGCCGAGGTCGCGGTCGTCCCGGGCGAGGCCTTCGGCACCCCCGGCTACCTGCGTCTTTCGTACGCGCTGGGCGACGAGGACCTGGTCGAGGGCGTGTCCCGGGTGCAGAAGCTGCTCGCCGAGGCGAAGTGAGCCCGCGCACCCAGCGGCAACGGTAGGTGCCCCGGCTGCGGGAGGCGGAACACGTTCCGCCTCCCGCAGCCGTTTTTTCGTACGCACCGGCTTTCGGCAGACCCTCCGTTCGGGGCGGGGCCTACCGGCGTGGCGTCCGGATACGGCAAGATCTGCGGATGGAGAGCGTTCGTGATCTGCGTCAATTGCCGAAGGCCCACCTTCACCTGCACTTCACCGGTTCGATGCGGGCCACGACCCTGCTGGAGCTCGCCGACAAATACGGCGTCCATCTGCCGGAGGCGCTCCGGAGCGGCGAGCCGCCCCGGCTGCGCGCCACGGACGAGCGCGGCTGGTTCCGCTTCCAGCGGCTGTACGACATCGCCCGGTCGTGTCTGCGCTCCCCGGAGGACATCCAGCGGCTGGTGCGGGAGGCCGCCGAGGAGGACGTCCGGGACGGCTCGGGGTGGCTGGAGATCCAGGTCGACCCGACGTCGTACGCGCCTCGGCTGGGCGGACTGATCCCGGCGCTGGAGGTCATCCTGGACGCGGTGCGGCGCGCCTCAGCCGACACCGGCCTGGGCATCCGCGTCCTGGTGGCGGCGAACCGTATGAAGCACCCCCTGGACGCCCGTACGCTGGCCCGGCTCGCGGTGCGCTACGCCGATCAGGGCGTCGTCGGCTTCGGACTGTCCAACGACGAACGCCGCGGTTTCGCCCGGGACTTCGACCGGGCCTTCGCCATCGCCCGGGAGGGCGGCCTGCTGGCGGCGCCGCACGGGGGCGAGCTCTCGGGGCCGGCGAGCGTGCGCGACTGCCTGGACGATCTGCACGCCGGCCGGGTCGGGCACGGCGTACGGGCGGCGGAGGACCCCGTGCTGCTGCGGCGGCTGGCCGAGCGCGGCGTGACCTGCGAGGTGTGCCCGGCGTCCAACGTGGCGCTGGGCGTGTACGAGAAGCCCGAGGACGTTCCGCTGCGGGCGCTCTTCGCCGCGGGGGTGCCGATGGCGCTGGGCGCGGACGACCCGCTGCTGTTCGGCGCGCGGTTGGCCGCCCAGTACGAGATCGCGCGCACCGCGCACGGCTTCACGGACGCCGAACTGGCGGAGCTGGCCCGTCAGTCGGTCCGCGGCTCGCAGGCTCCGCAGGAGGAGCGGCAGCGACTGCTGACGGGCATCGACGCCTGGTTGGCGGGCCAGCGGGCGGACGGACGCCCCTAGGGGGTGTCCGCCCGGACCGGGCGGGACTGTGCGGACATCTCCTAGAGGCTGACGCCGACGGTGACCGGTTCGTTGACGAGGGTGACGCCGAAGGCCGCCCGCACGCCGTCCCGGACCTCGCGGGCCAGCGCCAGGAGGTCCTCGGTGGTGGCCGCGCCGCGGTTGGTGAGGGCGAGGGTGTGCTTGGTGGAGATACGGGCCGGGCCGTCGCCGTATCCCTTGGTGAAGCCGGCCCGGTCGATGAGCCAGGCGGCGGAGGTCTTCACCAGGCCGTCGCCGGCCCGGAAGGCGGGCGGGGCGACATCGGGGCCGAGGCGGTCGCGGACGCGCTCCAGGAAGGCGGCGTGCTCGGCCTCGGTGAGGATCGGGTTGGTGAAGAAGGAGCCGGCCGACCAGGTGTCGTGGTCCTCGGTGTCCAGCACCATGCCCTTGCCCGCGCGCAGCGCCAGCACGGTCTCCCGGGCGGCGGCGGCCGGGACCCGGTCGCCGGCCTCGACGCCGAGGACGCGGGCCGTCTCCGGGTACTTCAGGGGCGCGGAGAGGCCACCGGCGTCCTCCAGCGCGAACCGCACCCGTAGGACCACGAAGCGGTCGGGGTGCTGCTTGAAGCGGCTGTGGCGGTAGGAGAAGCCGCACTCGTCGTTCGGGAGGGTGACGGTCTCGCCGGTCCGGCGGTCGTAGGCGACGACCTCGGTGATGGTGGTGGAGACCTCCTGGCCGTACGCCCCGACGTTCTGGATCGGGGTGGCGCCCGCCGAGCCGGGGATGCCGGCCAGGCACTCGATGCCGGCCAGCCCCGCCTCGACCGTGCGGGCGACCGCGTCGGACCAGTTCTCGCCGGCGGCCAGCTCCAGCGCCGTGCCGTCCAGCGCGAAGCCGCCGGTGGCGATGCGCAGGGCCGTGCCGTCGAAGCCCTTGTCGCCGATGACGAGGTTGCTGCCGCCACCGATGATCAGCAGCGGGGTGCCGGCGTCGTCGGCGGCGCGGACGGCCGCGATCACCTCGTCGTCGGTGGTGGCCGTCACGAGGCGGGCCGCCGGTCCGCCGAGGCGGAAGGTGGTCAGCGGGGCGAGGGGGGCGTCATGGAGTTCCTGCACGCGCCCAAGGGTACGGGGGCGGGCCGGAAATCCCGGCCCGCCCCCGTACGTGATCGTTGCCGCTCAGGCCAGGCGGATCACGGCGCGGGACATGCCCAGCACCTTCTTGCCGGCGCTCGTCGCGGTGAGGTCGACGCGCACCGTGCGGGCGTCGTCGTCCAGCTTGGCGGCCACCTTGGCGCTGACCTCTATCAGTGCGCCGGTGTCGTCGTTGGGGACGATGACGGGCTTGGTGAAGCGCACGCCGTACTCAGCGACCGCGCCCGGGTCGCCGGCCCAGTCGGTGACCACCCGGATCGCCTCGGCCATGGTGAACATGCCGTGTGCGATGACGTCCGGCAGTCCGACCTCCTTGGCGAACTTCTCGTTCCAGTGGATCGGGTTGAAGTCGCCGGAGGCACCCGCGTACCGCACGAGTGTGGCGCGGCTCACAGGAAAGGACCGGGCCGGGAGTTCCGTGCCGACCTCGACCTCGTCGTAGGAAATCTTGGCGGTCATGTCAGGCCTCCTGCGCGGCGCGGGCCACCAGCTTGGTGAAAGCGGTCACCACATGTTCGCCCGCGTCGTCGTGCACCTCGCCGCGGATGTCGATGATGTCGTTGCCCGCCATGGTCTTGATGGCCTCGATGGTCGAGGTGACGGACAGTCGGTCACCGCTGCGCACCGGCCGGGTGTAGGCGAACTTCTGGTCGCCGTGCACCACGCGGCTGTAGTCCAGACCGAGTTGCGGGTCCTCGACGACCTGCCCCGCCGCCTTGAACGTGATGGCGAACACAAACGTCGGCGGCGCGATCACATCGAGGTGTCCGAGCGCCTTGGCGGCTTCGGTGTCCACGTATGCGGGATTGGTGTCACCGATCGCCTCGGCGAATTCTCGGATCTTTTCCCGGCCGACCTCGTACGGGTCGGTGGGCGGGTATGTGCGTCCGACGAAAGACGGATCGAGCGCCATGGGCTCGCAACCTCCCAGTACTGATGCGGTGATGAACGCCGTGAGGCCGCCCCCACGAATGGGGGCGGCCTCACGGTTGAGCCTGGAGTTATCGCGTCTCGCGGTGCGCGGTGTGCGAGTTGCAACGGGGGCAGTGCTTCTTCATCTCAAGACGGTCCGGGTCATTACGCCGGTTCTTCTTGGTGATGTAGTTCCGCTCCTTGCACTCCACGCAGGCCAGCGTGATCTTCGGGCGGACGTCTGTGGCAGCCACGTGAGTGCTCCTTGACGGACGGATGAACGGATGAACGCATAAAAGAGTAGCCGATCGGAGGACCGACCCCACAATCGGCTACTGTCAGTAGCGGTGACCGGACTTGAACCGGTGACACAGCGATTATGAGCCGCTTGCTCTACCGACTGAGCTACACCGCTGCGATGCGAGGGACACCCACCCGAAGGCGGGTATCTCACACATCAGAGCCCCAATACGGAATCGAACCGTAGACCTTCTCCTTACCATGGAGACGCTCTGCCGACTGAGCTATTGGGGCGAGCGATGAAGACATTACACGGCCCGCAGCCAAAGGTGAAATCCGTAACCGGGCCCCGCACCAACCGTCCCCCGCACCACACCGGTACGACTATTTCGCGCCTGCGCGACGCTCTCCCGGCGGCCCCCTACGCTCGGATCACCGCTGCGTGATCTTGCACGCCCGTGCCTTCGAGGAGCGCGATGTCCGACAGCAGTTCACCGCAGCAGCCTCAGCCGGGGAAGCGGAGAAAGCCGAGCGACGGCCGGTCCTCCGAGCCGGACAACGGCGCGCTGGTCCTGTGCGGCGCTCGGCTGGCCGACGGCCGGACGGTGGACGTGCGGCTCGGCGGCGGACGCATCGAGGCCGTGGGGACGGCCGGCAGTCTCGCCCCGCAGGGCTCCCGCGTGGACCTCGCGGGGTATCTGCTGCTCCCGGCCCCCGCCGAACCGCACGCGCACTGCGACACCGCACTGACCGCGGACGGCGACGGCCCCGCCTCCGACTCCCCCGAGGACGTCCAACGGCGCACGACGGAGGCCGCGCTGCTGCAGCTCGGGCACGGCGCCACCGCGTCCCGCAGCCATGTCCGGATCGGCGATGTGCAGGGCCTGCGCTCGCTTCAGGCGGTGCTGCAGGCCCGCCGGTCGCTGCGCGGGCTGGCGGACCTGGCGGCGGTCGCGGTGCCGCGCGTGCTGACCGGGGTGGCCGGCGCGGACGGGCTGGCGATGCTGCGGGACGCCGTCAAGATGGGCGCCTCGGTCATCGGGGGCTGCCCGGACCTCGACCCCGATCCGGCCGGCTACGTCGAGACGGTCCTGGACGTGGCGGGCGAGCACGGCTGCCCGGTCGATCTGCACACGGACGGTGACGATCCCGCGCGGCTGTCCCGCTTCGCGGCGATGGCCGGCGGGCTGCGGCCCGGCGTCGCCCTCGGGCCGTGCGCCGGGATGGCCCGGATGCCGCGCAGCGTGGCGGCCCGGGTCGCCGAACAGCTCGCCGCCGCCGATGTGGCCGTCGTCTGCCTGCCGCAGGGTGACTGCACCGGCCTGGAACGCCATGGCTCGCGGGTGGCCCGGCCGGCCCCCGTACGGCTGCTGCGCGCCGCCGGGGTGCGGGTCGCGGCGGGCAGTGGGGCGCTGCGGGACGTGGCGAATCCGGTGGGGCGCGGCGACCCTCTGGAGGCCGCGTATCTGCTGGCGTCCCTCGGGGAGGCCACCCCGGAGGCGGCGTACGAGACGGTGAGCGCGTCCGCGCGGGCGACACTGGGCCTGCCGGAGGTGCGGGTCGAGGCGGGCTTCCCCGCGGAACTGCTGGCCGTACGGGGTGAGCGGATCGCCGGGGTGCTCTCGCTCGCGTACAGCCGGGTCGTGGTGCACCGGGGCCGGGTGGTCGCCCGTACCAGCGCGGTGCGCGAGTACTGCGACTCGGCGGTGGAGGTGGCGCTGGAGCTGCCGCGGCAGTCCCAGCGCTGAAGCACTCAGGTGCCGTCGCGGGTCCCGCCGTGTGCCGGAGGACATCGGCGTACGGTCGGGATCATGCGCATTGTCATCGCAGGTGGACATGGTCAGATCGCGCTACGGCTGGAGCGGTTGCTCGCCGGGCGCGGGGACGAGGTCGCGGGGATCATCCGCCGGCCGGAGCAGGCCGGCGACGTGTTGGCCGCAGGGGCCGAACCGGTGGTCTGCGACCTGGAGTCGGCGTCGGTGGAGGACGTCGTCCGGCACATGGAGGGGGCCGACGCGGCGGTCTTCGCGGCGGGCGCGGGGCCGGGCAGCGGCGTGGCGCGCAAGGAGACCGTGGACCACGGCGCCTTGGTGCTCTTCGCGGACGCGGCCGAGGCGTCGGGCGTGCGGCGGTTCCTCGTCGTCTCCTCGATGGGCGCGGACCGTGAGCCGCCGGAGGGCACGGACCCGGTCTTCGCGGCGTATCTGCGGGCCAAGGGCGCCGCGGACGAGGACGTACGGTCCCGCGCCGGCCTCGACTGGACGATCCTGCGGCCGGGCCGGCTGACGAACGACCCCGGTACGGGCCTGGCGACACTGGCCGACGCGACCGGCCGCGCCGACGTGCCCCGCGACGACGTGGCGGCCGTCCTGGCGGAACTGCTCCTCGAACCGGCCACCTCCGGACGGACGTTGGAACTGATCTCGGGCGACGTCCCGGTGGCGGATGCGGTGCGCAACGTGGCGGCGCACTGAGGGCGGGAGGGAGCGTCGGGGCTCCGGCGCGCTGCGGGCACCCCGGAGCGCACCGGGGGGCGTCGCAGGGCGCCCGCCTCCGGGGCCTTCCCTGCCCTCCCGGCCTTCCCGGCCCTCGCGGTCTCCGCAGCCGTGACGGCCGTCGCGGCTTTCCGCAGAGGCGGAGCGCACGACCGGCTGCGGGGCCGTCGGCGCCGGTGAGCGGCCCGTGGAGGGGGCCCGGGCCGGCCCTTGGCCCCGGGCCACTCCCCCTCCCGGAGCGGGCCCGTACGCCCTGTGGCGGCCCCGCGGGCGCCGGTCGTGGGCCGGGCGCCGTCGGACGCACTGTCCGGCAGCCCGCGGCGCGGTTCGGTGGGCTCGCGCGGCAACGAAAACGGCTCCCGATCCGCTGCACGCGGGTCGGGAGCCGTTCACTTCCTGTGGCGGCGCCGGGATTCGAACCCGGGAAGGCGACGCCGGCAGATTTGCAGACCCTCCAGCGAGGGGCACCTGAGCTGGGCTTTCCCCCCGTCGGCTGTTCCCGTGCCGCACAGGGCCCCACAAGGACGCTGTTCAGCCCCGGTGAGGAGGGACGGCGGGGCTGGGCCAGTCGCAGACCTGCTCGGGGTAGTTGAATTCCAGGCCCTCCGGACACGGCATCACGTAGGGGACACCGTTCGAGCACTGGATGAACTTGTCGGCGTGACCCGGGTAGGGCATGAGCTTGTCGGTGGAACACCGGGCACGTGGCGATGCGTCGTCCGCCAGGGCACCGGCTGCCGGGACGAAGGCCAGCAGGAGCGTCAGGGCGGCGGTGGTGGTCTTCTGCATGATCCGGTCAACGACCACCGCACCGGCGAGTCACCTTGAGTGGGCCGCTGCCCACCTCCCACACCGTCGCGCCCTCTGCTCTTGACTGCCGCCGGCTGCGCTGTGCCGCGAGTCCCACAACAGGCGCGGCCTGAAGCATCGTTGCGGAAGGCGGTCTGCGTGGTCCCGATCCCGCCCGACCCCTGTCCCCACGTCTGCCCCACACCCTGGTCAGCACCCTGGTCAGCACGCGAAACAGGGTGAGCCGGACGGGGATACACCGCCTACAGCGGGATCTCCGGGACCGGAAACGAAAAAGAGGCCCGTGACCAGCATCTACGCTGGTCACGGACCTCTTCACACCTGTGGCGGCGCCAGGATTCGAACCTGGGAAGGCGAAGCCGGCAGATTTACAGTCTGCTCCCTTTGGCCGCTCGGGCACACCGCCAGGGTTTGCTGCCGGGAGATCCGCTGTAGTGCGGTGCTCTGTGGCAACGACGTAAACCATACCCGATGGCTGGGGGTGGTCCGCCACTCGATTCCACAGCGCTGGATCTTGGCCGGGTGGCTAGGCTTGGCGGGCGGTCCGGGGACGGTCCGTGACCCCTGACACATCTACGTACGAGGAGCCAACTCAACATGGCCGACTCCAGTTTCGACATCGTCTCGAAGGTCGAGCGGCAGGAGGTCGACAACGCCCTCAACCAGGCCGCCAAGGAGATCTCGCAGCGCTACGACTTCAAGGGCGTGGGCGCTTCGATCGAGTGGTCGGGCGAGAAGATCGAGATGCGGGCCAACGCCGAGGAGCGCGTGAAGGCCGTACTCGACATCTTCCAGTCCAAGCTGGTCAAGCGCGGGATCTCGCTGAAGGCGCTGGACGCCGGCGAGCCGCAGGCCTCGGGCAAGGAGCACAAGATCTCCGCCTCGATCGAGGAGGGGATCTCTCAGGACAACGCCAAGAAGGTCGCCAAGATCATCCGCGATGAGGGCCCGAAGGGCGTCAAGGCGCAGGTGCAGGGCGATGAACTGCGGGTCAGCTCGAAGAGCCGGGACGACCTGCAGACGGTGCAGCAGCTGCTGAAGGGGAAGGACCTGGACTTCGCCATTCAGTTCGTGAACTACCGGTAGGAATCCGGCTTTCGGGTGTCCATGGATGGGGCGGCGCGTTTCGGCGTGCCGCCCCACCGGTGTTCCCGGGGCCGGCGGGCGGACCTTGACCTCGATCCTGGTCGAGGTTGCACGGTGGGCCCATGACCACTCAGCGCAGCGCACCGCAGGCGTTTCTGACCGACACCTTTCCGGAGATCCGGCGCCCGGACGCCGGCGCCGTACTGATCAGCGAGTGGGACGCGGGCAGCCCCGAGGGCCGGCGGGCCGTCGTGGAGGGCGTGGCCGGCGCCTGGGCCCGGACCCCGCTGCCGGCGGGCCTTCTCTCCCGGGTGCTGTTCACCGGGACGGACGGCAGCAGCGTCCTCAACTACGCGCAGTGGACGAGCGACGCGGCACACCGGGAGTTCGTACGGACCGAGGGCACCGGGCTGCGGGAGCGGATCGCGGCCGTCCTGGAGGGGGGCGGGGGTGTCGGCAACCCCGGGCCCGGCCGCTTCCGGCTGTACCGCAGCCTGCTGCCCGAGGGGGTGCCGGGGACGCCGGGCTGCGTCGTACGGGTCGCCTTCGGGACGTCGGGGCACGAGGCGGCCCGGCGGCTCGTCGACGGCCTGATGGACATGTTCGACGGCCGCCAGGGCGGCGAGGGCGCTTTCGGCTCGCACTTCCACCTCAGCGCGGACGGGCACCGGGTCGTCAACTACAGCGAGTGGACGGATGCCGCTGCCCACCAGCGCCAGATCGACGCCAACCTGCGGAACGACGGGCCCGTGATGGGCTTCATCGCGGGTCTGGAGGGCGTGGAGCCGCTGGGGTTCAAGCGGTTCGTGGAGCCTCGGGGGCTCGTCCGGGTGTGAGGGCCGGCGGGCCGGTCAGCGGGCGGTGAAGAGCTCGTCGGTGGGGACGATCTCGCGGCCCAGGGGGAGCAGCGAGATCGGGATCATCTTGAAGTTGGCGATGCCCAGCGGGATCCCGATGATCGTCACGCACTGGGCGATGCCGGTGACGATGTGGCCCAGGGCCAGCCACCAGCCGGCGAAGACGATCCAGATGACGTTGGCGAGGGCCGAGCCGGCGCCGGCGTCGTGGCGTTCGACGGTGGTGCGGCCGAAGGGCCAC
Source organism: Streptomyces sp. NPDC048650 (assembly GCF_043199095.1). Taxonomy (NCBI): domain Bacteria; kingdom Bacillati; phylum Actinomycetota; class Actinomycetes; order Kitasatosporales; family Streptomycetaceae; genus Streptomyces; species Streptomyces sp. NPDC048650. Next base: position 145,071 of record NZ_JBICVM010000007.1, on the reverse strand, counting down.
AGGGCGTAGCCCGCGATGCGGAAGGAGGCGATGCCGAACGGGATCGTGATGATCAGGATGCAGCAGACGATGCCCGCGATGACATAGCCGATGGCCAGCCAGAATCCACTCAGGACGAGCCAGATGACGTTGAGGATGAGCTTCATGATCGGCAGCCTTCCACGGCACGCGACGTGCGCTTGAGAATGTGTCTGCCCTGTTGGACGCACGGAACGTGCCGGAACGTTGCGAGTATCGGCACCCGTCAGGGCCGGTGTCCTGCCATCTCTTCCAGTCGGGTGATGCGTTCGCGCATCGGGGGGTGGGTGGAGAAGAGCTTGGAGAGGCCCTCGCCCGCCCGGAACGGGTTGGCGATCATCATGTGACTGGCGGTCTCGATCCGCGGCTCGGGCGGGAGCGGCAGCTGCTGCGTGCCCGCTTCCAGCTTACGCAGGGCGGAGGCGAGGGCCAGCGGGTCGCCGGTGAGCTGGGCGCCGGAGGCGTCCGCCTGGTACTCACGGGAGCGGCTGACGGCGAGCTGGATCAGCGAGGCCGCGACCGGGCCGAGGATCATGACCAGCAGCATGCCCAGGAGGCCGGGGCCCTCGTCGTCGTCGCTTCTGCCTATCGGGATCAGCCAGGCGAAGTTGACGAGGAACATCACGACCGAGGCGAGCGCGCCCGCGACGGACGAGATGAGGATGTCGCGGTTGTAGACATGGCTGAGTTCGTGGCCGATGACGCCGCGCAGTTCGCGCTCGTCGAGGAGCTGGAGGATGCCGTCGGTGCAGCAGACGGCGGCGTTGCGCGGATTTCGGCCGGTGGCGAAGGCGTTGGGTGCCTGGGTCGGGGAGAGATACAGGCGCGGCATGGGCCGGCGGGCCGCCGTGGACAGCTCACGGACCATGCGGTAGAGCTGCGGGGCCTCGAATTCGCTGACCGGGCGGGCGCGCATGGCCTTGAGGGCGAGCTTGTCGCTGTTCCAGTACGCGTAGGCGTTGGTGCCCAGCGCGATGAGCACGGCGATGACCAGGCCCGTACGGCCGAACAGGCTGCCGATGACGATGATGAGTGCGGACAGTCCCCCGAGGAGTACGGCGGTCCTGAGCCCGTTGTGCCGGCGGTGCACGGTACGCCCTCCAAGCGGTGCGGCAGGGGAACCCTGTGCTGCGTTTCTCCACTCTCCAGTGGACCCTTACTCACTGGTCAACGCGAGATGAGGAGGGCTGGTTCCCCGGTGCGCGCGGAGGCGCCGGGCGGTGGACCGGACAGCGCCCGGAGGGGGCGGCGGCCATACGGGTGGCATGGGGCCGTCCAGGGCCCCCGACCCGCTCCCCGTCCGGCTACAGGAGCGTCCCGGAGGCGAAGCGCAGGACGAGCTGCGGGGCGCCGGAGAGGGCGATGCCCAGGGCCGTGGCGAGGGTGATGGCGGTGGTGAGGGCGGCCGGGACCTTGGCGCGGGGCGCGGCCCGGTCCGCGGCGCCGGTGCCGTCGGTGGCCTCGGCGCCCCGGAAGAGGACCGCGGTCCACTGGAGGTAGTAGTAGAGCGCGATCACGACGTTGACGGCCATGACGACGGCGAGCCAGGCCAGGCCCGCGTCGACGGCCGCCGAGAACACCGTCACCTTGGCGAAGAGGCCGATGATGCCCGGCGGCAGGCCCGCGAGGCAGAGCAGGAAGAAGCCGAGGGCGAGCGCCGCCAGAGGCCGCCGGGCGTACAGGCCGCGGTAGTCGGTGATGCGGTTGGCGGGGTGCGTGCGTGCCACCAGGGCGGCGATGGCGAAGGCGCCGAGGTTCACCGCGCCGTACATCAGGGCGTAGGCGACGGTGGAGCCGATGGCGTGCGCCGGGTCGTCGGCGTAGCCGGCCGCCGCGATGGGGACCAGGAGGTAGCCGGCCTGGCCGACCGACGACCACGCGAGCAGGCGTACGGCGCTGTGCGCACGGCGCGGGTCCTGGCGGAGGGCGGCGACATTGCCCACGGTCATGGTGAGCGCGGCCAGGACGGCCAGCGCCGGTCCCCAGACGTTCGCGTACGAGGGGAAGCCCTGGACCGTGACGAGGATCAGGCCGGAGAAGCCGACGGCCTTGCCGATCACGGAGAGGTACGCGGCGATGGGCAGCGGGGCGCCGACGTAGGTGTCGGGCACCCAGAAGTGGAACGGTGCGGCCGCGGTCTTGAAGGCGAAGCCGACGAGGGTGAGTGCGGCACCGGCGGTGGCGAGGGTCGCCAGCCGGGGGTCGGGCAGGTCGGTGAGGGCGTGCGCCACCCGGGACAGGTGCAGGCTGCCGGTGGCGGCGTACAGGAAGCTCACACCGAGCAGCATGACGGCGGTGGCGGCCACCGAGGACAGGAAGAACTTGAGCGCCGCCTCGGAGGAGAGCCGGTCGCCGCGCCGCAGGCCCACGAGGGCGAAGGCGGGCAGCGAGGCGACTTCGAGGGCGATGACGAGGGTGGCGAGGTCCCTGGAGGCGGGCAGCAGGGCGGCGCCGGCGGCCGAGGAGAGCAGCAGGAACCAGTACTCGCCGGCGGGCAGGTCGTGGTCCTTGATGGTGTCGATGGACAGCAGGGCGGTCAGCAGCGCCCCGGCCAGCACCAGGAACTGGACGACGAGGGCGAACGGGTCGGCCACGTAGCTGCACACCGCGGGGTGGCCGGTGAGGCAGAAGGTGCTGCGGTCGCCGTTCACCAGCGGCAGCAGCGAGAGCGCGGCCAGGGCGAGGCCGGCGGTCGCCACCCAGCCGAGCAGCGGCTTCCTGGCGGCGGGCAGGAAGAGGTCGGCGACGACCACCACCAGGGCGACGGCCGCGGCGATGGTCGGCGGCGCGATGGCGAGCCAGTCGACGGACTGGACCAGAGAGGTGACCGGGCTCATCACTTACCGCCTCCGAGGAGCTGCTGGACGGCCGGGTTCGTGAGGCCGAGGAGAGCCGCGGGCCACAGTCCGGCGAGGACGGTGAGGACGGCGAGGGGGGTCCAGGCCGCGTATTCGTGCCGCGCGACGTCGGGGACGACGAGCTCCGGGGCGGGCTCCGCCGCCGGTGCGGACGAGCCGACTCCCACGGGGGCCGGCTCGGACACGACGGTGCCGCCCATGCAGACACGGCGGACGACGAGCAGCAGATAGGCGGCGGTCAGCAGGGTGCCGAGGCCGGCCAGGACCATGAACGTCAGAAAGGCGGGGCGGCTGAGGCCGGCGGCGGGCCGGAAGGCGCCGAACATCGCGAGCATCTCGCCCCAGAAACCGGCCAGTCCCGGGATGCCCAGGGAGGCGACGGCGGCGAACGCGAGCAGTCCGCCGAAGCGCGGGGCCCTGCCGTACAGGGCGGCGCCGGTGCTGCCCGCGAGGGTGTCGAGGTCGGTGCTGCCGTAGCGGTCCTTGAGGGCGCCGACCAGGAAGAACAGCAGGCCGGTGATCAGGCCGTGGGCGATGTTGGCGAAGAGCGCGCCGTTGACGCCGGTGGGGGTCATGCTGGCGATGCCGAGCAGGACGAAGCCCATGTGGCCGACGGAGCTGTAGGCGATCAGGCGCTTGAGGTCGCCCTTGGCGCCCTTGCGGACCAGGGCCAGGCAGGCGAGGGAGCCGTAGATGATGCCGACGGCGGCGAACGCGGCGAGGTAGGGCGCGAAGGTGTGCATGCCCTCGGGCGCGATCGGCAGCGCGATGCGGACGAACCCGTACGTGCCCATCTTCAGCAACACACCGGCCAACAGCACGGAGCCGACGGTGGGGGCGGCGGTGTGCGCGTCCGGAAGCCAGCTGTGCAGCGGCCACATGGGGGCCTTGACGGCCAGTCCGATGCCGACGGCGAGTACCGCGAGCAGCTGAACCGTGTGGCTGAGCTGGGCTTTCGGGCCGTTGTCAGTGGCCAGTGCCACCATGTCGAACGTGCCGGACTTCACGCCGATGAGGAGGAGGCCGAGCAGCATCACGACCGAGCCGAGCAGCGTGTAGAGGATGAACTTCCAGGCCGCCGCCTGCTTCCCCGCCCCGCCCCAGCGGGCGATGAGGAAGTACATCGGGATGAGGACCGTCTCGAAGGCGAGGAAGAACAGCACCAGGTCGAGGACGGCGAAGCTGGCGAGGGTGCCGGCCTCCAGCATGAGCAGCAGGGCCACAAACGCCTTGGGGGACGGGCCCGTCGGCATCTTGAAGTAGCTGTAGAGCGCGCAGAGGAAGGTCAGCAGCGCGGTCAGGACGACCAGGGGGAGCGAGATGCCGTCGACGCCGAGGTGGACACGGATGTCCAGCGCCGGGATCCAGCTGATGTCGGTGGTGGCCTGCATACGGGCCGGATGGCCGTGGTCGAAGCCGGCGGCCAGGGCGACGGCGGCGGCGAGCACGACACCGGTGACGGTCACGCCGTGCCGCAGGACGGCCTGGTCCGGGCTCTTGCCCCGCAGCCCGGGCGGGGCCGGGAGCAGGGCGGCGAGCGCGCCCAGGAGGGGGAGGACGACGACGCCCGCGAGGAGGGTCTGCATGGCGGTGTGATTCACGGTCAGGCTCCCGTGCCCGTAGCGACGAGGACGGCGGCGACGGCCAGGACGAGCGAGCCCGCCAGCAGGGCGCCGAGGTAGGTCTGCACATTGCCGGTCTGGGCGCGGCGGACGGCGGCGCCCAGCCAGCGGGGTGCGGTGCCCGCGCCGCGCACATAGGTGTCGACGACCTCGCGGTCGAGGAAGCGGACGAGCGTGGCGGCGGCGCGCACGGGCCGCACGAACAGCGCTGAGTAGACGGCGTCGAGATGGAAGCCGACGGCGGCGTGGCGGTGGAGCGGGCCGAGGAGGAGGCGGCCGGGGTCGGCCGGGTCCGGGGCGCCGGCGACGTCGCCGTAGACCGGGGCGTGGCTCTCGATGGCCAGCTCCTCGGCGAGGCCGGGGGCGGCGTCCGGGGCCACCGCGACCGCGCCGATGGGCGTGCGGGCGGCGACGGCGCTGGTGTGGCGCCAGGCCGCGTAGGTGACCAGGACGCCGACGAGGGCGACGCCGGTGCCCAGGACCGAGGTGGTCAGGGTGGGGGCCAGCGAGCGTCCGTCGAACCAGTCGGGCAGGTAGGGGCCCGTGAGACCGAGCGCGACGGTGGGGACGAACAGCACCCACAGCATGGCGTTCATGACGACGGGCTGACGGCCGTGGTCCGGGACCTCGGTGCCCTTGCCCTTGAAGGCGAGGAGCCACAGGCGGGTGGCGTAGCCCGCGGTGAGGAGGGCGGTGAGCAGGCCGGAGATCAGTACGGTCCAGCCGACCGCGCCGGGAATGCCGTGCGCGTCGCCGCCGGCCGCGTGTTCGGCGGCACCGAGGACGGCCTCCTTGGAGAAGAAGCCGGCGAACGGCGGGATCGCGGCGAGCGCGAGCAGCGCCACGGTCACCGTCCAGTAGGCGTCCGGGATGCGCCGGGACAGGCCGGTCATCCGGGACATGGCGGCCAGCGAGTTCGTCCCGGCGGCGTGGATGATCACGCCCGCGCCGAGGAAGAGCAGCGCCTTGAAGGCACCGTGCGTCAGGAGGTGGAAGACGGCGGCACCGCGGTCGCCGACGGCCAGTGCCCCGAGCATGTAGCCGAGCTGGCCCACCGTCGAATAGGCCAGGACGCGCTTGATGTCGTCCTGGGCGAGGGCGGCCAGGCCGGAGCCGACCATGGTGATCGCGGCCATGGCGGCGAGCACGACCAGCGCCGCGGCGGAGGCGGCGAAGACGGGGAGGAGCCGGGCCACGACATAGACACCGGCCGCCACCATCGTCGCGGCGTGGATCAGCGCCGAGACGGGCGTCGGGCCGGCCATCGCGTCCGGGAGCCAGGTGTGCAGCGGGAACTGCGCTGACTTGCCCGCGACGCCGCCCAGCAGCAGCAGCGCGATCAGCGTCGGGTGGTCCAGACCACCGCTGGCGACGTGCCCCAGGATGCCGGTGATCCGGAACGTCCCGGTGTCGGCCGCCAGCGCGAAGATGCCGAAGAGGAAGGGCACATCGCCGAGCTTGGTGACGAGAAAAGCCTTGAGGGACGCGGCGCGGGCGGCCTCGGTCTCCCAGTAGTGGCCGACGAGGAAGTACGAGCAGATGCCCATCACTTCCCAGCCGACCAGCAGCACCATCAGGTCGCCGGTGTAGACGACGAGCAGCATCGCGGAGGTGAAGAGCGAGACCAGCGCGGCGTAGGAGGGATAGCGCGGGTCGTCGCGCAGATAGCCGGTGGAGTAGATCTGCACACAGGTCGCCACGACACCGACCAGGACCGCGATCAGCGCGGCGAAGCCGTCGATGTGCAGGGCCAGGTCGATGGGGACGGAGCCGGTCGGGGTGAGCTCGGTGGCGACGTCGGTGGCCGGGCCGCCGCCCTGCTGGACGGCGACGGAGATCGCGAGCGCTGCCGCGGCGAGCGTCGGCAGCACGGCCAGCGGCCGTACGAAACCGGGCGTGCGCCGCCCCAGGAGGAGGCCGGCGACGGCTCCGAGGAAGGGCAGGAGAGGGACGAGGACGGCGGTGGTGGTGAGCGTCACGCGGTGGCCTCCGCCTTGGTGTCCGACTGCGGCTGCGCGTCGCGGTCCGCATCGTCGGGCCGCTCCGCGAGGTCACGGAGCCGGTCGATGTCGGCGGTGCCGCGGTTGCGGTGGACGAGCAGCACGATCGCCAGGCCGATGCCGATCTCGGCGGCGGCGACGGCGATGGTGAAAAGGGTCAGCGCCTGGCCGGCGTGCAGCGTGTCGCGCAGCCAGACGTCGAAGGCGACGAGGTTGAGGTTGACGGCGTTGAGCATCAGCTCGACGGACATCAGCACCAGGATCGCGTTGCGGCGCGCGAGCACGCCGTACAGACCGGTGCAGAAGAGAAGGACGGCGAGGACGGCCGGATAGGCGAGATGCATCAGCGCTGGTCCTCTCGCGGAGCGGGCGCGGCGGACTCGGCTCGCAGGGCGGATTCGGCGTGCGGGGCGGTGCCGGCGCGCAGGGCGGTGCCGCCCCCGTCGGCCGCCTCTCCGGTCCGCCGGGACAGCACGATCGCGCCGACGAGCGCGGCGAGGAGCAGCACGGACAGCGCTTCGAAGGGCAGCACCCAGTACTGGAAGAGAGTGCGTCCGGAGGTCTCGGTGGAGCCCTGCACGGCGCCGTCGAGGTTGATCCAGGTGGCCCGGAAGGCGTCCACGACGACCCAGACCAGCGCACCGGCGGCGGCGACGGCCACCACGAGTGCGGCCCAGCGGTTGCCCGAATCGGCGTCCGGGGAGCGGCCGATGGGCGCCTTCGTCAGCATCAGCCCGAAGAGCAGGAGGACGACGACCGAACCGACGTAGATCAGCACCTGTACCCAGGCGATGAACTCGGCGGTCAGGAGGAGGTACTCGACGGCGATCCCGCCGAGGGCGACCACCAGCCACAGGGCGGCGTGCACCAGTTGCCTGGTGGTGACCGTGACGAAGGCCGCGCCGAGGGTCACGATGCCGACCAGGAGGAAGGCGATCTCGACACCACTGGGCGAGAGGAAGCCGTGGCCGGCGGCGGTGGCGGCGAGCGTCACGTCCCCTCCTCCTTGGTGTCCGGGGCCTCTTCCCGGGCTTCGGCTGCGGCTGCGGCTTCGGCCGCCTGCTGGGCGGCGAGCTTGTCCGCGGCCTTGCGGGCGGCGACGAGTTCCTTGGGGTCCTCGGCCGCCGGGTCGAGCGCCGGGGGCTCGGGCACCGTCCACATCCACTCGCGCAACTTGTCACGCTCGTGGGTCAGTTCGCGGATGTCCGTCTCGGCGTACTCGAATTCCGGCGACCAGAACAGCGCGTCGAACGGGCAGACCTCGATGCAGATGCCGCAGTACATGCACAGCGCGAAGTCGATCGCGAAGCGGTCCAGCACATTGCGGCTGCGCTCGCGGCCTCCGGGGGCGGCGGGCGGCACCGTCTCCTTGTGGGAGTCGATGTAGATGCACCAGTCGGGGCACTCGCGGGCGCACAGCATGCAGACCGTGCAGTTCTCCTCGAACAGCCCGATGACGCCGCGGCTACGGGGCGGCAGGTCGGGCTGGACGTCCGGGTACTGCGCGGTGACCGAACGCTTCATCATCGTGCGAAGGGTGACGGCCAGGCCCTTGGCGAGGCCGCTGCCGGGGATACCCATTTAGGAGATCACCACCTTGATGACGCCGGTGAGGGCGATCTGGGCGAGGGCGAGCGGGATCAGGACCGTCCAGGCGAGCTTCTGCAGCTGGTCCTCGCGCAGGCGCGGGTAGGTGACGCGCAGCCAGATGACGCCGAAGGCGAGGATCGCGGTCTTCAGCAGCGTCCACAGCCAGCCCAGGCCGTCGAGGCCGAACGGGCCGTGCCAGCCGCCGAGGAAGAGGACGGAGGTGAGCGCGCAGAGGACGACGATGCCCGCGTACTCGGCCAGGAGGAAGAGCGCGAAGCGCAGGCCCGTGTACTCGGTGTACGCGCCGAAGATGATCTCCGAGTCGGCGACCGGCATGTCGAACGGCGGACGCTGGAGCTCGGCGAGTCCGGCGGTGAAGAACACGACTCCGCCCACGATCTGCCACGGCACCCACCACCAGTGGAAGGCGTCCAGGATGCCCGGCAGGGAGAGCGTGCCGGCCGCCATCGCGACCGACGCGGCGGCGAGCAGCATCGGCAGCTCGTACGCCAGCAGCTGGGCGGCCGTCCGCAGACCGCCGAGCAGCGAGAACTTGTTGGCCGACGCCCAGCCCGCCATCAGCGAGCCGAGCACGCCGACGCCCATGACGGCGAGCACGAAGAAGATGCCCGCGTCGAGGGCCTGGCCCACGGCGTTGTGCGGGCCGACCGGGACGGCGACCAGGACCAGGAGGTACGGGAGCAGGGCGACGGCCGGCGCAAGCTGGAAGATCCGCCGGTCGGCTCCCGCCGGGACGATGTCCTCCTTCTGCGCGAACTTGACGCCGTCCGCGACCAGCTGGGCCCAGCCGTGGAAACCACCCGCGTACATGGGCCCGAGGCGGCCCTGCATATGGGCCATGACCTTGTGCTCGGTCTGGCCGACGACCAGCGGGAGGACCAGGAAGACGGCGAAGACGGCGATGAGGCGCAGGGCGATGGCGAGGGTGTCGCTCATGGGGTTTCGCCTCCTGCCGGGTCGTCGGGAACATCCTTCTGCGGCTGCGGATCCTGCTGCGGCTGCGGCTCGGCGGCGGGTTTCGGCGCCGGCCCGTCCTCCGCCCCGGGCTCCGGCTCCGGCTCCGCTTCGGCCGTCGACCGCGGCTCGGACCGCTTCTCCGACTCGGATTTCTTCTCCGGGCCGGACTGCTGTGCCTGCTCGGGTCCGCTCGACGGCTCGGACGCCCTCTCCGAGCCCTCGAAGGCCGGGCGGGCGTGGTGCCAGGGGGCGTCGGAGGCGGGCGGTGCCGCCTCCTCGGCCGGGCTCACCTCAGCGGGCTCCGCCGCCGGGGCCGCGGCAGCCGGGGCCTCCTGGGGCGTGGCCGCCTGCGCCGCCTGCCGGCTCGCCGATCCCGCGCTCGCCGAACGGGTGCGCCGCGCCGGGCGCTCGGGGCCCTCGGCGGCGGCCGGGGCCGCGGTGGCCTCCCCCGCGGCCTGCTGGCTCGCCGATCCGGCCTCGGCCGTACGGGTGCGCCGCGCCGGGCGTTCGCCCGCGGCCGCACCCGCCGCACCCGCCGCGCGCGCACCGCCCGCGGCGCGTGCGCCCCGCGCCGGCCGTGCGGGGGCGGGCGGCAGCTGGCCCTTGAGCGGGCCCCAGTCGTTCGGATCGGGGACGCCCGGCGGCAGCATCTGCCGCCGCTTGGGCCCGCCGTGCTCCGATTCGCCCGGCTCCTTCGCCCCCGGCCACGCCTTGGCGACCCGCGCCGCGAGCACGAAGTCCTTGCGCAGCGGATGGCCCTCGAAGCTGTCCGGCAGCAGCAGCGGGACGAGGTGCGGATGGCCGGTGAAGTCCACACCGAACATCTCGTGGGTCTCGCGCTCGTGCCACTCCGCGCCCGCGTACACGCCCACCGCGGTGGGCAGCGCGGCCGCATCGTGCGGCACGGTCGTACGGACGATCAGGCGGCGGACGGACCCGGGGTGCGCCACATCCGCGAGGTGCGCGCAGATCCGGAAGCCGGTGCCGGGTTCGTCGACGGCACTGAGCCAGTCGAAATAGGTGCAGCCGAGGTCGTCGCGGGCCGCCGTCAGACCGGCGATCCAGCCGTCGGCCGGGACGTCGACCGTGAGCAGGTCGTAGGCCTCGTCGGCCGTGGCGCCCGGGCCGAAGATCTCGCTCGCGGGCCGCGGCAGCCAGCCGACGACCGGCTCGGCCACCGGCTCGGCGGACTGCTCGGGCTCGGGCGGCCCCGGCCGGCCGGCCGACCCCTCGGGCCGCTCGGCCGACTGCTCCGGCTGCTCGCTCATCGGGGCTCCTCCCCCGCCGGCTTGGGTGCGGGCGGTGCCACCAGGCCGCTGCGCAGCGCGGCCGCCGAAGGCCGGCCGCCGCCCTGCTGGTAGCGCTCGCTCAGCGACTCGCGCGCGATCTTCTCCTGAAGCTTGAGGATGCCCTGCAGCAGCGCCTCGGGCCGCGGCGGACAGCCCGGTACGTACACATCCACCGGGATGATCTGGTCGACGCCCTTGGTGACGGAGTACGAATCCCAGTAGGGGCCGCCGCAGTTGGAGCAGGCGCCGAAGGAGATGACGTACTTCGGCTCGGGCATCTGCTCGTAGAGCCGCTTGACCGCGGGCGCCATCTTGTCGGTGACCGTGCCGGAGACGACCATCAGGTCGGCCTGGCGCGGGCCGGGCGCGAACGGGATCACGCCGAGCCGGATGAAGTCGTGCCGGGCCATGGACGCGGCGATGAACTCGATGGCACAGCACGCGAGGCCGAAGTTGAAGACCCACAGGCTGTAGCGGCGGCCCCAGTTGAGGACCACCTTCATCGGTTCGGGTGCGAGCCGGGCCAGCGTGCCCAGACGCCGGGGCTCGGGCAGGTACTCGGGGGCGGCGCCTTCGGAGGCGGCTGCCGTTCCGTTGGCGGCGGGGGTCACGTCCATTCCAGGACGCCCTTCTTCCATGCGTAGAGCAGGCCGACGGCGAGGAAGCCGAGGAAGATGAACATCTCCACCAGCGTCACGCCGCCGAAACCGGGGGCGGCGAAGATCGTCGCCCAGGGGAACAGGAAGATCGAGTCGACGGCGAAGACGACGTAGAGGAAGGCGTAGACGTAGTAGCGGACCTGGGTGTGCGCCCAGCCCTCGCCCACCGGGTCCACGCCGCATTCATACGTCAGCAGCTTCTCGGGCGTCGGCACCACAGGCCGCAGCAATCGCCCGGCTCCGAAGGCCACGGCCACGAAGAGCACGCCGATCACGGCGATGAGCCCTACGACCGAGTAGCCCTGGAAGTAGTCCGTGGCGATGGTGGTGCGTACGGTCGCGTCCGGCACGTCCGCCCCTCGCTCCCTACTGCGCTTGTTCAACGACTTCGACGATCTGTACGGACCGGAGTCTAGGCCCTGCCCCGGCCGCGCCCCGCAGCCGCATCGTCGCGGACGGTGGGCTTGTCCCCACTTCGCCCTACCTGGGCGGCCGGCAGCGTGGACGGCCGGCCCGATTGTCTCAGGGGGTGTCTCACGGACCGGACGTACGGTGTGGCCGATGCGGCCGACCGCTCACCCGTCATCCGTCATCCGTCCTCACCCGGCGGGTGCAGGTACGCCATCAGCCGTTCCAGTGCTTCGGCTCCCGCCGCTCCCAGCGGGTAGAGGAAACCGGCCGCGGCCGCCGGTCCGAGCTGCTGTGGTGGATCGGGCAGCGGCGTACGACGAGCGCGGGCGATTCCCACCTCGCGGACCGCCTCGCTGCCCAGGACGAAAGCCACCGGCAGCGGCGGGGCCTCGAGCTGCGCGGGGACGGCCAGATCCGCGCGTGCGCCACGCCGTTGGACGATCATGGACTCCAGGCCGTGCCGGGCCACCAGGCGCTCCGCAACCGCGGGCAGCTCGTCGAGCGGGACCTCGGCCTCGTCGGCGAAGCCGAAGGCCACGGTCATGTCCTCCTCCACGCCCTCGCTCGTACGCCGCACCCGCAGCGTCGCGATCGCCGGACGCTCCGGCCGGCCGACGACCACCAGCCAGGTGGGCTCGGGTGCGCGGTCGCGGACGAGGGCCGTCAGCTCTTGTCGGGACCAGCGCGACGCGGCCGGCTCCTCCGTACCCCAGCCTGCGGGCGGAGCACCGGTGAGCCGGTGCCAGATGTCCTCCAGCGCGCCGCCCAGGAGCAGGTCGTCCTCGGCGGGATGGTGGGTGCGCAACGAGAGCAGGAGCTGTCCGCCCGGTGCGGGCCTGTCGTCGGGGGGTGCCGCGGGCGAAGCCCCCCGGCTCGGCGCCGCCTCCGCGAACGTGCCACGGACGAACGCGTCCGCCAGCTCACCGTTGGCCGTGAACTGTCCGTCCTGCCAGTGCACCTCGGAGCCCGACAGGCCGTCGTAGTACCCGCCCTCGCCGTCCTGGACGACCCAGCGATGGGGATGCCCGGACAGGACCGTACGCACCGGCAGGGTGAGCCGCGCGCCGGGCGGAGTGACGATCTGCAGGGCGCGCTCTCCGGCGGTCGCCCGCACGGCGTCGGCAAGCCACGCCGTCATGGCGACCACCGGCCGGTCGAGGATGATCACCGCCGCCTTGTCCGTGAGCACATCGATCGCGGCCTGCCCCGTGATCCGGCCGGCGCTCGCCTCGACGCCCGAAGCAGTCTCCCCGTACTCCTCCACTGCCGCCGCACGAGGCCACACCGTGCCGCCCAGTCGTCCGACGAGGCGGCTCGCGATGACGCCGGCGAGCCGGTCCGCGCCCCGCGCGCCGGTGGCCGCCCGGATCTCCGTCCACCACACGGGACGGTCCCGCCCCGCCCACGCGTAATCGGGGCCGAGCAACCGCACGGCCTCACCCGGCGTGTGCACCAGGATGGGCGCCTCGATGGAGGCGAGTGGCCGGCCCTCGCCGTCCGACAGCTGGAGCACCGCGCCGCCGGACTCGGCGGCCACCCGGGACTCGGGGCCGCCCGCCAGCATCCCGGCTGCGACCGTCCACACGTCCGGCATACGCTCGGTGAGCGCGATGACATCTGTCGTCACGTGTCAGCCCGTTCCTGTCGATCCGTCTCGGCCGGCCCCCGGAACTCCGCAGGGGCACGAACCGACTCCGCCGCCATCGCCGTCTGGACGAGCCTGCTGCGTTCCCCGCGGCGTACGAACACACCGCGTCCGGCCGGCTGGTCCGACGGATGGACGCCGGGGAAGAGCTGCCCCTCGCCCCGGTCGCCGGCCATCACCACCGCAGACGTCCCGCTCTCCCGCAGAGTCATCAGGAACGGCTCGTACAGCGCGCGTGCCGCGCCCGATGCACGGTGGGCGACGACGAAGTGCAGGCCGATGTCCGCGGCGGAGGACAGGTAGGGGAGGAAGGGCTCCAGCGGCTGCTGCCCCGCCGAGGCGAGGATGTCGTAATCGTCGACCAGCACCACGATGCGTGGGCCCGCGAAGGAGGCGGCCCCCGCCGCCAGCACCTCCGGCGGCACCGCATCGTCGGGCAGTCGTTTCCGCAGCTCCTGGGTGATGGCCGAGGACAAGCCGGCCGCGAGCCGGGCGTTGTGCGCATACCCGCCGCGGTACTCCTCGGGCACCAGGCTGTGCAGGCCACGACGGGGATCCAGCACCGCGAAGACCAGCTCGTCGTCGCCGTAGCGCTCCATCAGTCCCTGTGCCACGAGCCTCAGCAGATTGGTCTTGCCGCACTCGCCGTCACCGAAGACCAGCAGGTGCTGGTCCCGGTCGAACAGATCGAGGACGACCGGCCGCAGTCCCGCCTGGTCAAGGCCGAGCGGTACCCGCCGTGGCTCCTCCGTCGGCAGCGGCAGCCGGGCCGCGGGCAGCCTCGTCGGCAGCACCCGTACGGGAGCGGCACCTTCCCCGCTCCAGGCCGCGCGCACCGTTCGGACTGCCTGCTCGGCCGCTTCGCCGAGATCATCCACGGTACCGAGCGCGTCGATGCGCGGCAGGGCGACCTGCACGAAGAGCTTTTGGTCGGTCAGCGCACGGCCGCGTTCGTCCGGGGCGAGGGTTTCGGCGAGCTTGCGGCTGATCATGGAGTCGCCGGGGTCGTTGAGCCGCAGCTCGATCTTGCTCCCGAAGGCGGACTGCGCCGCGATCCGGACGTCGTTCCAGCGCAGCATGCCGGCGACCACATGGATGCCGTAGCCGCTGCCTCGTTTGAGCAGGTCGCCGATGGCGTCGTCCAGCTCCTCGAAGTCCTCCCTGAGCTCACCGAAGCCGTCCACGATCAGGACGATGTCGGTGGAGGCGAGGCCGGGCAGAGCCGCCAGCGAGCCCCGCGCGCGTATGCGCCGCAGCTGCTCGACCGAGTCGATGCCGTACTCCCGGAAGAGGTCTTCGCGGGCGGTGAGCATCGCCCGCACCTCTTCGACCGTGCGGGCGGCCCGCTCACGGTCCGTCCGGCCGGCGACGCCGCCGACGTGCGGCAGACCAGCCATGCTCTGCAACCCGCCTCCGGCCAGGTCAAGGCCGTAGACGCCGACCTCCTGCGGGGTACGGGTGAGCGCGAGGGACAACATGAGGGTGCGCAGCAAAGTCGTCTTGCCGCTCTGCGGGCCGCCGATGACGGCGATATGCCCGCCTGCCGCGGTCAGGTCCACGATCCAGGGCTCCTGCCGCTGCCGGGCCGGGTCGTCCAGCAGCCCGAGAGGCACGCGCATCGGCTCCTGCGGCCGCCTCGACAGCTGCATACCGCGCCCGCCGTCCATGTCGAGGGGGCCCGCGGCGGCATCCAGCGGCAGGGCCGCGGGCAGGGGCGGCAGCCAGATCCGCGGCACCGGCGGCGCCGCGTCCGCGAGCTGGTCGACCATCACCGACAGGAGGCTGGGGCCGGTCGTACGACGCGCGGGTACGGGCGCGGCATCGCCCCCGGGCCCCCCGGAGGCGAGGGTGTTGTAGGCCGGGTACGGGAGCACCGTCGGCCCCTCGTCGGCGTCGTCCTGCGCCACCGGGCCGCGGTACGGCCCGGAGACGTATCCCGCCTTGAAGCGCTCGTAGTGGCTGGTGTCCACCTTCAGATAGCCGAAGCCCGGGAGGGGCGGCAGGTGGAAGGCGTCCGGGGTGTCCAGCACGGTGCGCGATTCGTCCGGCGAGAAGGTCCGCAGGCCCAGCCGGTAGGAGAGGTAGGTCTCCAGTCCCTGCAGCTTGCCGCCCTCGATGCGCTGGCTGGACAGCAGCAGATGCACTCCGATCGACCGGCCGATCCTGCCGATCGAGAGGAAGAGGTCGATGAAGTCCGGTTTTGCGGTGAGCAGTTCGCCGAACTCGTCGATCACCACGAACAGGTGCGGTAGCGCCGGCAGGCCGGGACGCTGCTCACGGGCGGCACGGTAGGTGGAGATATCGGGCAGGTCGCCCGCCTCCTTGAGGACCTGCTGCCGACGCTTGACCTCCCCGGCGAGGCTGGTGTGGACGCGTTCGACCAGACCCGCGCGATTCTCCAGGTTGGTGATCACCCCGGCGACATGCGGCAGATTCGCGAACGGCGCGAACGTGGCACCGCCCTTGTAGTCGACCAGCACCATCGACAGGTCCTCGGGCGGATGCCCGGCCACCAGAGCCAGCACGAGAGTGCGCAGCAGCTCGCTCTTCCCGGATCCGGTGGCCCCGACGCACAGCCCGTGCGGCCCCATGCCGAGTTCGGCCGACTCCTTCAGATCGAGCAGCACCGGCTCGCGGTCGTCGTTCAGGCCGATGGGCACCCGCAGGAACGCCTGTTCGCCGCGCGGTTGCCAGAGCCTGCGCACGTCGAGGGCGCGCGGGTCCGGAACGCCCAGCAGCTCGGTGAAGTCCACCGGACCGGACAACGGCGTACCCGCCGCGGCGGACTCCGCGGAGAGCCGCAACGGTGCGAGCATCCGGGCCAGCCCGTGGGCTCCCGCCGCGGTCACCTCGTCCAGCGTGCCGTGTACGGGGGCGGCCGGGCCGGCGGAGGTGCGGTGCGGTGCCCCGCTCCGCAGGTCCGCCATCGTGACGTGGCCGGGAGCCGCGGCGTCCCCGGGGTCACCGCCCGCGACGGTCAGCCGCAGACTCACCTCGCCCGGCTCGTCGACCTGCTCCGCCACCAGATGCACCACGGTGATGCCCATGTCCTGGAGCGGTACCGCCTCATCAGGGCGCGGCAGTTCGCGGGCCGTCGCACCGTAACCATCGCTGATGACCAGCAGCCTCTTGGTCAGGCCGAGGGCGTCCTTGCCCGCCAACCCGCGCCGCACCTCCGCCGCGTACGTCGCGCGCTGCCGCAGCTCGGCGGCGAGCCCGGCGCCCAGCGCGGTGCTGTCGGTGGCGATACGGCGGGCGTTGACCGGGCCGTCCCACTCCTGCGGGTCGAGGACGTGCGGCAGCCACTTCGCCCATTCCCAGTCGGCCAGCCGCTCCTCGGGGCAGGCGACGGCGACCGCCACGTCATCGGGCGCGTGCGAGACCGCCGTCTGCATGACCAGCGTCCTCACGGCACGCAGCGCCGCCGCACGCTCACCGATGACGGTGACATTGCCCGCCCGGTCCAGAGGGACCGTGAGCGGCATCTCCGAAGCGGTGCCGAACCGCTCCTGCAGACCGGCCGCTTCATTGAGCATGAACGGGTCGGGCGGAGTCAGCACACTGCTGCCCTGACGCTCCACCGTGAGCACCCGCACCGGCACCGAGCCGGTCCCGATGCGCACCTCCAGGAAGTCCGCGTCCGTACGCCGGCGTTCCCACCGCCGCGCCGGGTCGCGCACCAGGTCGTACAGGGCCTCCGGCGGCGGGGCGAGAACCCGGGCCGCCTCCCTGCGGGCACCGTCCTCCGCCCCCAGCTCCTCGCGCATTCCCTCCAGGTACTCCAGGTACCTCTCACGCTGTGTGCGCCGCTGCCGCTGCGCGCGACCGCGCTGCGAGAAGAGCAGCAACACCCCGCCGAGCACCGCCACCACCAGCACGATCGCGCCGAGCGCGGCGAACTGGCTGTTGCGGACGATCGTCATCATCACGACCGAGCTGCAGACCCCCGCCATCGGCAGCAGCGAGGTCGCCGCCGAACCGGACTTGCCCTCGGGGAGGTTGGGGGGCGGCTCGATCCTGCGCTCTAACGGACCGGGCAACGGCCGGGTGCTACGGGCCGGACGGTGCACCATGCGAGTACTCACCGAGGCGGACCACCGTGGCGGTTGGCCGGGGCAGCGCTGTAGGGCATGGTGCCGCCGGGCGCGGAGGGATGGGCGTAAGGCGTGGCGTTGCCGGGTGCGGAAGGGGCGGCGTACGGACCGGCGTAGGGCGTGGTCCGGTCGGCGCCGCCGGGAGTCGCCGGTGTGCTCCGGGCCGTACGCTGCCGGTCCTGTCCGCGCGAAACCGCGCGGTTCATCGCCTCGGCGGCGATCCGCGCCGCCGCCTGCAGCGTCCGCTCGCCGAGCAGTTCCGTACGGATCGCGCCGCCCGCCGCGAGATGGCGGTCGTACGGCAGCGGAAGCACGGCCGCGCCGCCGACACCCAGATGCTCGACGGCCTTGCGGACATCGAGTCCGGTGTCCGGTGCGGCATGGCTGAGCACCACGACCGTCGTCGGCAGCATCCGGGGGTGGACCCCACCCACCCAGTCCAGGATGGAGCGGGTGGCCGCCACCCCCTCCGGAGTCGCCGGGGAGACCAGGATCCGTGCCTGCGTCGTCACCAGCGCGGTGCGCGCCACTTCGGCGGGCAGCGTCTCGCAGTCGACGACAGTGGTGGCGAAGTACCGGCGCAGCGAGGTCATCACGACCCGGTAGGTATCGACGTCCAGCCGGGTGCCGATGGCCCCCTGGCTGCCGGGCAGCATCCAGCCGCCACCCGGGAACGGAATCAGATAGCCCGTCAGGTCCGTGATCAGCATCGAGGGATCGACTATCTGTGCCAGGTCGGTGCCGGACCAGCGCACCTGGGTCGCCCCCAGCCGGTGCGGGAGCGTGCCGAGCGCCGGATCGGCCTCCAGGGCCAGCACCGGGTCGGCGCGATAGTGCGCATAGGTGAGGGCCAGCAGTGCGGCAACGGTGGATTTGCCCGCACCGCCCCGGATGCTCGTCACGGAAATCTGCCGGCCGGTGGTCACCGGCTGCTGAATGGCGTACGCGTTCTCCGTGACAGCGGAGGTCTCCGCGGCCGGCGACGACGCGATCGCCCGCCGGACCGCCCGCCCCGCACGCTGGGCGACGGTCTCCCCGTGCCGCGGCTTGGTCCGCAGCGCGTCCAGCTCGGGCGGCATCAGCGGCACGGAGACCGGGGCGGGTGCGGACCCGCGCAGCGGCGTGGGGGTGTGCACGTGTCCGGAAGCGGGCGCGGCGGTATGCGGGGGCGATGGGTGGGGAGTCGGTCCGGGAGCCGGTTGCGAAGCGGGGGCCGGTTCCCGTGCGGGAGCCGGTTGCGGTGCGGGAGCCGGTTCCCGTGCGGGAGCCGGTTGCGGTGCGGGAGCCGGTTCCCGTGCGGGAGCCGGTTGCGGTGCGGGATGCGCCGGCGGAGCGGCAGCGGGCATGGGACCGGGCGCAGCGTGGGCGGCAGGGGCCGCCGGAGTGGCGACCCGCGGTGCGGCGGAGTGCTGTACGTGCGGTGGAGCAGCGGACACCACCGGGTGCACGACACCGCTGACGCCCGACGTGGCGGGGTGCGCGGGCGCCGACGGGGACCCTGCGGGCGCGGCCGCGGCCTGGGGTGCGGTCTTCTCCAGCTTCACGGTCCTGGGCGTGTCCCACACGCTGGCCTCCGCGGGAGTGGCTGCCGCGGGCCCGTCCACGGGGGCGGGTATGACAGGGCCGCCCCCTCCGTCCGATCCCGCATGCTCTGCCGGCGTCACCGCTCCCCCGCCGAGATCGCGCAGGAGATCGCGCTGCCAGTCCCCCTGCGCCGGCGCACCCGACCCCCTTGCTCCATCTGCTGATCCCTCCGCTGGTCCCTCTGCTGCCATGGTCCCGTTGCCGCCTTTCCGGCTCAGAACGTGTGCAGCAGCCGGCTGTAGACCCCGAACGCCCCGAGGGCCACCGGGATCAGCGCCACCACACCGACCGACTCGACGAGGTTCATCAGCCGGCGCAGCCGGACCTGAACGTGCTCCGGCACACGCACCGCAAGCACGCCGAGCGGCAGCACCGCCAGCACGCACAGCGCGACCAGCGCACCTTCCGGCTCACCCGTACCCGCCGCCCACTGCATCACCAGACGCACCCCGACGGCCGTACCGGCCGCCAGTAGGGCGATGACCTCAACCGCCAGAGGATAGGCACGCGCACGCGAAAGCAACACCACGCACAACAGGCCCGCGGCTGCGGCCGCCCAGCCGCCCCCCGGGCCGACGGCGAGCACCCCTGCCGCGCCTGCGGAGACCGCCATCGCGACGGTGGCCAGCGCCAGACCGCGGTGGGTCGCGCCGAGCGCGGTCGCCACCTGGTGCCTGCTCACCGGCGTACCCCCGGAGCGCTGATCGTCGAGCCGGGTCAACCCGGCCGCCATCAGGGCCAGTCGGGGCAGATATCCCAACACCACCACCGAGACCACACCGACCGCGACTCCCGTGCGCGCCACGCTGGTCAGCGCCAGCCCGGCCTCCCAGGCGCCCACCACGAGCGCGACCGTCGCCGCTCCGACGAGTCCACCGCGCCCCAGCTCCGTGCACACCCCGAGCAAGGCGAGCACGGCGGCGACGGTCAGCCCGACGGCTGCCAGCCGCACCGTGCCCGTGGAGGCC
Organism: Streptomyces sp. NPDC048650; assembly: GCF_043199095.1. Lineage (NCBI taxonomy): Bacteria > Bacillati > Actinomycetota > Actinomycetes > Kitasatosporales > Streptomycetaceae > Streptomyces > Streptomyces sp. NPDC048650. Next base: position 125,355 of record NZ_JBICVM010000007.1, on the reverse strand, counting down.
GCCTCCCACGAGGCGAGAGCGCCGACCGCGCCCCCCAGCAGAAGCAGTGCGGTACCCAGCGAGCGCCGCCTCAGCCATCCGCAGACGGCTCCGACGGCCGCGGCGAGAACACCGGCGACAACGAGCCAGGGGGCGGCGCTCCCGGGGCCGTACCAATCGGCCGCCGCCGCCCCTGCGACCAGGGACAGCAGCACGCTCGCCGCCCCGGACGTCCACGTACGGCTCCGCCTGCCCCAGCGCCAACTGCGCACATCCAGGTCGTCGGCGACCTCATCCGTCGCGTCGTGCACCACCGGCGCCGCCGGCGTCTCGTGCTCCCGCACAAGCCGCAGCACCGCCCCATCGAGCACCTTCGCCGAGGCCAGCGAGTCGTCCTGCGACAACACCGACCCGTCCGCGGTCACCAGCCGTCGCAACAGCGGCTGCTTTCCCGGCCGGTCGCCCAGCAGCCGCAGGATGTCCGGCAGCAGCACACCGAGGGGCTCCTGCGCGGGAAGCACCAGATCGACCCGACGCCGCTCACCCACCAGGGTCACCCGGCTGAGCGAGGTACGCGACACGGCCCCCGATTCCATCCCCGTACTCACACTCACCATGTCGCCGTGGTCCCTGCGTTGCTGCCGGTCGGGCTTGCCGGACTCACCCCTGGAGTCCGCGATCCGTCCGCCACCTTGCCCGCGACGAACGACCACCCCACGCACCCGGCACACACCACGGCCGCGAGCGCCACGCTCCCGAAGAACTTCCCAAAATTCTCATCCAGACTCCGCCGCGTCCGCTGCCCCCCGAACACCAACGCATCCCGCAGCCTGCGCCGCCGCACGGAAACCGACTCCAACAACTGACTGTCGTAGTCCCGCGCCATGGCCGCCCCTCCTCAGATATCCCCACGCCCTACCGGCATACGATACGGCGCGGCTCCGACAGCTTGTCCACGACGGTCGCCGACCAGCCGTCCGGGGGCCGACGACGGTTTGCCGCGTAACGGACCTGCAGCGCACCCCCAGGGCAAAACCCGTCGTTTTCGGCTATTACTGCCCGGAATCCAAGGCGTCCAGGCTCCTGAAGTCCATCGCGACAGCAGGCTCCGCAGAAATATGGTCACGCCACGTCTTGATGGCAACGCGCATATCCGAGAAGTCAACGAAACCGTTCTCGACCACGAGTCCGGGCCCACGCTCGAACATGACGATCAGCGGCTCGAAGGGATCAGGCAGATGACGAATGACGCGAGGATCACCGGAATCGTCAAGCGCCGCCCAGTGCACCATCGCCCGCAGCATCTTTGGACGCAGGAAACCACCTACGTAATCAGAGGTGAAGTCATCCAACCGGTCCACCAACTCCGCGTCAGCCCGTACCGAGGGATCCACCCGGGCTGCGACATCAAAGAAGGGCCATGCGTCGTCACCATCAAATTCTTGAACCCACAGGGAAGACCTTCGCAGATATTCGACCATAAGCCATGACCTGGAGTTCGAATGCCTGTCGGACCTCGATTCGTCCATCCAGTCGATAGCCATGATCCTATCGACCATCGCCTCTGCCTGGCCGCTTTGCGTCACAGCCCCATCCTCGCCTTCATATAGTCGACCAACTCGTCCAGGTTAGAGAAGTCGTCGGCTATCGCAAACCCTGGATCCTCAAGGCCGTACTTGGGCCACTTCTTCAGAGTGCCATTCTCGACCTGAACCGGAAACCCACTGAGAGACTCGGGAGAAATATCATGGGCTCCGAAGTGCTCAGGAGTCGGCCTATATCCTTGAGGAGTCCAAGCCTCCGGATGTGCCGAAACGTACGGAAGTCCCGCTTCCAGCAAGCGACTTTCAACATACTCATGAACTACTAGCCCCCTGAACATGCCCTCATCCATCCGCTTCAAGCCGCCAGGCCTTATCGCCCTCTTCCAAAGATAGGCTATTTCATCATAGGCGACGAAAAACACATCCCGCCTGATCACACCCGGACCCATCGCACAATCATGAGTCTTCAGAAAGAGATTTTCCTTGACCCTTTGAATGACCGCTGCATCGATATTCGTATTGTCGGCTATCTTCTCAACGTCATCCGTCATTGCGCGAATTTTCGCATAGTCCTTCACGGCATCCGGATCCGGGCGATCCGGATAGATGACCTCTTTCCCGTTAAATTCCCCGCCGGGATATTGCCAACTAGTTGCGTCTTCCTCGGCCGAGTCTTTCTGAGTCCCCGACTCAGGATCACTGTGGGCCGAGGGCACGGTCTCCTCGTGTGGGGGCCCGCCATGATCGTAAGGCGACGAGGAACTGTGGTCGGCGCCAGAGCCGCCCTCCGAGCCGCTCGCATGCGCTGCATGGCCATCGCCATGCGAGCCCTCCCGGTGGCCGCCGGTGAGTCCATCTTGGCCGCCTGTGCTCGGGGCGCCGTGGCTGCCAGTGTGGTCGGTGGGCGGTTCATGGCTGGCAGAGGAGCCAGCCGGGAGATCGCCGGCATGGCCACCGGGCAAGTCGCTGGTGGCGCCACCCGGAAGGTTGTCGCCGACTCCGCCGCCGGTCGCGACGTTGTTGTCCGCTGCTCCGGCACCCTCAGCAGACTGACGGCTTGCCTGCGGGCCGAGTTCACCCCGCGGCAGATCCCCGCCTCCCGCGTCGGCCATGCCCTGGTGTCGATGTTCGGCACCCACAGCGGCCAGTTCGTGATCCGCAGGTGCAGCAGCCCTTTCGGGCGGGATGCCGTCCAGGACCTCCCGGTCCGCCGCGGACGGCTCCACCATCGCGACAGCGCCCTTCTTGGGGATGCCGTTGGCGTCGACCACCCTGCGGTCGGGGGTGAGGAAGGTGTCGGCGTCGTGCATCACCGACCCCGGCGGGACCTTGCCGGCGCCGTCGGGCAGGTATACGGCGGTCTTTCCGGGGGGCAGGTCGGGCAGCGGGCCGTGGAGGTCGACGGCCTGGCCGTTGGGCAGGTGAATCTCGCCCGAGGGGCTGGTCCTGCCGGTAACGGCGAAAGCGTCACGCAGATGGCTGAGGGCCGTACTTGTTTTGACGGCCTTGAATGCGTTGCCGACGGCCACGTCAAGTTTGGCGAATTTGGCAGCAGCGCCGACAGCCGTGGCGATGTGGGTGGTCGGATCCATCAATTGGCCGACCTTGCCGACCTTGCCGGCCGCATTGGCGATTTTGGCGCCGACGCCGGCCGCTTCGGCCCCCGTCCTCGCGGCTCCGGCCCCACCACGCGTGAAGATGGCCGTGACGACATTGAAAGACGCCGCTCCCGCTGCCCGGCCCGAGTCCTTGCTCCACTGGTCCCAGGCGACCAGGGACTTGCCGACCTCCGCGGTCGTTTTCAGGCTGTCCTTCATCCAGGTCTTGACGCCACTGTCGGGGAGATAGCGGCCGAGGGGTACGAGAGGCGCCACAAAGGGAGCCATGGGCGCCAGGGTCGCCACCGTGGCCAGGTGCGCCATGCTCTTCCATGCGGCGCCGAAGTTGTCGCTCCACGGGGTGAGTGACCAGAGCCCCTTGAGGGTGCCCCAGACGCCGTCGACGACCGTGCCGTCCCAGACGAAGTGTTTGATCCAGTTGCCCACGGCTCTGGGGTCGTACCAGTGGCGCTTTTCCTCGACGACCTTGCCCCACGGCGTATTGCCCGCAGACGTCATGACCTTCTTGGTCAGGCCGTACGTGTGGCCGTCCTTCTTCTTGCCGTCGCCAAGGGACCATTGGGTGCCGTGGACCAGAGCCGTGATCTTGTCGGCGGCTGCCACCTCAGCTGCCCAGAACGCCTGGACCGTCGCGGAGACTTCCTGCACCAGCTGCCTGTTCCAGGCGACCTTGGCCGGGTTGTACTGCCAGTCCTCGTCATCCTTGATGGTGGCGACGAAGTGGGATGCCGCCCCCTCGAGTTGGTGGAGCTTGGCGATGAGAGGGCGCACCTCGGCCGCGAAACCGTCCAGCGCACCGCCGACCTTCTCCAGATCGTCGGCGAACCTGTCCGCCTTGGTCGCGACCGGCTTGGTCGTGGCGAACAGCTGCTCCGCCTCGGGTGCCGTGTAGTACGCCCGCAGCCCCTGGAACTCGGAGTGGATGTCGGCGCCTTTGTCGCGGATCGCGCCCGCTTCCTTCTTCAGGGCCTTGGCGCGCGTTTCCAGCTCTTCGAGGTCTCCCGTGTACGTGGGTATGCGGGACGGGTCGATGTGGTCGGCGCTCACTCGAAAGTCCCCCTGCTTTCCGCTGCCGCTGTGTCTGTCACCGCCGCCGTGCTTACCGTCACTGCCGTGCTTGCCCGTCGCCGCCGTGCTTGCCGTCACTGCCGTGCTTGCCCTCGCCGCCGTGCTTGCCCTCGCCGCCGTGCTTCGCCGGGTGCAGGTCAGGCGCGCCCAGGGCGATGTGCAGCACGTGCGAGGCCATCCGCTCATCGCCTTCGAGGTACTCCCGCGCCGCGTTGGCGGCACCGTCCACCGACTTGGCCGTCCGGGCCAGCAGGAACGTCAGGTCGTTCTGCGTCTTCTCGGCGAACTGTCCCAGGGCGCTGGCGAGCAGTCCTGACGGTGCCGCCTTGCCGTCCGGGCCGGGCGGGCCGGACGGCGGCTTCTCGCCTGCCATCTGGAGCGTGCCCGCCGCGTGTGCGGCCTTGAGCAGGTCGCCCTTCGGCCCCCCGTACACGGAGAGCTGCTCACCCAGTTCCCCGGCCGTGTGTCTGGTCTTTCCCAGCACGTGCTGGACGCCCGAAGGCGTGATGTCCCACCCCGTCATACCCACTGCTCCAGTTCCCCGGGCCGGGCTCCCCCTTGCCCGTAACAGCTCGCCGCGGCTGGTCAGCCGATGCCGTCGACCGCGGCCTTCGCCCGCTGCAGGGCCGTCTGCGCCGTGCTGTCGTTCTTCTCCAGCGTGGTGCGCAGCAGGTGGATGATCGACCGCACCTCGGACGCCGACCGGTTCCAGCGCTGCTCGGCACCGTGGTACTGCTCGGACACCCCGTCGGCGGTGAAGTCCGCCATGGCCGCCTTCACCTGGCGGTCGCGCTCGCCGATCAGGGACTCCAGGCGGGCAATCACCGACTGGAGGTTCGTCTGCGCCTCGGACGAGGCGCCCGTGTCATAGCTACGCCGGTCCGCGCCAGCCGTCATGTCTTCATCCTCCCCGTTGGGATCGGTGGCAGCTCGTGGGTGGTGCCGTCGATCCTTGTCCTGACCGTGCTGTGTGGGCCGTCCGACTCAGCGGCCCGAGAAGCGGGCCGCATCGAAGTTGGCCGAAGACATCGACTGACGTGCGTTGTCAGCGGCTTCGTGCTCCCCGGCGATGAACGACCTGTCCATGCCCTTCTGGCCGCCCAGAACCGAGCGCAGGGCGCTGTTCAGCGAAGCGGCGATGCCATCGGAATTCCGCTTGAAGTTGTCGAACGCCGCCTTGCCCGCGCCGTTGAACTTGCCCTCCAGCGGCTCCGCGGCCGCCACCAGCTGCTTGACCAGCGCACCAAGGTCCTCCGAAGACCCCTGTGTCTGCCCCGACAGCGTCGACAGCGTCTGGCTGCCCATGTCGAACTTGAGCCCCACGTTCGTTCACCCTCCCCGTTGGCGTACACAGCGGCGCCCGCTGGTCCGCGCTGCCCGTCCTTACCCAACCGGCGTGGCACTCGCACGGGCAAGCGGATTGCGCCGGCGGACGCAGCAACATCCCTCACGATGCCAGACGCCACTGACAACCCATCGGTTTCCGGTCGCCCCCTGAGCATGGCCGTCGGCCGGTACCCCGGCCCCCCTCGACCCAACACCGCGAACGCCTCCGCGGCGAAGGCCGGTATCTGACGGAGCCCACGCAAAATCGGCCGCGTGGCACCACGGCAGCCGACGGCGACGGCGCAGAGCGGCACAGAGCGATGTAGGGAAAACCCCACCCCCGGCCCCCGACGAACCCCATGGCACGCCGACCCGCCGCCGGGCAGGCTGGGGCGTATGACGGAGAGCCCCCTGCCCGGTGCCGGCGACGGTGCCCCTGACGGCACCTCACCCCCGCCGCCCGACGCCGCCCTGAGCGCTTGGACCTGGCGAGAGATCGCGTATCTGCTCACCAATTTCCCCCTGGGCGTCATCGCGTTCGTGGTGCTGGTGGTCTGGCTGGCGCTCGGTGCCGGGCTGGCCGTCACCGTCATCGGGGCGCCGCTGCTGGCGAGCGGCCTGGTGGCGTGCCGGGCGTACGGGAGGCTGGAACGCGCACGGGCGCGGGCGCTGCTCGGTGTGCGGGTCGACGAGCCGAGCCCGCTACGGGCCGCTGACCGGGGGTTCTTCCCCTGGTTGTGGGCATGCCTGAAGGATCCGGTCGCCTGGCGGCACGCGCTGTTCGCGTTCGTCCGGCTGCCCTGGGCCGTTCTCACCTTCGCGGTCACCCTCGTCGCGCTCTTCGTGGTGTGGCCGGCACTGCCGTGGTTGGCGCGCTGGCTGTCGAACGTGGACCGGGCGATGGTGCGCGGGCTGCTTTCGCCCTCCGACGAGCTGGAGCGGCGGATCGCGGAGCTGGAGACGGGCCGGATGACGGTCACCGACACCGCGGCGGCCGATCTGCGGCGCATCGAGCGGGATCTGCACGACGGCGCGCAGGCCCGGCTGGTGGCGCTCGCCATGGGGCTCGGCCTGGCGAAGGAGAAACTGCTGGAGGGCCGGGCCGACGAGAGCGTGGCGGCGATGGTGGACGAGGCGCACGGCGAGGTGAAGCTGGCGCTTCAGGAGCTGCGGGATCTGGCCCGCGGCATCCATCCGGCGATCCTGACGGACCGTGGGCTGGGGCCGGCGCTGGCCTCACTGGCCGGGCGCTGCACGGTGCCGGTCACGACCTCCGTGGACCTGGCCGAGCGGCCCGCGCCCGCCATCGAGGGGATCGCCTATTTCACCGTCTCCGAGCTGCTGCAGAACGTCTCGAAGCACAGTGCGGCGCGCCAGGCGTCCGTCGAGGTGTGGCGGGTCGAGGACCGGCTGCTGATCCGGGTGGAGGACGACGGGCGGGGCGGGGCCCGGCTGGACGGCGGCAGCGGAATGGCCGGGCTCGCCGAGCGACTGGGATCGGTGGACGGGCTGTTCGTGCTGGATTCGCCGGACGGCGGACCGACGCGGGTGGCGGCGGAGCTGCCGTGGCGGGCGCGTACGGAAAAGAGCTGACGGGGCCGTACCGACCTGCGGTATGCGCTCTTCCTCAGGTCCAGGGGTGGGGAAAACCCCAGACGAAGAGTGCGCTGAGCCTCATGGTGCGGGCGGCGGCGTTCGCGGACGCTTGTCGTAGCGGAAAAGAGCCGATCACCAACCGCACACGGCAGAACGGACACCGAGTCGATGGACACCGCATACGCACCGCAGCCCCGTGGCTCCCAGGTGCCCGTGGGACTGCGCGCCCCCTTCTCCGGGCGTACCTGGCGCGAGTTCCTCTATCTCTTCCTCAGCGTCCCGCTCTCGACCCTGATGTTCGGCTACGCGATAGCGGTGATCGCACTCAGCGCCGGCCTGCTGATCACGTTCCTGGGCATCCCGGTGCTGGCCGGCGGGCTGGCCGGCGGCCGCGCGCTGGGCGTCCTCGAGCGCGGGCGGGCCCGCGCCCTGCTGGGACTGGACGTAGCCGGGCCGGCGCCGCTCCGCCCCGCCAAGCCGGGCCTGATGGGGTGGACCGGGGCCGTACTGAAGAGCGGGGCGTCCTGGCGGCACCTCGTCCACTGCCTCCTGCACTTCCCCTGGGCGCTGTTCTCCTTCATCTTCTCGACGACCTTCTGGGCCGTCGGCTGGGGTCTGCTGGCCTATCCGCTGTGGCAGTGGACGTTCCCCCGGTATCTGGGTCAGCCGGGCATCCAGGTATGGGGGGATGGCGACGGCCACGGCCGCTATCTCGACACGCCCCTGGCGATCGCCGGTGTCAGCGGTATCGGGCTGCTGCTGGTGCTCGCCGGGCCCTGGCTGATCCACGGGCTGACGCAGCTGGACCGGGTGATGGTGCGCGGCCTGCTGGGCCGCTCCCTCCTCGCCGGCCGGGTGTCCGAGCTGGAGGCGGACCGCGGGGTGGCAGTCGACACCGCGGCGGCCGATCTGCGGCGCATCGAGCGGGAGCTGCACGACGGCGCACAGGCCCGGCTCGTCTCGCTCGCCATGGAGCTGGGCCTGGCCAAGGAGAAGGTCACCGCCGATCCGGGCGCCGCCGCCCGGATGGTGGACGAGGCGCACGGCGAGGTGAAGACGGCGCTGCGGGAGCTGCGGGAGCTGGCCCGCGGCATCCATCCGGCGATCCTGACCGACCGGGGGCTCGGGCCGGCGCTGTCGGCCCTGTCCGCGCGCTGCACGGTGCCGGTGACGGTGACCGTCGATCTGAACGGCAGGCCCGCCGCCGCGGTCGAGGGCATCGCGTACTTCACCGTCTCCGAGCTGCTGGAGAACGTCTCCCGGCACTCCCGGGCCACCGGCGCCACGGTCGATGTCTGGCACACGGCCGGCCGGCTCATGCTGGAGGTGACGGACAACGGCCGGGGCGGTGCGACCACCGTTGAGGGCAGCGGCCTGGCGGGCCTGGCGGAGCGGCTGGACTCCGTGGACGGCCTGCTCGTCGTGAAATCCCCGCACGGCGGCCCGACCTCCATATCCGCAGAGCTGCCGTGGCGGAGTTAGCGGGGAGCGGACTGCCGACGTCCGGGGCCGGGGCAGGGGTCCGACCCCGTTCCCGGCCCCGGCGCACTTCCGCCTTCCGCCTTCCGCCTTCCGCCTCCCGCCTGCCCCATAGGTCGCCGCCCCGCACCGATTCTGCGGCTCCCGCCGCGCCGTGCCCCGGATGCTGGAATGCTGGGGCCGCAGGGCGGGTTGTACGAGGTGCGGGGGAATGTGAGCCGTGGAGGACAGTGTGCGGGTGGTCATCGCCGAGGACTCGGTGCTTCTGCGGGAGGGCCTGACCCGATTGCTGACCGACCGCGGGCATGACGTCGTGGCGGGTGTGGGTGACGCCGAGGCACTGATCAAAGTGATCGCGGAACTCGCCACCGAGGGCGCACTCCCGGATGTGGTGGTGGCGGACGTACGGATGCCGCCGACGCACACCGACGAGGGGGTGCGGGCCGCGATCCGGCTGCGCAAGGAGCATCCGGATCTGGGCGTGCTGGTGCTCTCGCAGTATGTCGAGGAGCAGTACGCGACGGAACTGCTGGCCGGCTCCAGCCGAGGGGTGGGATATCTGCTCAAGGACCGGGTGGCCGAGGTCCGGGAATTCGTCGACGCCGTGGTCCGGGTCGCCGAAGGTGGCACCGCACTGGACCCGGAGGTGGTGGCCCAGTTGCTGGGGCGCAGCCGCAAGCAGGATGTTCTCGCGTATCTGACGCCCCGGGAGCGGGAGGTGTTGGGACTGATGGCGGAGGGCCGGACGAATTCCGCGGTCGCCCGGCAATTGGTGGTCAGCGCGGGTGCGGTGGAGAAGCACGTGAGCAATATCTTTCTGAAACTGGGCCTCTCCCCGAGTGACGGGGATCACCGTCGGGTGCTCGCGGTGCTCGCCTACCTGAGCCCCTGAGGACCTGACGCCCTGCCAGATGCGCAGGCGGAAGGGGTGCCCGCCCGGTCCCAAGACCTTGGACCTAGAACTATTGGACGAAGTCCGGAGCGTTCTGAAGAAGGAGTAACGGGGGTAGTGATTTTATGACAAACCACGTCATTACGGCGTCTCATCCTGCGGTCCACTATGCGGCCGACCCGGGGAAGGCGACCCTTACCCACGTACGATGGACATGGGACAACCGGCCGGTACGCCACGTCCCGAGCCCTGCCTCCGGCGGGGACGCCGCACCCCTCGAGGGAGGTCCGAAGCAGTGACCAGCCAGGTCAGTAGCCCAGCCGAGAAGACCGACGGTGCGCTTGTCGGGGAACAACGCGCGCCCGGTGACGGCGGCGGAGGCAAAGAAGTCCGGCGTCTGGACCGGGTGATCATCCGGTTCGCCGGGGACTCCGGTGACGGTATGCAGCTCACCGGAGACCGGTTCACCTCCGAGACGGCATCTTTCGGCAACGACCTGTCGACGCTGCCGAACTTCCCCGCCGAGATCCGGGCCCCCGCCGGCACCCTGCCCGGCGTCTCCAGCTTCCAGCTGCACTTCGCCGACCACGACATCCTCACTCCCGGGGACGCCCCGAACGTGCTGGTGGCGATGAACCCGGCGGCCCTGAAGGCGAACATCGCGGATGTACCGCGGGGCGCGGACATCATCGTCAACACCGACGAGTTCACCAAGCGCCCGATGGCGAAGGTCGGCTACGCGACCAGCCCGCTGGAGGACGGCTCGCTGGAGGCGTACAACGTCCACCCGGTGCCGCTGACGACGCTGACGATCGAGGCGCTCAAGGAGTTCGGGCTCTCCCGCAAGGAGGCCGAGCGCAGCAAGAACATGTTCGCGCTGGGGCTGCTGTCGTGGATGTACCACCGGCCCACAGAGGGCACCGAGAAGTTCCTTCGGTCGAAGTTCGCGAAGAAGCCGGACATCGCGGAGGCCAATGTCACGGCCTTCCGCGCGGGCTGGAACTTCGGTGAGACCACCGAGGACTTCGCGACGTCCTACGAGGTCGCGCCGGCCACCAAGGCCTTCCCGGCCGGCACGTACCGCAACATCTCCGGCAACCTCGCGCTGTCCTACGGCCTGGTCGCCGCGGGCCGGCAGGCGGATCTGCCGCTCTATCTGGGCTCCTACCCGATCACCCCGGCCTCCGACATCCTGCACGAGCTGTCCAAGCACAAGAACTTCGGCGTGCGGACGTTCCAGGCGGAGGACGAGATCGCCGGCATCGGCGCGGCGCTGGGCGCGGCGTTCGGCGGCGCCCTCGCGGTGACCACCACCTCGGGCCCCGGTGTGGCACTGAAGTCGGAGACCATCGGGCTCGCCGTCAGCCTGGAACTCCCGCTGCTGATCGTGGACATCCAGCGCGGCGGCCCCTCGACCGGCCTGCCCACCAAGACCGAGCAGGCCGACCTGCTCCAGGCGATGTACGGACGCAACGGCGAGGCCCCGGTGCCGATCGTGGCGCCCAGGACGCCCGCCGACTGCTTCGACGCGGCCCTGGAAGCCGCCCGTATCGCGCTGACGTACCGCACTCCCGTCTTCCTGCTCTCCGACGGCTATCTGGCCAACGGCTCCGAGCCCTGGCGGATCCCCGATGTCGACGAACTCCCCGACCTGCGCGTCCAGTTCGCCTCCGGCCCCAACCACCAGCTGGCGGACGGCACCGAGGTGTTCTGGCCCTACAAGCGCGACGAGCAGACCTTGGCCCGCCCCTGGGCGGTGCCGGGCACGCCGGGCCTGGAGCACCGCATCGGCGGCATCGAGAAGCAGGACGGCACGGGCAACATCTCCTACGACCCCGCCAACCACGACTTCATGGTGCGCACCCGCCAGGCGAAGATCGACGGCGTCGAGGTCCCCGACCTCGAGGTCGACGACCCCTCCGGCGAGGCCGACACCCTGGTGCTGGGCTGGGGTTCGACGTTCGGCCCCATCACCGCGGCGGTACGGCGCGTGCGGGGCGCGGGGCAGCACATCGCCCAGGCACATCTGCGCCACCTCAATCCCTTCCCGAAGAATCTCGGGGAGGTCCTCGGGCGTTTCGACAAGGTGATCGTGCCGGAGATGAACCTCGGACAGCTCAGCACCCTGCTGCGCGCCACGTACCTCGTGGACACGCGCTCGCACACCCAGGTCAGCGGAATGCCGTTCAAGGCCGAGCAGCTCGCGGAGGTCTTTAAGGAGGCCATCAATGACTGAGACGATCTCGGAGAGAGCCACCCAGATCGAGGCACTCTCCCTGGTACCCAAGGCCGACGCCAAGCAGTCCATGAAGGACTTCAAGTCCGATCAGGAAGTGCGCTGGTGCCCCGGCTGCGGTGACTATGCCGTCCTCGCCGCCGTGCAGGGCTTCATGCCCGAGCTCGGTCTGGCGAAGGAGAACATCGTCTTCGTCTCCGGCATCGGCTGCTCGTCCCGCTTCCCGTACTACATGAACACCTACGGGATGCACTCCATCCACGGCCGCGCTCCGGCCATCGCCACCGGCCTGGCCTCGTCGCGGCGCGATCTGTCGGTGTGGGTCGTCACCGGTGACGGCGACGCGCTGTCCATCGGCGGCAACCACCTCATCCACGCCCTGCGGCGCAACGTCAACCTCAAGATCCTGCTCTTCAACAACCGGATCTACGGGCTGACCAAGGGGCAGTACAGCCCCACCTCCGAGGTCGGCAAGATCACCAAGTCCACGCCGATGGGTTCGCTGGACGCGCCGTTCAACCCGGTCTCGCTGGCGCTCGGCGCCGAGGCGTCCTTCGTGGCACGCACGATCGACTCCGACCGCAAGCACCTCACCTCGGTGCTGCGCGAGGCCGCCGCCCATCCCGGTACGGCGCTGGTGGAGATCTACCAGAACTGCAACATCTTCAACGACGGCGCGTTCGAGGCCCTCAAGGACAAGGAGCAGGCCCAGGAGGCGGTCATCCGTCTGGAGCACGGCCAGCCGATCCGGTTCGGGGCGCTGGCCCCCGACGGCTTCGGCTCCAAGGGCGTGGTCCGCGACCCGGCCACCGGCGACCTCAAGGTCATCGACGTGCGGGAGGAGGGCACCGGCGGTGTGCTGGTGCACGACGCCCACAACCCGTCACCCACCACGGCCTTCGCGCTCTCCCGGCTCGCCGACGCCGACACCCTGCACCACACCCCCATCGGTGTGCTGCGCAACGTCGATCGCCCGGTCTACGACAGCCTGATGTCCGAGCAGCTCGATGCCGCCATCGAGCAGAAGGGCAAGGGCGACCTCGCCTCCCTGCTGGCCGGCAACGACACCTGGACGGTCGTCGGCTGACCGATCCGGACGGCACCCCCGGGTGCCCTGCGGGCGCGCCGCTCGGCGCTCCGCAGGGCACCCGTTCGTCGTTCCCGCAGGGCACCCGTTCGTCCGCCGCCCTGTCCCGGGTTGCGCGCCCCACCGTCCGCCACGGCGCGTCTCTTCTGCTCGGGCCGGGCCGGTGCCATGCTGACGGCCTGCCACTCGCCAGGCCACCGGAGCGCTCGGCCGGCTCGTCATCGAGGCGCTGCTGACGCGTACCGCACCGGGCGAGATCGCGGCGGTCGCCCGGGACCGGGACAGAGCGGCGGATGTCGCGGCGCGCGGTGTCGAGGTGCGCATCGCGGAGTACAGCCGGCCCGAGAGTCTCCAGGGCGTCTTCGCGCCCGGCGATCGGGTGCTGTTGATCTCCGGCAACGAGGCCGGGCGGCGCCTCGGCCAGCACCGGGCCGTCGTCGATGCCGCACGCGAGGCAGGCGTGGCGCTGCTCGCGTACACCAGCGTCCTGGGCGGGCCGGCCGCCACCTTCCTGATCGCCGAGGAGCACATCGCCACCGAGCGGGCGCTGCTCGCGTCCGGTGTGCCGTACAGCCTGCTGCGCAACGGCTGGTACCACGAGAACTACACGGGCGCGCTGACCGCCACGCTGCGGACCGGTGCGGTGGTCGGCAGCGCGGACGGCGGCCGGGTGGCCAGTGCGGCGCGCCGGGACTACGCGGAGGCGGCCTCCGAGGTCCTCACCGGCGGCGGCCATGAGAACTCCGTGTACGAGCTGAGCGGCGACACCGCGTGGACGATGGCCGAGTACGCGGCCGAGGTGTCCCGGCAGACCGGCCGGACGATCCCCTACCGGGACCTCCCGCAGGAGCGGTATGCGGCGCTACTGGTCGAGGCCGGCGTGCCGGCGCTGGGCGCGCGGTTGGTGGCCGACGCGGATGCCGCCATCGCCCGGGGCGAGCTCGGCTGCACCCCCGGTGACCTGGCACGTCTCCTCGGCCGCCCGACCACACCGCTCGCCGACGCGATCGCCGACGCCCTCAAGGAGCTGCCACCGTCATGACCGTATCCCGATACGGGCATGACAGCGGTGCCGAACGGCGTTACCTTCACGGAGTCGACGCAGCATCCTCAGGAGGGTCCCTTGCAGCCTCGAACCGATCAGCGCGCAGGACTCGCCTTCGGCCTCTCCGCGTACACCATGTGGGGTCTGCTGCCCCTCTACTGGCATCTGCTGGACGCCGCTTCGCCGTCCGAGATCCTGGCGCACCGCATGGCGTGGTCACTGCCGGTCGCCGTCATCATCCTTGCGGTGCTGCGCCGTTGGGCCTGGATACCCCCGCTGCTGCGGCAGCCCAAGCGGCTCGGGCTGATCCTGGTCTGCGCCGTGGTCATCTCGGTGAACTGGTACCTCTACATCTGGGCCGTCAACGCCGGGCACGTGCTCGAGGCGTCGCTCGGATACTTCATCAACCCGCTGGTCAGCATCGCCTTCGGAGTCCTGGTGCTGCGCGAGCGGCTGCGGCCGTTGCAGTGGACGGCGGTGGGCGTCGGTGTCCTCGCGGTCGTCGTGATGACCGTCGCCTACGGCAAGATGCCCTGGATCGCGCTCGGGCTGGCCCTGTCGTTCGCGACCTACGGCCTGGTCAAGAAGGGCATCAAGCTCGACGGCATCGAGGGCTTCAGCGCGGAGACGGCGATACAGCTGCTGCCCGCCCTGGGCTTCCTGATCTTCCTCGGCGACCACGGCGAGTCCAGCTTCACGACCGGCGGGACGGGCCAGGCGCTGCTGCTGGCCGGGTGCGGGATCGCGACCGCGGTGCCGCTGATCTGCTTCGGCGCCTCGGCGGTACGACTGCCGCTGGTGACGATCGGGATGATGCAGTACCTGGCGCCGACCTTTCAGTTCGCGCTGGGGCTCACGGTCTTCCACGAGGAGATGCCGCCGGAGCGCTGGGCCGGCTTCGCGCTGGTCTGGCTGGCTCTGTGCCTGCTGACCTGGGACGCACTGCGGACGGCGCGGCGGGCGCGGGCGGCGCTGGCCAGGGCGGGGACCCGCGCGGGCCGGGCGGCCGCGGCGGAGGCGGAGACACTGGCCGCCGAGGCAGCGGCGGAGAACGCGGACGGGGCGGGCGCCGATGTGGCACTGGCCGAGGCCGAGCAGGCGGCTTGCCACGCGGATCCGGCCGCCGACCCCACGCCGCGCATCACGCAGTGATGTCCCGCGTGGTGAAGCGCGCCCACGCCGCCGAGCCGAACACCAGCGCGTACAGCGCCTGCAGACCTATGTTCTTCTGCAACTGGTCCCAGTAGACGGGGTCGCGCAGCAGGTCCGCGAAGGACAGCCAGTAGTGCGGGAAGAGATACGGCTGTATGGCGTGCAGCTGCGGGATCGTGTCCAGGATCTGCACGGTGATCAGCAGCCCGACCGTGGTCGCCATCGCTGCGACACCGCTGGTGGTGAGCGTCGACAGGAATAGCCCGACGGCGGCCACCCCGATGAGCGAGAGCGCCACCACGCCGGCGACGGCCAGCGCGCGCAGCAGCCCCTCGCCGAACGGGACGGCCGTGCCGGAGAGCAGGGTGACGTCGCCCAGAGGGAAGAGCATTGCGCCGGTCGCCAGCGCCGAGAGCGCCACGACCAGGGTCGCCACCAGGCAGAACGTCATGGTCGTGGCGTACTTGACCAGCAGCAGGCGGGCGCGGCCCGCGGGGGCGACGAGAAGATAGCGCAGCGTCCCGGCACCGGCCTCGCCCGCGACGGAGTCCCCCGCGACGACGCCGATGGCCATCGGCAGGAAGAACGGCAGGGTCACGGCGAGCGAGGTGAAGACCAGGAAGAGGCCGTTGTTGGTCACCTGGGAGATGAATGCCGGTCCGCCGTCGGAGCCGCCGCCGGACGAGCCGCCGTCGCCGGTCTCGATCTTCACAGCGATCCCGACGAGGACCGGTACACCCGCGAGCACCGCCAGCAGCGCGAGGGTGCGCCAGCGCCGGAACGTCATGGTGATCTCGTTGCGCAGCAGTCCCACCGACCACAGCGGCCGCGGGCGGCGCGGCGCCGCCTCAGCCTGCGACATCGAAGCCCTCCCCGGTCAGGTGCACGAAGATGTCCTCCAGCGAGGCGCGGTCGGTGCCGAAGCCGCGGACCCGCACGCCGGCGTGGACGAGCGCGGAGTTGAGGTCCGCCAGTTCCCAGCCACCGCGGCCCGTCGTGGCGGCGGCGGGGAGGTCGCCGGTCACCAGGTCGTCGGTGACCCGGAGGCCGGTGACGCCCCGTTCCTTCAGGACGCGCGCCGCGTCCGCCGCGTCCGGTGTCGCCACCGTCAACCTGCCGTGGCCGCGCTGGTCGAGGACGGTGGCGGAGAGATCGGCGACCGTGCCCTGGACGATCAGACGGCCGCGTGCCATCACCGCGGCGTGTGTGCAGACCTGCTCGATCTCGTCGAGGAGATGCGAGGAGAGGAAGACCGTGGTGCCGTCCGCCGCCAACTCGCGCACCAGGGCACGGATCTCCCGCATGCCCTGCGGGTCGAGGCCGTTGGTCGGTTCGTCGAGCACCAGCAGCTCCCGGGGCTGGAGCAGGGCGGCGGCCAGCCCGAGGCGCTGTTTCATGCCCAGCGAGTAGGCGCGTGCCTTCTTGCCGGCCGCGGCGGCCAGCCCCACCCGTTCGAGCGCGCGCCCGACCCGCGCGGTGCGGGTGCGCGGATCGGCGGTGGGGTCGGCGGCGTCGAAGCGCAGCAGGTTGTCACGGCCGCTGAGGAAGCCGTAGTGGGCCGGTCCCTCGATCAGGGCGCCGACCCGGGGCAGTACCCGTCGGCCCGCGCCGGGCATGGGCGCGCCCAGGACCCGGGCGCTGCCGGCGGTCGGCTCGATCAGGCCCATCAGCATGCGGATGGTGGTGGTCTTGCCGCAGCCGTTGGGGCCGAGGAAGCCGAAGACGCTGCCCCGCGGCACGACCAGATCCAGGCCGTCGACCGCGAGCCGGCCGCCTCGGTACGCCTTGGTCAGTCCATGGGTCTCGATCACCCGGTCCGCGCCGGGCAGGGCCGCGCGCTCGGGATCCGCGGTGGGTGGCGGTGGCATCGGCTCCCCCGATTGATGGCGCAGGACGTGGCGTATGGCGTACGGGCCGGCCGCGCCTCCCCGGCGGGAGGCGCGGCCGGCCCCTGGCTGCGGTCGTGACCCGTTACTTGGCGGCGTTGGCCGCGTCGATCAGGGCCTGCTTGTCGACGGCGCCGACGTAGATCGTGCCGTCGTCCGTCATCAGGGCATTGACCAGGCGGGTGGAGAAGACCCGGCCGGTGCCGAAGGAACCGGTCACCTTGTCACCGATGCTGTCCAGGAAGGCGCCCGCGTCACCGGCCGAGCCCTTGTCCTTGCCGCCGGGCAGGCCGGCGCCGGCACCCTTGATCGTGGCGATGGACGTCCAGCCCTTGCCGATGACGTTCGGCCCGCCGCTGTCCTTGAGGTCCTTCAGGCCCTTGCGGTCCTTGAGGCCCTCGCGGTCCTTGAACGCCTTGCCGTGCTGCCGCTCCGCCTTCGCGCGCTCCTTGTCGGCCTCCACGACCTTCGTGCCCTTGGGCGGTGTGAAGCTGAAGGAGCTCGCGGCGGGGCGGGCGAAGTCCACGGCGGTGTAGCCGACGTCGACCGCGGCCGCGCCACCGCTCTTGGGTGTCAGCGTGAACTTCAGCGGGACGCCCTTGTCGGCGTCCACCGCTATGCGGATCGAGCCGACCGTCGAGGCGGACTGCTTGGGCTTGATCAGGAGCTGGTAGGCGTCGCGGCCGGCGACCCGCGCGGTGCCGTCCACGGTGACCGACGTGGTGTCGCCGGCCGCCTTCAGGGCCTCCTTGGCGAGGTCCTGCGGAGTGGCGTTCTTCAGCCCCTTCGGCAGGCCCTGGGGCGCGTCGTGCTGCTTGCCGGCCCGGCGGTGCGGGTCGGCCGTGCTGTGCACGGCGGTGTTGCTGCCGCTGTCGTACGCCCAGACCTGGCCGCCGTTGTGGATGATGCTGTACTCGGCGGCGTTGTCCACGATGGACACCCGCTGCCTGTCGGGGCCGTCGGCGGCGACGCGCAGGGTGTGCGCACCGGACGCCAGCTCCATCAGCTTCTTCTGCGGGGCCGCGGACGCCCCGTCCTGGTCCTTCGCGCCGTCGCCCCGGCCTGCGCCGCCGAAGGCCCCGGCACCGCCGCCCGGCAGCGACGGCAGGCCGAGGTCGGTGGTGACCCGGACCGTGCCGGACAGCTGCTGGGTGTCGGACGTGGCGATTTTCGCTATCAGGTCCTGTGCCGAGATCTTGGGCAGGTCGGGAGATCCGGAGCCGGCGAACGCCGGGACCAGCCCGATCGTGGCCGCCGCCACTCCCGCCACCGCGACCGGTACGGCGTACCGCACCGCCTTACGGCGCCCCGGCGAGCGCCCCCCGCCCCATCCGTCGGTGCTCTCTGAGTCGTTCCGTGGCATGTGCCCTACCTCCGTCGTGTGCGGCGGTTTTCGCGCGATGCACTCGTCCACCCCTCGGGCTCATTGTGGCCCGTCCGCCGCGTTGTGGTGCTTCCCATCCCACCAAATCGACGCGGGCATGGCGTCAGCCCGCGGGGGCAATTCGGTCTACTGCTGAGGGATGACACCCGGTCACCACACGGGAGGCCGGGTACGACGTGAGGCTGATCATTCCCTAGGGGACGGCTCATTCCCCAGGGGACGGCTCACTCCCCAGGGACAGCAGCGGCCGCACGGCGGACCCGGCCGGTGGCGGGGTCCGTCCCCCGGCCTGCCGGCCGGGTCGGCACGGCACTCAGCCGGCGCGGTGTACCACCGTGTCGCACAGGCCCTCCAGCGCCGCCTTCGCCGTGCACGACGGGAGCGGCGCCAGCGTGGCGCGGGCGTCCTCGGCGTAGCGCACGGTGTCGCGGCGGGCCTGCTCGAGCGCCGGGTGGGCGCGCAGGCCGGCCAGCGCCTCGGCGTGCCGGGCATCGTCGGTGAGGTCGCCGGCCAGCAGTTCGCACAGGGCGCGGTCCTCGGCCGTACCGGACTCGCCCTCGGCCTGTGCGCGCAGGCGCAGCACCGGCAGGGTCGGGATGCCCTCGCGCAGGTCCGTCCCCGGCGTCTTACCGGACTCGTGGGAGTCGCTGGCGATGTCCAGGACGTCGTCGGCCAACTGGAAGGCGGTGCCGAGCCGCTCGCCGTACTGGGTGAGGATGTTGACGACCGATTCCTCGGCACCGGACATCATGGCGCCGAAGCGGGTCGCGACGGCGATCAGCGAGCCGGTCTTGCCGGCGATGACGTCGAGGTAGTGGTCGACGGGGTCCTGGCCGTCCCGCGGCCCGGCCGTCTCCAGGATCTGGCCGGTCACCAGACGCTCGAACGCCTCGGCCTGGATCCGCACCGCATCGGGGCCGAGGTCGGCCAGGATGTGCGAGGCACGGGCGAAGAGGAAGTCGCCGGTCAGTACGGCAACGGAGTTGCCCCAGCGGGCGTTGGCACTGGCCACGCCACGGCGCACGTCGGCCTCGTCCATGACGTCGTCGTGATACAGCGTCGCCAGGTGCGTCAGCTCCACGACGACGGCCGAGGGCACCACGCCGGGGCTGTACGGGTCGCCGAACTGGGCGGCCAGCATGGCCAGCAGCGGCCGGAACCGTTTGCCTCCGGCGCGCACCAGATGCTGGGCGGCCTCGGTGATGAACGGCACGCCGCTCTTGGTGGCCTCCAGCAGGCCCTCCTCGACAGCGGCCAACCCGGCCTGGACATCGGCCTCAAGAGCCTGGTCCCGCACGCTCAGCCCAATAGGCCCGACGACGGTCACGAGGGGTACTCCTGTCTGCTGACGATCAAACGGAATGTCGATCTGTCGCTGTCTCCACCACTGGCCAGCGTATCCGGTCGCAGTTCGATCACCGTGAGCGCCCGCCCCCCGAACCACCCGGGCAGCACACCGACCCGCGGAGCGGTATGTTCCAGATCACCGTCCGCCGGGAGTTTGCAAACGAAAAGAAGGGGACAGCAGAGGCTGGCGACTTCCCAAAAGACCTGGAGCATCAGCCGTGACCGTAGAACCCGATACGCGCGAGGACCATCGGTTCTTCGGCCATCCCCGGGGGCTGCTGACCCTTTTCTCCCTGGAGATGTGGGAGCGCTTCTCCTTCCTGGGGATGCAGGCCATCCTCGTCCTCTACTTCTCCGACCAGGTCGCCCATGGCGGCCTGGGGATGGCCCAGAACACCTCCGCCTCGGTGACGGCCGCCTACGGCACCCTGGTCTACCTCGTGTCCGTCGCCGGTGGCTGGCTCGCCGACCGGATACTCGGCAGCTACCGCGCCGTCCTGTGGGGCGGCATCCTCATCGCCTGCGGTCACTACGCGATGGCCGTGCCCGCCGCCGGCACGACCTGGGCCGGCCTGGGACTGATCATCGCCGGTACGGGTCTGCTCAAACCGAATGTCTCGACGATGGTCGGCAAGCTCTACGCCACCGACGACGAGCGCCGCGACGCCGGTTTCGCCCTCTACTACATGGGCATCAACATCGGCGCCTTCCTCGGCCCGCTGGTCACCGGGTGGCTCGGCCAGAAGGTGGGCTGGCACCTGGGCTTCTCGGCCGCCGCAATCGGTATGACGCTCGGCCTGGTCCAGTACGTCCTGGGCAGGCGCGGTCTCGTCGGCCGCAAGCACAGCGCGGAGTTCGCGCTGCCGCCCGGCGCCATGAAGCGCGCCGTGTGGCTCATGGTGGGCGGCGGCCTGCTGGCCGCGGCCGTCGCGACCGCCCTCGCGCTGACCGGCCGGCTCACCCTGGACGGCGCCGTCGACGTCCTGACCGCCGTCTCCGTGATCGCGCCGGTCGTCTACTTCACCGTGATGTTCAGGAGCCCGCGGGTCACCGCCGATGAGCGCGGCCGGCTCCGGCCCTTCATCGTGCTGTTCGCGGCGTCCGTGGTGTTCAACTTCATCCTGTTCCAGTCGTATTCCACGATGACGCTGCTGGCCGCCGACCATGCGCGCACCAGCGTCCTCGGCTGGGACTTCCCCTCCACCTGGTACAACTCGGTGCTCGGTGTGGCGGAAGTGCTGCTCGCGCCGGTCGTCGCCGCCGTCTGGGTCAAGATGGGCCACCGGCAGCCGCACGCCTCCCGCAAGATCGCGTACGGCGTGATCCTGGGCGGCCTGTCGTTCCTGGTGATGGTCCCGGCCACCACCGGGCGCAGCGGCGACTGGATGATGGCGGCGTGGTGGCTGGTGGCCTCGTACATCCTGCTGGGTCTCGGCGACATCCTGCTGGAGACCACGGGGATGTCCGCGACGACCAAGCTCGCGCCGGCCGCGTTCGCCAGCCAGACCATGGCGCTGTGGTTCCTCTCGCTGGCACTGGCCAACGGGATCCAGGCACAGGCCGTGAAGCTCTTCGGGGTGATATCCAACGACCTCTACTTCGGCCTCAATGGTGCGATCGCCGTCGTCGTCGGCCTGCTGGTCATCGCCGCCGGACCGTGGCTGCGCCGCACCATGCACCCCGTCCACTGACCCGCCCCTTCCTGTCGCCCCGGGACACCCTCATGCACATCCGCACCGACTTTCCCCACCAGACCTTCCGCGAGGACGTACGGATCCCGCTGCCCGACGGCACGAAGCTGTACGCGCGGATCTGGCGCCCCTACGGCACCGCCCCGGTGCCGGCGCTGCTCGAATACCTGCCGTACCGCCTGAGCGACTGGACGGCGCCCCGCGACGCCCAACGCCACCCCTGGTACGCCGGGCACGGCTACGCCTCCGTACGGGTCGACGTACGCGGCCACGGAAACTCCGAGGGGCTGCCGACCGACGAGTACTCCGAGACGGAGCTCGCCGACGGGCTGGCCGTCATCGAGTGGCTCGCCGCGCAGCCCTGGTGCACCGGCAACGTCGGCATGTTCGGCATCTCCTGGGGCGGCTTCAACAGCCTCCAGCTGGCCGCCCGCGCCCCCGAGGCCCTCAAGGCCGTCGTCACGGTCTGCTCCGCCGACGACCGCTACGACAACGACGTGCACTACATGGGCGGTTCGGTGCTGGCCGTCGACATGCACGCCTGGGCCGCCACGATGCTCGCCTTCGCCTCCCGGCCGCCGGACCCGGCGCAGGTCGGCGACGTCTGGCGGTCCCAGTGGCTGGAGCGCCTGGACGCCCTCGACCCGCTGATCCACACCTGGCTCGCCCATCAGTCCCGCGACGCCTACTGGGAACACGGCAGCGCCTGCGAGGACTACTCCGCGATCAAGGCGGCGGTGCTCGCCGTCGGCGGCTGGCACGACCCCTACCGGGACACGGTGCTGCGTCTGGTGGAGCAGCTCCCCCGGCACAGCACGGCGCCCGTACGCGGCATCATCGGCCCCTGGTCGCACCAGTACCCCGACCGCGGGCTGCCGCCGGGCCCGGCCATCGGCTTCCTCCAGGAGACACTGCGCTGGTGGGACCGCTGGCTCAAGCCGGAGGCGACGCCTCCGGAAGGGCGGCGTGACGTCATGGACGAGCCGCTGCTGCGCGCCTGGATCAGCGAGTCGCACCCGCCGGCGACCGTCTATCAGGAGCTGCCCGGCCGGTGGGTCGGCGACGCCGCCTGGCCCTCGACCCGGGTGACGCCGACCGCGCACCCGCTACCGGGCGAGCGGCCCCGACTGGTGTGCTCGCCGCAGCACACCGGTGTCGACGCGGGCCGCTTCTTCCCGTTCGGCAACGCCGCCGACCTGCCGCCCGACCAGCGCGAGGAGGACGGCCGCTCGGTCTGCTTCGACCTGCCCGAACTCACCGAGCGCACCGAGATCCTCGGCCGGCCCCGGGTGCGGCTGCGGCTGACCTCGCAGGCCCGACGCGGTCAGGTGATCGCCCGTGTCTGCGACGTCGCCCCCGACGGCTCCTCGACGCTGGTCACCAGGGGCGTGCTCAACCTCCTCGCACGGCACGGCCGGGACCGCGCCGTCGAATGGGAACCGGGCGCCACCGAAGACGTCACCTTCGAACTGAACGGCATCGGGCACGCCTTCCCGCCCGGCCACCGCATCCGCCTGGCGCTGTCCTCCGCGTACTGGCCGTGGATCTGGCCGCACCCGGAGACCTCCGGGTGGACCGTGGACCCCTCGGCCTCGATCCTCGAACTCCCCGTCCGCGCCGAAGGGTCCGACGGCCCGCCGATCTCCTTCGAGCCGCCCGAGCAGGCCGAACCGCTGGGCGTGGACTTCCCGCAGGCCACCGACCCGCGGCCGGAGCGGCGGGTGGTGCGCGATGTCGCCGCCGCGACCTGGACCCTGGAGGTCGACCCGCGCTACGGCGGCACCCGCGTCTACCCCGACGGCCTGGAGTTCACCGAGGACGCCCTGGAGACCTACCGCATCCGCAGCACCGACCCGACCAGCGCGCACACCCGTTCCGCCTGGTCGGTGCGGCTGCACCGGCCGGCCATCGGGTGGGACGTACGGATCGACACCACCTCCGAAATCACCGCGGACGAGGGCGACTTCCGCACCCTCAACGAGGTCGTCTGCCACGACGGCGACCAGGAGGTCTTCCGCCGGACGTGGCACCGCAGGCTGCCGCGGACCGCGGGCTGAGGCAGGCCCGGCGCGGAGGTACGGATTCCCCGTACCCCCGCGTCGGCACCGGCCGGGGGGCGGAGCCGGGGGCCGGGGGCTGGACGGGCCCGGTGCAGGTGCCGTCCGGGAGCCGCGTTGCGAGCGGTCGGGCGAGCGGTCCGGCGACCGGCCCGGCGACGGCTCCGAGAACGCTGCGTCGACCGCTCCCGCAACCGGTCCTGCAACCGGTCCTGCAACCGCTCCGACGACCGGGCCGGCGGCCACTGCGGTGACCGGTCCGAAGGCGACCGCGACGCCCGGTCCGGAGGTTGTCCACAGGTTCCCCCACGGCATTGCACCCCGCCGTACTCTGATCTTCGGACCGATCGGCCATGAGCCGGGCGGCCCGCCGACCGACCGGCCCGGCCACCCGACATCAGGCCGGCGGCCGCCCACCGGCGACGACGAAACGAGGAGCTGTCCATGCCCGAGCAGAGCCCGTTCGACCTGGCGGAAGGCGATCCCTTCGGCCCGCACACCCTCCCCTACGGCCTCTTCAGCACGACCGAGGCGCCCGAGCGGCGCAGACTCGGCGTCCGCTACGGCAACCACGTCCTCGACCTGAGCGCGCTGCCGGGCGCCCTGCCCGACGTCCTGCGCCCGTCGCACACCGCGCTGCTCACCGCGCCGACCCTCAACCCACTGCTCGCCGCGGGACGTACGGTCTGGCACGAGGTCCGCGCGGCCGTGCGCACCGCCCTCACTGCCTCCGCGCACCGCCCCGCGGTGACACCTCTCCTCCTCCCCCTCGACGAGGTGTCCCTCCACCTCCCCTTCGAGGTCGCCGACTACGTCGACTTCTACTCCAGCGAGCACCACGCCACGAACGCCGGCCGGATCTTCCGCCCCGACGGCGCGGCGCTGCCCCCCAACTGGAAGCATCTGCCGATCGGTTACCACGGCCGGGCCGGCACCGTTGTGGCCACCGGCACCCCCGTGGTGCGCCCCAACGGCCAGCGCAAGGCCCCGGCGGACTCCGCTCCGACCTTCGGCCCGTCCGCCCGCCTGGACATCGAGGCCGAGGTCGGCTTCGTCGTCGGCGCGCCCTCCGCCCTCCACGAGCCGGTGGGCCTCGACTCCTTCCGTGACCACGTCTTCGGCGTCTGCCTCGTCAACGACTGGTCCGCACGTGACATCCAGGCCTGGGAGTACCAACCGCTGGGCCCCTTCCTCGGCAAGTCCTTCGCCACCTCCGTCTCCGCCTGGATCACCCCGCTCGACGCCTTCGACGAGGCCCGTACGGCACCACCCGCCCGGGATGTCCCGCTCCTGCCCTATCTCGACGACACCGGCGCGGAACCGGGCGGCCTCGACATCCGCATCGAGGTGTCCCTCAACGGCCGGGTCCTCTCCCGCCCGCCGTTCTCCACGATGTACTGGACGGCCGCCCAGCAGCTGGCCCATATGACGGTGAACGGCGCCTCGTTGCGCACCGGGGACCTGTTCGCGTCCGGCACCGTCTCCGGTCCCGAACCCGATCAGCTCGGCTGCCTGCTCGAGCTCACCCACGGCAAGGGCCCCTACCTCCAGGACGGCGACGAGATCACCCTCGGCGCCTGGGCCCCTGGCCCCGATGGCGCGCGGATCGGCCTGGGCGAGGTCACCGGACGCGTCCTGCCCGCGCTCGAGCTGGGCACGGCCCCGGCCGCCGTCGGCGCGGGTTCGGCGACGCCCGCCCCAGCAGGCCGGGAGGCCACATGACGGCCGCAGACGGCCCCGGTTCGCCAGGTCTCACCCTCGCCGAGGAACTGCTGTTGCTCGCCATGGACCCGGCCCGCGGCCGCCCCCTGAACAACCCCAAGTACCTGCGCTACGGCCTGGCGGGCGCGGCGCTGGCCGACCTGGAGGCGGCGGGCCGGATCGCGGTCGAGCGCGGCGACCGGGTCTCGGTGGCCAATCCGCTGCCGATGAACGACCCGGTGCTGGACGGCGCGCTCGCCGCGCTGCCCGACCCGGGCAAGAGCCGCAGGGCGAACGTCAAGGCACAGCGCTGGGTACGCACCGCCGCGCGACCGGTGCACGAACTGTGCCTGCGGCGCCTGGTGGAACGCGGCGCGATACGCCGCGAGCCCCGGCGTGCCCTCGGCCTCTTCCCGTACGACCGGTATCCCGCCGGCGAGGTCGACCTGACCAACCCGGCCCGCGCCCGCTTCCGCTCCGCGGTCGACGCCGGCCTCCCGGGCCACCGCGAGCGCGTCCTGGCCGCCTTCGCCTCCGCCACCGACCTGGATTCCAAGCTCCTGCCCGGCGGGGCCTTCCGCGCCCAACGCCGCGAGCACAAACGGCTCGTCAAGCAGATGTGGACCGCCCACGCGGCCTACCACGCCGTCCAGCTGGACAAGAGCTCGGCGTCGAACGCGGGAGGCAGTACGTAGCCGGGGCGGCGACTCGGCACGGAGACGGGCGGGCGGTCCGACGGCCCAGGGGCGTGGGAGGGGGCGGGGGGGGGGAGGCCGGGGCCGGGCCCCCGCCCAGCGCCGCCGCCCCACTCGCCTGCACCACCCCGCCCCATCCCTCGGCTGCTAGCCTCGCCTCTCCCTGTCCCACAACGGAGGAGACGTACGTGCGCAAGGCAACGCAGATCGCCGGGGCGGCCGCGATCGCCGCGATGCTGCTCAGCGGTTGCGGAAGCAGCGGCGACAAGGGCAGCGACAGCACGCCGAGCAAGGCGCCGGAGAGCGGGCCGTCGACTCCGGGCGGCGACGGTGCCGGGGACGGCAAGACCACGGGCGGCAAGGCGTTCGAGGGGGCCTGGAAGGCCGGGTCGGCCGACAGCTCGCTGATCCTCATGATCACCAAGGGCACCGTGGCGCTCGCCGACGGGCACAAGACCGCCTGTATGGGCAAGGTGCAGGAGATGGGCGGCATGACGGCGGCCGCGCTGACGTGCACCAAGGGCGACGACACCCGCACCATGGGCACCCTCAAGCCCGGCTCGGACGGTAAGACACTGACGGTCAGCTGGAAGAACGGGCCGACCGAGAAGTACACCAAGTCCACCGACGGCAGCGTGAAGATCCCGGACATGCCGAAGCTGCCGAGCATGCCCAGCAGCTGAGAGTCCGCACGTCATACGGCCGCCGCCCGGAACCCAAAGGGTTCCGGGCGGCGGCCGTATGACGCGTACGGCGGTGGAGTGGCGTCGTCAGCGGATGAAGACCCCCGCCTGGCCGGCCAGGTCGAGGAAGTACTGCGGCGCCAGGCCCAGCACCAGTGTCACGGCGACGCCGATGGCGATGGCCGTGGTCGTCAGCGGGCTGGGGACGGCGACGGTCGGGCCGTCCGCCTTCGGCTCGCTGAAGAACATCAGCACGATGACGCGGATGTAGAAGAACGCCGCGATGGCCGACGAGATGACACCGACCACGACCAGCCAGCCCGCGCCGCTCTGGGCCGCCGCCTTGAAGACGGCGAACTTCCCGGCGAACCCCGAGGTCAGCGGGATGCCGGCGAAGGCCAGCAGGAAGACGGCGAAGACCGCGGCCACGAGTGGCGAACGGCGGCCCAGCCCGGCCCACTTGGACAGGTGGGTGGCCTCGCCACTCGCGTCCCGCACCAGGGTGACGACCGCGAACGCGCCGAGTGTCACGAACGAGTAGGCCCCCAGGTAGAACAGCACCGAAGAGATGCCGTCCTCGCTGGTGGCGATGACACCGGCGAGGATGAAACCGGCGTGCGCGATGGAGGAGTAGGCCAGCAGCCGCTTGATGTCGGTCTGGGTGATGGCGACGATCGCGCCTCCCAGCATCGTGATGATCGCCACGCCCCACATCACCGGCCGCCAGTCCCACCGCATGCCCGGCAGGACGACGTACAGCAGGCGCAGCAGCGCGCCGAAGGCAGCGACCTTGGTGGCGGCCGCCATGAAGCCGGTGACCGGGGTCGGGGCGCCTTGGTAGACGTCCGGCGTCCACATGTGGAAGGGGACCGCGCCGACCTTGAACAGCAGCCCCATCAGGACCAGGGCCGCGCCGATCAGCAGCAGCGCGTCATTGCCCATCGTGCCCGCCAGCGCCGGGTCGATCTGCTTGGCGCCGTCCGAGATGACCTCGGCGATACCGGAGTAGGTGACTGTGCCCGCGTAGCCATACAGGAGGGCGATGCCGAACAGGAGAAAAGCGGAGGAGAAGGCGCCGAGGAGGAAGTACTTGACCGCGGCTTCCTGGGAGAGCAGGCGCTGGCGGCGGGCCAGCGCGCACAGGATGTACAGCGGGAGGGAGAAGACTTCCAGGGCGATGAAGAGGGTCAGCAGGTCGTTGGCCGCCGGGAAGACCAGCATGCCGCCGATCGCGAAGAGAACGATCGGGAAGACCTCGGTGGTGGTGAACCCGGCCTTGACCGCTGCCTGTTCGGCGGCGCCGCCGGGAACGGCCGCGGCCTGGGCCGCGAACGAGTCCACCCGCTTGCCGTGCGCGGCGGGGTCGAGCCGACGCTCGGCGAAGGTGAAGACGGCGACGAGGGAGACCAGCAGGATCGTGCCCTGGAGGAACAGGGCGGGGCCGTCCACGGCGATGGCGCCCATCGCGGCGATATGCGCCTTGGACGAGCCGAAGCCGCCCGCGGCCAGGCCGACCACCGCGGCGAACGCGGCGGCCAGCGACACCACGGACAGCATCAGCTGGGCGTAGTAGCGGCTGCCGCGGGGCAGCAGTGCCTCGATCAGGACACCGATCACCGCGGCACCCAGGACGATCAGTGTCGGCGACAGCTGGGCGTACTCGATGTGCGGCGCCGGGATCCGGCCCGGCACTTCGGCCGCCACTGTCCACAGGCTGTGGACACTTGCCACGGAACTCACTTCGCGGCCTCCACGTCTTGATCACGCACGGCATGACCGTGCCGGCCTCCACCGGGCACGGCGTCCACCTGCACGGCGGGCTTGGGGTCCTTCTTGTCCACGACGGACAGGGTGTGGTCCACCGCAGGATTGACGATGTCGGTGAGCGGCTTGGGGTACACCCCGAGGAAGAGCAGCAGCGCGATGAGCGGCGCGACCACCACCAGTTCCCGGGCCCGCAGGTCGGGCATGCTGCGCACCTCGGCCTTCACCGGGCCGGTCATCGTCCGTTGGTAGAGGACGAGGACGTAGAGCGCGGCGAGGACGATGCCGACGGTGGCGATGATGCCGATGACCGGGTAGCGGCTGAACGTGCCGACCAGGACCAGGAATTCGCTGACGAACGGGGCGAGCCCGGGCAGCGAGAGCGTCGCCAGCCCGCCGATCAGGAAGGTGCCGGCGAGGAGCGGGGCGACCTTCTGCACGCCACCGTAGTCAGCGATCAGACGCGAGCCGCGCCGGCTGATCAGGAAGCCGGCCACCAGCATCAGCGCGGCGGTGGAGATGCCGTGGTTGACCATGTAGAGCGTCGCGCCGCCCTGGCCCTGGGACGTCATGGCGAAGATGCCCAGGATGATGAAGCCGAAGTGGGAGATGGAGGCGTAGGCGATCAGGCGCTTGATGTCGCGCTGCCCGACGGCCACCAGCGCGCCGTAGACGATGCTGATCAGTGCCAGGACCAGGATGACCGGAGTCGCCCAGCTGCTGGCCTCCGGGAAGAGCTGGAGGCAGAAGCGGAGCATCGCGAAGGTGCCGACCTTGTCGACGACGGCCGTGATCAGCACCGCCACCGGGGAGGTCGCCTCGCCCATGGCGTTGGGCAGCCAGGTGTGCAGCGGCCACAGCGGCGCCTTCACCGCGAAGGCGAAGAAGAAGCCGAGGAAGAGCAGCCGTTCGGTGCCGGTGCCGAAGGTGAGCTTGCCGGACGCCCGCGCCTCGACGATCTGCTGAAGCGAGAAGGTGCCGTTGCCGAGCTGGTCGGCGGTGACCGCGTACAGCCCGATCACCGCGGCCAGCATGATCAGGCCGCCGACGAGGTTGTAGAGCAGGAACTTCACCGCGGCGTAGGACCGCTGGGTGGCGGCCTGCTCTTCGCCGTGTGCTCCGGCGAGATCCCCGAAGCCGCCGATGAGGAAGTACATCGGGATGAGCATGGCTTCGAAGAAGATGTAGAAGAGGAAGACGTCGGTGGCCTCGAAGGAGATGACCACCATGGCCTCGACGGCCAGGATCAGGGCGAAGAAGCCCTGGGTGGGCCGCCAGCGGCGGTTGGGCCTGTCCTCTTCCAGGGGGTCCGCGTCGTGCCAGCCCGCCAGGATGACGAACGGGATCAGCAGGGCGGTCAGCGCGATCAGAGCGACCGCGATGCCGTCCACGCCGAGTTCGTAGCGGACCCCGAAGTCCCGGATCCAGGAGTGCGATTCGGTGAGCTGGAAGGGGCTCTTGGCGCCCGGCGCGAAGCGGAACGCGATGAGCAGGGCCAGCACGAAGGTGGCCAGCGAGAACACCAGCGCCAGCCATTTGGCCGCGGTGCGCTTGGCGGCGGGCACCGCGGCGGTGGCGATCGCGCCGATCGCCGGGACCGCGGCGGTCGCCGTCAGCAGGGGAAAGGACATGGGTCAGACACCCCTCATCAGCAGGGTCGCGGCGACGAGAACGGCGGCCCCGCCCAGCATCTGGACCGCGTACGAGCGGACGAAGCCGCTCTGCAACTGGCGCAGCCGGCCGGAGAGTCCGCCCATCGTGGCCGCCGTGCCATTGACCGCGCCGTCCACCACGGAATGGTCGAGATAGACGAGTGTGCGGGTCAGGTGTTCGCCGCCACGTACCAGGACGACGTGGTTGAAGTCGTCCTGGAGCAGATCGCGGCGGGCGGCGCGGGTGAGCACCGAGCCGCGCGGTGCGGTGGCCGGTACGGGCCTGCGGCCGTACATCGCCCAGGCGATGCCGACGCCGATGACCAGGACGACCATGGTCGCGCCGGTGACGGTGGTGGCGCTGAGCGGCGAGTGGCCGTGGGCGAAGGACGTGACCGGCTCCAGCCACTTCACGAACGACTCGTTGATGCTGAACAGGCCGCCCGCGAAGACCGATCCGAAGGCCAACACGATCATCGGGATCGTCATGGACTTGGGGGACTCGTGCGGGTGGGTCTTCTCCGGATCCCAGCGCTTCTCGCCGAAGAAGGTCATCAGCATCACCCGGGTCATGTAGAACGCGGTGATCGCTGCGCCCAGCAGGGCCGCGCCGCCGAGGATCCAGCCCTCGGTGCCGCCCTTGGCGAACGCCGCTTCGATGATCTTGTCCTTGGAGAAGAAGCCGGACAGCCCGGGGAAGCCGATGATCGCCAGATAGCCGAGGCCGAAGGTGACGAACGTGACCGGCATGTACTTCCGCAGGCCGCCGTAACGGCGCATGTCCACTTCGTCGTTCATGCCGTGCATCACGGAACCGGCACCGAGGAAGAGGCCCGCCTTGAAGAAGCCGTGGGTGACCAGATGCATGATCGCGAAGGCGTAGCCGATGGGGCCGAGACCGGCGGCCATGATCATGTAGCCGATCTGCGACATCGTCGAGCCGGCCAGCGCCTTCTTGATGTCGTCCTTGGCGCAACCGACGATCGCACCGAAGAGGAGCGTGACCGCGCCGACCGCGACGACGGCCGTCTGGGCGGTGGGTGCGGCGTTGAAGATCGCCCCGGAGCGGGTGATCAGATACACGCCGGCGGTGACCATCGTGGCGGCGTGGATCAGGGCCGAGACCGGGGTCGGGCCCTCCATCGCGTCGCCGAGCCAGGACTGCAGCGGCACCTGGGCCGACTTGCCGCATGCGGCCAGCAGCAGCATCAGCCCGATGGCCGTCAGCTTGCCCTCGCCGGTGTCCCCGGTCGCGGCGAGCACCGGGCCGAAGGCGAACGTCCCGAAGGTCGTGAACATCAGCATGATCGCGATGGACAGGCCGATGTCGCCGACCCGGTTGACCAGGAACGCCTTCTTGGCGGCCGTGGCCGCGCTGGGCTTGTGCTGCCAGAATCCGATCAGGAGGTACGAGGCGAGGCCGACGCCCTCCCAGCCGACGTACAGCAGGAGGTAGTTGTCGGCGAGGACCAGCAGCAGCATCGCCGCCAGGAACAGGTTGAGGTAGCCGAAGAAGCGGCGCCGTCGTTCGTCGTGCGCCATGTAGCCGATCGAGTAGATGTGGATCAGCGATCCGACACCCGTGATCAGCAGGACGAACGTCATCGACAACTGGTCGAGCTGGAAGGCGATATCGGCCCGGAAGCCGCCGACCGGGATCCAGCTGAACAGATGCTGATGGAGGGCACGGTGCTCGGCCCCCTTGCCGAGCATGTCGACGAAGAGCGCCACGGCGACGGCGAACGAGCCCACCGCGAACAGCGAGCCGATCAAGTGGCCGGTGCGGTCGAGTCGTTTCCCACCGCACAGCAGCAGGGCCGCACCGACCAGCGGTACCGCGACAAGCAGCGCGATCAAGTTCTCCACTTTGTGCGACCCCTTACAGCTTCATCAGGCTGGCGTCGTCGACCGATGCCGTATGACGGGTGCGGAAGATCGACACGATGATCGCCAGGCCGACCACGACCTCGGCCGCGGCGACGACCATCGTGAAGAAGGCGATGATCTGGCCGTCCAGATTCCCGTGCATCCGCGAGAAGGTCACGAAGGCGAGATTGCAGGCGTTGAGCATCAGCTCGATGCACATGAACACCACGATGGCGTTCCGCCTGATCAGCACCCCGGCTCCGCCGATGGTGAACAACAGGGCGGCCAGATAGAGGTAGTAGACCGGGCTCATTTCTTGGCCTCCTCCTTCGGGGCCACCGGGCCGGACGACGAGGACGGTGGCTCGGCCGGCGGTTCGGAACCCCGCTCCAGCCATTCCTCCGAGCGCTGCTCCAGCGCCTTGAGCTCGGCGAGCGACTTGCGGGAGACGTCGCGGATCTGGCCGCGCGCCCGCAGCGTCGGGTTGACGGTCAGCTCGGAGGGGGTGCCGTCGGGCAGCAGGCCCGGGATGTCCACGGCGTTGTGCCGGGCGTAGACCCCGGGAGCGGGCAGCGGGGGCACCTGCTTGCCTTCCTTGATCCGCGCGATGGACTGCTCGCGCTGGGTCCTGGCACGCTCCGTGCGCTCGCGATGGGTGAGCACCATCGCGCCGACGGCCGCCGTGATGAGCAGCGCGCCGGTGATTTCGAAGGCGAAGACGTACTTGGTGAAGATGAGTGCGGCCAGGCCCTGCACATTGCCGCCGGCGTTGGCCTCGCCCAGGCCGTTGAACTCCGTGAGCGAGGCGTTGCCGATGCCGGCGATGAGCAGGATGCCGAAGCCGAGGCCGAGGCCCGCGGCGAGCCAGCGCTGGCCTTTGAGGGTCTCCTTGAGGGAGTCCGCCGCGGTGACACCGACGAGCATGACGACGAAGAGGAACAGCATCATGATCGCGCCGGTGTAGACGACGACCTGGACGACGCCGAGGAAGTAGGCGCCGTTGGCCAGATAGAAGATCGCCAGGATGATCATGGTCCCGGCGAGTGAGAGGGCGCTGTGCACGGCCCGCTTCATCAAGATCGTGCACAGGGCGCCGAGGACGGCGACGGTGCCCAGGATCCAGAACTGCACGGCCTCCCCGGTGGACGTCGTGGAGGCCGCGGCGGCGAGGCCGGTCATGACTGCACCCCCTTTTCGGTGGCGTCCCCGGCCCGGCCTGCGGGCTCCGTCGGGGGCTCCTCGCCCTTGGTCACCGCGATCTGCCGCTCGGTACCGGGTGCGGCCTCGGTCACCAGCCCGCTGTAGTAGTCCTTGTCCGTCATGCCGGGATAGATCGCATGCGGCGAATCGACCATGGTCTCCTCCAGGCCCGCGAGCAGCTCCTCCTTGGTGTAGATGAGCGATTCGCGGGACCGGTCGGCGAGTTCGTACTCGTTGGTCATGGTCAGTGCGCGGGTCGGGCAGGCCTCGACGCACAGCCCGCACAGGATGCAGCGCAGGTAGTTGATCTGGTAGACGCGGCCGTACCGCTCGCCCGGGGAGTAGCGCTCCTCCTCGGTGTTGTCAGCGCCCTCGACGTAGATCGCGTCCGCCGGACAGGCCCAGGCGCAGAGCTCGCAGCCGATGCACTTCTCCAGGCCGTCCGGATGGCGGTTGAGCTGATGGCGGCCGTGAAAGCGCGGGGCCGTCGGCTTCTTCTCCTCCGGGTACTGCTCGGTCAGCCGTTTCTTGAACATGGCCTTGAAGGTCACGCCGAAACCGGCCACAGGGTTCTGGAACTCAGGCACCGTCGCCCCCCTTTCCGTCACTTTCACTTTCGTCACCGACAGTGTCCACCCGACCACTGACAATCAGCTCCCCGCCGTGGCGAGGCCGCCGGCGCGGCACGGGTGGCAGGCTCTGGCCGGGCAGCGGTGGTACGGGGAATCCGCCGGCCATCGGGTCGAACTCCCCGGCGCCGTCCGGCTCCTCCTCCCGTTCGCTGTTCCGGAAGAAGTCCACGACGAGCGAGATCAGCAGCAGGGCGATGGCGGCCCCGGCGACGTAGAGCACGATCTGCTGGAAGTCGTAGCCCTCGTTCTTCAGCGCCCGGACGGTGGCGACCAGCATCAGCCAGACCAGCGAGACGGGGATGAGGACCTTCCAGCCCAGCTTCATGAACTGGTCGTAGCGCACACGCGGGAGCGTGCCGCGCACCCAGATGAAGAAGAACAGCAGCAGCTGCACCTTGATGACGAACCAGAGCATCGGCCACCAGCCGTGGTTCGCGCCCTCCCACACCGTGGTGATCGGGTACGGCGCCTTCCAGCCGCCCAGGAAGAGGGTGACCGCGACCGCCGAGACGGTGACCATGTTGATGTACTCGGCGAGCATGAACATCGCGAACTTGATCGACGAGTACTCGGTGTTGAAGCCGCCGACGAGGTCGCCCTCGGACTCCGGCATGTCGAACGGCGCCCGGTTGGTCTCCCCCACCATGGCGATGATGTAGATGATGAAGGAGACCGGCAGCAGCAGGACGTACCACTTGCTCTGCTGCGACTCCACGATCGTCGACGTCGACATCGACCCGGAGTAGAGGAAGACCGCCGCGAAGGACATGCCCATCGCGATCTCGTACGAGATCATCTGGGCGCAGGAGCGGAGACCGCCGAGCAGCGGGTAGGTGGAGCCGGAGGACCAGCCCGCCAGAACGATGCCGTAGATGCCCACCGAGGCCGTGGCCAGGATGTAGAGGATGCCGATCGGGAGGTCGGTGAGCTGCATCGGGGTGCGGACGCCGAAGATCGAGACCTCGTTGTCGGCGGGCCCGAAGGGGATCACCGCGATCGCCATGAAGGCCGGGATGGCCGCGACGACCGGCGCGAGGACGTAGACCGCCTTGTCGGCCCGCTTGACGACCAGGTCCTCCTTCAGCATCAGCTTGATGCCGTCGGCGAGGGACTGGAGCAGGCCCCA
This sequence comes from Streptomyces sp. NPDC048650, assembly GCF_043199095.1. NCBI lineage: Bacteria > Bacillati > Actinomycetota > Actinomycetes > Kitasatosporales > Streptomycetaceae > Streptomyces > Streptomyces sp. NPDC048650. The sequence goes on along the minus strand of NZ_JBICVM010000007.1, from coordinate 90,648 downwards.
GGGGCCGTGCCGGTTGGGGCCGATGCGCAGCTGCATCCACGCGACGACCTTGCGCTCCCAGACGATGGAGAACAGCACGGTCAGCATGAGGAACGCGAAGCAGAAGACCGCCTTGATGACGACCAGCCACCACGGGTCGCGGCCGAACATCGACAGGTCTTCCTGCGCCAGCGCGGGCCCCATGGCTGCCAGTTGATCGAGCCGCTGCATCAGACCTCCCTCTCCTCTACGGGCTCCGGCGTACCGGATACGGCGGAGACCTTCACCAGCTCACCGGGGCGCGCCCCGGTGTCGGCGGCGACGCCGGCGCCCACGGAATTGAGCGGCAGCCACACCACCCGGTCGGGCATCGGTGTGATCTGGAGCGGCAGGTGAACCGATCCGGCCGGTCCGGTGACCGCCAGGAGGTCGCCGTCCTTGACGCCGGTCTCCTGGGCGGTGGCCTCCGACAGCCGGGCGACCGCGGCGTGCCGGGTGCCGGCCAGCGCGTCGTCGCCCTCCTGGAGCCGGCCCCGGTCCAGCAGGAGGCGGTGTCCGGCGAGTACGGCCTCGCCGGTGTCGGGACGGGGCAGCGGGCGCCCCGTCTCCTGGGGCTCGCCCGCGTACGGGCCGTCCCAGCCGCCGAGGCGGTCGAGTTCGCGGCGTACCGAGCGCAGGTCCGGCAGGCCCAGGTGGACATCGAGGGCGTCGGCGAGCATGTGCAGGACCCGGGCGTCCGGCAGCAGATGCCGGCGGGTCATCTGGTCGGGTTTGAGGGCGGCCTCGAACAGCCGGGCCCGGCCCTCCCAGTTGAGGAACGTGCCGGCCTTCTCGACCACGGCCGCCACCGGGAGGACGACGTCCGCCCGTTCGGTGACCTGCGAGGGGCGGAGTTCCAGGCTGACCAGGAAGCCGACCTCGTCCAGGGCGGTCAGTGCGCGGGCCGGGTCCGGCAGGTCGTCGACCTCGACGCCGGCCACCAGGAGTGCGCCCAGTTCGCCGGTCGCCGCGGCTTCGACGATCTGGCCGGTGTCGCGTCCGTGGCGGTGCGGGAGCTCGGCCACGCCCCAGGTGGCGGCGACCTCGTCGCGGGCCCGGGGGTCGGTGGCCGGCCGACCGCCGGGCAGCAGCCCGGGCAGCGCGCCCGCCTCGACGGCGCCGCGCTCGCCGGCCCGGCGCGGGATCCACACCAGCCGCGCGCCGGTGGCGGAGGCGGCGCGGACCGCGGCGGTCAGGGCGCCCGGCGTCGTGGCCAGCCGCTCGCCGACGACGATCACCGAGCCCTCCGCGCGCAGCGCCTCGGCCGCGGCGCGGCCTTCGTCCTCCAGGCCGACGCCGCCCGCGAGTGCGTCCAGCCATTCGGCTTCGGTGCCGGGCGCGGCCGGGAGCAGGGTGCCGCCCGCCTTGATCAGACCGCGGGAGGCGTAGGGGGACAGGCCGTAGGTGCGCTGGCCGCTCTTGCGGTGCGCCTTGCGCAGCCGCAGGAAGACGCCGGGCGCCTCCTCCTCGGCCTCGATGCCGGCGAGGAGGACGGCAGGTGCCGCCTCCAGCGCCGTGTAGGTGAGGCCGCCGCCGTCCAGGTCGCGGCCGCGGCCGGCGATCCTGGCCGCGAGGAAGTCGGCCTCCTCGGCGCTGTGTGCCCGCGCCCGGAAGTCGATGTCGTTGGTGTCCAACGCGATCCGGGCGAACTTGGCGTAGGCGTAGGAGTCCTCGACGGTCAGCCGGCCGCCGGTCAGGACGCCGGTGCGCCCCTTGGCCGCGGCCAGCCCGCGGGCTGCGGCCTCGAGTGCCTCGGGCCAGTTCGCCGGCTCCAGTTCACCGCTCTCGGCGTTGCGGACGAGGGGCTGCTCCAGCCGGTCCCGCTGCTGCGCGTAGCGGAAGCCGAACCGTCCCTTGTCGCAGATCCACTCCTCGTTGACCTCGGGGTCGTTCGCCGCCAGCCGGCGCAGGACCTTGCCGCGCCGGTGGTCGGTGCGGGTGGCGCAGCCGCCCGCGCAGTGTTCGCACACCGACGGCGAGGAGACGAGGTCGAAGGGCCGGGAGCGGAAGCGGTAGGCGGCGGAGGTGAGGGCGCCGACCGGGCAGATCTGGATGGTGTTGCCGGAGAAGTACGACTGGAAGGGGTCGCCCTCTCCGGTGCCGACCTGCTGGAGGGCGCCGCGCTCGACCAGCTCGATCATCGGGTCGCCGGCGATCTGGTTGCTGAAGCGGGTGCAGCGCGCGCACAGCACGCACCGCTCGCGGTCCAGCAGCACCTGCGTGGAGATCGGCACCGGCTTCTCGAAGGTGCGCTTCTTGCCCTCGAAGCGCGAATCCGGGTCGCCGACCTGCATCGCCTGGTTCTGCAGCGGGCATTCGCCGCCCTTGTCGCAGACCGGGCAGTCCAGCGGGTGGTTGATCAGCAGCAGTTCCATGACCCCGCGCTGGGCCTTCTCGGCCACCGGGGAGGTGAGCTGCGATTTGACGACCATGCCGTCGGTGCAGGTGATGGTGCAGGAGGCCATCGGCTTGCGCTGGCCCTCGACCTCGACGATGCACTGACGGCAGGCGCCGGCCGGGTCCAGCAGCGGATGGTCGCAGAAGCGCGGGATCTCGATGCCGAGAAGTTCGGCGGCGCGGATGACCAGCGTCCCCTTGGGGACGGAGATCTCGATGCCGTCGATCGTCAGGGTGACGAGGTCCTCCGGCGGGATCGCCGCCTCGCCGCCCCCGGTGGGGCCCGCGGCGGAGCCGCTGTTGGCCCCCGTTGTCGTGACGGTCATGCATTCACCCCCAGGTGGGCGTCGTTGTCGGCCCACAGGGTCGACTTGGCGGGGTCGAAGGGGCAGCCCTTGCCGGTGATGTGCTGCTCGTACTCCTCGCGGAAGTACTTGAGCGAGGAGAAGATCGGCGAGGCGGCGCCGTCGCCGAGGGCGCAGAAGGACTTGCCGTTGATGTTGTCGGCGATGTCGTCGATCTTGTCGAGGTCGTCCATGACGCCCTTGCCGGCCTCGATGTCGCGCAGCAACTGCACCAGCCAGTAGGTGCCTTCGCGGCAGGGTGTGCACTTGCCGCAGGACTCGTGGGCGTAGAACTCGGTCCAGCGGGTGACGGCCCGTACGACGCAGGTGGTCTCGTCGAAGCACTGGAGGGCCTTGGTGCCGAGCATCGAGCCGGCGGCGCCGACGCCCTCGTAGTCCAGGGGGACGTCGAGGTGCTCGTCGGTGAACATCGGTGTGGAGGAGCCGCCGGGCGTCCAGAACTTCAGCCGGTGGCCCGGGCGCATGCCGCCGCTCATGTCGAGCAGCTGGCGCAGCGTGATGCCCAGCGGGGCTTCGTACTGGCCGGGGCCCGCGACGTGGCCACTGAGCGAGTAGAGCGTGAAGCCCGGGGACTTCTCGCTGCCCATCGACCTGAACCAGTCTTTGCCGTTGTTCATGATGGCGGGAACCGACGCGATGGACTCGACGTTGTTCACCACAGTGGGGCAGGCGTAGAGGCCCGCCACCGCCGGGAAAGGAGGACGCAGCCGGGGCTGTCCGCGACGGCCTTCCAGCGAATCCAGCAGCGCGGTTTCCTCACCGCAGATGTACGCGCCGGCGCCCGCGTGCACGATCACATCGAGGTCGAGTCCCGACCCGAGGATGTCCTTTCCGAGGAAGCCCGCGGCATACGCCTCCCGTACGGCCTCGTGGAGCCGTCGCAGTACGGGCACGACCTCGCCGCGCAGATAGATGAAGGCGTGGTGCGAACGGATCGCATGGCAGGCGATCACGATCCCCTCGATGAGGGAGTGCGGGTTCGCGAAGAGGAGCGGGATGTCCTTGCAGGTCCCGGGCTCCGATTCGTCGGCGTTGACGACGAGGTAGTGCGGTTTGCCGTCGCCCTGCGGGATGAACTGCCACTTCATGCCGGTCGGGAAGCCCGCGCCGCCGCGGCCGCGGAGCCCGGAGTCCTTGATGTAGGCGATCACGTCGTCGGGCGGCATGGCGAGGGCCTTGCGCAGGCCCTCGTAGCCCTGGTGCCGGCGGTAGGTCTCCAGTGTCCAGGATTCGGGCTGGTCCCAGAAGGCGGACAGGACGGGCGCGAGGATCTTCTCGGGGTCGCCCCCGGCCTCGGGCCGGGTGCCCCCGTACTCGGCTGCCACGGTCATCACTCCCCCTCCTCTGCTGCGGGTCCGGCCGGGTGCCCGGGGTCGGAGGCCGCGGTCTCCTGCGGTGCGTCGTGGGAGCTGGGGTGGCCCGGGGGCGCCTGGGTGTCGGGGCGGCGGCCGTAACCGCCGGCAGCCTCCGCGTCCGGTGCCGCGGCGGGGCCGGTCCCGTCGGTCGGGCCGCCGGCAGTGCGGGGCGCGATGACGTGGTCCGTGCCGCGGCCCGGTGCGGTCTCGCCCTTGGCCAGGCGGAGCCCGATCAGCGAGGCGGGGCCGGCGCCGCCGGTGGCCTCGACGGCGCCCGGCCGCTCGTCCGGGAAGCCGGCGAGGATCCGGGACGTCTCCTGGTAGGTGCACAGGGGGGCGCCGCGGGTGGGTTCCACCCGCCGCCCGGCCCGCAGGTCGTCGACCAGCCGCTTGGCCGTCTCGGGGGTCTGGTTGTCGAAGAACTCCCAGTTGACCATCACGACGGGGGCGAAGTCGCAGGCGGCGTTGCACTCGATGTGTTCGAGGGTGACGGCGCCGTCGTCGGTGGTCTCGCCGTTGCCGACCCCGAGGTGCTGCTTGAGCTCGTCGAAGATGGCGTCGCCGCCCATCACCGCGCACAGGGTGTTGGTGCAGACCCCGACCTGGTAGTCGCCGCTGGGCTTGCGGCGGTACATGGAGTAGAAGGTCGACACCGCCGTGACCTCGGCCGTGGTCAGGTCGAGCAGCTCGGCGCAGAAGCGGATGCCGGTGCGGGTGACGTGGCCTTCCTCGGCCTGCACGAGGTGCAGCAGGGGCAGCAGCGCGGAGCGCGAGCCGGGGTAGCGGGCGATCACCTCCCTGGCGTCGGCCTCCAGCCGGGCCCGTACGTCGGCCGGGTAGTCGGGGGCGGGGAGTTGGGGCATGCCCAGCTGGACGTCGTTCACCGGTCGACGCCTCCCATCACGGGGTCGATGGACGCGACGGCGACGATGACGTCGGCGACCTGGCCGCCTTCGCACATCGCCGCCATGGCCTGCAGGTTGGTGAAGGAGGGGTCGCGGAAGTGCACGCGGTAGGGGCGGGTGCCACCGTCGCTGACCGCGTGGACGCCCAGCTCGCCCTTGGGGGACTCCACGGCGGCGTAGGTCTGTCCGGGCGGGACCCGGAAGCCCTCCGTCACCAGCTTGAAGTGGTGGATCAGGGCTTCCATCGAGGTGCCCATGATCTTCTTGATGTGGTCCAGGGAGTTGCCGAGGCCGTCCGGGCCCAGGGCCAGCTGCGCCGGCCAGGCGATCTTCTTGTCCTCGACCATGACCGGCCCCGGCTCCAGCCGGTCCAGGCACTGCTCGACGATGCGCAGCGACTGGCGCATCTCCTCCAGCCGGATCAGGAACCGGCCGTAGGAGTCGCAGGTGTCGGCGGTCGGCACCTCGAAGTCGTAGTTCTCGTATCCACAGTACGGCTGCGTCTTGCGCAGGTCGTGGGGCAGTCCGGCGGAACGCAGCACGGGACCGGTGGCGCCGGTGGCCAGGCAGCCGGCCAGGTCGAGATAGCCGATGCCCTCCATCCGGGCCTTGAAGACGGGGTTGCCGGTGGCGAGCTTGTCGTACTCGGGGATGTTCTTGCGCATCTTCTTCACGAAGGCGCGCACCTGGTCGACGGCGCCCGGGGGGAGATCCTGGGCGAGGCCGCCGGGGCGGACGTAGGCGTGGTTCATCCGCAGGCCGGTGATCAGCTCGTAGATGTCGAGGATGAGTTCCCGGTCGCGGAAGCCGTAGATCATGATCGTCGTGGCGCCCAGTTCCATCCCGCCGGTGGCGATGGCCACCAGGTGGGAGGACATCCGGTTGAGCTCCATCAGCAGCACGCGGATGACCGAGGCCCGGTCGGGGACCTGGTCGGTGATGCCGAGCAGCTTCTCGACGGCCAGGCAGTAGGCGGTCTCGTTGAAGAACGGGGTGAGGTAATCCATCCGCGTGACGAAGGTGGTTCCCTGCGTCCAGGTCCGGTACTCGAGGTTCTTCTCGATGCCGGTGTGCAGATAGCCGATGCCGCACCGGGCCTCGGTGACGGTCTCGCCGTCGATCTCCAGGATCAGCCGGAGCACGCCGTGGGTGGAGGGGTGCTGCGGCCCCATGTTGACGATGATCCGCTCGTCGTCGGACTTGACGGCGGCCGCCGCGACCTCGTCCCAGTCGCCGCCGGTGACGGTGTAGACCGTGCCTTCCGTCGTGTCTCGCGGGGTTACAGGAGGAGTGGTCATCAGCTGTACGACCTCCGCTGGTCGGGAGCCGGGATCTGGGCACCCTTGTACTCGACGGGAATGCCGCCGAGCGGGTAGTCCTTGCGCTGCGGGAAGCCCTGCCAGTCGTCGGGCATCATGATCCGCGTCAGCGCCGGGTGACCGTCGAAGACGAGCCCGAAGAAGTCGTAGGTCTCGCGCTCGTGCCAGTCGTTGGTCGGATAGACGTCGACGAGCGAGGGCACGTGGGGGTCGGCGTCCGGGGCGGAGACCTCCAGCCGGATCAGCCGGTTGTGGGTGATCGAGCGCAGGTGGTAGACGGCGTGCAGCTCGCGGCCCTTGTCGCCGGGGAAGTGCACCCCGCTCACGCCCGTACAGAGCTCGAAGCGCAGCGCCGGGTCGTCGCGCAGTGTCCTGGCGACGGTGGGGAGGTACTCCCGCTCGATGTGGAAGGTCAGCTCGTCGCGGTCCACGACGGTCTTGGAGATCACGTTCTCCGGGACGAGGCCCTGTTCGTCGAGGGCGCCCTCCAGCTCGTCGGCGACCTCGTCGAACCATCCGCCGTACGGCCGCCGGGTCGCGCCGGGCAGCCGTACGGACCGGACCAGGCCGCCGTAACCGGAGGTGTCGCCGCCGTTGTTGGCACCGAACATGCCGCGGCGGGTGCCGATCACCTCGCCGGTGTCGTCACGCTGGACCGGGACGCCGCCGTTGCGGTTTCCCTGGTCGCCCTCGGGGTTCGTCGGCTCACTCACCGCAGCAGCCCCTTCATCTCGATCAGCGGGAGGGCCTTGAGCGCCGCCTCCTCCGCCTCGCGGGCCGCCTGCTCCTGGTTGACCCCGAGCTTGGTGTCCTGGATCTTCCGGTGCAGCTTGAGAATGGCGTCCATCAGCATTTCGGGGCGCGGCGGGCAGCCCGGCAAATAGATGTCAACGGGAACAATGTGGTCAACGCCCTGCACAATCGCGTAGTTGTTGAACATGCCGCCCGACGAGGCGCACACGCCCATGGAGATCACCCATTTCGGGTTCGGCATCTGGTCGTAGACCTGCCGCAGCACGGGCGCCATCTTCTGGCTCACCCGGCCGGCCACGATCATCAGATCCGCCTGCCGCGGAGAGCCGCGGAAGACCTCCATGCCGAAGCGGGCGAGGTCGTACCGCCCGGCGCCGGTCGTCATCATTTCGATGGCGCAGCAGGCCAGCCCGAAGGTCGCGGGGAAGACCGATGATTTGCGCACCCATCCCGCGGCCTGCTCGACAGTGGTCAGCAAAAAGCCGCTCGGCAGCTTCTCTTCAAGTCCCATGTGTGACCCCTAGTCCCATTCCAGGCCGCCACGACGCCAGACATAGGCGTAGGCGACGAAGACGGTGAGCGCGAAGAGGAGCATCTCGACGAGCCCGAAAAGCCCGAGGGCGTCGAAGGTGACGGCCCAGGGGTAGAGGAAGACGATCTCGATGTCGAAAACGATGAAGAGCATCGCCGTCAGGTAGTACTTGATCGGAAAGCGACCGCCGCCGGACGGCTGCGGGGTCGGCTCGATTCCGCATTCGTACGCCTCAAGCTTCGCCCGGTTGTAGCGCCTGGGTCCGACGAGCGTGGCCATCACGACAGAGAAGATCGCAAAGCCTGCCCCGAGGGCTCCCAGTACGAGGATGGGCGCGTAAGCGTTCACCGTCCTCGCTCCCTTCAGTCGACGATGACTGGATGGCGGTCCGCCCGGGCCCACCGACCGCCCCATGGAGATCGTGCACATGTGAGGCAGTTCACAAGCCCGAACGCCTGCATCTTATGCCCGCCGGTCTGTGATCTGCGACACGGGGTTCGACAACGACTTTGTGATCTTCACCACCTGACGAAGGATCATGAAGCCGGATGACTGGTGATCTTCGTACGGGAAGCACCCGAGTGATCACGAGAGGTGACATTCCTCGGGGTTACCGCTGGTCAGAGGTGTGGTTGCACTATCAAGTGATGGCCCGTGCAAGCAAATTGGCACGGGCCACGGTCAACTGCTATATGCATCCCACACCGTTGAGTGATCCGGCCGTGACGTGACCGTGATCATCGGCGCGTGCCCGCATTCACGAGCGGCCGAGGGCGTGACGATCGGGCGCGCGACCGGGCGAACCGCCGAGCGGCCCACGCCGTCAGATCACGGGAACATAACGGACACTCAAGAGTGACCTATCCCACGCACTTTCGGGCGGTAGGTCCTTGACGGCTGGGAAGCCTTGGCGTGGCGGATGTGGAGGTGATAAGCCCCTCCGACCCCGTTCTGCGGCAGCAAATGCCATGCACAGGAACATGATCGCGAAATCCGGACATCGCGCCGCGGCCTCCCCGCGCAACCAAAAGTCCCTTTTGTTCGTCGCGTACACGTCAAATGTGGTGGAGCCCACCTTTGTTGGCAGCAACCTTCGGCTCCTGATAGCCGTGGTGCCATGTCCCCGAACGCACTCATACCCAGCCACCGGAAGCCCCGCCGTTCCGCGTCCTCGCGGGCCCTGCGTGCGGGCGTGACCGGTGGCTTCCTCACCCTCGCGGTCACCGGCGCGACCGTGCCGGCCAACGCCGCGCAGAAGCCCGTCTCCGAAACACAGGAGATGCCCACCATCACGACGGCGCTGGCGACCAGCGCCGCCAAGAGCGCCGACACCGCTCAGCAGGTCGCGTTCAACTACGAGCGCGAGGCCCTCCAGGACAGCGCGCTCGCCAAGGCCGCCAAGGCCGCGGAGAAGCACAAGGCCGCCGCCGTGAAGAAGGCCAAGGCCGAGGCCGAGGCCAAGAAGAAGGCCGCGGAGGCCCGGGAGGCCAAGGAAGAGGCCCAGGCCCGCGCCTCCCGTTCCAGCGAGCGCACCTCCCTCTCCGCGACGTCCACCGCCACCGGCACCACCGCCACCCTGGTCTCCTTCCTCAAGGCCCAGCTCGGCAAGGCGTACGTCCTCGGTGCCACCGGCTCCTCCTCGTACGACTGCTCCGGTCTGACCCAGGCCGCGTTCAAGCAGGTCGGTATCGACCTGCCGCGCGTCTCCCAGGACCAGTCCACCGCCGGCACCCAGGTCGGTCTGGACAACCTCCAGGTCGGGGACATCCTCTACTGGGGCAGCGCGGGCAGCGCCTACCACGTCGGCGTGTACGTCGGTAACGGCAACTTCATCGGCGCCCAGAACTCGAGCACCGGCATCGTCGAGCGCCCGCTCAGCTACGACCAGCCGACCGGTGCGGTGCGCGTCCTCTGAGACCGCCGCCTTCCCGGAGCCTGTGACCGGAGCCTGTGAAGGGCCGCCCCCATCCCCAGGGGCGGCCCTTCGGCGTACCCCCGGCGCACACCGCGTCCGGTTCCCGCTTCCGCCTGCCGCCGCACACCCGCCTCACCGGCACACGCATCGGCCGGGCGCCGTCCGGCTCCTGCTCGCCGGACGGCGCCCGGCCGATGTCGCATGACCGCGGGGTTCCACGACCAGGCGCACCTGACCGGGCGCTTCACCCGGCACCTGGATGTCCCGCCCCGGGCGCTACTGCTCCCTGCGCCACCCGCGGCGCCGCCTCACGACCTCGGCGCCACCTTGCTCAGGCCGTTGATGATCCGGTCCATGGCGTCCCCGCCCGTGGGGTCCGTGAGGTTGGCGAGCATCTTGAGGGTGAAGCGCATCAGCATCGGATGGGTGAGACCGCGCTGGGTGGCGATCTTCATGATCTTGGGGTTGCCGATGAGCTTCACGAAGGCGCGGCCGAGGGAGTAGTAGCCGCCGTAGGTGTCCTTGAGGACCTTGGGGTAGCGGTGCAGCGCCAGCTCGCGCTGGGCATAGGTGGCGCGGGCCTGGGCCTGGACGACGACCTCGGCGGCGATGGCGCCGGACTCCATGGCGTAGGCGATGCCCTCACCGTTGAACGGGTTCACCAGGCCGCCGGCGTCGCCGACCAGGAGGAGGCCCTTGGTGTAGTGGGGCTGGCGGTTGAAGGCCATCGGGAGGGCCGCGCCGCGGATCGGGCCGGTCATGTTCTCGGGGGTGTAGCCCCAGTCGGCGGGCATCGAGGCGCACCACGCCTTGAGGATCTCGCGCCAGTCGAGCTCCCGGAAGGCGGAGCTGGAGTTGAGGATGCCCAGGCCGACGTTGCTCGTGCCGTCGCCCATGCCGAAGATCCAGCCGTAGCCGGGCAGGAGGCGGTCCTCGGCGCCGCGCCGGTCCCACAGCTCCAGCCAGGACTCCAGGTAGTCGTCGTCGTGCCGGGGAGAGGTGAAGTAGGTGCGTACGGCGACGCCCATCGGGCGGTCCTCACGGCGGTGCAGGCCCATGGCCAGCGAGAGCCGGGTGGAGTTTCCGTCCGCGGCGACGACGACGGGCGCGTGGAAGGTGACCGGGGTCTTCTCCTCGCCGAGCTTGGCGTGGACGCCGGTGATGTGGCCGGTGAGGTCGTCGACGACGGGCGCGCCGACGTTGCAGCGCTCGTAGAGGCGGGCGCCGGCCTTCTGGGCCTGGCGGGCGAGCTGCTCGTCGAAGTCGTCGCGCTTGCGGACCAGTCCGTAGTTCGGGTACGACGCGAGGTCGGGCCAGTCGAGCTGGAGGCGGGAGCCGCCGCCGATGATGCGCAGCCCCTTGTTGCGCAGCCAGCCCGCCTCCTCGGAGATGTCGATGCCCATGGCGACCAGCTGCTTGGTGGCGCGCGGCGTCAGGCCGTCGCCGCAGACCTTCTCGCGCGGGAACGCCGTCTTCTCCAGAAGGAGGACGTCCAGGCCGGACCTGGCCAGGTGGTAGGCGGTCGTGGAGCCGGCGGGCCCGGCGCCGACGACGATCACGTCCGCGCTGTGTTCAGAGCGGGGTGTGGTCACGGACTCGCTCACGGACGCGGGCGCTGACTCGGTCACGGGGGCTCTCCCGGAGGTCGATGGAAGCCGATGACGTCGATATCTGGATATCTGGGTGCCGACCGGCACGGGGCACGGGCAGTCTATGGGGGCCTTGGTGATCGGAAACTGAAGGGTTGCCCCATGAAGCCTGAGACCGTGGCCGGACCGACGGACGGCCCGGCGCCCGCGGACGCCCCTCCTGCGGCGTACGGACCGCTGCCCGCCGTCGAACTGCGCGTGCCCACCGAGGAGGACACGCTGCATTGGCACCGGGTCTTCAACGACGTGGAGGTCATGGAGTTCCACGGCGGCGCACCGGCCGAGTTCTCGGTGTACGAGGAGCTCACCGCGCGGCAGCGCCGGCACCACGCGGAGCGGGGGTTCTGCCTCTACACGCTGGTGGATCCGGCGGACGGCGAAGTCATCGGGTTCACCGGCGCGCAGCCGTGGCCGTGGGAGTGGGGCCCGGCGGGCGAGATCGAGATCGGCTGGCGGCTGGGGCGCGCGTACTGGGGCAAGGGGTATGCGACGGCGGCCGCGCAGGCGGCACTTGAGGCGGTACGGGCGGCCGGGGTGCGGGAGGTGGTCGCGATGGTGGACGCACGCAACGAGCGGTCCCTGGCGGTGGCCCGGCGGCTGGGGATGCGGCCGGCGGAGACGGTGATCACGCCGGTGGGGAAGCGGACGGCTTACTGCCATCGGCTGGAGATTCCGGCCCCGTAGCGGCCGGAGGTGGCGGGGCGTTGACCGGGGAGCGTTGACGGGTGCGGATGCGCTGTTCCCGTCAACGCCCCTGGTGGTACGGCAGGCGCGGGTTGCGTTACAGCCCGAGCGGGATGCGCGGGTCGCGCTCGAGCAGCTGGGAAATGCCCGCCTGCTGCGCCCGCGCGATCCGTGCGGGGTCGGCCTGCGCACGCTCCTTCTCGAACTTCGCCCAGCTCGCGGGCTGCATGAACAACATGTCGTTGCTGCCGGGGACAATCATGACGCCGCCGAAGGCAGGATCACCGGCGAACCAGGCTCCGCCGTCCTCGGCCACCTTGGGCCAACGCCGCACCGTCGAGGCATTCACGGCCCGCATACGCGGAGCGCCATGCTGGCCGCGGCTGGAGAGCTTGACCGTGTGAATGGTGCCGAGGTACTTCCACGCCTCCCCGTTCCTGTCTCCTTCCGCCTTCCTCTCCACTCGCGTGCGATATTCGAGCGGATAGGTGTGCAGAACCTTCCTGCACACGCCCAAGCGCCGCCCATGGATGAGTCGCAGCGCCAGGAAGATGAGTACGAACCCGCCGGGGACCAGAGGCAGCATCGTGAAGAAGGAATCCGGCACTCCCAGCGAGTACAAGACGAACGGCGACACGAACAGCGGGACGCCAATGGCGAGGCGTCCGGCGACATGCCGGTTCCGCAGTGCGGAGTTGTGTCTCAGGACCTGCTCGACATCAGGCGCCTCCGGCTGGTCCATCGCGTTCATGAAGTCCTCCATCCGAAAACGCTCCTCATCGCCGCCCCCACGGGATCCGGCTCCGGTAGTCCTCCGCCACCTCCTCGGCGGATGTCACCTCGCATGCCGGGCCTGCCCGACACCCCACAGCGCGTCAGTGCACACGCAGTTGCCGTGCTAGTCCACATCGGCGTCGGGAACGTCCCAACTGCTGAGCGCCGTACGGAAGACCTCGTCGCTCTTGGCGTCGTACTCCGAGTCCAGACATTCGTAGTAAATGCTGTATTCGGTGCCGTCATCCGCCATGTACGCCTGATCGATGGCGTGAATGGTGTTCCCCGTGTCGTTGACGTAGGTGAACTCCCAGCGGGCGCCGTCGCTGTCCTCGAAGGTGTTCCGCTTCAGCTCCGTCCGCTGGTAGTCGGTGCGCTTCTCGGCGCCCTTCTCCATGCTGAGAAAGTTGTCGTACGACGACTGCGGGGCGTGGGCGATGACGCCGACGCGCAGGTACGACGTGCCGGTCGGGGCCTTGTAGTCGACCTGGGTGCCCTTTGTCGAGCGCTCCCAGCCGCTCAGCACACCGACCGAGAAGCCGTAGGGGTCGTCCTTCCGCTCGAAGCCTGCGGGGAGGCCCTCGTCAGGTGCGGAGGGGGAGGGCGAGACGGAGGACGCGGGGGACGGGGAGCCGGACGGCTCGGGGGAGTCGGAGGGGGCGGGAGATTCGGAGGGGGCGGGGCGGGCGGTGGCCCGGCCGCTCTTCTCGACGGCGGACTGCTCGGCCCCGTGGGCCGCTTCGGCGGTGCTGCGGTGGTTCTTGAGGTACAGCGCGCCGGCCGTGGCACCGCCACCCACCAGGAACGCGATGAGCGCCATCGACACCCACTTGACCACGGGGCGCCGGGCCGACCCGAGGTCCTCGGGGGCGGCGGGCGGCGCCGCCACGGGTGCGTCCGGCGGCACGGCAGCCTCGGGAGCGGGCTGCACCGCGGGCACGTCCGCGAGGGTGGGCGAAGCCGTCGGCGTGGGCGAAGCCGGCGGCGTGGGCGGTGCGGCAGGCGCCGGCGGGGCGACGGGCGGCGCAGCGGACGGGGGCGCCGGGGCGGCCGAGGCCGGGGCCGGTGCAGGAGGCGCCGTCGGCATGCCGGGGGTGGCCGGGGGCACCGTGGGAGCACCGGCCGGCGCGGCGAGGACGGCCGGGCCGCCGCGGCCCACCAGCAGGAGCAGGTACGGGACGATCAGCACCGCGCCGAAGGTCCACACCAGCGCGAGCAGCACCGTTTCGGGGCCGCCGGCGGCCAGTTCGCCGTGGGCGGTGGCACCGCCGCCGGGGCTGCCGCCGTAGTCGCCGAAGCCGCTCCCCGACTCGCGGCCGAAGCCACCGCCGGAATCGCCGAAGCCACCACCGACCGCTTCGTGGAAGGCGGCCGAGGCGCCGGCTCCGGCGGCCCACACCGCAAGCACCAGTGCGACCACGAAGAAGCCCGCGGCCAGCAGTTGTTCGCGACGGTCGGCGCTGCGCCGGACCGCCAGGAAACCGACCAGCAGCGCGCAGGCCAGACCGCCGGCGATGATGCCGAACAGTCCCCAGCCGCCTGCGAGGTCCGCCAGTTCGGAGTAGCCGATGGACTGCCGGCCGGACTCCAGGAACGGGATGTCGGGGAGGTTCAGCTCGGCGTTCACCGGCGCGCCCCAGGCCAGCGCCAGGGCCAGCGCGCCGAGGTTGGGGAGCAGCACCAGCAGGGCGACCGCGTCGCCGCCCTGGACGTCGTCCGCGTTCGCGAGGACGACCACGAAGGCGACCAGTCCGGCCGCCAGGACGACGGTCAGCAGCGCGATCAGCGCGGTGCGCAGCGCGGTGACGGCGACGTGCCATCCGGGCCGGACGGCGAGCCAGGCCCGTGCCTCGTCGCGCGCCAGCACGGCGGCGCTCACCACGGCCGCCAGCAGGAAGGAGCACAGCAGCGCGGACCAGGCCGACGAGGACAGCTCCAGGCCGTCGTAGGAGGGCTGGGCGAGCAGGCCGAGCACCAGACTGCCGACGCCGCACAGCACCGCGACCCGCAGCACCGGCTCCAGCACGGCCGTGCCCGGTATTCCGCCGGACGGGGCGGTGCCCGGGGCCCCGGCCACCGTCGCGGCGGCCGCGCGGCGGGCCCTGCGGGCGGCGACCGCCAGCAGCGTCACCCACAGTCCGGTGACCACCAGCGGGATCAGCGACACCGACATCTCGCCGCTGAGTCCCTCGCCCAGCCCGCCCAGGGGGCCGGTGGCGCTACCGGAGAGGGTGACCCCGCCGCCCACGCCCTGCAGCAGCAGCGCGAGGAAGCAGCGCATGCGGATCCCCCAGCCGAGGCCGGCGGAGTCCGCGTCGTCCGACGAGAAGATGCCGAGCACACCCGCGAGGACCAGCAGGAGCAACGTCGGCCCGGCGGCGATCTTCAGGGCCGCGACCCAGTCGCCCCGGACCGTCCGGCCGAGGAAGGCGCCCAGGGGCGATGCGGGTCCCCCCTGCTCCCCAGGAGCTCGGGCGGGGGCGGGGGCCACGGACGGCGGCGGGCCGGGCGGCGCCGCCGGGACGGGAGGCCGGGCCGGGGGCTGCGGGGGCGGTGGCGCGTCCGGCAGGGGCGGCGCGGCGGCAAGCCGCGCCGCGCCGCAGCCCATACAGAAGCGCGCCTCGGGCGGCGAGGAGGAACCACATTCCGGGCAGGAGGCAGAACGGTCGGACACAACGGACTCCGGGGAACTCGACGGGCAGCGGACAGCTGCCACTCGCGAACGTTAGGGACATGACTGTCCCACGCATGGTTCCCGCCAACTCACGCCCGGTGACGCGACTTTGCCGAAGCGGATCCCGCCGGCTCCGCCGATGCCCGAAAAGCCGTCATCCGGACGCCCGAAGGGCCGGACGGTTTCGTCGGCCGGTTTCGTCGGCCGGTTCAGCCGGCCGGTTTCGTCGCCCGGTGGAGTGCGACCACGCCACCGGTGAGATTGCGCCAGGCGACCTTGGTCCAGCCCACGCCCTGCATGCGGGACGCGAGTTCGGGCTGGTTGGGCCAGGTGCGAATGGACTCGGCGAGATAGACGTACGCATCCGGATTGCTGCTGACCGCGCGGGCGACCGGCGGCAGCGCGCGCATCAGGTACTCGGTGTAGACGGTCCGGAACGGCGCCCAGGTCGGCTCGCTGAACTCGCAGATCACCACCCGGCCGCCGGGCTTGGTGACCCGGTACAGCTCGGCCAGCGCGGCGTCGGTGTCCTGGATGTTGCGCAGCCCGAAGGAGATCGTGACGGCGTCGAAGACCCCGTCGGCGAACGGCAGCCGGGTGCCGTCGCCGGCGGTGAACGGCAGCCACGGGTGACGCTTCTTGCCCTCCCCCAGCATGCCGACGGAGAAGTCGCACGGCACGACGTAGGCCCCGGTCCGGGCGAACGGCAGCGACGAGGTGCCGGTGCCGGCCGCGAGGTCGAGGACCCGCTCGGCGGGCCGCGCGGCCACCGCGCGCTCCACCTCCTTGCGCCACAGCCGCGCCTGCCCCAGGGAGAGCACGTCGTTGGTGAGGTCGTACCGCGCCGCCACGTCGTCGAACATCGCGGCGACTTCGTGCGGCTGCTTGTCCAGGGATGCTCGGGTCACCCGGCCATTGTCCACCGTGGGGCGGCCGGCGCCCGCACCGGGCACGGGGCCGCGTCGACGGCCGGTCCGGGACGGCTGGTCGGGGACGGCCGGATTCCCCCGAGCTCTCGGCTCCGTTCGAGCCGGGGGGACCCCCACCCTCAGAACATCCGGGCATCCCACGGTGCAGCGCATCGTGAGCGGCCGGCGCCGGCCGTCCCCGCATCAGCGATGCTGCCGGACCGCACCGCTCGTTCCGTTTCCGTTGACGCCGCTCTGACGTGCGGCACAGCCGCGTTGACGGACCCTTGACGAAGATCGCCGAGGAGTCCGCACCGTCGAGAGGCCCAGGTCAGGAGGCAGATCAGGAGGCCGGTCAGGAGCCAGGTCAGGAGCCAGGTCGCTCGCCGGGGCGAGGGCCAGGACAGGACACGACAGGACCGGAGGCGTCCGGTCAGCGTCGGCGGAAGACCAGTCGGCCGGCCAGTGCGGTGGCCAGACAGGTGCCGTCCTCCCCGAAGACGGCGAAGTCGGCGGGCCCCCCGACGGTCAGCGCGCGCGGCCGCCGGTCCGGCAGCTCCACGATGCCGGACCGCTGGACCGCCGTACGGACCGCGGGCCGGGTGAACGGCCCGGTCAGCGCCGTCGTGCCGGTCGCCAGCAGGCGTTGCAGCCCCCGCCGGGCGCTGGCGCCCCAGCGGGCCTCGGTCATCCCGAGCGCGGCGAGCGCCTCCCCCGTGATCGGCTCGCTGCCGAGCTCGTCGGCCTCGCGCGGGTCGGGGTGGTAGGCCGCCTCCAACAGCGCCGCCCCGGCCGGCTCGTGGCCGCCCGGGGTCAGCGCGCCGTCCCATTCGCGCACCCGCGCCTGCTCGCCGTAGGTCGCGAACAGCGCGTCGTACGGGCCGACGGCGGCGATGCGCGCGCCGTCGACGACGACCGCGTGCCCGGTGTCCAGGGGCCCGTCATGGACGAGCCGGACCCCGCGCACGCGGTGAAGTGTCAGCATCGGACGGTCAGTTGGCCTGGACGAGCTTCAGCTCCGGATGCGCCGTACCGCCCTCGATGGCCGTCGAGGACAGGTGCGAGACCACCCGCTCGTCCACCGGGTCGTTCGCCGGGTCGTCGTGCACGACCAGGTGCTCGTACGTCGTCGCCCGCTGCGCCGGGACCCGCTCCGCCTTCCGGATCAGGTCGATGATCTCCATCCGGTTGGAGCGGTGCTTGGCACCCGCCGAGGAGACGACGTTCTCCTCCAGCATGATCGAGCCCAGGTCGTCGGCGCCGTAGTGCAGCGACAGCTGGCCGGCCTCCTTGCCGGTGGTCAGCCAGGAGCCCTGGATGTGCGCGACGTTGTCGAGGAAGATCCGGGCGATGGCGATCATCCGCAGGTACTCGAAGAGGGTGGCCTGCGTCCGGCCCTTCAGGTGGTTGTTCTCGGGCTGGTAGGTGTACGGGATGAAGGCGCGGAAGCCGCCCGTACGGTCCTGGACGTCCCGGATCATCCGCAGGTGCTCGATGCGCTCGGCGTTGGTCTCGCCGGTGCCCATCAGCATCGTGGACGTCGACTCCACACCCAGCCGGTGGGCCGCCTCCATGATCTCCAGCCAGCGCTCGCCCGACTCCTTCAGCGGCGCGATGGCCTTGCGGGGCCGGGCCGGCAGCAGTTCGGCACCGGCGCCGGCGAAGGAGTCCAGCCCCGCCGCGTGGATGCGCGAGATGGCCTCCTCGACCGACACCTTGGAGATCCGGGCCATGTGCTCGACCTCGGAGGCGCCCAGCGAGTGGATGACCAGCTGCGGGTACGCCTTCTTGATCGCCGAGAAGTGCTCTTCGTAGTACTCGACGCCGTAGTCCGGGTGGTGGCCGCCCTGGAACATGATCTGGGTGCCGCCCAGTTCGACGGTCTCCGCACAGCGGCGCAGGATGTCGTCCAGGTCGCGGGTCCAGCCCTTGGCGGTGTCCTTGGGCGCGGCGTAGAAGGCGCAGAACTTGCAGGCCGTCACGCACACATTGGTGTAGTTGATGTTGCGCTCGATGATGTACGTGGCGATGTGCTCGGTGCCTGCGTAGCGGCGGCGGCGCACGGCGTCGGCGGCCTGTCCCAGCGCGTGCAGCGGCGCGGAGCGGTACAGGTCGAGCGCCTCCTCCGGCGTGATGCGGCCGCCCTGCGCGGCGCGGTCGAGTACGGACTGGAGGTCGGCGTTCTCGGTCACCGGGGCGTCCCTTTCGGAGGCGGGCATAACGACCGAACCAGCGTACGTCAGGGGTCCGACGCCCCGGCCGCCGGTCGGGTGTTGCGCCGCGCAGCCGGGGCACGGGCCTCGCGCGGGCCCTGACGGCGCCCTCGTCCCATAGCCCCGGTCGGCGCTCCGGTCAGCGTCGGGTCAGGGTCGCCTTCGGGGTGCCGCCCGCGTCGTCGTCCGACGCGAAGGTGATCCCGCCGTCCTTGCCGAGCGTGTACGTCACCTGGGACGTGGTGCCCGTGCAGCCGGGCCCCTGCTTGCCGTCCGGCCGTTCCCTCAGCACCAGGCGCCGCTCGCTCGCCGACACCAGCTTCGCCTTGGCCGCACAGCGCACCACCACCACGTCGTACGTCGTGTGGATGACGTAGTCGCCCTTGCCGCCCTCCTTGATCACGCTCGTCATCGTGCCGTTGGGCAGGCCGCGCGCCGTCGTCACGCTGCCGGACCAGGTGCCGACGAACCCCTTGGCGACGGTGGCCCCGGCGGCGCCGTCCCCGGGTGTGGAGGCTCCCGGGGACGGCGTGCGGTGGGCCGGCGGCCGGGCGCCGGCGGCGTCGTTGCCGCTCTCCCCGCCCGGCAGCAGCTGGAAGACGAAGGCCGCGGTCGTCGCGGCGGCCAGTGCACCGGCCACCGACAGCACCAGCGCGCAGCTCACCCGGCGCGGGCGCTCCCGGCCGCCGACCGCCCCGGTCAGCGCGATCCGCCGCTCCTTGCCGGCGGCCGGGGACGGATCCGCGGTCGGCGCATCGGCGGCGGCCACCCCGGCCACCGGCCACGGGGCGGCCGGCGGCCCGGCCGGGCGGACGGGCGCCCCGGACGCCGCCGGCGCAGGGGTGGGCGCGCCGACGGGCCCGGACGCCTCCGTCTCGAACGGCACGAGCCCGGAGGGCTGCCCGTACGAAGGGTCCGCACTCCGCCCGTACGAGGGGTCCGGCGGTCCGAACCCCGCACCGGGCGGGGCCGGAGCCACGGCCTCCAGATTCAGCAGCTCCACCGCGCGCCGGCTGACCTGCTCCACCACGGCACCGGGCAGCCATCCGGCGCGCACCAGCTCCGCGGCCCCCGCGCTCCCCTCCCCCGCGAGCCGCGCGGCGAGCACCGGCGGGGCGGGCCGGGCGGCCGGGTCCTTGGACAGGCAGGCGGCCACCAGTTCCCGCAGTTCGCCGGCGAGGTGCGGGCCCAGCGCCGGCTCCTCGTGGACCACCTTGTAGAGCAGGGCGGCCGACGACTCCCCGGAGAACGGGCTGACCCCGGTCGCCGCGAACGCCAGCACCGCCCCGAACGAGAAGACGTCCGAGGCCGCCGCCGCGCCCTCGCCCACGATCTGCTCGGGCGCCATGTATCCCGGCGAACCGACGGAGACGCCGGTCGAGGTGAGCGAGGCGGTGCCCTCCGTGGCCCGGGCGATGCCGAAGTCGATCAGCAGTGGCCCGTCGAGGGTCAGCAGCACGTTGGACGGCTTGACGTCCCGGTGCACCAGCCCGAGCGCGTGGACGGCGGCCAGCGCCTCGGCCAGCCCGGCACCCAGGGCCCGTACGGAGTGCTCGCCGAGCGGTCCGACATCGGCGACCGCCTGGGCGAGCGAGGGGCCCGCGACGTAGCCGGTGGCGATCCAGGGCACGGTGGCGTCCGGGTCGGCCTCCAGGACGGGCGCGGTCCATCTGCCGCCCACCCGCCGGGCGGACTCGATCTCCCGCCGGAACCGGGCGCGGAACTGGTCGTCGGCCGCGAGCTGCGCGTGGACGGCCTTCACCGCGACCGTACGGCCGCCCTCACTGCGCCCCAGGTAGACCCGCCCCATGCCGCCGGCACCGAGCCGGCCGAGCAACCGGTATCCGCCCAGGACCCGTGGATCCTCCCCTGTCAGCGGCTCCATGGTGTGCCTCCCCCTCGTACGGCGCACCTCAGCTTATGGCCCATGCCCTGCGCGGTCTTCGGAAACCTGTGCACCACTTTCCGCATCGAAACAGGGCGCACGTGACGACCTGGCGGCGGCCGATGGAGCAGGCCCTTCCTCGCCGCCCTGCCCGTCCCGAGCCCGACCCCGGACACGGACGCGTCCGCGGACCGCTACGGCGACGGACGGCAGCGACATCCCCGTCCGGCGCCAAGGGCCAGGTCCGCGGCATCACGTCCGCGGCATGCGGGAGGCCGCCTCGGAGGGGATCGGCAAGGGCTGCGTGGCCCGGCCCCGGCCCCGGGGCCTTGGCGACGGGTGTCAGGCCCCCAGCAGATCGACCTTCACATCGGCCGGGAATCCGGTCGTCGGCCCGACCCGGCGGGCGAATTCCGTCACGCCCCGCAGCTGATCGGCCCCGAACCGGAAGTCCAGGGTGGTGAAGTACCGCTCCAGCACCGGCTCGTCGAACGTCTCCCAGCGTGCCGCCTGCTCGGCGACCTTGGAGACCTCCTCCAGCGACAGGTCGCGGGAGGCCAGGAACGCCTCGTGCACCTTCTCCACGACGAGCGGCTCGCGCTCGAGGTACTCGCGCCGGGTCGCCCAGACGGCGAAGACGAACGGCAGACCCGTCCACTCCTTCCACATCTGCCCGAGGTCGTGCACCTCCAGACCCAGCCGGGGACCGTCGTGCAGGTTGGCGCGCAGCGCGGCGTCGCCGATCAGCACGGCGGCGTCCGCCTCCTGCATCATCAGGCCCAGGTCCGGCGGGCAGGTGTAGTAGTCCGGCCGCACGCCGATCTTCTCGGCCAGCAGCAGCTGGGCCAGCCGTACGGAGGTCCGCGAGGTCGACCCGAGGGCCACCCGGGCGCCGTCCAGCTGGTCGAGCGGCTTCTGCGAGACGATCACGCAGGACATCACCGGCCCGTCGCAGCCGACGGCGAGATCGGGGAACGCCACCAGATCGTCGGCGGCCCGCAGGAACTCGACCAGGGTCACCGGTGCGATGTCGAGCTCCCCACGCACCAGCTTCTCGCTGAGCTTCTCCGGGGTGTCCTTGGTGAGGTCCAGATCGAGCAGGGTGCCGGTCCGCGCGAGGCCCCAGTAGAGGGGCAGGCAGTTCAGGAACTGGATGTGGCCCACCCGCGGCCGGCTCCGACGGTAGTCGGCCGGTGCGACTGCGGGTGCGTCTCCGAAGGTTGAATTGTCCACATGCGGAGGCTAGACCCGTCTCCTCCGGGGCAACGCGGCGGGGCCGCACATGGCCCTCGCCCGCTTCGGCTAAACGTGATCTTTGGCTCTTCCGCCTCACGAGCGCACCGTGCTAGGCTCACCGCAAGTTGCAGTTTGGTTTCCCTTGCAGTACAGAGCCTGCGGAGCATGTGACCCGCAGGCTTTTGTAGTTTTCAGACTTGTTTGCAGGTTCTGGAGCAGGGCAACCCTTTGGCCCAAGGAGGGCTTATGGCTACCGGAACCGTCAAGTGGTTCAACGCTGAAAAGGGCTTCGGCTTCATCGCCCAGGACGGCGGCGGCCCGGATGTCTTCGTCCACTACTCGGCGATCAACGCCTCTGGTTTCCGCTCCCTGGAGGAGAACCAGCAGGTTAACTTCGACGTCACGCAGGGTCCGAAGGGCCCGCAGGCGGAGAACGTTACGCCGGTCTAAGTTGCCCGGTCCGACCTTTAGGTCGACTTAGCAGTACCCAAGGAGCCCTGCTCCTCCACTTCGGTGGGGAGCGGGGCTCCTGCCTTTTGCCCCGGGTGCCGCCCCTACCGCCCCTGGGCAGACCCCACTTGGCGGCCCGCGGCCACCGCCGCCACCACCGCGAGGGCCTCCGGCCGGGCCTGCCGTTCGCCACCCGCAGGGCAGGGGATCCGCATCCGGTGGCGCATCCCTCTCGCCCACCGACCGCCCACCGACCGCCATTCGAACGCAGTGACGACAATGGCGTTCCGGAGTGAACCCGGGCCCGCCGTCCGACGGGCCGCCGCGGTCCGCGGTCGGGGCCGGCCGCCGCCGAGGAATCCCGGGCCTTTCGCTACGGGAATGCGTCCCGCCGGACGGTTGCCCACAGAGGGGGACGAATTTTCGATAGGGCGTGAAGCAGGCCGCGCCGAATACCGATTCCGCCTTCCCGCCGGCTCCCTCTCCCCCTCGGCTTCCTCCTCGACTTCCTCGTCCGCCCGTAGGCGAGGTGCGCGACAAGGAACGTGGCGGTTCCGCCGCGCCGCCGAGAGAATTCACCATCCCGTCGCCGTCAATTCACCGGCGCCCATTCCTCCGGATCGTCCTCGGCCGACCGGCGCACAGCCGTGGCAGGGAAACCGGAAGGGCTCGGGATTCTGTTCGCCGTATACGGCTCCGCGCCCGTCGGCGCCGTCCGTCCGCCCGGTGGCCCGGGGCCCGGGAGGGTCGGCAAGCTCCTGCCGTCCGCCGGCGGGGCGGGGTCCGCGGTCGCCGCGACGGGATCACGCCGCCGTCGCCCGGTATCGAGTCGCCGGCCCCTGCGGGCGGCTACGCCCGCTCGCTCCTCGCGCCGGGTGACTGCCACACCGGCACGGCCCGCCGGCCGACCGCCGCGATCCGCCATGCCGCCGCACACCGAAGGGCCCCGTGCCACCTCCCCCACAGAGGTGACACGGGGTTCCAGTCTGACGCGCCGGGCGCCCGGGCTCCAGAGCGCGGGAGCCGCTTCTTTCCGCACGGCGCGGCGGAGCACCCCCGCGACCCTGCGACCGGTCCGGGGGCACGGTCATCAACCCCTTCAGGTCGACGCGCACCTGAGCGACCCTAGCCGAATGATCTTCGTGTCTCCGGGGTGGCGGGCGGCGGTGCCGAGCCCGTTCCGGCGGGCCTGCCGTGCTCGCAGGCGGTGCCGGTCGCCCCCGTACGCGGGGTCAGCCGCGCGCGTAGAGGGACTCGATCTCCTTGGTGAAGTCGCGGACGACGGCCGCCCGGCGGAGTTTCAGGGACGGGGTGAGATGGCCGGTTTCCTCCGTGAACTCGGCCGGAAGGACGGCGAAGCGACGGATGGATTCGGCGCGCGAGACCAGGCTGTTGGCGTCGTCGACGGCGTGCTGGAGGTCGGCCAGGAGGCGTTCGTCCTGGAGGAGTACGGCGAGCGGCACGTCCCGCTTCTTGGTCATCTGGCGCCAGTGGGACAGACCGTCGGGGTCGAGGGTGAGCAGCGCGGTGACGTAGGGGCGGTTGTCGCCGATGACCACGCACTGGCCCACCAGGGGGTGCGAGCGCAGGCGGTCCTCCAGGGGCGCGGGGGCGACGTTCTTGCCGCCCGTGGTCACGATGATCTCCTTCTTGCGGCCGGTGATGCTGAGGTAGCCGTCGGCGTCCAGGGCACCCAGGTCGCCGGTGGCCAGCCAGCCGTCCCGGTCGGTGGCCGGGACGGCCGCGCCGCGCCCCGCGTCCCAGTAGCCGCTGAAGACATGGCCACCGCGGAGCAGGATCTCGCCGTCGTCGGCGATCCGGACCGCGCTGCCCGGGAGCGGCCAGCCGACCGTGCCGATGCGGGGGCGCAGCGGCGGGGTGACGGTCGCGGCGGCGGTGGTCTCCGTCAGGCCGTAGCCCTCGAAGATCTCGATGCCGGCGCCGGAGTAGAAGGCGGCGAGGCGGTGGCCCAGCGGTGAGCCGCCGCAGATGGCGTAGCGGACCTTGCCGCCGAGGGCGGCCCGGATGCGGCGGTAGACCAGCGGGTCGTACATCTTGCGGGCGGCCTTGAGGGCGACGCCGGGGCCGGGGCCCGTGCCGTGCTCCTTCGCCTCGACGGCCTCGCCGTAGGAGCGGGCGATGCGGGCGGCGCGGTCGAACGAGGCGGCGCGGCCCATCTTCTCGGCGGTGGCGCGGCCGGTGTTGAAGACCTTCTCCAGGACGTAGGGGATGGCCAGGAGGAAGGTCGGCCGGAAGGCGGCCAGGTCGGCGAGCAGGTCGTCGGTCTGGATGCTGGGGGCGTGGCCCAGGCGGACGCGGGCGCGGAGGCAGCCGACGGCGACCATCCGGCCGAAGACATGGGAGAGGGGGAGGAAGAGGAGGGTGGCTGCGGGTTCGGCGCTGACGGACCTGAAGACCGGGTGGAGCAGCTCGACGGCGTTGTCGACCTCGGCGAAGAAGTTGGCATGGGTCAGGACGCAGCCCTTGGGGCGTCCGGTGGTGCCCGAGGTGTAGATGAGGGTGGCGAGGGAGGCCGGACCGACGGTGGCGCGGCGCTCGTCGACCACCTCGTCCGGAAGGTGCCGGCCCGCGGTGACGAGCTGGGAGACGGCGCCCGTGTTGAACTGCCAGAGGTGGTCGAGGGCCGGGAGTTCGGTGCGGATGCCGCTGATCAGGCGGGTTTCGTCGACGTTCTCCACCACGCAGGCGCGGGCGCCGGAGTCGTGCAGGATCCACCGCGCCTGATGGGCGGAGGAGGTCGGGTAAAGGGGCACCGTGACCAGTCCGGCGGCCCAGGCCGCGAAGTCGATCAGGGTCCATTCGTAGGTCGTACGGGCCATGATCGCGAGCCGGTCGCCGGGGTTCAGACCGTGCGCTATCAGGCCCTTCGCCACGGCTCGTACCTCGGCGGCGAACTCGGCGGCGGTGATGTCGCGCCAGGCGCCGCTGGGCTGCTTGCGGGCCAGGACGACGTCGGCCGGGGCCTCGGCGTCGTTGACGAACGGCAGGTCGCCGAGGGAGCCGGTGCGGACGGGCGGGGCGAGGGCGGGGACGAAGACCTGTCGGACCGTGCCGTCGTGCAGGGTCTTGTGCGGTTCCAGGAGCCCGGGGGCGGCGGCTTCGGTTGCGGGGGCGGCGCTTTCCTGGCTGAACACGGGCGGCTCCTCGGGTCTTCCGCGACATCTGCGACATGGCGGCGCGTACTTGCGGGGGAAGGGGGCGCGTGGGGGGTCAGGCGGGGCGTGGGGAGGCAGGCAGGGTGTGTGGGGGCAGGCCGGGCGTGGCGGGTCAGGCGGGGCGTTCGAGGAGGGCCGTCACTCCTTGGCCGCCCGCCGCACAGACGGAGACCAGGCCGCGGACCGGGGCACCGTCCGCGCCCTCCCGCCCCGCCTCGGCCATCAGCTTGGCGAGGGTGGCGATGATCCGGGGGCCGGTGGCCGCGAAGGGGTGGCCGGTGGCGAGGGAGGAGCCGGCGACGTTGAGGCGGGTACGGTCCACGGGGGCGAGTCCCCGCTTCTCCCAGGCGGCCAGGGTGGCGAGCACCTGCGAGGCGAACGCCTCGTGGATCTCGATGAAGTCGAAGTCCTCGATGCCGAGACCGGCGCGCTCCAGCAGGCGCGG
Source organism: Streptomyces sp. NPDC048650 (assembly GCF_043199095.1). Classification (NCBI taxonomy): domain Bacteria; kingdom Bacillati; phylum Actinomycetota; class Actinomycetes; order Kitasatosporales; family Streptomycetaceae; genus Streptomyces; species Streptomyces sp. NPDC048650. The sequence goes on along the minus strand of NZ_JBICVM010000007.1, from coordinate 64,995 downwards.
AACGGCGTACGTCGGTGCCATCAGAAGGCCGTCCGCGCCGCCGACGAAGTCCACGGCGGCGCTCTCGTACGCGGTGAGATGGGCGAGTGGGCTCAGGCCGCGGGCCCGCGCCCACTCCTCGTCGGCCAGCAGGACGGTCGCCGCACCGTCCGTCAGCGGGGTCGCGTTGCCGGCCGTCATGGTGGCGTCTTCGTCCTCGGTGCCGAACACCGGCTTGAGGCGGGCGAGTTTCTCCGCCGTGGAGTCGGGGCGGAGGTTCTCGTCGCGTGCCAGGCCCTGGAAGGGCACCACCAGGTCGTCCAGGAAGCCGCGGTCGTAGGCGGCGGCCAGGCGCTGATGACTGGTGGCGGCCAGCTCGTCCTGAGCGGCCCGGCCGATCCCCCACTCCTTCGCCGTACGGGCGGCGTGCTCGCCCATCGAGAGGCCGGTGCGGGGCTCGGCGTTGCGGGGCATGTCGGGGACCAGATGGCGCGGCCGGATGCGGGCGAGCGCACGGGCCCTGGCGCCGGCCGACCGGGCGCGCCGGGCGGCCAGCAAGATCTTGCGCAGGGCGTCGTTGACGCCCAGCGGGGCGTCGCTCGTGGTGTCCGCGCCGCCCGCGATGCCGCAGTCGAGCCGGCCGAGGGCGATCTTGTTGGCGACCGCGATGACCGCCTGCAGCCCGGTGCCGCACGCCTGCTGGATGTCGTACGCGGGGGTGCGCGGGTCGAGCCGGGAGCCGAGGACCGTCTCGCGGGCGAGGTTGAAGTCACGGCTGTGCTTGAGGACGGCACCGGCGACGAACTCGCCGACCACCGGGCCCGCGTCGGGCGAGGTCCCGTCCCGCTCGTCCGCCAGGCCGTAGCGGTCCACCAGGCCGTTGAGCGCGGCGGTCAGCAGGTCCTGGTTGGAGGCGGTCGCGTACCGGCCGTCGGAGCGGGCGAAGGGTGTGCGGCTGCCGCCGATGACCGCAACGTGCCGTATGCGCCGGCCGGTTGGGGCGGCATCCGCCGGCCGTTCCGTCGGCCCGTTGCCAGCTCTCATCCTCGACCAACTCCTGACCCATCAGTAACCTTACTTCGAAGTAAATTTACGCGAGGACCAGGAGTTGGCCAATGCCCGATCGCTACCTTCGTCTCACCAATTCCGGCCCCGGCCGCTTCCTCGCCCGCCGCCTCGGCCTGCCGCAGCCCACCCCGCTGCGCCGCTGGAGCCCCGAACATCCCGGTCTGGACGGGCCGGTGCTGCTGCTGAAGGCCGGCTCGTCCGGCGACGGTCTCGACGCGGTCCTCGCCCGCACCGGGCTCACCGTCCACACCTCCACCGGCGCGGCCGGCCCCCTCCCCCACGCCCGTGAAGGAGGCACCCCCGTCGCCGCGGCCGTCGTGGACGCCACCGGGGTCGCCGACCCCGCCGGCCTGCGGGACGTGCACGCCGCGCTGCATCCCGTCGTACGGTCCCTCGACGACCACGCCCGCGTCGTGGTGATCGGCACGGTCCCCGACCCGCTCGACCACCACCAGGCCGCGGCGCAGGAGGGCCTGGCCGGCTTCGTCCGCTCCCTGGGCAAGGAGCTGGGACGGGCCCGTACGGCCCAACTCCTGCGGCTGGCACCGGGAGCGGAGGGCTCCGCGAGCGCGCCGGACCCGGCGGAGTCGACCCTGCGGTTCCTGCTCTCGCCCCGCTCGGCCTTCGTCAGCGGGCAGGTCGTCGAGATCGGGGCCTCCGCGGCGGTGGTGCCCGACGACTGGGCCCGCCCCCTGGCCGGCCGTACCGCGCTGGTGACCGGCGCGGCGCGGGGCATCGGCGCGGCCGTCGCCGAGACGCTCGTCCGGGACGGCGCGCAGGTCATCTGCCTTGACGTACCGCAGGCAGCGGACGATCTGACCGCCGTCGCCGAGCGGCTCGGCGGCACCGCGCTCCCCCTGGACATCACGGCCCCCGACGCGGGCGCCCGCATCGCCGCCGCGCTCCCCTCCCCCGGGCTCGACATCCTCGTCCACAACGCGGGCATCACCCGCGACCGGCGGCTCGCCAACATGCCGGAGGAGCGGTGGAGTCCGGTCCTGGACGTGAACCTCGGCGCGGTGCTCCGGACCACCGACCACCTCCTGGACGCGGGCGCCCTGTGCCGCGGCACCGGGCGCATCATCGCCACCGCCTCCATCGCCGGCATCGCGGGCAACACCGGCCAGACCAACTACGCGGCGAGCAAGGCGGGCATCATCGGCCTGGTGCGCTCACTGGCCCCGCGCGCCGCCGCCGAGCACGGGGTCACCGTCAACGCCGTCGCGCCCGGCTTCATCGAGACGAAGATGACCGCCGCGGTTCCGCTGTTCCTCCGCGAGGCCGGCCGGCGGATGAGCTCGCTCGGCCAGGGCGGCGCACCCGTCGACGTCGCCGAGACCATCGCCTGGCTGGCGAGCCCCGCCTCCTCCGGCGTCAACGGCCAGACGGTCCGCGTGTGCGGGCAGAGCCTGTTGGGGGCCTGATGAGTGACACGACCGTGCTGAGCCGGACACCGCGGCTGATGCCCGCCCTGGGCAAGGGCGTTCTGACCGGCATCGGCAAGCGCCCGCACCCGGGCGCCGCGCTGCCGCCCACCCGGCTCGTCCTGCCCGCCGCCCGTATCGACCCGGCCGACGTCGCCGCGTACGCCCGGGTCTGCGGCTTCCCCGAGACCGGCCCCCTCCCCCTCACCTACCCGCACATCCTCGGCTTCCCGCTCGCGGCCCGCCTGATGAGCGCCCGCGCCTTCCCGCTGCCGCTGCTGGGCCTGGTGCACACCACGCTGGAGATCGAGCAGTACACGCAGCTGGAGATCGAGGACTACCTCGAACTCTCCGTGCGCGCCGAGGAGCTGCGAGCCCACCGGCGGGGCACGGAGGTCGTCATGACGACCGAGGCACGGCGGGCGGGGCGGCTGGTGTGGGTGGACCGCAGCGGCTATCTGGCACGACACCGGGTGCCGGACGACCACGAGGGCTCGACTCCCGAGGAGCCGTCACCGGACCTGCCGACGCTCCCGGTACGGGATCGGTGGCAGCTGCCCGCCGGCCTGGGTCGCCGCCACGCCGCCGTCTCCGGCGACTACAACCCCATCCACCTCCACCCGCTCACCGCCCGCCCGCTCGGCTTCCCGCGCGCCATCGCGCACGGGATGTGGACGGCTGCCCGGTGCGCCGCGGCGGCCGTCCCGGCCGGGGCCGCGGCGGTACGCCTCACGGCCGCCTTCCGGGCACCGGTGCTGCTGCCCGCCACCGTCTCCTACGCCCAACGGGACACGGCGGACGGGACGGTCGCCTTCCAGCTGCGGGGCGACACCGGCGAGCGGCCCCGGGTGCACCTCTCCGGAACGGTGGAGCTCCTGCCCGGGCCGGCCGCCCCGGCCGATTGACCGCGCCGGGCCCGCGAGGGCGCCGGCCCGGCGGGGTCGATCGGCGCGCCGCCGTCAGCCGCCCGGCGCCCAGCGTTCGCCGGCCACCATCCGGCCCAGCCCCGCCCAGGCGAAGTTCATCAGGGTGGCCGCCGTGTCCTTCGCCGCCGGGCGCTCCCCCTCCCCGGGGAACCCTTCGTACGTAGGGGCGTTGGCCCACTCGGCGAGCGACTCGGCCGCCCCGACCAGGGCGTGCGCGAGGCCCGCCACCTCCCGGTCGGCCAGTTCCCCGGCGCAGCCCGCCTCCTTGGCCGTCGCGCCGATCAGCTCCGTGACGAACTCCACGATCTCGTCGCGCATCGCGGCCACTTCACGCGCGAAGGGTTCGCCGTGCGTACGCGCCTGCTGGTGCAGTACCGCCCACCCCTCCGGATGCGCGGCGGTGTGCGCGAAGAAGCCTTTCAGCCCGCTCCACAGCTGCCGGTCCGCCGGCGCGTCCGGCTCGACCGCCGCCCGCACGGCTTCCACCAGCGCGGCGGACTCCCGCCGGATCACCGCCGTGAACAGCTCGTCCTTCGAATGCAGATAGAGGTAGACCAGCGGCTTCGACACCCCGGCGGCCTCGGCGATCTCGTCCATCGAGGCCGCCCGGTAACCACGCCGGGCGAACGTCCCGACCGCCGCGTCCAGCATCTGCCGTTCCCGGACCGCCCGTGGCATCCGCTTGTTCTTCACAGCACTCACGCCGAATGTCCTTCCGTCCCGCCCCTTTACCGCAAAGTAAGTTTACGATCTTCGCCCTCCGCCCTTTGTTTCTTGACACGATCGCGACACCACAAGACGACACGTCTCGCCACGTGGCGCGGGCTGCGCACTCCCACACCCCCGCTGCGACCGGTCATGGGCGTCCGGGCGCCCGGGCGTCCGGCGTCGGCCGGGCGGAGCCCCCTGGTGGACGCGCTCGCCGCGCAGCACCGGGTCATCCGCTACGACCACCGCGACACCGGCCGCTCCGGCCGGCCGTTCGACGCGCGGCCGTACCGCATCGCCGATCTCGCCGCCGACGCGGTCGCCGTCCTGGACGGACTCGGCATCGGGCGGACGCATCTCGTCGGCCTGCCCCTCGGCGGCATGCTCGCCCAGATGGCGCTCGCCGACCACCCCGACCGGTTGATCAGCGCCACCCTCATGGGCACCAGCGCCCTCAGCGCCACCCCCTACACCCGCCCCGACGGCGGCACGGTCCCGGTCGAGGCGCTCCCCGGCATCGCACCCGAGGTCCTGGAGATGCGGGCCCGCCCGGTCGAGGACCACGTCCAGGAGGTCGACGGGGGACCGCCGGGTCGCACACTGGCGGGTACTCGCCGGTGATCGGATCCCCTCGACGCCGACACGCTCCGCGCCCCGGATCTCCGCGTCATCGAGCACACCGGGGCGGCGCCCGGCAGGTGGGACGGCACCGGATCGGTCCGGACACGACAGCGCCCCCGCGGCCGGACGTACCAGCCGCGGGGGCGCCTCTTCGGATCGCCGGGGGCGTCAGCCCGCGGTGGCCGCGGCGGGCACCGCGGTGACCTCGGGCTCGCCCGCCGCCCCGGCCTCGGCTCCGGTCTCGGTCTCGCCGATACGGATGCTGGTCGCCCGGGCGAACGCGTCGCGGTCCAGGATCTTCTCCTTGGCGGAGACCAGGATCGGGATGACCGCCTGACCTGCGACGTTGGTGGCCGTCCGCATCATGTCCAGGATCGGGTCGATGGCCATCAGCAGGCCGACACCCTCCAGGGGCAGTCCCAGGGTGGAGAGGGTCAGGGTCAGCATGACCGTCGCACCGGTCAGACCGGCGGTGGCGGCCGAGCCGATCACCGAGACGAACGCGATCAGGACGTAGTCGCCGATGCCCAGGTGGACATCGAAGATCTGCGCGATGAAGATCGCGGCGATCGCCGGGTAGATCGAGGCGCAGCCGTCCATCTTCGTCGTCGAGCCGAACGGCACCGCGAAGGACGCGTACTCACGCGGCACACCGAGGCGCTCGGTGACCTTCTGGGTGACCGGCATGGTGCCGACCGAGGAGCGGGAGACGAAGGCCAGCTGGATGGCGGGCCAGGCGCCCCGGAAGAACTGCAGCGGGTTGACCTTGGCGACGGTCGACAGCAGCAGCGGGTAGACGCCGAAGAGGACGAGCGCGCAGCCGATGTAGACGTCGACGGTGAAGGTCGCGTACTTGCCGATCAGGTTCCAGCCGTACGTCGCGATGGCGTTGCCGATGAGGCCGACGGTGCCGATCGGGGCGAGGCGGATGACCCACCACAGGGCCTTCTGCAGCAGCTCCAGCACGGAACGGCTGATGTGGAGGACCGGCTCGGCCTTCTCGCCGAGCTGGAGTGCCGCGATACCGGCGACGGCCGCCATGAAGACGATCTGCAGGACGTTCAGCTCGGTGAACGGCGTGATGATGTCGGTGGGGACGATGCCGGTCAGGAAGTCGATCCAGGAGCCGGCGTGCTCGGGGAGCTTGCCGTCCTTGGGGGTCAGGCCGGTGCCCGCGCCGGGGTTGGTCAGCAGGCCGATCGCCAGGCCGATCGCGACGGCGATCAGCGAGGTCGCCATGAACCACAGCAGGGTGCGGGTGGCGAGCCGGGCCGCGTTGTTGACCTGCCGCAGGTTGGTGATCGACACCAGGATGGCGAAGAAGACCAGCGGGGCGACGGCCAGCTTCAGCAGCTGGACGAAGAGGTCGCCGATGTGCTGCAGCGTGGACGTGAGCCAGCCGACGTCACCGCTCTTGGCGATCCAGCCGAGCAGCACGCCGAGCGCGAGACCGGCCAGGATCTGGACCCAGAAGGGGATCTTGGGTATTCGGGACGTCTTGGGCGTCTGGGCAGACGGGGACGAGGACAACGGACACACTCCGGTGAGGACACGTAAGGCACGGGGAACGGCGTGGAACGCCAGGAGATCGAGCGAACTGCGCAGCGGGCGCTCATGGCCCCTTCCGCCCGGAGGGTGGGGGCGTAATGGATCTCCGGCCGCTGGCTGCGGGGGTGGTCAACGGCGGCAACAGGCCGCGGACATACAGCGGCAGAGATCGACGTGCAGGCGCGCCACGAGCGCGACGCTCATGGGGGACGGGGGCGCGACTGCTGTCTTCATGACAAACACGTTAACACTTGAACTTTGAGGAACCCAAAGAAAATCTTTGGGACGAGGCGACACCGCCGGCGGGGCAGTGGCGGGACGGCAGGACCGCACAACGCGGCAGGCGCCCGGTAGTTGGGACATGTCCCAACTACCGGGCGCCTGCCGCGGATGTCGTGATGTGAGGCGTCTTACACCCGGTGCGCGCCCCGACCGGAGCCGCTCAGGCCCCGTCCTCCTGGCTGCGGTTGGCCGCGAGGCGATCGCGCTGACGGTCGACCTTGGCCACGATCTGCTCGGACATCGCATCGCGCTGCTTGCGCAGCAGCACAAAGCTGAGCGGCGCGGAGATCACGATGGCGAGCAGCAGCAGCCAGATGAGATTGGAGCTGCCGACACCGAGCGGAATGATCCGGAAGTAGGCCAGCACCCACACCACGGCGAACGAGGCGATGAAGAGGCCGATACGAAGTGCGGTGTAGCGGAGTGTGGCGAACTGGTGGCTACTCACGGATGGGACCTTCTTCTGAATCATGACGGCGTCGACGAGTCGATTCCCCGAGCCAGGATACGCACTGCGCACCGGCCGCCGGAACGCCCCCTTACGCGGCCTTTCCGGCGTATCGGACCGGCGGGCCGGTGCCGTACCGGCGGGCCGGGGCCGCACCCCGCAGGTCCTGCGCGCTGCCGCCGCGCTCACCCCAGGTCGAGCCACATGGTGACGTCGTCCCGGTAGTCCCCCTCCGCCACCTTGATCGCGCCCGGGACCCGGCCGACCTCTTTGTAGCCGCAGGAGCCGTAGAAGCGGGAGACGCCGGTGCCGCCGCGGCAGGTGAGGCGGATGCCGTGGACGCCGTCGACCGTCCGGGCGGCGTCGGCCACCGCGGACATCAGGGCGCGCCCGGTGCCCCGGCCCTGGTGGTCGGGGTGGACCATCACGGTGTAGACCCAGAGCCAGTGCCGCATCAGCCGGTGGCTGTTGAGGGTCAGGAAGGCCGTGGCCACCACGCGGCCGTCGGCGTCGCGCCCGGTGACCAGGCGTGCCCGGCCCTCGGCCATGGCCGCCAGATGCCGCAGCAGGTCGGCGCGCACGTCGTCGCGGGTGACCGGCGGCACGAAGCCGACGGCGCCGCCGGCGTTGGAGACGTCCGCCCACAGCGCGCAGATCCCGTCGCGGAGCTCGGGGGTGACAGCAGGGTCCAGGTCGAAGCGCACGCTCATGACCTGGACCCTAGGACCTTCCGGTTTCCGCGCCGATGGCGCCCCCGGTCAGGTCAGAGGCGCATCGGCTGGGGCGCCTCGCGGCGGTCCGGGTCCGGGCCCGGGTACTCGCGGATGGACTCGTAGCGGGTGTTGCGCTCGATGGGGCGGAAGCCGGCGTCACGGATGAGGTCGAGCAGGTCGTCGCGGGTGAGCTTGTTCGGCGTGCCGTAGTTGTCCGCGTCGTGCGTGATCTTGTACTCGACGACCGAGCCGTCCATGTCGTCGGCGCCGTGCTGGAGGGCGAGCTGGGTGGTCTGCAGACCGTGCATCACCCAGAAGCACTTGACGTGCGGGACGTTGTCGAACAGCAGGCGGGAGACGGCGAAGGTCTTGAGGGCCTCGGCGCCGCTGGCCATCGTCGTACGGGCCTGGAGCTTGTTGCGGACCTTGCCGTCCTGCATGTCGACGAAGTCGTGCTGGTAGCGCAGCGGGATGAAGACCTGGAAGCCGCCGGTCTCGTCCTGGAGCTCGCGCAGGCGCAGGACGTGGTCGACGCGGTGGCGGGGCTCCTCGATGTGGCCGTAGAGCATGGTCGAGGGGGTCTTGAGGCCCTTTTCGTGGGCCAGGCGGTGGATGCGCGACCAGTCTTCCCAGTGGGTGCGGTGGTCGACGATGTGCTGCCGGACCTCCCAGTCGAAGATCTCGGCGCCGCCGCCGGTCAGCGACTCCAGGCCGGCCTCGATCAGCTCGTCGAGGATCTCGGAGGCGGTCAGGCCCGAGATGGTCTCGAAGTGGTGGATCTCGGTGGCGGTGAAGGCCTTGAGGGAGACCTCCGGGAGGGCTTCCTTGAGGGCCTTCAGGGAGCGCGGGTAGTAGCGCCACGGCAGCGTCGGGTGCAGACCGTTGACGATGTGCAGCTCGGTGAGGTTCTCGCCCTCCATCGCCTTGGCGAGGCGGACGGCCTCCTCGATGCGCATCGTGTACGCGTCCTTCTCCCCCGGCTTGCGCTGGAAGGAGCAGTAGGCGCACGACGCGGTGCACACGTTCGTCATGTTGAGGTGCCGGTTGACGTTGAAGTGCACGACGTCGCCGTTCTTGCGCGTCCGCACCTCGTGGGCGAGGCCGCCCAGCCACGCCAGGTCGTCGGACTCGTAGAGGGCGATACCGTCCTCGCGGGTCAGCCGCTCACCGGCGTGGACCTTCGCCTCCAGCTCGCGCTTCAGGCCCGCGTCCATAGATGCAGCCATCCCGTCGCCTCCCAGTGTCTCTGCCGTATCCGTGCCGCTCCGGTGCCCTTTCGGTACCGGAAAATCGGCTCCGCCGAGCCTACTCCCGTTTTCCGGGTGCATGGAGCGCCCATGCACCCGGGCGGACGGAAGCCCTCGGTGTGCCCCGTCCGCCCGCCGCCGGGCCGGACGCGGCCGTTACTCGGACTCTTCGGGCAGCTCGCCGACGCGGTTCTCCCACTTGGTGGAGAGCACGATGGTGGTACGCGTGCGGGAGACGCCCCTGGTGCCGGAGAGCCGGCGGATGGTGCGCTCCAGTCCGTCGACGTCGCCCACCCGCACCTTGAGCATGTACGAGTCGTCGCCGGCGATGAACCAGCAGTCCTCGATCTCGGCGAGGTCCTTGAGCCGCCGCGCCACGTCCTCGTGGTCCGCGGCGTCCGACAGGGAGATGCCGACGAGCGCGGTGACGCCGAGCCCGAGGGAGGCGGCGTCGACCGTGGCGCGATAGCCGGTGATCACACCGGCCGCTTCGAGCCGGTTGATCCGGTCCGTGACGCTGGGTCCGGAGAGGCCCACGAGCCGGCCGAGCTCCGCATAGGAGGCCCTGCCGTTCTCGCGAAGTGCCTGGATGAGCTGCCTATCCACCGCGTCCATGCCCTCAAGCCTTCCAATCTTTACGCATTTTCGTGTTCTGCATGTAGAATCTAAGGCATACAGGGCCTCATGCCCTGTGATTCTGTCGAATCTTCCGACGATCAGCGACGATCTTCACAGGAGTTGTCACCGTGTACTCGATCGAGATGGCCTACGCCCGCATGCGCGAGCTGCAGGACCAGGCCAATCGTTCACGCGCCCACAAGGAAGCGGCCCCGCAGGCCCGGCGTCTCTTCGGCCGCGCGGCCGCCAAGAAGCGCTAGACACAGCTAGGACGGGCCCGGGGCCTCCTCCTTGGAGCCTCCCCGCAGCTCCCCCTCCCAGCGCCGGTACAGACCGTGCGGCACCTCGGCCGCATCGAGCACCCGGCCCGCGACGAAGTCCACCAGATCCTGGATGTGCGTCGCTCCCGCGTAGAACGCCGGCGAGGCGGGCAACACCACGGCGCCCGCCTCGTCCAGCGTCACCAGATGCTTCAGCGTAGGTCCGTTCAGCGGGGTCTCCCGCACCGTGACCACCAGCCGGCGGCGCTCCTTGAGCGTCACGCTCGCCACCCGCTGGAGAAGATCCTTCGAGAGTCCGAGCGCCACCCCGGCCACACACGCCGTGCTCGCCGGAACGATCAGCATCCCCTTGACGGCATACGAACCGGACGACGGGCCGGCCGCCAGATCACCGGCCGGCCAGTACCGCACATCCGCCAGCGCCTCCTCGGTCACCGGGAAGGTCTCCGGCTTGCCGTCGGCCCCACGCGCCAGCCAATTCCGCAGGTCGGTGCGCCAGTGGGCGTCCCGGAAAGCGATGCCGGTCTCGTCCAGCAACGTCAGCCGAGACGCCCGGCTGACGATGAGATCGACCGCCTCCCCCGCGGCGAGCAGCCCGCGCAGCACGGACGCGGCATACGGCGTTCCGGACGCGCCGGAGATCCCCACGACCCACGGACGGCGGCGTCCGGGATCCTGCTTACTGGTGTTGATGTGCGGCGGCTCCACGACATCGAGCCTATCCGGCGGAACCACTGACCCCGTCACGGCCGTTCCCCCTTGTGTGCCCCTCGCACCGCCTTGCCGGGGGGCCGCCCCCCGGGGGACGAGAAGGGACGGCCGGAAGATGAGCGCACGCCTGAAGCCCGCGATCTGCCTGATGCTGGGCTGGGGCGCCCTGCTCTGGGCACTGGAGGGGCTCGACTTCGTCAGCGGCAACGCCCTGGACGCCTTCGGCATCCAGCCGCGCGACCCCGCCGAGCTGGTCGACGTGGTGCCCGCCGCCTTCCTGCACTTCGGCTTCGACCACCTGGCAGCCAACACCGTGCCGCTGCTGGTGCTCGGCTTCGTCGCCGCGCTGCGCGCCGGGATACGCCGCTTCCTGGCCGTCGTCGCGCTGATCGTCGTCACCAGCGGCCTCGGCGTCTGGCTGACGGCCGCCCCGGGCAGCAACACCGCGGGCGCCTCCGGCGTCGTCTTCGGTCTCTTCGGCTATCTCCTGGTGCGCGGCTTCATCGAGCGCAAGCTCGTCGATGTCGGCATCGGGGTGCTGGTCGGCGCGGTGTACGGCTCGATCGTCTGGGGCGCGCTGCCGACCGACAGCCAGATCAGCTGGCAGGGCCACCTGTTCGGGCTGGCGGGCGGTGTGGCCGCCGCTTTCGTGCTGCGCCGGCGCACGCGTTCGGTCACCGCCGGGCCCGCTGTCCGCGCCGTCCCGTAGTCTCGGAAGAACGGGACCCGCGGGCCGCCAGGGGGAGTTGACGCCCGGGCAGCGGGTGGCAGCATGAGCGCAACGGGGTGAGCAGAGCATGTCCGACTACCACCAGCCCGGATACGGGCCGCACACCGGTGGACCGCAGCAGCCGTACGGCGCGCAGCCGACCTGGGGCGGCCCCGATCCGGCGGCGGGCGGCTCCTACGGCTATCCGCCGGGCCCCGGGTATCCGGTGGACCCCCTCTATCAACAGCCCGGCTACGGCGGCCCCCAGCCGCCCGCGCCCTCGACGAGCCCCGCGATGTGGACCCACCTCGGCGCACTGCTGACCGTCGTGGTGGGCTCGGGGATGTGCTGCGGTCTCGGCGGCTTCCTCGGGTGGGTGGCTCCGCTGTCCATCCGCAACGGCGCCCGCCACCGCCACGACCTCTACGTCCGCCACCACGCCACCCAGGCCATGAACTTCGGCTTCACCCAGGCGATCGTGGCGGGCCTCGGGCTGGTCCTGTACGTCGGCAGCACCCTCATCTTCGCGGCCGCCGCCAATCCCGCCCAGCGCGACGGCCCCGGGGTGGCGGTGCCGGTGCTGACGGTGATGGGCATCATGGCCGCCTACGCCATCGCCGGCATGGTCTGCGCCGTCATCGGCACGGTGAAGGCGAACAGCGGCGAGCTGTGGACGTACCCGCGGCTGATCGCCTGGCCGATGGCCAAGGTCTGAGTCGCGCGCGGACCGCCGGCCGGGGCCCGGCCGGCGGACCCGTCAGACCGTCAGGCCGCGCACCAGCAGATCCAGCAGCGCGCAGAGGAAGAGCGCGATGCCGATGAAGCCGTTGACCGTGAAGAAGGCCCGGTTGAGCCGGGACAGGTCGTGCGGGCGCACGATGGTGTGCTCGTAGAGGAAGGCCGCGGCCACGATCACCAGGCCGGCCCAGAAGAAGATCCCGGCACCGGTGGCCAGCGCGTACCAGACCAGCAGCGCGGTGGTGACGGCATGGCAGGCGCGGGCACCGTGCAGGGCCGCCGGGATGCCGAAGCGGGCCGGCACCGACTTCACACCGTGTGCCCGGTCGGCCTGGACGTCCTGACAGCCGAAGATCAGGTCGAAGCCGCCGATCCAGACGCCGACCGCGAGACCGAGGACGACCGCGTCCCAGGACCAGGTCCCGCTGATCGCGATCCAGGCGCCGACCGGCCCCATCGCCTGGGCGAGACCCAGGATCGCGTGCGGGAAGTCGGTGAAGCGCTTGCCGTACGGATAGACCACCATCGGCACCACCGCGATCGGCGCCAGCGCCAGGCACAGCGGGTTGAGCAGCGCCGCGGCACCGAGGAACACCACCACGGCGACCAGCGCACCGGTCCACGCGGCCTTCACGGTGACCGCGCCGGTGACCAGCTCGCGGCCGGCCGTCCGCGGGTTCCGGGCGTCGATCTCGCGGTCGATGATGCGGTTGCAGGCCATCGCGAACGTCCGCAGCCCGACCATCGCGACGGTGACGAGCAGCAGCCGGCCCCAGTGGATGTTCCTGTCCCACTGGAACATCGCGGTGAGCGCGGCGATATAGGCGAAGGGCAGCGCGAAGACCGAGTGCTCGATCATCACCAGCCGGAGAAACGCCGGGACGCCCCCGCGCGGGCGGGCAGGCTCTACGTTCGCGCTGCCGCCTTCGGCAACGGCTTCGCCGCTCACAGGCCGTACTCCTTCCAACGCTTGGTCACTCGGTCGGCGACCTGCGGGTCGGACTCGACCATGTGCGGCCAGCCCCCGTCCCGCGTGTAGCCCTCCTCGGGCCACTTCGCGGTCGCGTCGATACCCGCCTTGCCGCCCCAGAACTGCTGGTAGGAGGCGTGGTCGAGATGGTCGACGGGGCCTTCGGCGACGGTGAGGTCGCGGGCGTAGTCGGTGTTGCCCAGTGCCCGCCAGGACACCTCGTGGAGGTTGTGGACATCGCAGTCCGCGTCCACGACCACGATCAGCTTGGTCAGCGACATCATGTGCGCGCCCCAGATGGCGTGCATCACCTTCTGCGCGTGCTTGGGGTACTTCTTGTCGATCGAGACGATCGCGCAGTTGTGGAAGCCGCCGGACTCCGGGAGGTGGTAGTCCACGATGTCCGGGACGATGATCTTGAGCAGCGGCAGGAAGAACCGCTCGGTGGCGCGGCCCAGCGGACCGTCCTCCGTCGGCGGGCGGCCCACGACGATCGACTGGAGCAGCGGGCGCCGCCGCATCGTCACGCAGTCGATCGTCAGCGCCGGGAACGGCTCCTGCGGCGTGTAGAAGCCGGTGTGGTCGCCGAACGGCCCCTCGGGCAGCATCTCCCCGGGCTCCAGCCAGCCCTCCAGCACCACCTCGGCGTTCGCCGGGACCTGCAGCGGGACGGTCTTGCAGTCGACCATCTCGACCCGCTTGCCCTGTACGAAGCCCGCCAAGAGGTATTCGTCGATGTCGCCGGGCAGCGGTGCCGTCGAGGCGTACGTCACCGCCGGCGGGCAGCCGAAGGCGATCGCGACCGGCAGCCGCTCACCGCGCTTGGCGGCGGCCTGGTAGTGGTTGCGGCTGTCCTTGTGGATCTGCCAGTGCATGCCGATGGTGCGCTTGTCGTGGCGCTGGAGGCGGTAGAGGCCCAGATTGCGCACGCCCGTCTCCGGGTGCTTGGTGTGCGTCAGCCCCAGGTTGAAGAAGGAGCCGCCGTCCTCGGGCCAGGTGAACAGGGCCGGAAGCCGGTCGAGATCCACCTCGTCCCCCTGGAGCACGACGTCCTGGACGGGTGCGCTCTCGCCCTTCACCTTCTTCGGCGGGACGTGCATCATTCCGGCGAGCTTGCCGAACGCCTCCCGCACCCCGACGAAGCCCTGCGGCAGCTCCGGCTTGAGCAGCCCGCCGATCTTGTCGCTGATGTCGCCGTACGACGTCAGGCCGAGCGCCTTGAGCAGCCGGCGGTCGGTGCCGTAGACATTCATGGCCAGCGGCATCGCCGAGCCCTTGACGTTCTCGAAGAGCAGCGCCGGGCCACCGGACTTCTGCACCCGGTCCACGATCTCGCCGACTTCCAGATACGGGTCGACCTCGGCCTTGATGCGCTTGAGGTCGCCCTCGCGCTCCAGGGCCCGCAGCAGGGAGCGAAGATCGTCGTAAGCCATACGCCCCAGTATCCGGTACGCACTACCCTGTACGGGTCACCGGGCCCCGCCGCGGGCCCGCCACCGCGCGTAGGGGGACGTCCCGCAATGCTCAGGTATCTGCCGGTCCTCTTGGTCCTGGCGCTGTGGATCTACGCCTTCATCGACTGCCTCAACACCCCCGAATCGCAGGTGCGCGGCCTGCCCAAGGTGGCGTGGGTGATCATCATCCTGCTCTTCGGCGAGGTGCTGCTCGGCCCGATCGCCTGGCTGGTGGCGGGCAAGCAGCGGCGGCCGGCGACGGCCGGGGGCGGCACTCCCGCCGAGTGGCACCGCAGCCGCAGCAGCCGGAAGTGGATCGCGCCGGACGACAACCCCGAGTTCCTCAGCTCCCTCAAGGACGCGAACAAGAAGGACGAGGCGCTGCTCAAGGACTGGGAGGCCGACCTGCGGCGCCGCGAGGAGGAGCTGCGGCGCAGTCAGGGCCCTGCGGACCGCCGGGCGGAAGAGGCCACGGACGGCCCCGAGGACACCCCGCCGCCTGCCAAGGGCTGAGCCCTCCCGCCCGCACTTCGCCCGTTCGCACGTTGCCGGGCCGCGGCGGGGCGAGGAGAGTGGCGGTCATGGACCAGGCACCGGATCAGCGCCGTACGCAGGACTGGGCGGCCGACCGCGACGAGCTCCGGCTGCGCGGCAGCGCCGACGGCCGCGGCGACCCGCACGGCCACCCCGATCACCTCCAGGAACAGGCCCGCACGATGCTGGCCACGGCGGTCGCCGAGGCGCGGGCCGGGCTGGCCGAGGGCGGCATCCCGATCGGTGCGGCGCTCTACGGGCCGGACGGGATGCTGCTGGGGCGGGGCCGCAACCGCCGCGTCCAGGACGACGACCCGTCGATGCACGCCGAGACCGCGGCCTTCCGCGCTGCCGGCCGGCAGCGCAGCTACCGCGGTACGACGATGGTGACCACCCTCTCGCCCTGCTGGTACTGCAGCGGACTGGTGCGTCAGTTCGGCATCTCCCGGGTGGTGATCGGCGAGGCCCGGTCCTTCCACGGCGGACACGACTGGCTCGCCCGGCACGGCGTACGGATCGTGCTGCTGGACGACCCCGGGTGCGCGGGCATGATGCGGGACTTCATCGGGACGCATCCGGCGCTGTGGAACGAGGACATCGGCGACGAGTAGGCGGCAGGCGGGCGGGCCGGAGCGGAATCCGGTGGCCGCCGGGCCGCCCCCTGGGCAAGGATGAGCCCCCATGAGCACCGGCCCCGGCATCCCCGAACCCGCCCGCCGCATCCGGGCGCGGCACACCGCGCACACCGTCACCGTCTATCAGGCGTACGCCCCCGCGCTCGGCGTGCCGGCCGCGCGGGACGGCCGTTTCCCCACGGCCTGGAAGCGCGGGCGGATGACCTGGATCAAGCCGTCGTTCCTGTGGATGATGTACCGCTGCGGCTGGGGCACCAAGGACAGCCAGGAGACGGTGCTGGCCGTTGAGATCGACCGGGCGGGCTTCGACTGGGCGCTGGGCCACGCGTGCCTGTCGCACTACGACGCCGAGGAGCACGCCGACCGCACGGCCTGGCAGTGGCAGTTGAAGACCTCGCCGGCCCGTGTGCAGTGGGACCCGGAGCGCGATCTGCATCTGTCGGCGCTGCCGCACCGGTCGCTGCAGCTGGGGCTGGCCGGAGAGGCCGCGCGGCGGTACGCGGACGAGTGGACGGTGGCCATCTCGGATGTGACGCCGCTGGCGCACGAGATCCACGGGCTGGTGCGTTCGGGGCGGACCGAGGAGGCCGCCGCGCTGCTCCCGGAGGAGGATCCGTACCCGGCACCCGGGGGAACTCCGGGCCTGAGCCGCGTGTCCTGACAAGGCGTCATCCACGCGTAGCCGGGGCCCCTCACGGTCCGCAGCGGCCTGCTTCGTGTGGCGTACGAGACGTAGCGACGACCGGCCAACTCGCGTCCGTTCACGGCCAATTGACACATCGTTCAGATACCGACCCCTGCCCGGGAAACCCTGCCACCGCCACAGTCGGTTCGGCCCTCCGAGGCCGCACGCGACTCAGGGAGAGTGGCACATATGCCCGACATGACCCGACGCAGACTCCTCGGCTCCGCAGCCGGCGCGCTCGGCGGCGGAGCCGCGCTGTCGCTCCTGCCACCCAGCGTCCAGAAGGCCGTGGCCGCCGGACCCCCGCGTCACGGCTCGCTCGAGGACGTCGAGCACGTCGTGATGCTCATGCAGGAGAACCGCTCCTTCGACCACTATTTCGGCACCCTGCGCGGCGTCCGCGGCTTCGCCGACCCGGACGCGCTCGCCCTGCCCGACGGCCGGTCCGTCTTCCACCAGCCGGACGCGGAGAACCCGGACGGCTACCTGCTGCCGTTCCGCCTCAACACGCACACCTCCAGCGCACAGGCCATCCCCTCCACCAGCCACGCCTGGTCGGTCCAGCACGACGCGTGGAACGGCGGACGGATGGACCGCTGGCTGCCCGCCCACCGCAAGGCCGACGGGATCAACGGTCCGTACGTGATGGGCTATCACACCCGCGAGGACATCCCCTTCCAGTTCGCCCTCGCCGAGACGTTCACCCTCTGCGACAACTACTTCTGCTCGGTCCTCGGCCCCACCTGGCCCAACCGCCTCTACTGGATGACCGGCACGATCGACGCGGGCGGCACACGGGGCGGCCCGGTCCTCAACAACACCGCGCCCAAGCCGTACCGCTGGACGACGTACGCGGAGCGGCTGGAGACGGCCGGCATCAGCTGGAAGGTGTACCAGGAGGAGGACGACTACGGCTGCAATCTGCTGGAGCAGTTCCAGACGTTCCGGGACGCCAAGCCGGGCCAGGCCCTGTACGAGCGCGGGGTACGGCCGCAACCGGCCGGGACCTTCGAGGACGACGCCCGCCACGACCGGCTGCCGGCCGTCTCCTGGCTGATCCCCACCAGCACGGAGTCCGAGCACCCGGACTACCTGCCGGCCGCCGGCGCCGACTACGTCGCCAAGAAGATCGAGGCCATCGCCGCGAACCCGAAGGTGTGGCGCAAGACCGTCTTCATCCTCAATTACGACGAGAACGACGGGCTCTTCGACCATGTGCCGCCACCGGTGCCGGCCGCCGGCACCCAGGACGAGTTCGTCCAGGGCCTGCCGATCGGCGGCGGATTCCGCGTCCCGTGCCTGATCGTCTCTCCCTGGACGGTCGGCGGCTGGGCCGCCGGCGACGCCTTCGACCACACCTCGGTGCTGCAGTTCCTGGAGCGGTTCACCGGCGTCACGGAGCCCAACATCAGCGACTGGCGGCGCGCGGCCTTCGGCGATCTGACCTCCGCGTTCGGCTTCCGGCACGGCGTCCGCCGGCCGCCGCGGCTGCCGGACGACACCGCCGCGCAGCTGGCCGACGCCCAGTGGGAGGTGGCGAACCTGCCGAAGCCGACGCTGCCGGGGGGCGGTCAGCTGCCGCCCCGCCAGGAGCGCGGGCGGCGCAGGCGGCGCTGAGAAGGGCCCGGCACACAGCGGTGCCGTACGGGGGCCGGCGCGGGGCGGGCCCGGTTCCGTACGGCACCGGTGCGGGTGGGGCGGCTCAGACTCCGGCGTAGGAGTGCAGCCCCGTCACGAAGATGTTCACGCCGAAGTAGTTGAACAGGTAGCAGGCGAACCCGATCAGGCCCACCACGGCGGCCTTGCGGCCCTTCCAGCCGGCCGTGGCACGGGCGTGCAGGTAGCAGGCGTAGGCGACCCAGGTGATGAAGGACCAGACCTCCTTGGGGTCCCAGCCCCAGTAGCGGCCCCAGGCAGCCCCGGCCCAGATGGCGCCCGCGATGATCGTGAACGTCCACAGCGGGAAGACGGTGGCGTTGATGCGGTAGGCGAACTTGTCCAGCGAGGCCGCCGAGGGCAGCCGCTCCAGCACGGAGGTGGCGAACGCGCCGGGCTGCTTGCCCGACGGGTTGGCGAGCTTGGCCTCGTAGGGGTCGCGGAAGAGGAAGAGCAGCGTGGCGACCGCGCCGACGTAGAGCGCCGCACCGGAGATGATCGCGCAGCTGACGTGGATCCACAGCCAGTACGAGTGCAGCGCGGGCACCAGCTGGTCGCTGGCGGTGTAGAGCACCGAGACGGCGAGCCCGAGGTCGAGCAGGACGGTGGTGACCAGGGGCAGGCCGATCCAGCGGACGTTCTTCTTCAGGACGAGCAGCAGCAGGTAGAAGCCCACCGCCACGCCACCGAGCGTCGTGGAGAACTCGTACATGTTGCCCCAGGGGGCACGCTGCACGGACAGGGCGCGGGTGACGATGCCCGCGACGTGCAGCGCCCAGGCCAGGACGGTCAGCGAGATGGCGATCCGGCCGTAGAGGTCGCCCTTCTCGGTGCCGCCCGCGGCGCCGGGGCCGTCGGGGACGTCACGGCTGCCGGCCGCGGCCTTCGTGATGATCTTCGGGCGTTCCAGGACGGCGGTCCCGCCGCCCTGCCGAGCCGCCTGGACGGAGACCGCGGCGGGCGCCTTCGCGTCGGCCGTGAGGGCGGCGGCGGTGCGGCCGACCTTGCTGCGGCTGCCGAACACCCACTCGGCCATGTGCGCGAGGAAGGCGAGGGTGTAGACGGCCATCGCCGAATAGACCAGCAGATTGCTGTTGTGGGCCAGTGTCTCGTTGGCTGCGGCCGCGAGGTTCACGCGCGCGCTCCTTCGGAGGGATCAGCAGGATCGGCAGAGTCGGTGGGCTCCGTCGGGTCTTCGTCGGCGGCGTCGGCCGCGGGCCCGGCGTCCGGGGCGAGCGGGGCGTTCGGCCCGAGCGCCACGGCGAGACCGGCGAGTTCGTCCGGCAGCCGGGGAGACTCGCTGCGGCCCAGACCCGCCATCTCGACGACGGTGACGCCGTCGGCGGCCCGCTCCGCGCGGACCCAGATCCGGCGCCGTTGGATGAACAGCGAGCCGGCCAGGCCGACCAGGGCGCAGACCGCGCCGGTCAGTGCGAGACCGTTGCCGGGCTGGTGAGTGATCTTGAAGCTGGCCCAGCTCTTGACGCCGTCGAAGGTGAGGGAGCCCTGGCCGCCGGGGAGCTGCATCGTGCTGTCGGCCTCGAGGTCCTTCTTCGAGAGGCCGCCCTTGCCGCCGGCGTGCTGCTTCGCCTGCTGCGCCATGCGGTCCTTGGGCAGCAGCATCTTCTTGAAGATGTTGCCCTTGGCGTCCTTGTACTGCTTCATCCGTTTGGTGTCGAGCTGGTAGACGTTCTGCGGCAGACCGGAGTCGACGCCCAGGTCGCCGTGCCAGGCGTTCACCGCCAGCACGGGGAAGTCCAGCGCGGGGAACTGCGAGAACATCGACCCGGAGTTCTTGCCGCCGAAGGTCGGTACGAACAGCCCGTTGAAACCGAGCTGGTTGCGCTTGCCGTCCTTGGTCTCGGCGCCGGGCACCTTGACCACACCGGTCGAGGTGAAGTTCTTCGGGTCCTGCGGCAGGAAGGGCACCGCGCCGTGGTAGACGACCTTGCCGCGGCCGTCCTTGACGGTGACCACCGGCGAGTAGCCGTGCGAGAGCAGGAAGACCTTGTTGCCCGCGATGTCGAGCGGCGTGTTCACCTCGATCGCCTTCTTGTGCTCCTTGCCGTCCGCACCGGTGAAGTACGTGACGTCGGCGCGGAAGACGCGGGGGGTGCCCTTCTGCGGCCCGGTCCGCTCGTAGGTCGCCTCGAACTTCTTCAGCGAGAAGCCGAACGGCTCCATGGTGTCGGTGTCGAAGAACGGGCCGGACTTGAAGTCGTCGTACTGGACGAGGCTGTTGGAGAAGCCGTCGCCCTCGGTGATCAGCTTGCCGCCCTCGGACTTCCACAGGCTGCCCACGGCGAACGCCACCAGCATGACGATCAGCGCGACGTGGAAGAGGAGGTTGCCGACCTCCCGCAGATAGCCCTTCTCGGCGGCGACCGCGGTGCCCGTCCGGTGCACCCGGAATCGGCGCTTCTTCAGCATCCGCTGCGCCGCCTCGAGGATCGCCTCGGGCTCGGCCTCGCTGCGCCAGGTGGTGTACGCGGGGAGCCGGGTCAGCCGGCGCGGCGCGGCCGGCGGGCGGCCGCGGAGCTGTCCGACGAACTGCCAGGTGCGCGGGACGATGCAGCCGATCAGCGAGATGAACAGCAGCAGGTAGATCGCCGAGAACCACACCGAGCTGTAGACGTGGAACATGCCCAGCTTGTCGTAGATCGCACCGAGCATGTCGTGGTCGGTCTTGAACTGCTCGACCTTGACCGGGTCGATGCTGGTCTGGGGGATCAGCGAGCCGGGGATCGCCCCGATGGAGAGCAGGAACAGCAGCAACAGCGCCACCCGCATGGAGGTCAGCTGCCGCCAGAACCAGCGCGCCCAGCCGATGGGGCCGAGCGAGGGGAAGCTGACGTCTTCCTGGGGGGCGGTGGAGAGCTGGGATCCGGCGGCGCCGAGCTCGGCGCCCGCATCGGGCGCCGAGCCGGGTTCGCGGGGGATGTCGGTCTTCGTGGACATCAATCAGATCCCAACATTGAAGCTTTGCGTCCAGGTCTGGAGGTCCTGCATCAGGCTGTCCCAGACGCCGGTGACGAGGACGATGCCGAGGGCGATCATCATGCCGCCGCCGATCCGCATCACCCACTGGTAGTGCCGCTTGACCCAGCCGAACGCCCCGAGCACCCGGCGGAAGGCCAGCGCAACGGCGATGAACGGCAGACCCAGACCCAGACAGTAGGCCACGGTGAGCAGGGCGCCCCGCCCGGCGCTGGCGTCGTAGAGCGAGAGGGTGCTGACGGCGGCGAAGGTGGGGCCCAGGCAGGGCGTCCAGCCGATCCCGAAGAGCGCGCCGAGCACCGGCGCGCCGATCAGCCCCATGGCGGGCTTCTTGTGGAAGCGCAGCTCGCGCTGGCCGAAGCGCCGCAGGACACCCGCGAACGCCAGGCCGAGCAGGATCATCAGCACACCGAGGACCCGCGAGACGATGTCCTTGTATCCCTGGAGTGCCTGGCCGAAGTAGCCGAAGAGGGCGCCGGTGGAGACGAAGACGGCGGTGAAGCCGAGGACGAACAGGGAGGCACCGGCGAGCATCCGGCCGCGCCGGGCCTCGCCGAGGTCGGTGCCGGTGACGCCGGTCACGTACGACATGTAGCCGGGAACCAGCGGCAGGACGCAGGGGGAGAAGAAGGAGACGAGGCCGGCGAACAGCGCCACGGGTACGGCGGCGAGCAGGGCGCCGGACAGGACGGTCTGGTTCTCCGCGGCGGCGGCGAGCGCGATCACGCGATCACTTCTCGGTGGTCAGTGGGGCGATCATCTTGCGCAGATCGCCCTCGGTGAGCGGACCGAGCGAGCGGGCGGCGATCCTGCCGTGCCGGTCGATGGCGATCGTGGAGGGGATGGCCTGCGGGTTGAGGCTGCCCTTGGGGAACCGCAGCATCAGCTTGCCGGTCGGGTCGTACAGGCTCGGGTACGGCATCTTGTGCAGCTCCTCGAAGCTGACCGCCTGCGACTTCTCGTTGTCGCGGGTGTTGATGCCGATGAACTGGACGCCCTTGGCCTTGGTCGCGTTCGCGACCTTGGCGAAGTTCGGCGCCTCCGCGCTGCACGGCCCGCACCACGATCCCCAGACGTTGAGGATGACGACCTTGCCCTTGTAGTCGGCGACGTCGAGCCGCTTCTTGCTGGTGGTGGTCTCACCGGACAGGTCGGGCGCGGGCTGGCGGTCGGCCTTGGGCACGGTGTCGATGCCGTTCTTGCCCTGGACGAACCTGGTCTGGGAGGAGCCGCCGGAGACGCCTTCACCACAGGCGCTCAGCGTCAGCGAAGCCACCGCGACCCCTGCGCCGAACAGGGCGAGACGGCGACGACTGGTGCGGCGTGGACGGCAGGCACTCATGTGAAAAGTTTCGCATGGGCCGATTCCGGATCTTCCACACCCCCCCTCACCCGGTGGCACCCGGCGCAAAGGGGCATGTCAGACGTACGGGCTCGGGCCGGCGTACGGACTCAGGCCGCCGAGAGGTAGGAGTTCCAGCCGCCGGCCGGCCGCTCGCCGACCCCCATCCGCTGGAGCTTGGCCAGTACCTCCGGGTCCTGTGCGTCGACCCAGTCGGTGAACTGCCGGAACGACACCAGATGCACGTCCCGGTTGCTCTCGTTCGCGATGCGCTTGAGCGCTTCCTCGACGGCGTCCATATAGATCCCGCCGTTCCACTGCTCGAAGTGGTTGCCGATGAAGAACGGCGCGCGGTTCGTCTCGTAGGCCCTGCGGAATCCGGCGATGTAGGCGTCGGTGGCCTGCTGCCGCCATCCGGGGTAGTTCACCGGCGGGGCCTTGGTGGAGTTCCGCGACTGATTGGCGAGGATGTTGTAGTCCATCGAGAGGACCTCGAAGGAGTGACCCGGGAAGGGAATCTGCTGGAGCGGGTAGTCCCAGATGCCGAGCTTTTTCCTGGGCCACATCTGCAGACCGCCGGGCGAGCTGGCGTCGTAGCGCCATCCGAGATTCTTGGCGGTCGGCAGCAGGTTTTCCTGACCGAGCAGGCAGGGGGTGCGGCCGCCGACCAATTCCTTGCGGTAGTCGAACGGCAGCGGTTCTATGTCCGTGAACCCCGTATGCGTACGCCACTTGGTGACGAAATCCACCGCCTGGTCGATCTCGGACTGCCATTGCCGGGGCGTCCAGTGCTTCACGGCGCCGGAGCCGGAGCAGAAGTGGCCGTTGAAGTGGGTGCCGACCTCGTGGCCGTCCAGCCACGCCGTGCGCACGTTCTTCAGCGTCGCCTTGATGTGGTCATCGGTGAGGTAGCCGATGTCGGAGGCGCCGCGCCGGTTGTTCGGCGGCTCGTAGAGGTGCCGCTTGGACTCCGGCAGGAGGTAGAGGCCGGAGAGGAAGAACGTCATGGCCGCGCCATGGTCCTTCGCGAGTTTGAGGAAGCGCGGGAAGAGGCCGTTTCCGACCTCTCCCGCGCCGTCCCAGGAGAACACCACGAACTGCGGCGGGGTCTGGCCGGGCTCCAGCCGTTCGGGCCGCTTGGGCTGATTGGGCTGCGCCCCTGAATTGGCGGTCGAGCCGTCACCGATGAGCTTTGAACGGGCCTGCACCGAGTTCTGCACCCGCTGCTTGTCCGCCTCCTCGCCCGAATCGGACGAGGAGCAGCCTGCTATGCCGAAGGCCGCCGCTGCTCCAACTCCCATGCCCAGCAGGTCCCGCCGACTCATTGCGCGCATACCGTGACCCCATCCGTACTCGCCGTACTCGTTGTCCATATAAACGGACAACCGAGTAGAGGGCATGTCGAACGCCGGGGTTCCGGTTTACTCGCTCAAATCTCTTTTTCGGTCCTCGATTGACGTACCGCCAATTGAGGCGTCATCAGGCCCCGAAAGCCTTGGCCTTTCCCTTGACGGGTTTGCCGCCCGCCAGAAGATGGGAGGGAACCAGATCACGCGCGGGCTCGGTGTAGCCGACCGAGATGAGCTTGTCGCCGTGGAAGGTGAACGACGTCAGCGAGGCCAGCGTGCACTGCCGCTTCCGCGGGTCGTGCCACAGACGCCGCCGCTCGGCGAAGCTGCGCACGATCCAGATCGGCAGCTGATGGCTGACCGCCACCGCCTCGTGCCCGCGCGCCGCGTCCCGCGCCGCACCGAGCGCCGCCATCATCCGGACGACCTGCTCGATGTACGGCTCGCCCCACGAGGGCCGGAACGGATTCGTCAGGTACTTCCAGTTCCCCGGATTCTTGAGCGCGCCGTCACCGACACCGAAGGTCTTGCCCTCGAAGACGTTGCCCGCCTCGATCAGCCGCTCGTCGGTGGCCGGCTCCAGGTCATGGGCACCGGCGACCGGCAGCGCCGTCTCCTGCGCCCGCTCGAGCGGGGAGGCGACGACATGGGTGATGTCCCGCTCCGCCAGATGCTCCGCGACCCGGTCGGCCATCTTCCGCCCCAGATCGGAGAGGTGATAGCCGGGCCGGCGCCCGTAGAGGACGCCCTCGGGGTTGTGTACCTCGCCGTGCCGCATCAGATGCACCACGGTGATGTCGTCGCTGCTCATGTCACCCGTCTCCCGGTCCGGCCCGCTCATGCGGTGGCCTCGGCGGCGGCCCGCGCGGCCGACGGCAGCGCGGCGGCGATGCGCTCCACGGCCGCCGTGTCGTGCGCGGTCGACACGAACCACGACTCGAAGGCCGACGGCGGCAGGTAGACGCCCTGCTCCAGCATGGCGTGGAAGAAGGCGGTGAAGCGGAACGACTCCTGCGCCTTGGCGCTGTCGTAGTCCGTCACGTCCCGGTCGGTGAAGAAGACCGAGAACATGTTGCCCGCCACCTGGACGCGGTGTGCCACACCCGCCTTGGTGAACGCCTCGCCGACCAGTCCCCGCAGCTCGGCCGAGACCGCGTCGACCTTCTCGTACGCCGCGTCGTCCAGCAGCCGCAGCTGCGCGACACCGGCGGCGGTGGCGATCGGGTTCCCGGAGAGGGTGCCCGCCTGGTAGACGGGGCCGACCGGCGCGAGGTGCGCCATGACGTCCGCGCGGCCGCCGAACGCCGCGGCCGGGAAGCCGCCGCCCATCACCTTCCCGAAGGTCATCAGGTCCGGGCGGACGCCGTCGAGGCCGTACCAGCCGGCCTTGCTGACCCGGAAGCCGGTCATGACCTCGTCGGAGATGTAGAGCGCGCCGTTGGCGGTGCAGAGGTCCTTGAGGCCCTGATTGAAGCCCGGCAGCGGCGGCACCACGCCCATGTTGCCCGCCGACGCCTCGGTGATCACACACGCGATCTCGCCCTGGTGCGCGGCGAACGCGGCGCGGACCGCCTCGATGTCGTTGTACGGCAGCACGATGGTGTCGCCGGCCTGCGCGCCGGTCACCCCGGGCGTGTCGGGCAGACCGAAGGTCGCCACGCCCGAACCGGCCGCGGCCAGCAACGCGTCGACGTGCCCGTGGTAGCAACCCGCGAACTTGATCACCTTGGCCCGGCCGGTGAAGCCGCGCGCCAGCCGGATCGCCGACATCGTCGCCTCGGTGCCCGACGACACCAGCCGCACCTGCTCGACCGGCTCGATACGGGCGACGATTTCCTCTGCCAGCTCGACCTCGCCGGCGCCGGGCGTGCCGAAGGACGTGCCGCGGGCGACCGCCTCCTGGACCGCGGCGATCACCTCGGGGTGCGCGTGGCCGAGGATCATCGGCCCCCACGAACACACCAGATCGACGTATTCACGACCATCAACATCAGTGAGATACGGACCCGTACCGGACACCATGAACCGGGGCGTACCACCCACGGCCCGGAACGCCCGCACCGGGGAATTGACGCCGCCCGGGGTCACCACGGACGCCCGGTCGAACAGCGACTGCGAAACAGGGGCTTCATACGGAAAAGACACTGTGATCCTGACCTGCATAAACGGAGGGAGGGCGGCGGCACACGGACACGGCCCGGCTGACAACGGTACGGATTCCCCTCGCGGACCCCTCAGGGGCGCCACTCGGTTCCATCTCGGTCCCTTTTTGATTCCTCTCGCTCTCGACCGGGCGTCAGGCCCCGTGCGTCTGCAAAACTGGGGCGACGTACGAGTAAGTCACGCAAGCAATGGTCTCAGAGCCGTACCGGGGCGCGTGGCCGGGCGTTTCACGCGCCGGTGACGGGGGAGGTCTCTGGGACGATGATCGGGTTGCGCGGCTGGAGCTGCGAGTGGTCGGGTGGAGATATGCATCGCGGTGGCGAACTGGGTGAGGGGACCAATGACCGGGGTCCCGAGCGCGCCCAGCGCGGCCGTCACCGGCGCGAGGACGACGAGGGCAGCACGGTCGGGGAAAACAGGGGCGGCCGCATGGGGGTGACGTACAAATACTTCGGCGCACCCAACGGCGCCACGGCGGCCAGGGTCCCCATCTCGATGCGTCCCGAGGAACTCGGCGGTGACGAGCTCGGGATGGGCGGCATGTTCACCAAGATCAAGCCCGAGACCATGGCCGCGATGGTCCTCACCGGTATAGAGGGCATACCGCTCCATAAGGTTCCCCCGCTCGAGCTGGTCGTCCTGCACCCGGATTACGCCGTCGTCAAGCTCCCCATGACCGTGGTCGACCCGCTGCGCGGTGTCGGCGAGGAATCGGTCGGCGCGGCCGCCTTCATCTGGTCCACCGTTCCCGACCGCGGCGGACCGCGCGACGCCTACGGCGTCTACCAGCTCCTGCACGAGTGGCAGGACTTCAGCCACCGGCTGCACGAGGCGGGCCATCAGGCGTACTGCCTGGTGTGGCCCTGACCCACGCCTCGGGCCCCACGGCCCGACCGCTCCGGTCGGGCCGTGGCGCTCCACTTCCGCGCTCAGGCCCTCCGGTTCAGGCCGCTCCGTTCAGGCCGCTCTCCGGCGCGGCTGCGGGCCCGCCCCCACGGAGTGGGCCGTCAAGCGGTGGCGTGATGGCGATGGTGTGCCAGCGCGGCGTGCGGGTCGGCGGCGGTCGCGTCGAGAGGGGCGTGGTCGGTGTGCACCGTGGCCGCGGTCAGCCGCGGCACCGCGTGGATCAGTGCGTGCTCGGCGGCCACCGCCAGCCGGTGCGCCGCCACCACCGACAGCCGCGGATCGACCACGATCGCCGTCTCGGCCCGGAGCGTATGGCCGATCCAGCGCATCCGCACCGGCCCGATGTCCCGCACCCCCGGCACGCCGCGCAGCGCGCGCTCGGCCCGTTCGACCAGTTCCGGGTCGACGGCGTCCATCAGGCGCCGGCAGACCTCACGCGCCGTGTCCCGTAGGACCAGCGCGATGGCCAGGGTGATGAGCAGGCCGATCGCCGGATCGGCGGCAGGCAGGCCGAGTGCCGTACCGCCCGCCCCCAACAGGACGGCGAGCGAGGTGAAGCCGTCGGTCCGGGCGTGCAGTCCGTCGGCGACCAGCGCCGCCGAGCCGATCTTGCGGCCGGTGCGGATGCGGTAGCGGGCCACCCATTCGTTGCCGACGCACCCGACCACCGCGGCCAGCGCCACGGCGCCCAGGTGGGTCACGTCCCTGGGGTGCAGCAGCCGGTCGACGGCCTGCCAGGCGGCCACCACTGCCGACGCGGCGACCGTCAGCACGATGACGACCGCGGCCAGGTCCTCCGCCCGCCCGTAGCCGTAGGTGTAGCGGCGGTCGGCCGCCCGCCGGCCCAGGACGAAGGCGATGCCCAGCGGCACCGCGGTCAGCGCGTCGGCGGCGTTGTGGACGGTGTCGCCCAGCAGTGCCACCGACCCCGACCAGGCGACGACCGCGGCCTGCACCGCGGCGGTCAGGCCCAGTACGGCCACCGAGACCCACAGGGTGCGCAGGCCCTCGGCCGAGCTCTCCATGGCCGGGTCGGTCTTGTCCGCCGCTTGGTGGCCGTGCGGCTTCAGCAGGTGCGCGACCCGGTGGCGGACGGCAGGCCGGCGCGGTCCGTCGTGCGGGTGGTGGTGTCGCTCCATGTACTCCACCGTGGCACGCCGACTCCCCTGCGGCCACTGCCGAAACAGGGCTCATGACCAGCTGCGATGCCGTCGCAACTGCCTACCGGACGGCGTTGCGAAGAGTGGTGCGGGACGCCGGGCGGGGTGGTGCCCCTCACCACCCGGGGCGGGCGGAGACGCCACCGTCCACGACGAGGTCGTGGCCGGTGATCCAGGAGGCCATCGGGGAGGCGAGGAAGACGCAGGCGTCGCCCACGTCGTCGGGCCGGCCGAGCCGTCCGGCGGGCGCCGCTTCCTGCCAGCGCCGTACGCCCTCCGGCCAGTCGTTCTCGATCCCGGGACGCGCGATCAGCCCCGGGGACACGCTGTTGACGCGGATGCCGTACGGCCCGTACTCCAGCGCCGCCGAGCGGGCGTGCATGACCACCGCCGCCTTCGCCGCGCTGTAGTGGGCGTGGTGCGGCGCCGGGCGGTGCGCCTCGATGGACGCGATATGGGTGACCGACCCGCCGCCCTCCCGCAGGACGGCCGCCGCGGCCTGGGTGCAGGCGACGACGCTGTGCACGTTGAGGTCCGCCACCGCCCGCCAGTCGGCCAGCGTCATGCCCGGCAGTTCTTGAGTCGGCTGCACGCCCGCGTTGTTGACCAGGGCCGTCAGCCGGCCGCGCCAGGCCGCCGCCTCCGTCACCAGGCGGTGGCACTCCTCCTCGGCGGCCAGGTCGGCGGACAGTGCCAGGGCGCTCCCGCCGCCCGACTCGATCTGCTTGACGAGGGCCCGGGCGGCATCGGCAGCCGTTCGGTAGTGCGCCACCACGGCGGCGCCCGCGGCGGCGAAGCGGAGCGCGACACCGCGGCCGATGGTGCCGGCCGCGCCGGTGACCAGGACGACCTGTCCGGTGAGATCGGGCAGGGCCGTCCGGGCGGGGCCGTGGGCGGGCCCGGGGCGGCCGTGATGTCCGGGGCGGGTGGGATCCCCGCGGTGACCGTGGCCCGGATGGCCGCGACGGCCCTGATGGCCCGGCCGCTCGGGCACGCTTTCGGGCGAACTTCCGCAGCCCGCGGGCCCCTCGGGAGCAGCCGCCCCCTCACCGTCGTTGCTGGACCCACAGGGGGGCGTCGCCTCTGTCATGGCCGGCTCAGCACGGCGATCCGCGCCGCCTCCCCGGGGAAGCGCGCGCTCAGTTCGGTGGCGTCCCCGTGTTCGTAGTCGGCGAAGGTGAAGCCGGGGGCCATGGTGCAGCCGAAGAGTGCCCAGGATCCGCCGTCGGCGACCCGGGCGGCCATCCACGTGCCGGCCGGGACGGTGAACTGCACATGCTGGCCGCCCAGGATGTCCGG
This sequence comes from Streptomyces sp. NPDC048650, assembly GCF_043199095.1. NCBI lineage: Bacteria > Bacillati > Actinomycetota > Actinomycetes > Kitasatosporales > Streptomycetaceae > Streptomyces > Streptomyces sp. NPDC048650. The sequence goes on along the minus strand of NZ_JBICVM010000007.1, from coordinate 35,824 downwards.
GCCGAGGACGGCGGTCCGGCCGGTGCCGTCCTCGTGCAGCAGCAACAGGGTGAGCGGATCGCCTCGGTAGAAGTGCCAGATCTCGTCGGCCGGCAGCCGGTGCAGCGCGGAGAAGTCGCCGGGTTCGGAGGTCAGCAGCATGACGATCGCCGACCCTTCCGGGCGCCCGTCGGCGCGCTCGGGGCCGGCCCAGGTGCGGCGGAACCGCCCGCCCTCGCGCGGCAGCGGAGTCAGCCCGTAGAAGTCGATCAGGGCTTCGGGCGTCGGCTGGTGCATCCACGGCCTCCCGTACTGCTGTCCTGTTCCACACCCTAGGCAGGGACAGGGGGCGGCGCGGCACAATCGGGCCATGTCTGATGCTGCGTCCGATGTCCCGGATCCGTGGGAAGGGGCGGCCGTGTGGGAGGCCGTCGCAGGGCTGGTCCGCTGGCTCGACCACGAGAGTGCGCTGCCGCCCGAACAGGAGCGGCTGCTGCGGATCCTGAAGCTGTCGGAGGAGGCCGGTGAAGTGGCGCAAGCCGTCATCGGGGCCGTGGGGCAGAACCCGCGCAAGGGCCACAGCCACACCTGGGACGACGTCCGCAGCGAGCTGTGCGATGTGATCCTCACGGCGATGGTGGCCCTGCGGACGCTGACACCGGAGGCACGGCGGGTGTTCGAGGAACATGTGGGGCGGGTGGTGGAGCGGTCGTCGTCCTGAGCAACGGCCGGCGGGCGGGCAGGCGGGCGCAGGGTGGGCCGCTCCGGCCGCTCCGGCCGCTCCGGGCAGAGGGCTCAGGGCCGTTCGTGCCGGGCCCTCGGGGCCGTTCGTGCCGGGCCCTCGGGGCTGTTCGGGGGCGGAGCCTCAGGGCCGTTCGGCCGTCAGGTAGCGCTGCACGGTGGGGGCGAGCCAGGCGATGAGCTCGTCGTGGCCGAGAGCGACGACGGACGGCATGTGCAGGACATAACGGCACAGTGCCACGCCCAGGATCTGCGACGCGATCAGCGCGGCGCGGGTCTCCGCCTCCTCGGGCACCGGGCAGACGGCCTCGAGCACCGGCTCGATCTGGTCGGCGAAGATCCCCCGCATCCGCTCCGCGCCGGCTTCGTTCGTGACGCCGACGCGCATCATGCCGGTCAGCGTCTCGTCGCCCTCCCAGCGTTCGATGAAGTGTCGGACGAGTCGGGCACCGATCTCGCCGAGCGGCACCCGGGTCAGATCGGGGACCTTGATGTCGATCTCCGAGGCAGCCGCGAAGAGGCCCTCTTTGTTGCCGTAGTAGCGCATCACCATCGACGGGTCGATGCCCGCGTCCTTCGCGATGGCCCGGATCGTGGCGCGTTCGTAGCCGTCGGCGGCGAAGCGGTCCCGGGCGGCGGCGAGGATCGCGGCACGGGTGGCCGCGGAGCGGCTGGGGCGCGGGCGGTGTCCGGCGTCGGGGGCGACCGGCGTCACCGGAAGTGGGTCGACGGCGACATCGGGGGTGAACGCTCGGGCGTCGGAGGGTCTGCGGTCGGCCATGCCAACAAATGTAGGCCAACACGTGTTGACATGCCAGTCGCGCGGGTCCTACCGTTGCCAACAAGCGTTGACCAACACCTGTGGGCATTGGAGGCCGCCATGACGAAAACCCACCGCGAGTCCGGCACCACCGACCCGACCACGACCCCCGCGACCACCGAGCCCCCGACTCCCCCGACTCCCCCGCTCGACGACGTCGTGGTTGTCGGCGCCGGCCCGACCGGGCTGCTGCTCGCCGGCGATCTCGCCGAAGCGGGACTGCGGGTGACGCTCCTGGAGCGCCGGCCCGAGACGATCAGCAATCTCACCCGCGCGCTGGCCGTGCACGCCCGCTCGCTCGAGCAGCTCGACGCCCGTGGACTCGCCGACGAGCTGATCGCCCGCGGACACCGGCTCGACCGCCTCGCCGCTTTCGGCAGGGCCACCCTCGTCCCGGGCCGGCTCCCCTCCCGTTTCCCGTTCGTGCTGATCACCCCTCAGTTCGAGGTCGAGCGGCTGCTGGAGCGCCGGGCCCGGCAGGCCGGTGTCACCTTCCGCCACGGCTGCGAGGTCCTCGGCCTCGACCAGGACACGGACGCGGTGACGGTGCGCCTCCGCGACGGCGACGGCCTCGGCAGCGTCCGCGCCCCCTACGTCGTCGGCACCGACGGCGCCCGCAGCACCGTCCGCTCGGCCGTCGGGCTGCCCTTCCCCGGCAAGGCCGTCATCCGGTCCGTGGTCCTCGCCGATGTCCGGCTGGCCCAGGAGCCCGCGTCCCCCTTCACCGTCAACGCCACCCGCGACGCCTTCGCACTGGCCGCATCGTTCGGCGACGGCTGGTATCGCATCATCGGCTGGAACCGCCACGCCCAGGCGGACGACGACACCCCGGCCGACTTCGCCGAGGTCCGTGAGGTCGCCCGGCTCGCCCTCGGCACCGACTACGGCATGCACGACCCGCGCTGGATCTCCCGCTTCCACAGCGACGAACGCCAGGCCCCCGCATACCGCGTCGGCCGCGTCCTCCTGGCCGGCGACGCCGCGCATGTGCACTCCCCCGCGGGCGGCCAGGGCATGAACGTCGGCCTCCAGGACGCGGCCAACCTCGGCTGGAAGCTGGCGGCAGTGCTCAAGGGCCACTCCCCCGACACCCTGCTGGACAGCTACGAGAGCGAGCGGCACCCGGTGGGCAAAGCGGTGCTCCGCAGCAGCGGCGCGATCATCCGGCTCGCGCTGGTGCGCTCGCTGCCGGGCCGCGCGGTCCGCGCGCTCGCCGCCCAGCTGATCAACCACCTGCCGCCGCTGTCCCGCCGCGCCATCGGTGCCGTCTCCGGTATCGACATCGCCTATGGCGCCGCGCGCGGCGCCCATCCCCTGGCCGGCCGGCGCGCCCCTGACATCCGCCTGGCCGACGGCAGCCGGCTCTACGAACTCCTCCGCCGGGGCGCGTTCGTCCTCATCACCCCCGCCGGCGAGCCCGGCGCCCCACGCCCCGCCGCCGACAACGTCATCACCGCCGCCTGGCGCAGCGACCGCCGCACGGCCCTGCTCGTCCGCCCCGACGGCTATGTCGCCTGGGCCACCGACGCCACCAGCCCTGCCGAGCGGGCCGCGGCCCTGCGCACCGCTCTCATACGCTGGACCGGGGCAGCCGACGCGCGCGCGGACGCCGGCCCGTCCGGCCCGCTGGTCGCCGCTGGTTCGTAGCCGCGGACCGCCGGCTCACGAAGCGCTGTGGACCGTCGGCTCATGACGGTTCACGAAAAGCCGTGGACCGTCGGTTCATGAGCCGTGGAGCACATGCCGCAGATAGGCCCGGGGATCGGTCAGATAGCGGCGCCAGTGATCGACGAGGCCCAGCTCCGCCCACTCGGCCGGGCGCATGCCGTGCTCTCCGAATTCGACGATCCCGGCGCCGGGCAGCGCCGTCAGCACCGGCGAATGCGTGGCACAGACGATCTGCGCACCGATGGCAGCCAACTCGTCCATCAGGCCCACCAGTTGAAGACAGGAGGAGAAGGACAGCGCCGCCTCCGGCTCGTCCATCACATACAACCCCGGCTGCGCGAACCGCTCACGGAAGGCCAGCAGAAAGCCCTCCCCGTGGCTCAGCTCGTCCGGGTCCTGTGACAGCCGCTGCGCCCGGCGCTCGGCGCTCAGGGCCTCCAGCGCGGTCTCGGCCCGCAGAAAGAATCCGCGGCGGCGGGTGCGCGGCCCCCGCACCATCCGGCGCCCGGCGTGCGTGGGATCGAAGCGCAGCAGCCCACCGAGCTCCGACGGCGCCCGCGAACTCGCGTACTTGTAGCCCGCCGACCCACCGTACGAATCCAGCCCGAAAGCCTCGGCCAGCGCCTCCGCCACCGTCGATTTTCCCGAGCCGTTCTCCCCCACGAGGAAGGTGACCGGCGCTCGGAACGTCAGCCCTTCCTCGACCAGCTGCCGTACGCACGGCACCGTCCAGGGCCAGCCGTCCGGGGCCGCGTCCCCGCCCTGCGGGAGGTCCACGTAGGCACGTTCGATGAGCATGCCCCGAAGCTCTCACAGGGGACCGACACCGGCCCCCGCGGGCACGCGCCCGGCACTGCCCGGACGTCCGCTCTCTACCCTGGCGTCCATGCTGATCGCCCGCTCCATCGCCCTGTTCGTGGTCGCCGCTCTCTTCGAGATCGGCGGAGCCTGGCTGGTCTGGCAGGGGGTCCGGGAGCACCGGGGCTGGGTCTGGATCGGCGCGGGGGTGATCGCCCTGGGGCTGTACGGCTTTGTGGCGACTCTCCAGCCGGACGCCGAGTTCGGTCGCATCCTCGCCGCGTACGGCGGCGTGTTCGTCGCCGGGTCGCTGGCCTGGGGCATGGTCGCGGACGGTTACCGCCCCGACCGCTGGGACGTCATCGGCGCGCTCATCTGCCTGGCCGGCATGGCAGTGATCATGTACGCCCCACGGGGCCGGTGACGCCGCCTGCATATCCTGGCCGTCTACCGCCCGTCGGCTCCCGGCTCGATCAGCCCCAGGGGACCGCACACCGTCCTGGCCCAAGGAGAAAGCATGACCGCCGACGACCGCACCGCCGAGGGCCATATCGCCGAGGGCCGCACCGCCGTCATCACCGGAGCGAGCAGCGGCATCGGCGCCGCGACCGCACGGCAGCTGGCCGCGGCCGGATACCGCGTCGTCCTGACCGCCCGCCGCAAGGACCGCATCGAGGCGCTCGCCGCCGAGCTGCCGCACGCCGAGGCATACGCCCTCGATGTCACCGACCGCGCCGCCGTCGACGCCTTCGCGGCCTCCCTCGACCGCTACCCCTCCATCGACGTGCTGGTCAACAACGCCGGCGGCGCCCTGGGCGCGGAGCCGGTCGCCACCGGCGACCCGGCCGACTGGCGCGCGATGTACGAGGTCAACGTCCTCGGCGTGCTCCACATGACCCAGGCGCTGCTGCCCGCCCTCACCGCCTCCGGCGACGGAACGGTCGTCGTGGTGTCCTCCACCGCGGGCCACGGCACCTACGAAGGCGGCGGCGGCTACGTCGCCGCCAAGCACGGCTCACACGTCATCGCCGAAACCCTGCGCCTGGAACTGTGCGGCGAGCCCGTACGGGTCCTCGAGGTCGCGCCCGGCATGGTCAAGACCGACGAGTTCGCCACCACCCGTTTCCGTGGCGACAGCACCAAGGCCGCCAAGGTCTACGAGGGCGTGGCCGAGCCGCTCAGCGCGGACGACGTCGCCGACACCATCACCTGGGCCGTCACCCGCCCACCGCACGTCAACATCGACCTCCTGGTCGTCCGTCCGCGTGCGCAGGCATCCAACTCCAAGGTCCACCGGGCCCGTTGACACCGCGGCGCGGCGCCCTTCCGGCGCCGCGCCGCACCCTTCCGGCGCCGCGCCGCGGTGTCCCGGCCGAGCGCCGCGAAGGCCCCGCTCGCGCGCATGCGAGGGGGCCTTCGGACGGGATGGGCGCGACCGCCGGCCGGTTCGACGCCGGCCGGCTCGGCACCGACCGACTCGGTCCTGACCTACTCGGCCCTGACCTACTCCGTGCTGACGACCACGGTGCGCATGACCTTGTCCGCGAAGGTCTGGCCCTTGGCGTCCCACGCCGGCCACAGGTAGCCGATGCTGCACGGCGCGCTGTCCAGCCCGTGGCAGATCCGGCGCAGCAGGGCCCTGCCGAAGCCGAGCGGCCGGCCGGTCTCCTCGCGGATGAGCCGGATCTTCATGGCCTTCTTGCCCGGCGACGCGCCCTTGCCCTCCTTGACGAGGACGAAGATGTTGGCGACGACGAGCCACAGGAAGGCGAGCACCCACAGGGCGACTATGAAGGGGAGTATTTCTCTCTTCGCGGCGTTCGTGCACCCAATGTCGAGGTATTCGCAGTCCGAGCCCCATGTGTGCCTGAGAAGCATCGAGATGGCGACCATGATGATCGGCACGACTACGGCGATCAGGAAATCGATCAGAGTGGCACCGAAGCGGGCACCCCAGCTCGCGTACGCCCCGTACGCCCCGTGCCCGACGGGCCCCATCCCCGGCTGCTGCGGGTGGCCGTAGCCCGGCGCGGCCTGCTGCGGGTAGCCGTACTGTCCCGGCTGCTGCGGAGCTCCGTACGGGGCCTGCGGCGGTTGCTGGCCGTAGGGGTTGTGCGGGTTGCCGAAGCTCATCTGTGGATTTCCTCCGATGTGTCAGGGGGCCGACGCGGCGTGACTCGGAGGTAAAACAGGTTTCACTGGCCCGCCCCCGACGATGCCTGCAGCACTGCTGCCCGACGATCTTCTAGTTGCGTCTTGACTCTGTCCAGTCAAGACCGGGAGGCATGGCCAGAACAGTGGCATGGCCAGAACAGCTGACGCCGTGCTGACGCCATGAGGCGTGCTGCGGGCGGCGGTCGCTCCAGGTCGTGGTCGAAGGTCGAAACCTGAACGAGGACATCGTCGCCGCCGCGCCCGCCACCTGCGCCGACCACCCCGGACCACATCCGGTCCGGGGCCCTGTCGATCACGTGGCGTGCTGCCCCTCAGCCCTTCACGCAGACGACCTGCTTGAGCTTGGCGACGACCTCCACCAGGTCCCGCTGCTGGTCGATGACCTGCTCGATCGGCTTGTACGCGCCGGGGATCTCGTCCACGACGCCGGAGTCCTTACGGCACTCCACACCCCGCGTCTGCTCCTCCAGATCCCGCGTCGAGAAGCGCTTCTTGGCCGCGTTGCGGCTCATCCTGCGGCCGGCGCCGTGCGAGGCGGAGTGGAAACTCGCGGCGTTCCCCAAGCCCTTGACGATGTACGAGCCAGTGCCCATCGAACCCGGGATGATGCCGTACTCACCACTGCCCGCGCGGATCGCGCCCTTACGGGTCACCAGCAGGTCCATGCCGTCGTACCGCTCCTCCGCCACGTAGTTGTGGTGGCAGGAGATGACGTCGCCGAAGGTCACCTTCGCCTTCTTGAACTCGCGGCGGACGACGTCCTGGGAGAGCGCCATCATGATGTCGCGGTTGTGCTTCGCGTACTCCTGCGCCCAGAAGAGGTCGTTGCGGTACGCCGCCATCTGCGGGGTGTCCGCGATGAAGACGGCGAGGTCGCGGTCGACCAGTCCCTGGTTCTGCGGCAGCTTCTGGGCCACGCCCATGTGGTACTCGGCGAGTTCCTTGCCGATGTTGCGCGAACCGGAGTGCAGCATGATCCACACCGCATCGTCGGCGTCGAGGCACAGCTCCCAGAAGTGGTTGCCCGCGCCCAGCGAGCCCATTTGCTTGGTGGCCCGTTCCTGACGGAACTTGACCGCTTCGGCCACCCCGTCGAACCGCGCCCAGAAGTCGTCCCAACCCGCCGTCGCGAAGCCGTGCATCCGACGGGGGTCGACCGCGTGGTCGTGCATGCCGCGCCCGACCGGAATCGCCTGCTCGATCTTGGAGCGGAGCCGGGAGAGATCGCCGGGGAGGTCGTTGGCGGTGAGCGAGGTCTTGACCGCGCTCATGCCACAGCCGATGTCGACACCGACCGCCGCCGGGCAGACCGCTCCGTGCATCGCGATCACCGAGCCGACGGTGGCCCCCTTGCCGTAGTGCACGTCCGGCATCACGGCCAGGCCCTTGATCCACGGCAGCGTGGCGACATTGCGCAGTTGCTGCATCGCGCCGTCCTCGACCGTGGCCGGGTCCGTCCACATCCGGATCGGTACCTGCGCACCGGGCACTTCGGTGTACGGCATAACTCCCCCATTCCCCCGAAAAGCAGATAAAACGCAAATCACGGACAACTCATCTGATCTTGGACAGTCGACCGGCGTCCGCGGCGGGACGTGCGGTAGACATTGTGTCCATCGGCCGCCGCTCGGCGGCAACCACATTTCGTGGGGGACTCCACAGGAAAGGAGCCGCGAACGATGCGACGCACCACGCAACGGAAGTCGTTCGTCCCCGGTGCCGCACTGATGGCCGCCGCGGCGCTCGCCGTCGGCCTCACCGGCTGCACCGGCGGCTCCAGCACCGACGGCGGGGCCACCGACGCCAAGAGCGGCGACGCCTCGACCTCGGCCCAGGCCGCCGAGCCGGGCCGCTACCAAACCCTCCCGGAGGCCTGCGGGCTCCCCGCGCGCAGCACCGTACGCAACCTGCTGCCCGGCGACGACCGGCAGCTTTCGCGCGCCGACACCGAGAAGATCTACGCCGGCCAGCCCGACGTCACCTACGACACCGACCGCCGCGTCGGCTGCCGCTGGAAGCGCGAGACGACCGAGGGCACCCGCCACCTGGCGCTCGACATCGTGCGGGTGGTCTCGTACGACCCGGCCGTCAGCGACGACGACCGGGCGCAGGAGATCTACACCGGCAAGGAGTCGGCCGCCGAAATCCCGTCCGACGGATCCGGCACCCCCACCACGCCGCCGCCGTCCACCCAGGGCAAGCCGCGGGCGCAGTCCGGCAAGGGCGCCAAGGGCCCGGCGGACGCCAAGGACCCGGCGGACGCCAAGGGGAAGGCATCCGGCAGCCCCGCGTCGCCGTCCGCCGAGGCGAGCACGGCCCCCGACGCCTCCACCGCGCCGCGCGTCCTGGCCGATCTCGGGGACGCGGCGTTCCTGAACGACGATCTGGCGACCGCGGACTCCGGAGTGCACCGCGACGTCACTGTGGTCTTTCGCACGTCGAACGTCGTCGTGACGATCACCTACGACCAGTGGTCCACGGACAAGGCCAATCTGCCGGAGAGCCAGGAACTGCAGGACAAGGCCCGTTCACTGGCCGGCGAGCTGGCCGACAACCTGAGCGAATAGCCCGAATTGCGCGAATGGCGCCAGTAGCCCGGCATCTATGGGATTGGCGCTGATTCTTCACCTGGCCGAACGACACGAAACGGTCACCGGCCCCGCTCCGCCGCGTACCGTGCCGTCTAGCCCCGGCCCCGTGCGGACCCTCGTACGGCCTCGTACGGCCTCGTGCGCGAGAGGGGCCGCAGTCACGACGACGAACAGCGAAGGAACCATGCACCGATCAGCCAAGCGACTCGCCAGCCTTCTCGCCTGCGCAGCAGTCCCGGTGATGCTCGTCGCCGGCTGCTCCGGCTCGGACACCAAGAGCTCCACCGAATCGTCCGCGGCGCCCGGCAAGTCGGCCAGCCCGTCGCCGACCGTCGCTGCCGCCAAGTTCAAGAAGCTGCCGAACCCGTGTCAGGCGTTCTCCAAGGACACCCTCGGCAAGCTGGTGCCCAAGGCCAAGGAGAAGGCCGGCGACCAGGGCGAGTCCGCCGATGTCACGGCGCACGGCACCTGCTCGTGGAACAGCTCGGACGAGAACGGCGTCGACGGCACCCAGTTCCGCTGGCTCGACGTCGCCTTCCAGCGCTACGACTCCGACCCCAACCCCAACGTCGGCTCCGGCGAGAAGCGGGCCACGGAGTTCTACGCCAAGCAGGTCGCCGACGCTAAGGACGCCTCCGGCGCCAAGAAGCTGGAGACCACCAAGACCTCCGGCACGGGCGACGAGGCCACCGCGGTCACGTACGACGTGAAGAAGGACGGCAACGCCTTCAAGAACACCACCGTCGTCGCCCGCACGTCGAACATCGTCGTCACGGTCAACTACAACGGCGCCGGCCTGGCCGGTGCCGACGCCCCGAAGAAGGCCGACCTGCTGAAGCAGGCCCAGTCCGCCGCCAAGGAGGCCGTCGGGGCCGCCGTCAAGACGAACGGCTGACCGCCGGCCGCCCAGGGCCCTCTCCGGCGCCGGATCGCCGTGTGCCACGCTAGGCGCGCCATTTCGCCGAGGCCGGGGAGGACCGCGGGTGTCCGCGACGAAGACGGCGCAGTTGACTCGAACGCACCGCATCCTGATCGGTGTGGTCATCGCCGGGGCGGCACTGATCGCGGCCATCGGGTTCACCGGCTCGTACACGGCGGTGCGCGAGCTGGCCGAGAAGAAGGGCTTCGGAAGCTTCTCCGTCGTCTTTCCGATCGGCATCGACGCGGGGATCGTGGTGCTGCTGGCACTCGATCTGCTGCTGACCTGGATCCGTATCCCGTTCCCGCTGCTGCGCCAGACAGCATGGGTGCTGACGACCGCGACGATCGCGTTCAACGGCGCGGCCGCCTGGCCCGACGCGCTGGGTGTGGGGATGCACGCGGTGATCCCGGTGCTGTTCGTGGTGGCCGTCGAGGCCGCCCGGCACGCCGTCGGCCGGATCGCCGACATCACGGCCGACAAGCACATGGAGGGCGTGCGGCTCACCCGCTGGCTGCTGGCGTTCCCCTCCACGTTCCGGCTGTGGCGACGGATGAAGCTGTGGGAGCTGCGCAGCTACGACGAGGTCATCCGGCTCGAACAGGATCGCCTCGTCTACCAGGCGCGGCTGCGGGCCCGCTACGGGCGCGCGTGGCGGCGCCGGGCGCCGGTCGAGTCGCTGATGCCGTTGCGGCTGGCGCGGTACGGCGTGCCGCTGGCGAGGACGGCGCCGGCCGGGCTGACGGCCGCGGGGATCGTTCCGCCCGTACTGATGCCGGTGGGGGTGGTGGCGGAGTCCACGCCTGCCGTGGTGCCCCGACCGGGCGCGGAGCAGGCGCCGGCGGCCGATACCCCGGAGCCGGTGCGCGAAACCGCCGGCCGGGCCGCCACCGGGACGGCCACCGAGACCGCCACCGAGACCGCCGACAGGGCCGCCCTCCGGGCCCAGAGCGACGCAGAGATCACCGGCGGGGCCGCCTACGAGGCCACCGGCGACTTCGCGGCCTCGCCCCCGGCCCCCGAACCGGCCGCCGTGGCAAGCCAGTTGACCGTCCCCGTCGGCCCCGGGCGCAGTCGCCCCCTGGGCAGTGCCGGTGACCCGCTGCCGCTCCCCGAGCAGCGCGGGTACGTCCCCGAACCCGAGCCCGAACCCGAGTCGTTGCCCCCGGTCTCCGCGCTCCCCGACGACGTCCCGCGCGACGAGGCGTACTACGGCGCGTACCGCACCTACGTCGCGGAGAAGAACTACTTCCCCGACACCCGGCAGTTCGCCCGCTATCTGCTCGACTCCTACGGGGTGACGGGGCGGGACGGCGGCCCGCTGACCGAGAACTACCTGCGCACGTTCGTACGGGACTTCCAGGCGCGCTTCCGTATGGAGATGGAGACCGAGCACATCCCGTAGCCGATACGGAGCACTTCTCGGAGCCGAGACCGGGCACATCCCGTAGCCGAGACCGGGCACATCCCGTAGCCCGGCTCCTGGCCGAGGACCACGGGACCCCCCTCAGCCGACGGCTCCCGACCCCGCCTGCTTCTCCTTGCGCTTCTTGTCGATGTCCCCCCACACGGCGAGCCCCGCGCCGACCGCGAACACGCCGAGGTGGGCGGCGGCGGGCAGATCGAAGAAGTGGGACAGCAGTCCCCAGCTCTTGTCGAAGAAGACCTGGCCGATGAAGGCCACGGCCCCCTGGAGCATGGCGATGAATCCGATGAATCCCCTCATGCCCATAGCGTGACGGGCTCGGCCCCGGGGATCCTCGTCCCCGGGGCCGAGCCCGTCCTCATCCGTAAGTCGCACGCCGGCATCGGGCCGTACGACTCAGCGGCAGGCCGGCCCGCTCAGCCGCCGAGCAGCTTGCGCACCCGGTCGGCGCCCACGGCCAGCAGCAGGGTGGGCAGCCGCGGCCCGGTGTCCCGGCCCACCAGCAGGTGGTAGAGCAGCGCGAAGAACCCGCGCTGGGCGACCTTGAGTTCCGGCGTCGGCTTGGCGTCCGGCTCCAGGCCCGCCTGGATCTTCGGCACGCCGTAGACCAGGGTGGTCAGGCCGTCCAGCGACCAGTGGTCGTCCAGCCCGTCGAGCAGCAGTCGCAGCGAGGCGCGCCCCTGGTCGTCGAGGGCGTCGAGCCGCTCCTGGTCGGGTTCGTCGCGCACGATGGTGCGCTGCTCGGCCGGGACCTGGCTGGTGATCCAGTACTCGGCCTTGTCGAGCCGCGGCCTGGTCTCGTCCAGCGAGGCGACCGGGTTGGCGGGGTCCAGGTCGCTCAGGATCCGCAGCGTCTGCTCGTCGTGGCCGGCGGTGATGTCCATGACGGACGCCAGGGTGCGGTACGGGAGCGGGCGCGGCGTCGTGGGCAGCTCGCCGGCGGCGGTGCCGACGGCGCGCTTGTAGGCGGCGGCGTCGGCGGGCTGCGCCGAGCCGTCGGCGACCTTGGACGCCAGCTTGTCCCACTCGTCGTAGAGCCGCTGGATCTCCTGGTCAAAGGCGATCTTGAAGGACTGGTTGGGCCTGCGGCGTGCGTAGAGCCAGCGCAGCAGCGGCGCCTCCATGATCTTCAGCGCGTCGCCCGGGGTGGGGACGCCGCCCTTGGACGACGACATCTTGGCCATGCCGCTGATGCCGACGAAGGCGTACATGGGGCCGATGGGCTGGGCGCCGTCGAAGATCTCGCGGACGATCTGACCGCCGACGACGAAGGACGAGCCCGGCGAGGAGTGGTCGACACCGGACGGCTCGAAGACCACGCCCTCGTAGGCCCAACGCATCGGCCAGTCGACCTTCCAGACCAGCTTGCCGCGGTGGAACTCGCTCAGCCGGACGGTCTCGGCGAAGTCGCACGCCGTGCAGGTGTAGGCCAGCTCGGTGGTCTCGTCGTCGTACGAGGTGACGAGGGTGAGGTCCTTCTCGCATCGGCCGCAGTAGGGCTTGTACGGGAAGTAGCCCGCCGAGCCGCCGCTGCCGTCGTCCTCGGCGGCCGCTCCGGAACCCTCGGCGGCCTCCAGCTCGGCCTCGTCCACCGGCTTCTGCGACTTCTTGGCCGGGCTCTTCTTCGTGCGGTACTGCCCGAGGATCGCGTCGATCTCGGCGCGGTGCTTCATCGCGTGCAGGACCTGCTCGCGGTAGACGCCGGAGGTGTACTGCTCGGTCTGGCTGATGCCGTCGTACTCGACGCCCAACTCGGCGAGCGCCTCGGTCATGGCGGCCTTGAAGTGCTCGGCCCAGTTCGGGTACGCGGAGCCGGCGGGCGCCGGTACCGAGGTCAGCGGCTTGCCGATGTGCTCGGCCCAGGAGTCGTCGACGCCCGCGACGCCGGCCGGGACCTTGCGGTAGCGGTCGTAGTCGTCCCAGGAGATGAGGTGACGGACCTCGTGGCCGCGGCGGCGGATCTCGTCCGCGACCAGGTGCGGGGTCATGACCTCGCGGAGGTTGCCGAGGTGGATCGGGCCGGACGGGCTCAGGCCCGAGGCGCAGACGATCACCGGTGCGGGAGCACCTGATGTCACTTTGCCCGGGGCGCGGCGCTCCGCCTCGGCAATGACCTCGTCCGCGAACCTGGAGACCCAGTCGGTCTCGGTGCTCTGCTGAGCCACGATCGGCCCTTCCTCTTCCTGGTGCTTGCTCGTTGCGCCCTGTCGTGCGCCCGACGTCGCCGTCCGATGCACAAAAGCCTGACGGTGCCATTCTCCCAGACCTCGACCGGACAGAAATTCAGTGGTATCGGCGTGGGATACTCGCTGGCAAACCCTTTCCACTCCAACGGAACGGCTCATCCCCATGGCCTCGGTCACTTCCCTCGCAGCTACGGTCCATCAGCGCGTCGCGGACGCCCTCTCGGCAGCCCTGCCGGAGGCCGGTTCCGCGGACCCGCTGCTGCGACGCAGCGACCGGGCCGACTTCCAGGCCAACGGCATGCTGGCGCTGGCGAAGAAGCTCAAGGGCAATCCGCGGGAGCTGGCGGGCAAGGTCGTCGACGCGATCGGGGCGGACGGCGTCCTCAAGGAGATCGAGGTCTCCGGGCCCGGCTTCCTCAACATCACCGTCGCGGACGAAGCGATCATCAAGACCCTGGCCGGGCGCGCCGCCGACGACCGGCTGGGTGTGCCGTACGCCGCCGGGGCCGGCACGACCGTCATCGACTACGCGCAGCCGAACGTCGCGAAGGAGATGCACGTCGGTCATCTGCGGTCCGCGGTGATCGGCGCGGCGATGGTCGAGATCCTGGAGTTCACGGGCGAGAAGGTCGTCCGCCGGCACCACATCGGCGACTGGGGCACCCAGTTCGGCATGCTCATCCAGTTCCTGATCGAGCACCCGCACGAGCTGGACCACAAGGGCGAGTCGGGCGGCGAGGTCTCCGGTGAGGAGGCCATGTCGAACCTCAACCGCCTCTACAAGGCGTCCCGCGCCCTCTTCGACTCCGACGAGGAGTTCAAGGAGCGGGCCCGGCGCCGGGTCGTCGACCTCCAGGCGGGCGACGAAGAGACCCTCGCGCTGTGGCGGCGCTTCGTCGACGAGTCGAAGATCTACTTCTACTCGGTCTTCGACAAGCTCGACATGAAGATCCACGACCCCGATGTCGTCGGCGAGTCCGGCTACAACGACATGCTGGAGGAGACCTGCCGGCTGCTGGAGGAGTCCGGCGTCGCGGTGCGCTCCGAGGGCGCGCTGTGCGTCTTCTTCGACGACGTGAAGGGGCCGGACGGCAACCCGGTGCCCCTGATCGTGAAGAAGTCCAACGGCGGCTACGGCTACGCCGCCACCGACCTCTCCGCGATCCGCGACCGGGTGCAGAACCTCTCCGCCGACACCCTGCTGTACGTCGTCGACGCCCGGCAGTCCCTGCACTTCAAGATGGTCTTCGAGACCGCCCGCCGGGCCGGCTGGCTGAACGACGGGACGGAAGCCGTCCAGCTCGCCTTCGGCACGGTCCTGGGCAAGGACGGCAAGCCCTTCAAGACCCGTGAGGGCGAGACGGTCCGGCTGGTGGATCTGCTGGACGAGGCGATCGAGCGGGCGACGGCGGTCGTGCGCGAGAAGAACAACGAGAAGATCAACCTCACCGAGGAAGAGATCGTCGAGAACGGCACCCAGATCGGCATCGGCGCGGTCAAGTACGCCGACCTGTCGACGTCCGCCAGCCGCGACTACAAGTTCGACCTGGACCAGATGGTCTCGCTGAACGGCGACACGTCCGTGTACCTCCAGTACGCGTACGCCCGTATCCGCTCGATCATCCGGCGGGCCGGCGAGGCGCGCCCGGTGGCCCACCCGGAGCTCGAACTGGCCCCGGCCGAGCGGGCGATGGGCCTGCATCTGGACCAGTTCGGCGAGACCCTGGCCGAGGTGGCCGAGTCGTACGAGCCGCACAAGCTCGCCGCGTACCTCTACGGCCTCGCCTCGCTGTTCACGACGTTCTACGACCAGTGCCAGGTCGTCAGTGCGGACAACCCGGCCGAGGTCGTCGAGAACCGCCTCTTCCTCTGCGACCTGACGGCCCGCACCCTCCACCAGGGCATGGCGCTGCTGGGCATCCGGACGCCCGAGCGGCTCTGACGGCCCGGCGGACGCATCGCAGAAGGGTGGCCCCGGCGGATACCGCCGGGGCCACCCTTCTGTCGCTCACCCCGTTCCCGCCCGTCGGGGCGGGGGCGGGGCGCTGAGCGTCAATGCCCGCGCAGGGTGTGCTTGGTCTTCTGGGCGGCGTCCAGCGAGCGGCCGGCGGATTTCTCCGCATGCCCCTCCGCCTGCATCCGACGGTTGCCCGTCGCACGGCCCGCGGCCTCCTTGAGGCTGCCCCGTGCCTGTGCACCCTTGGCCTGCATCGTGCGCTTGGCGGTCATGGTCGCCCTCTCCTCGTTCGGTCGGGGTTTTCCTTGACAACAGGTCGCGTGCCCGGGGTGTGGTGGGCAAAACATCGGCATCCGAAGGTCCCGCCCCCGAAGGCCGGGGACGGGACCGAGGAGTGCCGGCTGCCGGGACCGAGGAGTGCCGGGTGCCTCAGAGCCCTCGCGCGACCTCCGTCGCCCAGTAGGTGAGGATCATGTTCGCGCCGGCCCGCTTGATCCCCGTCAGGGTCTCCAGGATCGCCTTGTCCCGGTCGATCCAGCCCTTCTCGGCGGCCGCCTCGACCATCGCGTACTCACCGGAGATCTGGTACGCCGCGACCGGCACGTCGACCGCGTCCGCGATCTTGGCGAGGACGTCCAGGTACGGCAGCGCCGGCTTGACCATGACCATGTCGGCGCCCTCGTCCAGGTCGAGCGCCAGCTCGCGCAGCGACTCGCGGACGTTGGCCGAGTCCTGCTGGTAGGTCTTGCGGTCGCCCTGGAGCGACGAGCCGACCGCCTCGCGGAACGGCCCGTAGAACGCCGACGAGTACTTGACGGTGTAGGCCAGGATCGACACGTCCTCGTGCCCGGTCTGGTCCAACGCGTCCCGGACGACGCCGACCTGGCCGTCCATCATGCCGCTGGGGCCCACCACATGGGCGCCCGCGTCGGCCTGCACCTGCGCCATCTCGGCGTAGCGCTCCAGCGTCGCGTCGTTGTCGACGCGGCCCTCGGCGTCCAGGACGCCGCAGTGGCCGTGGTCGGTGTACTCGTCCAGGCACAGGTCCGACATGATCACGAGATCGTCGCCCACCTCGGCCCGGACGTCCCCGATGGCGACCTGGAGAATGCCCTCGGGGTCCGTGCCCGCCGTACCGGCCGCGTCCTTCTTCGCGTCCTCCGGCACACCGAACAGCATGATCCCGGCGACCCCGGCCTCCCGCGCCTCCACTGCGGCCTTCCGCAGGGTGTCGCGGGTGTGCTGGACGACGCCCGGCATCGCGGAGATCGCTACCGGCTCGCTGATGCCCTCCCGCACGAACGCGGGAAGGATCAGGTCGGCCGGGTGCAGCCGGTGTTCGGCCACCATCCGCCGCATGGCGGGGGTGGTACGCAGCCGCCGCGGCCGGGCCCCTGGGAAGCTTCCGTACTTCGTCATACGGCCCACGCTACGCCCGCCCCGCACGTGCCTTTGCCGACTCGGCGTCGGGTGATCAGGCCGCGAGAACGGCGTCTTCGCCCGCCGGATCGCCACGGCCGTCCCGGCAGTCGCGGCAGCGCCCCGGCTCCAGGGCGCGGAAGGCGCGGTCGCACCCCTCGCAGGTCTGGAGCGGATGCGGGCGCGGCCCGCCGCCCCGGCCGGGGCCCGCCGGGATCGCCGCATCCGCTGGGAGCGGCGGCGGCAGCAACTCCCGCAGGCGGTGGGCGAGCAGCCCGGCCGGGTTCGTCACCTCGGCCGGGAGGTTCGCCGTCAGGGTGCGGTGGACGGCCGCCGCGGTGGCGCCGTTCACGAACCAGGCGGTGACCCCCGGGGCGAGACGGCGCACGTCCCGCTCGGGGAGGGTGAGCCGCTCGTCGGTGCGGCGCAGGCCCGCGAGCAGCGCGACGGCGGGGCCGTGGGGAGGCGTACGGGAACCGGGAGCCGCCGCGGGCTCGGGCGGCACCGGCGGCACCGACGGCACCGACGGCACGCGCACAGGCTCGGGCGAAGGCGAAGGCGAATGCGAAGGCGAAGGCGAAGGAGGCGGAGGCGGAGGTGCGACCCGCTCGTCCGCCGCCACGCCCCGGACACGGCCGGCGGGGTCATTGTGGGCGTAGGTCCGCGTGATCACCCGGCCACCGGGTGTCCGCTCCCGCACCCGCTCGATGTACCCCTGCGCCTCCAGCTCCCGCAGGGCGAAGGCGATCCGGTCGCGCCCTTCGGGAAAGCGGGCGGCGAGGGTCCGGATGTCGACGGAGGCGCCCTCGGGCAGCGACAGGATGTGGGTGCCCACCCCGATCGCGGTCAGCGACAGTTCGCGGTGCTGGGCGAGGTGGTTGCCGATGATCGTGTAGCGGTCGGGCTGGTGGTGCCTGATATGGGTGACCCCGGTGCGGGCGGCACTTCGCCGAACACGGGGGCGCGGGCGCACGGCGGCGCTAAGCTGCTTCTCAGCCATCGGGAAGGTTCTGGCTTCCTTTTGTGGTCAGGCCCTCGCACTGGGATTGCCGTCCCGGCGGGGGCCGTCGCATGTCTGCGGTTGTCACGGCCGAGACTGCCCGCCCAACCCGCCGCCACGCCAGCCGAGTTGAGGCGTTTCACCCCCATGGGTGACACATCCGAGGTTTGGTGGGTTTGGAAGGTTCTTTCCCCCGGGTTCTTTGTCCTTGACCGCCCGCCGCACCGCCGTCCGGCTCACCGGATCCCGCGTTTCCGGGCTCCGGTCCGACGTTCGGCGTCAGGCATCGAAGTCGAGTTCCGCCCAGGCCGGCACGGCACCGGCCCGTCCCCGACACCCCAGCGGTCCGCCAACTCCCCGACGAGCAGTAGCCCGTAGCCGGACTCGGCCGGGGCCTCGGCGGTGTACGTGCGAATGGGCAGCCGATCACCCCGGGTGTCCGTCACTTCGATACGGAGCGTGGCGGGCGGCGCGACGGCGAGCGTGAGACGGAAGCTCCGTCCGGGAACGCGACCGTGCAGCGCAGCATTCGCCGCCAGCTCAGCGACGATCAACCGGGCCGGGTCCAGCGGCAGCCCCCACGAGTGCAGTTGCTCTGCGGCCAGGAGCCGGGCCAGCCGCGCCCCCCGACGGGTGGCGGAGAGCGGTACGGAGTACCGGGGCGCCAGGGCAGGGTCCGCCGCTGGCCCTGCGACGGAATTGCCGATTTGGGCCATTCGCTGATTCATGTCACACAGCGTGGTCGTACGTATCTAGCCTGGGAAGGGCCGACGCCCGTGCTCACGGCGACTGTCCGGCTGCGGTCCGGCTCTGTCCGGGTCGTCCGGGGTGACGGGGCAGAGGCAACCGGAGTTGGACGCGTACGGCTCGGCGGAGGGGCGGCGGCAGACGTGGATGACTGGGACACGGGAATGGACGACGACGAGGCCAATGCGGTGATGAAGGCCGTGGCCCGGCAGGTGAAGCTCTGGCGGGAGGCATCCGGCCTCACCCAGACGGAATTGGGCGCGGCGATCGGTTACGGGGAGGAGACGGTCTCCTCCGTGGAACGCGGCCGACGGATCCCCCGGCCGGAGTTCCTGGACCGCACGGACGAGGTCACGGGCGCGGACGGCAAAGTCGCGGCGCTGAAGGCGGACGTGGCCGCGGTCAGGTACCCCAAGAAGGTACGGGACTTGAAGAAGCTGGAGTCCGAGTCGGTCGAGCTGTGCGCGTACAACAACTCGGTGATCCACGGGTTGTTGCAGACGGACGAGTACGCACGGGCGGTGATCGGAAACCGGCAGCCGCCCTTCCCGGAGGACGAGATCGAGCGGCGCGTCGCCGGTCGCATGGACCGCCAGGGGATCGTCAACCACGCTGCGGCGCTGCCGGTTTTCAGCTTCGTACAGTGCGAGGCGACGTTACGACGCTGCACCGGGGGCAGAATGGTCCTGCGCAGGCAGCTCGAACGGTTGTTGGAGGTCGGGCAGTTGTCGAACGTGTCGATCCAGGTCCTGCCTCTCCAACGGCAGGACAACGCAGGGCTCGAAGGGCCGTTCCGGCTCCTCAGACTCAAGGACGGCACCACGCTCGGACACCTCGAAGTCCAACACCTGAGCCGGGTGATCTCCAATCCGCGAGAGGTCCAGATCCTCGAATTGCGCTATGGCATGATCCGGGCGCAGGCGCTCACCCCACGGGAATCGCTTGCCTTCATCGAGAAAGTGCGGGGAGAGACATGACCCTCAAGCCCTCTGGCGGGCACTGCTCCGCCCTGGCGTGGATAAAGAGCAGCTACAGCACCGGCGACGGGCCGGACTGCGTCGAGGTAGCCGCCACCCCCGACACCATCCACATCCGCGACTCCAAGGACCCCGACGGCCCCCAGCTCACCTTCACCCCTACCAGCTGGGCCGGCTTCCTGCCGTACGCCACCGAACGGCAGTAACGCAGAAGGGCGCCCCAAGAGAGGCGCCCTTCAAACCGTTCTACTGCCGCTCAGCTACGGGCCCGCCGACGCGACCCCGGACGCCGCTCGCTCGGCCGGGTGACCGGGTCACCGGCCTCCAGCGCCGCATCGCGCCGCGCCGCGCCGAAGTCCGCGAGGGCTTCGGCCAGCTTGTGCACCGACGGCTCGGGCGACATGACGTCCACCCGCAGCCCGTGCTCCTCCGCCGTCTTGGCGGTGGCCGGGCCGATGCAGGCGATCACGGTCACGTTGTGCGGCTTGCCGGCGATGCCGACGAGGTTCCGCACGGTCGAGGACGAGGTGAAGAGCACGGCGTCGAAGCCGCCGCCCTTGATCGCCTCGCGGGTCTCGGCCGGGGGCGGCGAGGCGCGCACGGTCCGGTAGGCGGTGACGTCGTCGACCTCCCAGCCCAGCTCGATCAGCCCGGCCACCAGGGTCTCGGTGGCGATGTCGGCGCGCGGCAGGAAGACGCGGTCGATCGGGTCGAAGACCGGGTCGTAGGGCGGCCAGTCCTCCAGCAACCCGGCCGCCGACTGCTCGCCGGACGGCACCAGGTCGGGCTTCACACCGAAGGCGACCAGCGCCTTGGCGGTCTGCTCGCCGACCGCGGCGACCTTGATCCCGGCGAAGGCGCGGGCATCCAGGCCGTACTCCTCGAACTTCTCCCGGACGGCCTTGACGGCGTTGACCGAGGTGAAGGCGATCCACTCGTAGCGGCCGGTGACCAGGCCCTTGACCGCGCGCTCCATCTGCTGCGGGGTGCGCGGCGGCTCGACGGCGATGGTCGGCACCTCGTGCGGCACCGCGCCGTAGGAGACGAGCTGGTCGGAGAGCGACGCGGCCTGCTCCTTGGTTCGCGGCACGAGCACCCGCCAGCCGAACAGCGGCTTGTTCTCGAACCACGACAGCTGGTCGCGCTGCGCCGCGGCGCTCCGCTCACCGACCACGGCTATGACCGGCTGACCGCCGTCCGGCGACGGCAGCACCTTGGCGGCCTTGAGCACCTGGGCGACGGACCCGAGGGTCGCGGTCCAGGTGCGCTGGCGGGTCGTGGTGCCGGCGACCGTGACGCTGAGCGGGGTGTCGGGCTTGCGGCCCGCGGTCACCAGCTCGCCGGCGGCCGCGGCCACCGAATCCAGCGTCGTGGAGACGACCGCGGTGGCATCGCTGGCACCGAGCTCGGCCCAGCAGCGGTCATCGGCGGTGCGCGCGTCGACGAAGCGCACGTCGGTGCCCTGTGCGTCCCGCAGCGGTACACCCGCGTAAGCGGGCACACCGACGGCGGCGGCGATGCCGGGGACGACCTCGAAGACGATGCCCTCGGCGGCGCACGCCAGCATCTCCTCGGCGACGTACCCGTCCAGGCCGGGGTCACCGGTGACCGCACGGACGACCCGCTTGCCCGCGCGGGCGGCCGCCATGACAAGATTGGCGGTGTCCCGCAGGGCGGAAACACCGTTGGGTGTGACGGGGATTGACGCCTCGTCAGCTGACGTCTGCAGTGGTGTGTCCACGTGTGCGCGGGCATGCACGCGCACGACGTCCAGCACCTGCGGATCGGCGATCAGTACGTCCGCGGAGGCCAGCGCCTCCACGGCACGCAACGTCAGCAGACCCGGGTCTCCCGGCCCGGCACCGAGGAAGGTGACCTGACCGGAGGCGGAGTGATTGGGGACGGTGGGGTTCAAAGTGCTCGCTCCCCCATAAGACCGGCCGCACCCTTTGCGAGCATCTCGGCGGCGAGTTCACGACCCATGTTCAGCGGGGTCGACACGTCGTCAAGAGAGGCGGGTACGTGCCCGGTGGTGGACAGTTGCAC
The DNA here is from genome assembly GCF_043199095.1 of Streptomyces sp. NPDC048650. Lineage (NCBI taxonomy): Bacteria > Bacillati > Actinomycetota > Actinomycetes > Kitasatosporales > Streptomycetaceae > Streptomyces > Streptomyces sp. NPDC048650. Next base: position 14,375 of record NZ_JBICVM010000007.1, on the reverse strand, counting down.
CAGCGTGCTGCCGTCGGTCGTGCCGACGACACCGCGCAGATGCAATTCGGTGACAGCCTGCTCGCCAGCCTTGGGGCCTCCCCTGCTCGAACGAAGTCGAGAGCGTGGGGAAAGGTCGGCCAACGCACCCACAGGTGCGGAGCAGCCGGCCTCCAGGGCGGCGAGCAGGGAACGCTCGGCGGTCACGGCGGCCCGGGTGTCCGGGTCGTCGAGCTCGGCAAGCTGGGCGACGAGGTCCACGTTGACCGCAGCGCATTCGATCGCCAGTGCCCCCTGGCCGGGGGCGGGCAAAAACATGTCGGGCGGCAGCAGCTGCGTCGCCTCGTCGATCCGGCCGATCCGGGTGAGCCCGGCGGCGGCCAGCACGACCGCGTCCAGCTCGCCCTTTTCGACGAACCCGATGCGGGTGTCGATGTTCCCGCGTATCGGTACCGTCTCCACACGCCGGCCCAGCGCCCTGGCCCAGGCGTTGAGCTGTGCCATCCGCCTGGGAGACCCGGTGCCGACGCGGGCGCCGTCGGGGAGCTCCTCGAACGTGAGCCCGTCCCGGGCGATCAGCGCGTCGCGGGGGTCTTCCCGGACGGGGATCGCGGCCAGGACCAGGTCCTCGGGCTGCGCGGTGGGCAGGTCCTTGAGCGAGTGGACGGCGAAGTCGATGTCCCCTGCCAGCAGCGCGTCGCGCAGCGCGGAGACGAAGACGCCCGTGCCGCCGATCTGCGCGAGGTGCTCGCGGGAGGTGTCGCCGTAGGTGGTGATCTCCACCAGTTCGACGGGGCGGCCGGTCAGCTCGCGCACCGCCTCGGCGACCTGTCCGGACTGGGCCATGGCGAGCTTGCTGCGCCGGGTGCCCAGCCTCAGAGCTCGTGTGGTGCTGTCGTTCATGGTGTGCGCTCCCGTGCTGCGTCGCGCGTGTCGGCCCGACTGACGGCGGCGACCGTCTGCGGGTCGAGGTCGAAGAGTTCGCGCAGCGCGTCCGCGTACCCGGCGCCGCCGGGCTCGCTGGCGAGCTGCTTGACCCGCACGGTGGGCGCGTGCAGGAGCTTGTCGACGACGCGGCGCACGGTCTGCGTGATCTCGGCGCGCTGCTTGTCGTCCAGGTCGGGCAGGCGGCCGTCGAGCCGGGCGATCTCACCGGTGACGACGTCCGCGGCCATGGTGCGCAGGGCGACCACGGTGGGGGTGATGTGTGCGGCCCGCTGGGCGGCGCCGAAGGCCGCGACCTCGTCGGAGACGATGCCGCGCACCTTGTCCACGTCGGCCGCCATGGGAGCGTCCGCGGACGCGTCGGCCAGCGACTCGATGTCGACGAGGTGCGCGGCCTCGATCCGGTGGATCGCGGCGTCTATGTCCCGGGGCATCGCGAGGTCGAGCAGCGCCAGGCTGTCCGTACGGTCCGCCAGGGCGGCGGCTACGGCGTCGGCACCCAGCACCAGGCCGGCCGCGCCCGTACACGAGACGACCACGTCGGCCCGCGCCAGCTCCGCCTCGACGGCGGTCATCGGCACGGCGCGGGCGCGCAGCCCGCTCGCCGCCCCCGGGCCGCCGGGCTCGGTGAGGATCTGCACGAGCCGCTCGGCGCGCTCCACCGTACGGTTGGCGACCGCCAGTTCGGCCACACCGGCGCGTACGAGCGTGGTCGCGGCCAGGGAGGACATCGACCCGGCTCCGATCACCAGGGCCCGCTTGCCTTCGGCCCACGCGTCGACTCCGGCGCCACCGGCCAGCTGCTCCAGGCCGAAGGTGACCAGCGACTGGCCGGCCTTGTCGATGCCGGTCTCGCTGTGGGCACGCTTGCCGACCCGCAGCGCCTGCTGGAAGAGGTCGTTCAGCAGCCGGCCCGCGGTGTGCTGCTCCTGGGCGACGGCGAGCGCGTCCTTGATCTGGCCGAGGATCTGGCCCTCGCCGATGACCATCGAGTCCAGGCCGCAGGCCACCGAGAAGAGGTGGTGGACGGCGCGGTCCTCGTAGTGGACGTACAGATAAGGGGTGAGCTCCTCCAGGGCGGCGCCGCCGTGGCGGGCCAGGAGGGTGGACAGCTCGGCGACACCGGCGTGGAACTTGTCCACGTCGGCGTAGAGCTCGATGCGGTTGCAGGTGGAGAGCACCGCGGCCTCGGTGGCCGGCTCGGCCGACACCGCGTCCTGCAGCAGCTTGCCGCGCGCCTCGGGGGCGAGCGCGGCGCGCTCCAGCACGCTCACGGGCGCGCTGCGATGGCTCAGTCCGACGACGAGGAGGCTCATGCCGGCATCACGGCGGGAACGTCCCCGTCCGGTCCCTTGCGGTCGGTCGCGCCGGGCGCGTCGGTCGCCGCGGCGGCGGCACGGGCCACGGGGGCCGGCGGGCCGCCCTGGTGGCCGGATTCCTCGCCCGCCTTGCGCTGCTCGTGGAAGGCGAGGATCTGCAGCTCTATCGACAGGTCGACCTTGCGCACGTCCACCCCGTCCGGGACGGTCAGGACGGTCGGTGCGAAGTTCAGGATCGAGGTGACACCGGCGGCGACCAGACGGTCGCAGACCTGCTGGGCCGCGCCCGCCGGCGTCGCGATGACGCCGATCGAGACGCCGTCGCTCTCGATGATGTGTTCCAGCTCGTCGGTGTGCTGGACCGCGATCCCCGCGACGGGCTTGCCGGCCATGGCCGGGTCGGCGTCTATCAGGGCCGCGACGCGGAAGCCGCGGGAGGCGAAGCCACCGTAGTTGGCGAGGGCGGCGCCGAGGTTACCGATACCGACGATGACCACGGGCCAGTCCTGGGTCAGGCCGAGCTCACGCGAGATCTGGTAGACGAGGTACTCCACGTCGTAGCCGACGCCACGGGTCCCGTAGGAGCCGAGGTAGGAGAAGTCCTTGCGCAGCTTCGCGGAATTGACCCCCGCCGCGGCTGCGAGCTCCTCGGAGGAGACCGTGGGGACCGAGCGCTCGGAGAGCGCGGTCAGCGCACGCAGATACAGCGGGAGCCTGGCGACGGTGGCCTCGGGAATGCCTCGGCTTCGGGTCGCCGGTCGGTGAGTTCGGCCAGTTGCCACGGTGCTCCTGCGGGTAGAGCGGGGCTGCGGGCGCCGGCGTGGAACCCGACCGCCCTGTCTCTCGCAGGCTATGCCTTTGTGAACGCGTGCACAAAGATGGTGTCCGCTTTGTCCGCCCAAAGTGACCGGGGTCACGCGGCTTATACCAGTGTCCGCGGAACCAACTCCCACGTCACACCGTTCACTCGCTTCCCACTGGTATCGCGGGAGCGCCGACGGGAGCACGAGTCCTCACTCCTTACCGCTACGCCCCCGGAAAACCTACAAATCGCCCACCGATGGTAATCGAACCTGCGCCCCCGGAGCACCGCACCGACCCGGCACAATGACTCCATGGCCCCCTTGTTCAGCCGCACCCCCCGCAAGAACCCCGCCGACTCGACGGTCACCCTCGTCGGGAAGCCCGGCTGCCACCTGTGCGACGACGCCCAGGCCGTGATCGAACAGGTCTGCGCCGAGACGGGCGCGTCCTGGGAGAAGAAGGACATCACCGAGGACGCCGAGCTCCACCGCAAGTACTGGGAGCAGATCCCTGTCGTCCTGGTGGACGGCAAGCAGCACGATTTCTGGCGCGTCGACCCCCGGCGACTCCGCACGGCGCTGGGTGCCTGAACACCGCCGAAACCCCCACGGAGCGCCCGTACCGCCCGGCATTGCGCAACCTTTTCCCTTACCAGGGGTGCCGGACACGCGCCCGTAACCAGTCGCACCGAACAAACTGGCTACGCTACCGTCATGGCGCCCGCTCCCCAATGGTTCACCCGCCGCAGACGACCCGCCACGGCACGCAGCGTGCTGGCCGGCGAGGCCGCGGCCGAGGCCGCCCGCAAGTCCTCCCAGGAGGCGCCCGAACCCGAGGAAGCCCCGGAGGAGCCGGACTTTCCGGTCGCCGGGGACGAAGCGGCCGCCGCCTTCTTCGACCTCGACAACACCGTCATGCAGGGCGCGGCCCTCTTCCACTTCGGCCGCGGCCTCTACAAGCGCCACTTCTTCCACAAGCGCGACCTGGCCCGCTTCGCCTGGCAGCAGATCTACTTCCGGCTGGCCGGCTCGGAGAACCCCGAGCACATGGCGGACGTCCGCAACAGCGCGCTCTCCATCGTCCAGGGCCATCGCGTCGCCGAGTTGATGTCCATCGGCGAGGAGATCTACGACGAGTACATGGCCGAGCGCGTCTGGCCCGGCACCCGCGCGCTCGCCCAGGCACACCTCGACGCCGGCCAGAAGGTCTGGCTGGTGACCGCGGCGCCCGTCGAGACCGCGACGATCATCGCCCGCCGGCTCGGCCTGACCGGCGCCCTGGGCACCGTCGCCGAGTCCGTGGGCGGCGTCTACACGGGCAAGTTGGTGGGCGAACCGCTACACGGCCCGGCCAAGGCCGAGGCGGTCCGCGCGCTCGCCACGGCGGAGGGCCTGGACCTCTCGCACTGCGCCGCCTACAGCGACTCCGCCAACGACATCCCGATGCTCTCGCTCGTCGGGCACCCGTACGCGATCAATCCCGACAGCCGGCTGCGCAAGCACGCCCGGGAACAGGGCTGGCGGCTGCGCGACTACCGCACGGGCCGCAAGGCGGTCAGGATCGGCATCCCGGCCGCCGCCGGCGTGGGTGCCCTCGCAGGCGGCGCCGCGGCCGCCGTCGCGCTCCAGCGCCGCCGCCGCTGACCAGGGTTGATCACAAGACGGCGGGCCGGACCATCCCGACTGTCTACCCCCGTCGCCGCCTCGTCAGTCCCGTTGCTGGCGGTCAACCACAACACGCCCTCCAACCAGGCAGATTACGTCGCCTTCCGATCAATAGTTGCTCAATATTCGATACTTGATCCGTCATGAACCAGACACGGAACGTAAGTAATCGATGATTTGAACAACTGGGTGTAGCGCTGCCTGTACGAAGCGTTATTCTCCTCAGACGCAATCCGGAACCCACACGTCCCTACGACGAGTGAACGGTCCCGCACTGCACGTGATGGAAGCTCTGCCTCTGGGAGTCCCGTGTACCCACACGTCGGGGTTGACGCCTCGGGCCTGGCTACGCTGCGTACGACGCTCGTCGACCACCTGCGCAGTTTTGTCCCCACCGCGTACACCGTCCCCGCATTCGCCTCAGCCGTCCCCGCTGCCGGCCCCTGCTACGCCTTGGCCGATGGGAGCGCCACGGTCGGCAAGGCCGCCGGCAGAACCCGCCGTTCCGGCACCGGCACGGCCACCGCCCGCCGCCCCGCCGACAGCGACAGCCGTCGCATGATGGACCTCGTCGAACGCGCCCAAGCCGGAGAGGCCGACGCCTTCGGCCGCCTCTACGACCAGTACGCCGACACGGTCTACCGCTACATCTACTACCGCGTGGGGGGCCGGGCCACGGCCGAGGACCTCACCAGTGAGACCTTTCTGCGCGCGCTGCGCCGCATCGGCACCTTCACCTGGCAGGGCCGCGACTTCGGCGCCTGGCTGGTGACCATCGCGCGCAACCTGGTCGCCGATCACTTCAAGTCCTCCCGCTTCCGCCTGGAAGTCACCACCGGAGAGATGCTCGACGCCAACGAAGTCGAGCGCAGCCCCGAGGACTCCGTCCTCGAGTCCCTCTCCAACGCCGCCCTGCTGGAGGCGGTACGTAAGCTCAACCCCCAGCAACAGGAATGCGTCACCCTGCGATTTCTGCAGGGCCTCTCGGTCGCCGAAACCGCCCGCGTCATGGGCAAGAACGAAGGCGCGATCAAGACGCTCCAGTACCGGGCCGTCCGTACCCTCGCGCGGCTTCTCCCCGAAGACGCACGCTGACCCTTCCCCCGCCTCCTCCTCACTGAATCCACCAACACCCGCACGCCGTCAGCCACTTACCCTTGGTGACCGTCCATGTCCGGTCGGTCAGATCATCGTGAGTGCGTAACCCGAGTGCCGCGGCGCTCGTTGTGCGGAATGCAGGCTCCATGCGGTCACGCCATGCCCACCGCCACTCACTCTTTCGAGTGGCCGCCAGGCACGGCGTGCAACCGTCCGGTCCGTCTGGACAGTCAAAGCCAGTCCGGGGAGTCGAGCGGGATGACGAGAGGAGGTGCCGCAGGTGATCGCGAATGTCTCGGCGCACCGGCGGGCCAACGCCTTCGCCCAGGCCTTGGAGGAGCAGAACCTCCACGGCACGGTGGCCGAGGACCAGGTCGACAGTCCGGCGCAGCAGACACCGGAAGGAACACGCCTGTTGGCGGTCGCCGACGGCCTCGGGGGACTCCCGAAGCCGGAGCTGGCCGCTGAGGTCAAGACTGTTCAGCGCGCCCAGCTCGTTGCCGCGATGGAGGCCGCCTTCGCCGAAGGCTCCCCGTCCGGCGACGCCAGGGTGCCCGGACAGCGCACATCCAAGGGCGCACACCGCGCCGCCAAATCGCTCGGCCGGCTCCGGCCGCGTTCCCGCCTCTCCAAGGGGCTGGCCGCGGGCGGGCTGACGGTCGGCGTCGCCGCCGGAGCGTTCAGCGGCGTCGCCGCGGCCAGCTCCGACGCCCTGCCAGGCGACTCCCTCTACGGCCTCAAACGCGGCATGGAGGACCTCAAGCTCGGCATGGCCGGCGACGACTCCGACCGCGGGCGGCTCTTTCTGGACCAGGCCGCCACCCGCATGATGGAGGCCCGTCGCCTGATGGAGCGCGGCAGGGTCGCCGACCTCGACCACGAGTCGCTCGGCGAGGTCCGCAGGGCCCTGGCCGGCGTCACCCATGACGCGGGCGAGGGCCATCGGCTGCTGCACGAGGCGTACCAACGCGACGGCTCGCTCAGCCCCATCCAGGCGCTGAACTCCTTCACCAGGTCCCATCGCGGCACCTGGTCGCAGCTGCGCGACAGGCTTCCGGTTCAGCTCACGGACGTCCGCGACAAGGTGAGCTCGGTCTTCGACGCCATAGACGAAGAGGTCGGTCCGCTCCGCTCGTTGCTGCCGCAGGCCCCCGACGGCAGGCGCCCGCACCACGACGCCCCCGCCACTCCGGGGACCGCTTCGACACCCGGCGGCCGGACACACCAGTCCGGTCATGGGGCGTCCTCGGGCCACCACGGCGACCGTTCGCAGGCGCCGCGCCCGTCGGCCTCACCGTCCCATGAGGACGGTCTGCTCGGCGGCAATACGGGCGGCCTGCTGGATCCGCCCGGCAAGGACGGCAGCCCCAGCCCGCGCACCGGTCACAGCCAGGGGCAGCACGCCCCCGGTCACCCGGACGTCACCCTCCCGCCGCTGCTGCCCGGGCTGCTTCCCGGCCTTGGCATCGACGGCGAGGACCTGTCCAAGTAACCCTGCGCGGTCACCGGGCCCGGCGCTCGGTGTTCTTCTGGTCCTTCCCTCAGAAGAACACCGAGCGCCGCTGCACGAGCAGCTTGTAGAGGGTGTGCTGAATCGTTTCGCGCACCTGATCGGTCAGGTTGAACATCAGCATCGGGTCGTCCGCCGCCTCGGGCGGATAGCCGTCCGTGGAGATCGGCTCGCCGAACTGGATCGTCCACTTCGTCGGCAGCGGCGCCGCCCCCAGCGGCCCCAGCCACGGGAACGTCGGCGTGACCGGGAAGTACGGCAGCCCCAGTACCCGGGCCAGCGTCTTGGCGTTGCCGATCATCGGGTAGATCTCCTCCGCGCCCACGATGGAGCACGGCACGATCGGCACCCCGGCCGTCAGCGCCGTCGAAACGAACCCGCCCCGCCCGAACCGCTGCAGCTTGTACCGGTCGGCAAAGGGCTTCCCGATGCCCTTGAACCCCTCCGGCATCACCCCGACGACCTCGCCGCGCTCCAGCAGCCGCTGCGCGTCCTCCGCGCACGCCAGCGTGTGTCCCGCCTTGCGCGCCAGCTCGTTTATCACCGGCAGGACGAACACCAAATCGGCCGCCAGCAGCCGCAGATGACGCTCTGCGGGATGGGTGTCGTGCACCGCGACCTGAAGCATCAGGCCGTCCAGGGGCAGCGTCCCGGAGTGATTGGCGACGATCAGCGCCCCGCCGTCGGAAGGGATGTTCTCGATGCCCTTCACCTCGACCCGGAAGTACTTCTCGTAGAAGGGTCGCAGCAGCGACATCAGGACCTGGTCGGTCAGCTCCTCGTCGTAGCCGAAGTCGTCGACCTCGTAGTCGCCGGTGATCCGCCGACGCAGGAAGGCCAGGCCACCCGCGATCCGCTCGTCGAGGGACCGCCCGGCGCTGGGCCGCTGCCGGGCCGCCGGTTCCTCGGGCCCACTGCGCGCCTCCGGTACGGGCGCCAGGGCAGCGCCGTGGCCCGCGCGCTCGGCCCGCCGGGCCTTTCTGCGCGCCCGAGGCTCCTCGCCGAAGGGAATGACCTTGGCGTCCGCCATCGTGGGTGAACTCCTCACTGGGTCGGGCCGCGACGTGCGGGCAGCACGCCGCCGATCCGGTCGACGGTGCGGGCGAGGGACTCGGGCGGCAACAGCCCGGGTCCGCGGCTGCGGGCGAATTCCGCGAAGGTCTCCGCCGTCGTGTACTGCGGCCGGAACCCCAGTGTCTCGCGCATCTGCGTCGTTTCGACCACTCTGCCGTGCGTCAGCATCCGGATCTGCTCCGGCGAGAAGTCCGTGATCCCGATGGCGCGCAGCGCCGTACCGGCCCAGGTCACGGTCGGCAGGAACAGCGGCAGGGTGGGCCGCCCCAGCCGCCGGGAGGTCTGCGAGAGCAGCAGCACGCCGTCGCCGGCGATGTTGAAGGTGCCACTGTTGAGCGTGCCGCGGCGCGGCGCGGAGGCGGCGATCCGCAGCACCTCGATGGCATCGTTCTCGTGGACGAACTGCAACCTCGGGTCGTAGCCGAGAACCGTGGGCCACACGGGCAGGGAGAAGTACTCGGCGAGCGGCGAGTCCGCGCACGGCCCGAGAATGTTGGCGAAGCGCAGTACGCACACCGCCACATCGGGCCGGCGCCGCGCGAAACCGCGCACATATCCCTCGACCTCGACGACGTCCTTCGCGAAGCCGCCGCTGGGCAGCGACTTGGGTGGCGTGGTCTCGGTGAAGACGGCCGGGTCCTTGGGGGCGGAACCGTAGAAGTTGGCGCTGGATTTGATGACCAGGCGCTGCACCTTCGGGGCCTTCTGGCAGGCGCCGAGGAGCTGCATGGTCCCGATGACGTTGGTTTCCTTCACGGCGGTACGGCCGCCACGGCTGCCCAGGGGCGTGCCGTTGATGTCCATGTGGACCACGGTGTCGACGCCCGTCTCGGCCAGGACTCTGGCGATCGTCGGATGCCGGATGTCGGCCCGGAGGAATTCGGCGCCGCCCAGATGGTGCTCCGGTGGCACGGCGTCGACACCGATCACCCGGTCGATGTCGGGATCCCGCTGGATGCGGCGGACGAACCGGCCCCCCAGCTGTCGCGCGACTCCCGTGACGAGCACGACCTTGCCCAAGATCAGCCCTTCCTTCCGCCCTCGGCCTCCGCCTGAGTCGAGCTGCACGAGCCACGCTATCTGGTCGATGTTGCGCGGTGATGACCACAGGATGCCCCGAGCCGCATTTCGTCCCCCAGGCCCGCCCATACGGCCCACAACGCACCGCGGCCCCCTGCCACACCAAGGTGGCAGGGGGCCGCGAAACGCGATCCAGCGTCGCTTACTTCTTGTTGCGACGCTGAACGCGGGTGCGCTTGAGCAGCTTGCGGTGCTTCTTCTTCGCCATCCGCTTGCGCCGCTTTTTGATAACAGAGCCCACGACTACCCTCGCTTACTTCGAATCACTCGGTGCGGGGCGTCCGAGCCCACACTACCTACATCGGGCCAGCCTACCCGCCGCCGGGCGTACGGCGTAATCCGAGGGTCCGGGCGGCTTCTCAGGCCGACTCCACCCCCACATAGGACTCACGGAGGTAGTCGTGAACCGCCTGCTCCGGGACCCGGAAAGACCTCCCCACCCGGATCGCGGGCAGATGACCGCTGTGCACCAAGCGGTACACGGTCATCTTCGACACTCGCATCACCGTGGCGACTTCCGCCACGGTCAGGAACACGACCTCGTTCAGAGGCCTCTGGTCTGCAGCCATGCCACACCTGCACCTTCCGCATAAGACGGTCACCGGCTTCCCCTCCGGTGACTCTTCGTCGCTATGCGCTCACTCCCCAGATTAGGGGCGGGTGATGCGAGTGGGGAAGAGGAGCAGCGAACAGCCGCCTACTGTGACAGACACGCCCGATTGAGTACATAGCGCGCCAGGGGCCGGTAGTGGGCGGACCGTACGGCGTCATCGAGCGGCACCACCACGGCGACCCGGCCCTCGGCCTGCCCGACGAACGGCGCGGGATCGTCCGTATCCGCCAGCCCGATGGCCTCGATGCCCAGCTGACCTGCCCCGCAGACCCATCCGTGGTCACCGATCACCAGACCCGGCAGCGGCCCTCCGGCATCCGCCGCCGCCCCCAGAGCGGTCCGCACCGGGAGCGGTGAGTGGGTGTGCACGCCCCCCGCACCGGGTGCTCCGCGTGCGCCCACCTCGCGCACCAGCGCGACTCCCCGTACGTAGTCGAGCGAGCGAGTGCGTACCCCGAACCCGGTCGGCATGTCGACACGGCGGCCATACGCCGGGGTGAGAACGGGGCAACCCGCTGATGAGAGAGCGTCTGCGAGGGCGGCGTAGAACTCCAGCAGCCGGTGCGGATGCCCGGTGCCCAGCAGCACCGGAACACGGCAGCCGGCCGCCTCACCCACCCGGTCCGCGAACCCGTCGAGCGCCGCGAGCGTACGATCCGGATCGATCACATCGGGGCCTGAAGTGTGCGCGGGATCGACCGAAACCCCGCACTTCTGTCCCATCAGTCGCAGAACTTCCCCCACGGGCCAGTCCCGTTCGGGGTCCAGCCCCAGCAGGACCCGGGGATCGCGCGCCGAGAAGAGCCGGTAGCGTCCCAGACTCTTCTCGCGCGTGGTCGCGATCGTCCCCGCGAGCCGCGCCTCGATCAGATGCGCCCGCAGCGTCCCGGTGCCCAACACGCATCACATGGTGGTCCGCCGGCCGGCGGACGAATGCCCCAACCGACGGGTAGTCACACATCCGTGGGGTACGGGGACGCCTGCGGCCGTGTCACGGCGACCGGCGCGCTATGACGGCGTTACGGCGTCCGCCGCCGCACCGTCACGGCAGCAGCCCGTGCGCGGGGAACACCGCGCGGCGGGTCGCCAGCACCGCCTGGTCCAGCCGGTCGGCCGGGTCGTAGCCGCTGTCGGCGAAGTCCCGCCACTGCGGCATCCGGCCGTCCGTCATCCGCTGCGGCGCCAACTGCCGTGTCCGGCGGAACACTTCGTGCCGCCACGATTCCGGGATCATCGAGGCCGGATCGATCGGCCGGCCCGCCGCGATCGCCGTCAGGTGCGTCCAACTGCGCGGCACGACGTCCACCACTGCGTAGCCACCGCCACCCAGCGCGATCCATCGCCCGTCCGCACGCTCGTGGGCCAGCTCGTGGCAGGACTCCGCCACCTTCCGCTGGGCGTCCACACTCACCGCCAGATGCGCCAGCGGATCTTCGAAATGGGTGTCCGCGCCGTGCTGGGTGACGATCACCTGTGGCCGGAAAGCGCCCAGGAGCTCCGGCACCACCGCGTGGAAGGCCCGCAGCCAGCCCTCGTCACCGGTGCCGGCCGGCAGCGCCACATTGACCGCACTGCCCTCCGCGCCCGCGCCACCGGTCTCCTCCGGCCAGCCGGTCTGCGGAAACAGCGTCCGCGGATGCTCGTGCAACGAGACCGTCAGCACCCGCGGGTCCTCCCAGAACGCCGCCTGCACGCCGTCCCCGTGGTGCACGTCCACGTCCACGTACGCGACCCGCTCGGCGCCCAGCTCCAGCAACCGCGCGATGGCCAGCGCCGCGTCGTTGTAGATGCAGAAGCCCGACGCGCCGCCCGGCATCGCATGGTGCAGCCCGCCGGCGAAGTTCACCGCGTGCAGCGCGTCACCGCGCCAGACCGCCTCCGCCGCCCCGACGGACTGCCCGGCGATCAGCGCCGACGCCTCGTGGATCCCCGCGAAGGCCGGGTCGTCCTCGGTCCCCAGCCCGTACGACATGTCCGCCGAGGCCGGATCGGCCGAAGCACTGCGCACCGCCTTGATGTAGTCCTCGCGGTGCACCAGCCGCAGCGTGGAGTCCCCGGCAGGCTTGGCCGCGACCACCTCCAGAGGCCCCCGGTCGAGCTCGTACGCCTCCACCAGTCGCATGGTCAGCGCGAGCCTGACCGGGTCCATCGGATGGCCGGGCCCGAAGTCGTAGCCCGTTACTGCCTCATCCCACATCAGCTGTGCGCGGCCGCTCATATCCGTCACCGTATAGGGCCCGCGATGACCCGAACGAACGGGCGTACACCAGGGTCACCAGTACGAGCACCATCGGTATGAGCATGGCCCCGCGATAGCTCCAGGCATCGCCCAACGCCCCCACCAGCGGAGAGCCCACCAGAAAGCCCACATAGTTGAAAATATTCAGCCGCGCGACGGCCGTGTCCGAAGCCCCCGGGAACATGCGCCCGGCCGCCGCGAACGTCTGCGGAACGATCACACACAGCCCGAGCCCCAGCAGCGTGAAGCCCGCCATCCCGGTCCACGCCCCCGGCGCTACCGCGACCACCGCAAAGCCCCCGGCCGCGACCACCGACCCGGCCCGCACCACCGCCACCGCGCCGAACCGCCGCACCCCCACGTCACCGACGGCCCGCCCGAGCAGCGTGGTGACCATATAGACGTTGTACGGGACGGTCGCGAGCTGCTCCGAGCTGCCCAGGACGTCCTGGAGGTATTTGGCGCTCCAATTGGAAACCGTCGAGTCCCCGATATACGCGAACGCCATGACCAGGCACAGCGGCAACAGCAGACGCATCGGCACCGGAGCGGGCTTCGCAGCCCCGCCGGCCGCCGCCCCGTCCCCTGCCTTCTCCCGCGCGTCCACGAACCACCTGCTGACCACCAGGGCCAACGGCACGAGCACCAGCACCACCGGCCCGTACAGCCCCGCCAGCGACAGATGCCAGTGCGCCCCGGCCCACGCCAGCGACGCCCCCACGATGCCGCCCAGGCTGTACGCGGCGTGGAAGCCGAGCATGATGCTCCGCCCGTACACCCGCTGGAGGCTGACGCCGAGCATGTTCATCGAGGCATCCAGCGCACCCACCGACAGTCCGAACACCGCCAGCGCCACCGCCACCTGCGCCGTCGACCCGACCGACCCGGCGGCCAGCAGCGCCAGACACACCACCGGCTGGACGCTCCGCAGCACCCGGCTCGGCCGCACCCGCTTCACCAGATGCTCGGTGCCCACACTGCCGACGCCGGCCAGCACCGGCACAGCGGCCAGAAACACGGGCAGCAGACCGTCGGATATCCCGTAGCGGTCCTGTATCGCCGGTATACGCGTCACCAGGAGGGCGAAGACCGCTCCCTGGATGAAGAAGCTGAGGGCGAGCGAGACCCGCCCGTGCCGCAGCTGCGCTCCTGGTACCCGTGGGGCCGTCATGGCCGCACAGCCTAGGACTCCGCGCTACCGATGGGTAGATGGATCACTCAACCAATTGTGTGCCTCACTGCAGCAGCCCGGGTAGCTCGGCCATCTCCCTGAACAGCGCCGTCGCCCCGGCCTCCGCCAGCTGCGCCGCCGGCGTCATCGCCGTGAACCCGAAGACGTCCATCCCCGCAGCAACCGCGGCCCGCACCCCCAGCACGCTGTCCTCGACCACCGCACACCGCTGCGGCGCGACGCCCATCACCCGTGCGGCATGCAGAAACAGATCCGGTGCCGGCTTCCCCCGCCCCACATCCTGCGACGAGAAGATCCGCTCCGCCCCGAACCGATCGAACAGCCCGGTCTTCCCCAGCGCCACCCGGATCCGCGCATGGCTCCCCGACGATCCGACGCAGTACGGAACCTCCTCCACGGCGAGCTTCTCCAGTACGTCGGCCACCCCGTCGACCGGCTCCAACTGCCTCCGGAACGCGTCGAATACCCGGCCGTGAAATATCGCATCGAATTCCGCCGGCAGCCGCTCACCGGACCGCTCGAGCACCACATCATGGATACGGTGCACCGCCGCACCCATGTAGTCCCGCAACGAATCCTCGTACGTCGTCGGGTATCCCAATTCCGTGAGGTACTCGGCCAGGATCCGATTGGAGATCGGCTCGCTGTCCACCAGTACGCCATCGTTGTCGAAGATGACCAGGTCATAGCGCATACCGTGAGCCTACCGAGCGGGAAAAAGCAGAAAAGCCCCGCACCATAAGGTGCGGGGCTTTCCCACAATGATTGTTCGGCGGCGTCCTACTCTCCCACAGGGTCCCCCCTGCAGTACCATCGGCGCTGAAAGGCTTAGCTTCCGGGTTCGAAATGTAACCGGGC
>NZ_JBICVM010000006.1:489013-554991 GCF_043199095.1 Streptomyces sp. NPDC048650 | reverse complement strand
GGAACCTCATCTCCATGAAGGAGACGGGGTATCAACATATCTGGCGTTGACTTTTGGCACGCTGTTGAGTTCTCAAGGAACGGACGCTTCCTTTGTGCCTGTTTCACCAGGCTCTCCGGGCGCTTCCCTTCGGTCTTGCGTTTCCGACTCTATCAGATCCTTGCGGGCCCGATTTTCGCCGGTGCGTTTCCGCCTTTCGGCTTCTTCGCGTTTCCAACCTTACCAGATCCGTTTCCGTCTCCGGCCCCCGTTGGAGCGGGGTCGACCTTCCGGCTTTCGCTTTCCGGCCTTTCCGACTGTATCAGATCCGATTTCGTTTCCGTTGTCGGATCGAATTCGTTTCCGATTCCCTGTCGGGGTCACTACTTTAGCGGAATTCCTCGGTGACCCATAATCGAGTCCCGGTCCGAATTTCGGCATACCGAAATCGTTCCCGTTGAGGAGCCGTGCAGTAGTGGTGTGCCGCGAAGCGGCGGGATGGTTGTCCGGGGCCTGTCGGCTCCGTGGCAACTCGGAGAACACTACACGAGGGGTCGGGGTGCTCCAAACGCGTGCCGGGTCGGGGGCCTGAGGGGTACTTTGACCGCATGACTGCGCATGCGCTCGTAGAGCTGTGGTGGCCCGCCTGACGGCGGCCGACCACCTGCGCATGCATGACCACGGCCGCCGCTTCGGCGGCCGTTCGCGTATCTCCCTCTCGTAGCCGGCCGGTGAGGACGGCGGTTCCGTGGCGTATCGGCGAAGCGGCGACGGAGGAGTGACGAATGGTGAGTACGCGGGCGATGGGTGCTGCCGGGCCCCGGGTCTTCAGTGGAGTGCAGCCGACGGGGCATCTGACGTTGGGGAACTACCTGGGGGCCATGCGGCGGTGGGCCGAGGTGGATCAGCACCGGGGCGATGCGGTGTTCTGTGTGGTGGATCTGCATGCGCTGACCGTGGAGCACGATCCGGCGCGGGTGCGGCGGCTGAGCCGGCAGGCGGCGACGCTGATGCTGGCGGTGGGGCTGGATCCGCAGCGGTGCACGGTGTTCGTGCAGAGCCATGTGGACGAGCATGCGCGGCTGTCGTACCTGATGGAGTGCACGGCCACGGACGGCGAGATGCGGCGGATGATCCAGTACAGGGAGAAGGCTGCGCGGGTGACCGCCCGGGGTGGGAGTGTGCGGCTGTCGCTGCTGACGTATCCGGCGCTGATGGCGGCGGACATCCTGGCGTACGGGACGCAGGAGGTGCCGGTCGGGGCGGACCAGGCGCAGCACGTGGAGCTGGCGCGGGATCTGGCGGTGCGGTTCAACCAGCGGTACGGGCCTACGTTCGTGGTGCCCAAGGCCACGCTTCCCGGGGTGGCGGCGCGGGTGATGGATCTGCAGGACCCGACTTCGAAGATGGGGAAGTCGGAGCAGACCAGGGCGGCGGGGATCGTCTATCTGCTGGACGAGCCGGACGTGGTGCGCAAGAAGGTGCTGCGGGCCGTGACCGACGGTGGGAGTGCGGTGGCGTACGAGCCGGCGGAGCGGCCGGGGGTGGCGAATCTGCTGTCCGTGCTGGCGGCCTGTACGGGCGGGGATCCGGAGGGGCTCGCCGGGTCGTACGGCTCGTACGGGGCCTTGAAGGAGGACACGGCGGAGGCGGTGGTGGAGGTGCTGCGGCCGGTGCGGGAACGGCATGCGGCGCTGGCCGCGGACACCGGGTACGTGGATGGCGTGCTGCGGGACGGGGCGGAGCGGGCGCGGTCGATGGCGCGGCCGCGGGTGGACGCGGCGTACCGGGCCGTGGGGTTGCTGGCCTAGGGTCTGTCGTTCGGATCAGGTCGGGTCGGCGGGCGGGGCGCTGGTGAAGGGCGCCCCGCCCGTGGAGTCAGCCGTTGCCGGAGGCCAGTTCGCGGCTGCGGTCCCGGGCGGCTTCGAGGGCCGAGATCATGGCGGCGCGGACGCCGTGGTTCTCCAGCTCGCGGATGGCGTTGATGGTGGTGCCGGCCGGCGAGGTGACGTTCTCGCGGAGGGTGACGGGGTGCTCGCCGCTGTCGCGGAGCATGACGGCGGCACCGATGGCTGCCTGGACGATCAGGTCGTGGGCCTTGTCGCGGGGCAGGCCGAGGAGGATGCCGGCGTCGGTCATCGCCTCGACGAGGAAGTAGAAGTAGGCCGGGCCGGAGCCGGAGAGGGCGGTGGCGGCGTCCTGCTGGCTCTCGGGGACGCGGAGGGTCTTGCCGACGGTGGAGAAGATCTCCTCGGCGAGGGTGAGGTGGCCGGCGGTGGCGTGGGTGCCGGCGGAGATGACGGACATGGCCTCGTCGACGAGGGCCGGGGTGTTCGTCATGACCCGTACGACCGGGGTGCCGGCGGTCAGGCGTTCCTCGAAGTACGCGGTGGGGATGCCGGCGGCGCCGCTGATGACCAGGCGGTCCGTGGGGACGTGCGGGGCCAGCTCGGTCAGCAGGGTGCCCATGTCCTGGGGCTTGACGGTGAGGATCAGGGTGTCGGCGGCCTCGGCGGCCTCGGCGTTGCTGACGGCCTCGACGCCGTAGCGGTCGTGGAGCGCCTTGGCGCGTTCCTGGCGGCGGGCGGTCACCAGGAGGTCGGAGGGGGCCCAGCCGCCGCGGATCATTCCGCTGAGGAGGGCTTCGCCGATCTTTCCGGTGCCGAGGACTGCGACCTTCTGGGACATGGTGCGGGTTCGCCTTTCCGCTGCGCTGAGCCGTGTCCCGTCATCCTCGCACCGTGCCGGGCGCGGGTGGTGGTCAGGCTGTGCGCCGGCGCAGGGTGGCCGCTCCCAGGGCGAGGACCAGGAGGGCGAAGGCCGCGACGACGGTGAGGTCGCCCACGAAGGCGTCGGTGACGTCGGGGTGCCGGAGGACTTCGTTCATGCCGTCCACGGCGTAGGACATCGGGAGGACGTCGGAGAGCCTTTCGAGGACCGGTTGCATGGTGTCGCGCGGGGTGAAGAGGCCGCAGAGCAGGAGCTGGGGCATCAGGACGGCGGGCATGAACTGGACGGCCTGGAATTCGGAGGCGGCGAAGGCCGAGACGAAGAGGCCCAGGGCGGTGCCCAGGAGGGCGTCCACGACGGCCACCAGGAGGAGCAGCCAGGGGGAGCCGGTGACGTCGAGGTCGAGGAGCCGGACGGCGAGGGCGGTGGCGAGGGCGGACTGGACGATCGCGAGCAGGCCGAAGGCGAGGGCGTAGCCGCCGATCAGGTCGGCCTTGCCGAGCGGCATGGCGAGCAGGCGTTCCAGGGTGCCCGAGGTGCGTTCGCGCAGGGTGGCGATGGAGGTCACCAGGAACATCGTGATCATCGGGAAGATGCCGAGGAGGGAGGCGCCGATGGTGTGGAACGTGGCGGGGTGGGCGTCGAAGACGTAGCGGAGCAGGGCGAGCAGCGCGCAGGGGACGACGAGCAGCAGCGCGAGGGTGCGGGGGTCGTGGCGCAGTTGGCGCAGGACCCGGGCGGCGGTGGCGAGGGTCCGGGCGGGCGAGAGGGGACGGGGGGCGGGGGTCATGGGGTGGCGTCCTCGGCGGGTGCGGGGGTCTGGGTGGCGGGGGTCCGGTCCGGGGTCCGGTCCGGGGTCCGGGCGCGGTCGACGAGGTGGAGGAAGGCGGCCTCGACGGTGGGCGTGCCGGTGCGGTCGCGGAGGGCGTCGGGGGTGTCGTCGGCGAGGAGGCGGCCGTCGCGCATCAGCAGGAGGCGGTGGCAGCGCTCGGCCTCGTCCATGACGTGGGAGGAGACCAGCAGCGTGGCGTTGCGGTCGGTGGCGAGGGTGTGGAAGAGCGTCCACAGATCGCGTCGCAGGACGGGGTCGAGGCCGACGGTGGGCTCGTCGAGGACGAGGAGTTCCGGGGTGCCGAGGAGGGCGACGGCGAGGGAGACCCGGCTGCGCTGGCCGCCGGAGAGGTTGCCGGCCAGGGCGTCCGCGTGGCCGGTGAGGTCGACGTCCTGGAGGGTGCGGGTGACGCTCGCGCGGCGTTCGGTGCGGGCGGCGCGGCCGGGGTGCAGGACGGCGGCGAAGTGGTCGAGGTTCTGGCGGACGGTGAGGTCGTCGTAGACGGCCGGGTGCTGGGTGACGTAGCCGATGCGGGGGCGCAGGCGGGGGTGGCCGGCGGGACGGCCGAGGACGTCGAGGGTGCCGGTGACGTTGGCCTGGGTGCCGACGACGGCTCGCATCAGGGTGGATTTGCCGCAGCCGGAGGGGCCGAGGAGGCCGGTGATCCGGCCTCGGGGGACGTCGAAGGCCAGGTTGTCGAGAACGGCGCGGCCGCCGCGAACGACGGTGAGGGCGCGGGCGTGGACGGCGGGGCCGACGTGGCGGGAGGGGTCGACGTGGCGGGAGGGGTCGACGTGGCGGGAGGGGTCGTCGGGGCTGGTCGGGTCGTCGGGGTCCCGAGCATAATTCATCATGCGATGAATACTGCGCCCGGACGGAAGGGGCGTCAAGAGTGGCGAGCCGTCGACCGGGACCGTGGGGCGCGTCGAGGTGCGAGATGCGCTCCAGGCGGGCGCCGGGGCGATCGGAATTGATCATTCCTATTCGACAGTTCCGGGTTTACACGGCGGTTACATTCCAAGTTGCGACAGAGCGTGCGCTCTTGGACACAATGGAGAGCACTGTCCAGTCACACCGAAACGCGCCGGAAGCCGCCGGAACCGGAAGGGGCGAGGATGGCCAGCAGCCGGACGCACCGCCTCGGCCGCTTCCTGTGGGTCGTCGTGGCCGTCCTCCTCCTGATACCGGCCGTCGCGGGCGCCGCGTACGGCGAGACCTCCGGCGGGAGCGCGGGGGCGGCACGGGCCGCGACCGGCCCCGGGGCCGGGGCTCCGGCCGCCGCCACGCCGCCCCTGGAGGCAGACGACGATCCGGAGACCGCGACCCACCGCGGCCGACCGCGGCGCGGCGGGCGGCCGGCGACCGCGGTGTCCGCACCGGCGCCGGCGTCCACTCCCCCGTCGCCCGCCTGCCCCGTACGGGACGCCGCCGGGACGCCCGGCTCCGGCCCGTCGACCGGCCGGCAGACCGTGCCCCTGTCGAGATCCGGCGAGCTGCCGGTCCGGCATCTCGTCTTCCGCTGCTGAGAGCTGAGCGCCTCCCCAGGGCTTCCCCGGCCCGCGCATCCGACGGATCCAGCCGTCACCTTCCTTGCGCCACGTCGCGCGCAGCCGCATCCGCGGGCTCCTCCGCATGCGCCGCCGCGTCGTGCGCTCCGCATCTCCGCACGCTGGAGGCTCCCTCATGCAGAAATTCCGGCAGCTTTTCCCGCAGATATCCGCACGCCGGCAGAATGGTTCCGCACACCGGCAGCACGGGTCCGCGCCACAGCTGCGCACCCTGCGCGCCGATGTCACCGCGTCCCTCGTCGTCTTTCTCGTCGCCGTCCCACTGTGCGTCGGGGTGGCCGTCGCCTCCGGGGTACCGGCCGAGCTGGGGCTCGTCACCGGGATCGTCGGGGGGCTGCTCACCGGCCTGCTGCCCGGCAGCAGTCTCCAGGTCAGCGGCCCGGCCGCCGGGCTGACCGTGCTGGTCTACGAGGCCGTGCAGGAGTACGGGCTCGGTGCATTGGGGGCGCTGGTGCTGGCGGCCGGCGTGCTGCAGCTGACCATGGGGGTGCTGCGGCTCGGGCGGTGGTTCCGGGCCATCTCCGTAGCCGTGGTGCAGGGCATGCTGGCGGGGATCGGGCTGGTGCTGATCGCCGGCCAGGTGTACACGCTGGTGGATGCCAAGGCTCCGGGCAACGGGCCGGCCAATCTGGGCGGGCTGCCGAACCTCGCGGCCGAGACCGCCGGGTCACCCGCCGCCCTGGCCGCGCTGGCGGTCGGCGCGGGGACGATCCTCGTGCTGCTGCTGTGGCCGCGCTGGCGGCGGGCGGCGGAGGTGCTGCCCGCCCCGCTGGTGGCGGTGGTGCTGGCGACCGTGGCCGTGCTCGTCCTGGATCTGCCGGTCGCCCGGGTGGAGGTGCAGGGGCTGCTGGAGGCCGTACAGCCGCCGGGCGGCGCGGACTTCGCCCGGCTGGCGGAGGCCGGGGCGCTCGTCGGAGCCCTGGGCACGGTGCTCGCGTTCACGCTGATCGCGTCGGCGGAGTCGCTGTTCAGCGCGGCCGCGGTGGACCGGCTGCACGACGGCCCGCGCACCGACTACGACAAGGAGCTGATGGCGCAGGGCGCCGGGAACACGGTCTGCGGGCTGCTCGGGGCGCTGCCGATGACCGCGGTGATCGTCCGCAGCGCCGCCAACGTGCGGGCGGGCGCGCGGACCAGGGCCTCGCGGGTGCTGCACGGCGGGTGGCTGCTGCTGTTCGCGGCGGCGTTCCCGGCGGCGTTGGGAGTGGTGCCGATCGCGGCGCTGGCGGGCGTACTGGTGCATGCGGGCTGGAAGTTGATCCCGCTGCGCGAGCTGCGTCCCCTGTGGCGCGACCACCGGGGCGAGGCCGTGGTGCTGGCCGCGACGGCGGTGGCGATCGTGGCGACGAACATGTTCGAAGGGGTACTGCTGGGGCTGTTGATGGCGGTGGCCAAGTCGGCGTGGGAGACCTCGCATGTGCACCTGGAGATCGTGGGGGCGGATGCGACCGGGGAGAGGTCACCGTCCGGTCGGCCGATTCGGGTGCGGGCCGTGGGCCACGCCACCTTCCTGCGGCTGCCGAAGCTGCTGGACCAGCTGGAGGCGCTGCCCCGGGACCGCGAGATCGAGCTGGATCTGAGCGGGCTGCGCCATCTCGACCACGCCTGTGCCGCCGCGCTCACCAGCTGGGCCGAGCAGCGGCGTCCGGCGGGGGCGGTGAGCGCGAGCGGCGGGCGGCCCCCGGGCAGCACCCGCGTATGAGGAACCCCTCGTTCCGTAATGCCCGGCATCCGACCGGTATCCGAAAGGAATCGATGTTCCGGGGGAAATGCCCGTAGGGTCGGAGGGCTGTTGATCACCGGCCCTGATCGCGTCCGATCACCGGCCCGACCGCGTCCGATCGCCGGGCCTGATCACCTCCGACCACCGACCCCGGGAGTGCTGTGACAACCCGTCGGCCCCTGCGCCACTGCGGTGCGACCGCCGCACTCTCCGTCGCCCTGCTGCTGTCGTCCTGTACGGGCGGGACGACAGCGGTCAAGGGGACGCCGGGCTCCGGCACAGTGGGGGATCCCCTCTTCCCGGCGCTCGGCAACGGCGGCTATCAGGTCACCCACTACGGCCTCGATCTCGACTACGACGTGAAGCGGCGGCGGCTGGCCGCGAAGGCCCGGATCACCGCCGAGGCCACGAAGGATCTGCGGTCGTTCCGACTCGACCTCCAAGGGCTGAAGGTGTCCGGCGTGCGGGTCGGCGACGAGGACGCCCACTTCTCCCGCAAGGGACACAAGCTGACGGTCACGCCCGCCGCCGGCATCCGGAAGGGCACGACGTTCCGCACCACCGTCACCTACGGCGGCACCCCGCAGGAGTTCACGGATCCGGACGACTCGACGGAGGGCTGGGTCAAGACCCCCGACGGCGCGTTCGTCTCCGGGGAGCCGGAGGGGGCCATGACATGGTTCCCGGTCAACAACCACCCCAGCGACAAGGCCACCTACGACTTCACCATCACCGTGCCCCGGCAGTACACGGCCGTGGCCAACGGCGAGCTGCGGTCGAGGAAGACCGCCCGGGGCCGCACGACGTACATCTGGCACAACGGTCAGCCGATGGCCAGCTATCTGGCGACCGCCACCATCGGGAAGTTCCGCTTCACCGAGGACCGCACGCCCGACGGACTGCCGCTGTACGAGGCGGTGGACCCCGAGGAGGCGGCGCGCAGCAGGGCGGCGCTGGGCCGGCTGCCGGAGATCATCAAGTGGGAGCAGGGGCTGTTCGGCCCCTACCCCTTCCGCTCCGCGGGCGCGATCGTCGACGACACGCCGCCGCGGATCGACTGGCTGGCCCTGGAGAGCCAGACCAAGCCGGTCTACGCGGGAGCGCCGGACACCGTGACGGTGGTGCACGAGATGTCCCACCAGTGGTACGGCGATTCGGTCACGCCGAAGACCTGGCAGGACACCTGGCTCAACGAGGGCTTCGCCACGTACACCGAATGGCTGTGGAACGAGCGCGAGGGCGGCCCGACGCCCCAGCAGCAGTTCGACGAGCTCTACGAGAAGGGCCCGAAGGACAAACTGTGGGCCTTTCCGCCGGGCCGTCCCGGCAAGGCCAAGAACGTCACCGGAGACGCGGTCTACTACCGCGGCGCCATGGTGCTCCAGCAGCTGCGCAACGCCGTCGGCGACAAGGTCTTCTTCGCGATCCTCAAGGACTGGCCCGCCGAGCACCGCTACGGCAACGCCGATTCGGCCGACTTCATCGCCTTCTGCCAACAGCGCACGGACAAGGACCTCACCCCCCTCTTCGACAGCTGGCTGTACGGCAAGGGCAAGCCGAACCAGACGTTCTGACGCGCCCTCGGCAGGGGCGCCCGCCCCGGCGGCACCTAGCCGATCCCGGGGACCAGCCGGAGCGCTCCGGGCCGGCGGACCGCCGGCCGCAGGAGGCCGACGGCCGAGCGGACGACGCCTTCCTTGACGCGGGCCGCGGGACGACCCGTCAGCACCCGCTCGCGCGGACTGTCGTCCGCCCGCACGGACTGGATGAGACCGTCGTGCCGCCCCAGGCTCACGCACTGCACCATGAACGAGAACGTCAGCGGGCCCGGTGCCGCGCCCCGCGCCTCGGCGGCGATCGCGGCGGCGGCATGCGCGCCGGTGGGCAGGGCGGTGGCGCAGGCCATCCGCAGGGCGCCCGCGCGGGGGGCGTGGGCCGCGGCCGCGTCGCCCGCAGCGTAGATGTCGGGGTGGCTGACCGAGCGCAGCGCGGCGTCCACCAGGATGCGGCCGGTGGCCGGGTCGGTGGCCAGGCCCGCGTCCCGGGCGAGCCCACCGGCGGCGGCCATCGCGGTCGTCCACACCACCGCGTCGGCGTCGACGGAGTCCGCGCCGGCGACCCGGCGACCCTCCTCGACGCGCACCCCCATGCGGTCCAGGACGGTCCGGACGTGGGCCCGCCCGCGGCCGGAGAGACCGGCCCCGACCTCGCCGTCGGTCAGCAGCCGGACCTCCCACCCGGGGTGGGACTCGGCGACCTCGGCGGCCATCTCGATGCCGGTCAGGCCGCCGCCGACCACCGTCAGCGCGCCCGGCCCGGCCAGCAACCGCTCGTGGAGGGCGGCCGCGTTCTCGGCGGTGAAGACCCTCCCGCCCGCCTCAAGGCCACCGGAGGTCTCGCCGGGCCCGGTGCCGCGCCGGTCGGTGTGGCTGCCGAGGGCGTAGACGAGGCGGTCGTACACGAGCGTGCGGCCGGTGGCGGTGTGGACGGCGCGGGCGGCGGGGTCGAGGGCGGTGGCACGGGCGGGGAGGTGCGTCACGCCCGTGCCGCGCAGCATCCGGGCGCGGGGGCGGGTCACATCAGGGCGGCCTGCGGCCAGTTCGTGGATCCGCACGCGTTCACAGAAGCGGTCGCTGGGGTCGACGAGGGTGACCTGCGCGTACGGGGCGAGCCGGAGCGCGGCCATCATGCCCGCGTAGCCGCCGCCGAGGACGACGACCCGCTGCCGCAGCCGCCGGTTGGGGGCGATCCTCATGCTGTCCTCCTGGGTCCGGTGCGCCGCGCCCGGGCGGGCGGCGCTCCAAGAGGGACGAGGCGGGGTGGGCGCGGTGTGACATCGCCCCCGTGGGCGGGCCTCAGGACGGTCCGGCGGGGCGGCGGGTGACGGTGAGGTCGACCCCGTACTCCTCCTGGACGACGCCGTCCGGGAAGACGTCCAGGAGGGCGGTGCGTTCGTCGGCCAGGACGGCGGCGGCGGTGGCCGGATCGGCGGCCGCGAGCTGCGAGTGGCTGCCGAGCATCGCGAGGTGGGTGTCGACGGGCACCGGGCGGGTCCAGTCCACCGCCCGGAACGCGGGCCGCAGGCCGTGCCGGCGGAACAGGGTGTCGGGGTCGTCCGTCACCCGGTGGCGGTCGTAGCCGGGCAGTCGGCGGGCGAGCCGGGTGTCCTGGTCGGCGGCCCAGCCGCTCTCCCGGCGGGGGATGTTCCACCACAGGGCGAGGGCGCCGCCGGGCCGCAGCACCCGCATCGCCTCGGGAACCGAGCGGGCCGGATCGGTCCAGTGCCACGCCTGGGCGTAGCAGACGACGTCGAAGGCCGCGGTGTCGGCGAAGGGCAGGGCGTCCCCGTCGGCCCGGACGAGCGGGATGTCGGGGAGGTCCGCGCGCAGTTGGGCGGCCATCCCCGCGCCCGGTTCGACGGCGGTGACCCGGGCACCGCGCGCGGCGATCAGCGCGGTGGCGATGCCGGTGCCGGCGCCGACGTCCAGCACCCGGGCCCCTTCGAGGGGGCGTCCGGCCAGCTCCTCGATCGCGGTGAACAGCCCCGGGGGATAGCCGGGACGGGATGCCGCGTACTGGGCGGCCACCGAGTCGAAGGAGCGGGCGCGGGCGGCACGGGTGGGCGGCAGGGGTTGTTGTTGCTGTCGTTGCTGTCGTTGCTGCGGGGGGAGTTGGGGCATACGGTCCATCCTGCCCGCGTCGCGGCAGCGGCGCCCGGACATTGGCGGGCCCTTGCCTCGCCCACCGGTCGGCGGGGGGCGGCAGGCGGGGTACGCGGCCACGCGCTCGGCCGGCGGACAGCCCTCAGCGGCGCTTCTTGCTCTTCGGGCTCTGCGGGCCGGAGTTCTTCTTCGGGCCGGAGTTCTTCTTCGCGGCCGGGTTGCCGGTGCGGGTCTCGCGGCGCCGTGCGTGGCGCGCGCGGGCCGCTTCGTACTCGGTGCGGCGCAGCTTCTCGCCGGGGGCCTCGACGAGGCTGCGGCAGAAGTAGGCCAGCAGCGAGCCGATGAAGCCGATGAGCAGCAGGCCCTGCCCGGACCTGTCGGTGGCGTTCGCGGAGGACGGATCGGGGCGGGCGGCGAACCCCTCCCAGGTGCGGCGGAAGGCGAGGGCGCTGCAGACGGCGAAGCCGGCGACGACGAGGACGCTGACGAAGGGGCCGACGTCGCCGGACTCCATGCCCTGGAAGGCGAGGCGCAGGACGAGCGCGCCGGCCGCGGCGAGCGCGAGCGAACCCACCGCGACGCCGGCCCGGCGCAGTGCGTAGCCGCCGTCGTGCTGGACCCAGGTGGTGCCGAAGAACCGGATCCCCTCCGGCTCCGGGCCGCCGGGACCTGAGTCCCCGCGCCCCGGATCTCCGCGCTCCGGGTCCCCGCGGTCCGGATCCCCGCGCTCCGGGCCACCGGGCATCGTCCGCTCATCGCTCATGGCCTCGATTATCCCCGGCGGCCCGGCGGCCGGGCGTCTCAGCTGGTGCAGCGCGGTGCGACCGGCCCGCTACTGCCCGTCCGGACATAGGCGTCGGAGACGTACTGGCCCGGTGCGATGTTGTCCCAGATGTCCGTGGTGCCGTACGGGCCGCTCACCCGCTGGCCGCGCCGCTGGCAGCGGATCTCGATCCAGGCGCCGTCCGCCAGCTGCCGCACGACCGCTGCCGTGGTGCTGGGGCCGCGGCGGACCTTGACCTTGTAGCCGGGCGCGAGTCGGAAGGAACGGCGGGTGGCCGCCAGGACGGCGGGCGCGCCGCCCTCGCCGTCGACGTCCGGGCCCGCGTCCGGGCCGAAGCCCGCGCCGTCCTTCGTGCCGCCCTTCGTGCCGGCGCCCGCGCTGCCGTCCGCGCTGCCGTCCGCGCTGTCGTCGAGGCTGCCGACGATCGCGTCCAGATCCAGGTAGTCCTGATGATCCTGTGTGCTCATTTCGTTTTCCCCCGTTGGTGAATGACGCGTTGCCCGGGTGCCCATGGCGAGGGCCGTTTTCGGACGGGCAACTCGCACGCTAGCAAGCCTCATTCGTCTCGCACGGGTCATCGACTAGGCTCCGCGCGTCGCACCTGCGACCGAATTGCACAGGGCAGACACGGGGGTGGAGCCATGCCGCCGCTGCGTGATTCCGGGGCCGACCCGGAAGCGGAGCGTCCGGAATACGCCGGGCAATATCGCCTGGAGGCGCGGCTGGGATCGGGCGGAATGGGCGTGGTGCATGTGGCGCGCTCGTCGTCCGGACTGCTGCTCGCGGTCAAGGTCATTCACGCGGAATTCGCCCAGGACCCGGAGTTCCGGGGGCGGTTCCGGCAGGAGGTGGCGGCCGCGCGACGGGTCAGTGGGGCTTTCACCGCGCCCGTGGTGGACGCCGATCCGGACGCCGACCGGCCCTGGATGGCGACCTTGCACATCCCCGGACCGACGCTCTCCGACCACGTGAAGCGGAACGGCCCGCTGTCGCCCTCCGAAGTGCGCCGGCTGGCCTCCGGCCTCGCCGAGGCGCTGCGCGACATCCACCGTGCCGGGGTCGTGCACCGCGACCTGAAGCCGGGGAACGTGCTGCTGGCCGCCGACGGGCCGAAGGTGATCGACTTCGGCATCTCGCGGCCCTCGGACAGTGAAATGCGCACCGAGACCGGCAAGTTGATCGGCACGCCGCCGTTCATGGCGCCCGAGCAGTTCCAGCGGCCGCGCGAGGTGGGACCGGCGGCGGACGTGTTCGCGCTCGGGTCGGTGCTGGTGCACGCGGCGACCGGGAGCGGTCCGTTCGACTCGGAGAGCCCGTATCTGGTCGCGTATCAGGTGGTGCACGACGCGGCGGATCTGGCCGGGGTGCCGCAGGAGCTGGTGCCGCTGATCGAGAGCTGTCTGGCGAAGGATCCGGCGGACCGTCCGACGCCGGGCGAGCTGATGGCCCTGCTGCACACCGAGCTGGACACCGAGGTCGGCTTCGCGGTGGACCTCGAGGGCAACTTCGAACTGCCCGCAGCCGGGGCGGACCTCAGGCGGCAGGTGGCGGGACTCCCGGTGGCCGCCCGGGTGCCGGCCCAGCGGCAGGCCGCGGGCGCCGCTTCCGCTCCGTCGCGCGCCGAGGCCACCCATGTCCGCGCCCGTACGGCCGGCCCGCCGAACGCCGCCGCCACCGGCTCCCGCCCGGATCCGGCCGAGCTGTCCGAGACGGCCGACCCCGCCGATGCCGCCGACTCCGCCGCGGCCCCGAAGGCGCGGCGCCGGCCCCTCTGGGCGGCGGTGGCGCTACTCGTCGCCGCGGCCGGGGTGTTCGCGGGTGTACGGACACTGGCGTCCGGACCGGCGGGCGACGACAGCGCGCTGGAGACCCGTCCGCCGCACAGCCGCGCCGACGCCCGGCCCTGGCACGCCACGCTCCTCGACCGCCCGGACGGCCACCGCTCCGAAATGCCCTTCTGCACGGCCGGCTCCGGCGCCGGCTCCGCTTCCGGCGCCGGCTCCGACCCCGGCGCCGGCTCCGACCCCGGCGCCGTCTTCTGCGTCCAGTCCGGCGTCCTGGCCACCCGGCTCGACGCGGACACCGGCCGACTGGCCTGGCGCCGCACCGCAAAGGACAACACCCGCACCGATTCGCCGTCGATGGCGCCGGTGCTGTCCGGCGGGCTGCTCTACGTCCAGACACCCGACAACCGGCGGCTGGAGGCCCTCGACCCGTCGGTGAAGGGGAAGGGCTCCGTGCGCTGGAGCCAGGACCTGTCCGCCTACGAGGGCGGGGCGACCGTCCTCGGCGACCGTGTCCTGCTCGTCGGCGGGGACGGCACGGTCACCGCCCTCGACAGCGCCACCCACCGGCGGCGTTGGCGCCACCGCTTCCCCGGGAGCACGGCGGCGACGCTCCGCCCCTTCGGCGACGCCCGTACCGCCTACGCCGTCGGCGCCGTCGGCGGTGCCGACACCGCGGTCACCGCGTTCGATCCGCGGGACGGCGCGGTGCGCTGGTCGCGGCGGCTGACCGGCTCGCTCACCCTGGCCGGCCCCGGCTCCTCCGGCGCGCTCTACCTCACCGCCGCCGACCCCGCCCACCCCTTCACCACCACCGCCGTCGTCCGCTACGACCCGCGCACCGAACGCACCCGGCGCATCCCGCTGGACGCGCCGCTCGACGGCAACGTGGCGGCCGTGGTGCGCGGCGAGACGGTGTACGTCCTCGCCGAAGGCGGCTCGTTGCAGGCCCTGGGCGAGCGGAAGTGGGACCTGCAGACCTCGGTCAGCCAGGGGTCGGCGCCCGTGGTGAGCGGCGACCGGCTGTACTTCACCGCGGCGGACGGACGGCTGCTGGCCGTCGACACCCGGTCCGGCACACTGCTCGGCCAGACCCCGCCGCGGCTGGCGGCCGACCGGCACAACGGCTTCCTGGAGGCCCTGCCGGCACCGGTGGTGGACGCCCGCTCCGGCCGGATCTACGCGGCGGCCCCCGACGGCACGGCCTTCGCCGTGGGGACGAAGGATCCTGCGCGCTGGTGACGGTCGGCCCACCGACTGATATTTCCACTCGCGAATGACTGAGCCGGACTCTCCGCCTCGACTTCCACTCCACCGCGACCCGCCGGGCACCGAAGCCCGGCCCACCCCAGGCAGACACTCGGAAGGAACGTTTCCGCTGATCACAAGGGGTTTTCGGCGTCCACTTCGGTCACCTCCGCCACCCTTTGGGGTCACGTTGAGTAACCATAAGCATGTCGAGGAACACGCAGGGTAGCCAGTGCGCGGCCATCGCGTGATGGCGAGAGCGAACAAGGAGAACCCTCGTGGCAGAGCCCACCCCCCAGGACCAGATCAGGCAGCACATCACCGGCAAGGCCAATCAGGCACTGGGCGGCACGCACAACCTCGTCCCGGTGGACGTCGGCGGCGTCGGACACTTCCCGTACAACTACAAAGACGTCAACAACATCTTCTCCGCGACGACATGGACATGGATCAACAGGCTGGCCGTGCCGACGTCATCCGAGGTGGTGGGCATCGGGGAGCCGCTGACGACGCGCTACGACATCCTCCTCGGCAAGCTGAGCTACCAGCTCTCCAAGGACGACACCGCCAAGAAGATCAAGGCGGGCAACGACGCCCTGGTAGTGGCCCAGCAGGTCGTCGCCCTCTACGAGGAGCTGTACGGCGCCATCGCTCCCGCGGACCTCGCCGGCGCCAAGGCCCGCACGAAGATCGACTACATCACGTCCTACATGCTGGCCCAGTGGGCGAGCCCCAACAAGCTCAGCCTCACGCAGCAGAACATCCGCAACCTCACCCGCCAACTGCCCAATCTCCCCCCGTCCGCCCAGACCCTCGTCCCCGTCATCACCGCCTATCTGGACAAGATGGTGTCGGTGCTGGGCCTGCAGAACGACGTGGGCAACGCCAGCTTCCTGCTGAGCAACCTCCAGCAGAACACCGAGTCCGCGACGGCGAACAACGGCGGCCTGCCGACCACCGACGGCAAGGTCCACCCCGGGTACACCGTCAGCCCGTCCCAGGGCGACATCAACAACGCGCTCAACTCCGACAACGGCTTCGTTCTCAAGGCGTCGGCCAAGTCCTACAACGAGGACAAGGTGGAGCTGACCATCGACGGTCGGGCCATGGTCTACATCCCCATCGTCGACCTCTTCGGCATCGGAGGCGGCGGCAGCATCCACTACAGCCTCGACCAGCTCAACACCGAACGGAGCGCGTTCGAGCTGGAGATGACCTTCAAGGGCGTCACCGGGGTCTCCTTCCGGCCCACCGACTACCAGGAGGACTCCCTGTCGGGCTGGTGGTACCCGCAACCGCTCCGGGAAGCCTTCGCCAACAGGGAGAAGGACGACTTCAGCGGATGGGCCCTCACCCCGTTCCCGGAGGACACCGGCTTCGCCCGGTTCGCCTTCCTGGCGATCAGCCAGCCGCCCACGATCAAGGTCACCTTCAGTGCCGGGGAGGCGAGCGCACAGGCCCGGACGCTCGAAACGCACTCCTCCGTCGACGTGTCGTTCCTCGGCATCCCCATCGCCTCCAGCGAACAGCACTACAAGTCCACGAAGATCGAGCAGAACGAGAGCGGCCAGGGCTACAGCATCACCTTCAACGCGCCGCCCCCCAGCGCGGGTCTCCTCTCCCAGACCGCCTACGTGCTCGGCGGGCAGCTGGAGGAGCCCTTCAACACCGTGTTGTAAGCGGCAGTTCGCCCCACCGGGTGCCGGCGTCGGCAGCGGCGTCGGCACCCCCCTCGTGACAGGGACAGGCGCAGACCTCCCACCGGACACCGGGGACCGGCGCGCCCCCTTGCCCGGGTACGCCCTTGTCGCACGTCGCGTGCGTCCCGATGTGGCACGCCGGTGAGATGTACGGCGTGGGCACGTAGGGCGGTACGAGCCTCGGGGTGTCCATGAACGGCCCCCCATGGGCCGCGTCGCGGGCGTACGGGCTCTTGTGACGTGGCAGCGTCCGGCGGTGCTGCCGCGGAGCGGGGGCGGGGGACGTACGCGCCGCGGCGGCCGCGCGATGCCTGCCGCATGCGGGGACGAGCCGCGCGAGGAGGCGCCGCGCCAGACGCCGGGTCACCCGTCCGCCGCCCTCTTGAGGACGGCGATGAGGCGGCGCGTCGTCTCCAGATTGCAGCGCCCCAACTCGATGAGCGGTCGCGGGTGTTCGTAGGTGTACGACACCGGGTCCACGCCCAGCGACGGCAGCACGATCCCCGCCCGCTCCAGCTCGGCCGCCAGCTCCTCGCGCGCCTCCTCGGCCGCTGCCAACTTCTCTGCCGTCATGGTGCCGCTCCTGTCCGCTATTCCCTGTCCGCTTTCCCTGTCCGAGGCACCGGAGCTCGGCTACCGTGCGTGTTCCGGGCATTACGAGAATGCACCCGGATTCGGACGCGAAAGGCGGTTGCGGGCCGTACTTCGCCGTCCCGCACCGTTAGTTCCACACCTTCCACGGAGGGCAGCGCGATGCCAGCGAGGCGAGCGGTCACGGGCCGCAGTCAGGAGCCACGGCAACGGTTCGTGGAGGAGCTGCGATTACTGCGCGCACAGAAGGGGGTCAGCCTGCGGCAGCTCGGTGAGGCGATGGGGTGGGACTGGTCGCTCTTCGGAAAGATGGAGAAGGGCCAGACGCTGGGCAGCCCGGAGGTGGTGCAGGCGCTGGATCAGTACTACGGGACGCCGGGGCTGCTGCTGACGTTGTGGGAGTTGGCGGCGGGGGATCCTACGCAGTTCAAGGAGCGGTATCGGCGGTACATGACTTTGGAGGCCGAGGCAGTGAGCCTGTGGCATTTCGGAGTCAGTACCGTCCATGGGCTCCTGCAAACAGAGGAGTACGCACGTGCCGTGCTCGCGGTGGGCGGCACCAAGGGTGAAGACCTGACGCGGCAGGTCGAAGCGCGCATAGGTCGTCGCGACTTGTTGACGGGTGATGACGCACCGCCGTTCCGCACCATCCTGTCCGAGGCAGTGTTGCGTACGTCGCTGACGGACGCCGGACAGTGGCGAAAGCAGCTGGAGAACTTGGCCGAGGCGGCTGAGCAGCCGAACCTCACACTCCATGTCCTCCCACATGGCTCTGGTCCCCACGGCCTCGTAAGTACCGATGTGATCTTCCTGCGGCTACCCGATGGCTGCACCGTGGCGTATACCGAAAACGCCCACCGAGGCGAACTCATCGAAGAAACGGCCCCGGTTGAGCGTTTGCAACGCGCGTACGATTCGGTTCGTGACCTGGCGTTGAGCCCGGCCGAATCGCGGAAGTTCGTCATGCGGATGTTGGAGGAAGTGCCGTGCGATCCATCGACCTGAGTACCGTCAACTGGCGCAAGAGCACCTACAGCAACCAGGACGGCGGCGCCTGCATCGAGGTCTCCGACGGCCTCCTGGCCTCCGCCACGTGGCGCAAGTCCAGCTACAGCAACCCCGACGGCGGCGCGTGCATCGAGGTCTCCGACGACCTCCCCGCCCTCGTCCCCGTCCGCGACAGCAAGGCCCCCCACGGCCCCGCGCTCGTCTTCGAGGCCGCCGCCTGGACGTCCTTCGTCGCTGCCGTCAAAGGCGGCCAACTCCACTACGCCTGAAGGTAGGAGCCCCCACCCCCGTCCGGTCTCGTGGGGGCTCCAGGCGCGTCAGGGGTTGCCGGTCACCTCGAAGCCCGCCCCATAGACGTTGTGCTGGGGGTCGGCGGCGTCGCGGGCACGCAGATCGGCCAGGATGTTCGCCGAGCTGGTGTAGTTGTACGGCGGCCACTGGAGCGAGATGGCTTTGGTGATTCCGGCCCAAGGGCCGGCGGCCTGGAAGTTGTTGGACTGGGACGGCAGGTCGGTGCCGGGAACGTGCCGGATCACCGGGCCGCCAGAATCCCCCGCCTTGTTCGGGGCCGGGGCCCGATAGATGCCTTTGTCGTTGCTGAGGACGGTGCCGTACCACACGCCCGTCTGCCCTGAGGTGATGATCTCGTTGTCGCCGGTCGTCAGCAGCCGCTCATTGTCGAGCGCGGGTTGCTGGGCATTCGGGCTGACCGGGCCCTTCGGGTACGTCAACACACCGGTCTGCTTCAGATACGGCCCCTGCGCGGAAAGCGTCACGTTCGGAAGCAGCTCGATGACCATGTAGTCCTTGGTGGCATGGCCCGTCTGCGAACCCTCGGGGTCCTTGAAGTACCGCACATAGCCGATCGGGCCGGACTTCATGTCGTTCCGGTCGGAGACGGGGACGGCGTTCTCCGGGATCTCGCGGTCCGCGTACTTCCCGGCTTTGTCGGTGATGCAGTGGCCGGCCGAAATGGCTATTTTGCGCTGGTGGTCGTCGGTGCCCACGGCTCCGATGGTGCAGAAGAGATCAGGGGAGTTCGGGGGGAACGCGATCTGCATGCCGTTGTAGACGCGCTTGCTCTGCTCGGCCTGGCCGGAGCGGGTGTCGGCCTGTGCGGTGGCTGCGCCTACGGAGCCCGTGAGCACCAGGGCCAGGGTGAGGCCCGGTAATTTTCTGAATTTACTGGTCACGCGTTATGCCTTTCTTTCGGGATGGCCGGCTTCAAGCGGGCAGAAGGTCTTAGTAGAACAGAAAGCCCCCGCTCGCGCGGGGGCTTTCATCGAGGTTCTATCGGGGTTTCACCGGGGTTTCATCGGGCTCATTCATGAAGGGCCCATGGAAGCCTTTATGGGGCTCCCTCGCGTCTCTTCGCCCGGCTCAGCCGAGCTTGCTCACGTCCCGCACCGCGCCCTTGTCGGCGCTGGTGGCCATGGCCGCGTACGCGCGCAGCGCCTGCGAGACCTTGCGCTCGCGGTTCCTGGGGGCGTAGACGCCGCCCAGGGCCTCGCGGCGGGCCGCCAACTCCTCGTCGCTGACGAGGAGTTCGATACCGCGGTTCGGGATGTCGATGCGGATGCGGTCGCCGTCCTCGACGAGGGCGATGGTGCCGCCGGCCGCCGCCTCGGGCGAGGCGTGGCCGATGGACAGGCCGGACGTGCCGCCGGAGAAGCGGCCGTCGGTCACCAGGGCGCATGCCTTGCCCAGACCGCGGCCCTTGAGGAAGGACGTCGGGTAGAGCATCTCCTGCATACCGGGGCCGCCCTTGGGGCCCTCGTAGCGGATGACGACGACGTCGCCCTCCTTCACCTGCTTCTTGAGGATCTTGTCGACGGCCTCTTCCTGCGACTCGCAGACCACGGCCGGGCCCTCGAAGGTCCAGATGGACTCGTCGACGCCGGCGGTCTTCACGACGCAGCCGTCCTCGGCGATGTTGCCCTTGAGGACCGCCAGGCCGCCGTCGACGGAGTAGGCGTTCGCCATGTCGCGGATGCAGCCGCCCTCGGCGTCCACATCGAGGCTGTCCCAGCGCTCGGACTGGGAGAACGCGGTCGCGGAGCGCTTGCAGCCGGGGGCCGCGTGCCACAGTTCGACGGCCTCGTCGGACGGGGAGCCGCCGCGCACGTCCCAGGTCTTGAGCCACTCCTCGATGGAGGCGCTGTGCACGGTGTGCACGTCCTCGTGGAGCAGGCCGCCGCGGTAGAGCTCACCGAGGATGGCGGGAATGCCGCCGGCCCGGTGCACGTCCTCCATGTAGTACGTGCCGCCGGGGGCGACGTTCGGTGCGACCTTCGCCAGGCAGGGCACCCGGCGGGAGACGGCGTTGATGTCGTCCAGGTCGAAGCTCAGGCCGGCTTCCTGCGCCGCGGCGAGCAGGTGCAGGATCGTGTTCGTCGAGCCGCCCATGGCGATGTCCAGGGCCATGGCGTTCTCGAAGGCGGCGCGGGAGCCGATGTTGCGCGGCAGGACGGTGTGGTCGTCCTCGTCGTAGTGCCGCTTGGTGATCTCGACGACCGTACGGCCGGCGTTCTCGTAGAGCGCCTTGCGGGCGGTGTGGGTGGCCAGCACGGAGCCGTTGCCGGGGAGGGCGAGGCCGATGGCCTCGGCGAGGCAGTTCATCGAGTTGGCGGTGAACATGCCGGAACAGGATCCGCAGGTCGGGCAGGCATTCTCCTCGATGCGGAGGATGTCCTCGTCCGAGATCTTGTCGTTGACGGCGTCCGAGATGGCGTCGACCAGGTCCAGCGTGCGGACGGTGCCGTCGACCAGGGTGGCCTTGCCGGACTCCATCGGACCGCCGGAGACGAAGACGGTCGGGATGTTGAGCCGCATCGCCGCCATCAGCATGCCCGGCGTGATCTTGTCGCAGTTGGAGATGCAGATCAGCGCGTCCGCGCAGTGCGCCTCGACCATGTACTCGACGGAGTCGGCGATCAGGTCGCGGGACGGCAGGCTGTAGAGCATGCCGCCGTGGCCCATGGCGATGCCGTCGTCGACCGCGATGGTGTTGAACTCGCGCGGGATCCCGCCCGCGGCGTGGATCGCCTCGGAGACGATCCGGCCGACCGGCTGGAGGTGGGTGTGGCCGGGCACGAACTCGGTGAAGCTGTTGGCCACCGCGATGATCGGCTTGCCGAAGTCCTCGCGCGCTACGCCGGAGGCCTGCATAAGGGCTCGGGCGCCGGCCATGTTGCGGCCATGGGTAACGGTGCGGGACCTCAGATCAGGCACGATGGTCACTCCCTCGGGATTCGAACGTACGACCGCCTACGGCGGCACATGACCTTGCCACGTACCGGTGGCGCCATATATCAGCTGCCTCCGAGATTACGCTCTTGATCCAAGATCCGGACAGTCTCTCCGGAATGTGAGACAGCTGCCCGGACTCCGGACAGCTCACCAGCGGGCCGCGGCCCGCGGCCCGCTCACGGCCGGGTCAGATACCGCTGGAGCGTCGGCGCCACCATGGCGACGATCTCCTCCAGGTCCGCGGAGGCCATCGGCTCCATCTTGACGACGTAGCGCAGCATGGCGATCCCGATCAGATGGCTCGCCGCCAGCTGCACCCGGAACTCCGGGTCGGGGACGTCCAGTTCACCGGCCACCCGCTGAACCAGCCGGCGCTCGACCAGCCCGCGCAGCACCGCCGCCGCGGTGTCGTTGGTCAGCGCCGAGCGCATGATCGCCAACAGCGGCGGCCGGCTGACCGGGTTCTCCCAGATCCCGAACATGAAGCGGGCCATCCGCTCGCCCGCCCCGGCCCCACCGCCGCCCGCGAGGGCGTCCGGCATGGTCAGCGCGGGCGCGAAGGACAGCTCGATGGCGGCCGCGAAGACCTGCTCCTTGGTGCCGAAGTAGTGGTGCACCAGCGCGGCGTCCACACCGGCCGCCTTGGCGATGCCACGTACCGAGGTCTTGTCGTAGCCGCGCTCGGCGAACTCCGCGCGCGCCGCGGCCAGGATCCGCTCGCGGGCGCCGGGCCCCTCGCCGGACTCGGCGCGGGCCGGTCGGCCACGGCGGCGGGCGGGGCGGGCGGGCTCCTCGTCGGCGGGCTCCGCGCCCGCCGGCTCCCCGTCGCTCACGACCCCGGCACCCAGGTCGGCGAAGCCAGGTGCAGCCGGGTGAAGGCCAGCGCCTCGGCGAGGTCGGCCTCGCGCTCTGCGGCGGACATCGCCCGGCGGGTGTTGACCTCGACGACCACATGGCCCTCGAAGCCGGTGGCGGCCAGCCGTTCCAGCAGCTCGCCGCAGGGCTGGCTGCCCCGGCCGGGCACCAGGTGCTCGTCCTTGGCGGAGCCGTTGCCGTCGGCCAGATGGACGTGCGCCAGCCGGTCGCCCATCCGCTCCACCATCTCCAGCGCGGCACTGCGCGAGGTGGCGGTGTGCGAGAGGTCGACCGTGAAGTGCCGGTAGTCGTCGTTGGTGGGGTCCCAGTCCGGGGCGTACGCCAGCATCTCGCGGTCGCGGTAGCGCCACGGGTACATGTTCTCCACGGCGAACTTCACGTCCGTCTCGTGTTCCATCCGCCACACCCCGCGCACGAACTCCCGCGCGTAGTTGCGCTGCCACCGGAACGGCGGGTGCACCACGACCGTCGAGGCGCCCAGCTTCTCCGCGGCGGACCGCGCCCGCTGGAGCTTGACCCAGGGGTCGGTGGACCACACCCGTTGGGTGATCAGCAGACACGGCGCGTGCACGGCCAACACCGGCACCCCGTGGTAGTCCGACAGCCGGCGCAGCGCGTCGACGTCCTGGCTGACCGGGTCGGTCCACACCATGACCTCGACGCCGTCGTACCCCAGGCGCGCGGCGATCTCGAAGGCCGTCGCCGTCGACTCGGGATACACCGAGGCCGTGGACAGGGCGACCTTCGCATCCGGGATGCGCACCACTGGCTCTGTCACGAAGGACAGGGTACGGGCCGTGGCTGTGCGCCGGGCAGGAGGTCCGAACGGCCGCGTCCGGCGCGCTGCGGCTACGGCTACGGCTACGGCTACGGCTACGGCTACGGCTACGGCAGATGATCCAGCCGCCGCAGGATGACGCCCTCGCGCAGCGCCCACGGGCAGATGTCCAGTGTCTCGACCCCGAACAGGTCCATCGCCGCCTCCGCGACCAGCGCCCCGGCGAGCAGCTGGCCCGAACGCCCCTCGGACACCCCGGGCAGCTCCGCCCGCTCCGCCGCCGTCATCCCGGCCAGCCGCGGCACCCACTCCTCCAGCTTCTTGCGGGTCAGGTCCCGCTGGACGTAGAGGCCCTCGGCGGAGCGTGCCGCACCCGCGATCCGGGCCAGCTGCTTGAAGGTCTTGGAGGTGCCGACGACACGGTCGGGCGTTCCGTAGCGGGTGAAATCGCTCACCACCCGGGCGATCTCGGCCCGTACCCGCCGGCGCAGCGCCCGGACGTCGACCGGCTGCGGCGGGTCGCCGGGCAGGTCGCCGGCGGTCAGCCGGCCGGCGCCCAGCGGCAGGGAGGCCGCCGCGTCCGGCTCCTCGTCGAGGCCGTAGGCGATCTCCAGCGAGCCGCCGCCGATGTCCAGGACGAGCAGCCGTCCGGCGGACCAGCCCAGCCACCGGCGGGCGGCGAGGAAGGTGAGCCGCGCCTCGTCCTGGCCGGAGAGAACCCGCAGGTCCACGCCGGTCTCCGCGGCGAGCCGGGCCAGCACGTCCTCGCCGTTGGTGGCCTCCCGTACCGCGGAGGTGGCGAACGGCAGCACGTCCTCGACGCCCTTGTCCTCGGCGACCTCCATCGCCTCACGGACAGTGGACACCAGCCGTTCCACCCCGTCGTCGCTTATGGCGCCGCCGGCGTCGAGGAGTTCGGCGAGGCGCAGCTCAGCCTTGTGCGAGTAGGCGGGCAGCGGTCGTGCGCCGGGGTGTGCGTCCACCACCAGGAGATGGACCGTATTCGAACCCACATCGAGGACACCGAGTCTCATACGGGGAAACCTACTGCCGCGGCAGGTATCACTTGTCGGCCGCCTTAGGCTGGAGTCGTGGCAAAGACGAAAAAGGCGAAGCAGGCAAAAAAGGCGAAGCAGGATAAACCCCTGGCGGCGGGAGCGTCTCCCGACGAGGTCGGCCTCGACTTCGCCCGCGCCTGGGTCACCTTCCCCGACCCGGGCGACGACGAGCAGCTCTTCCGCTGCGACCTGACATGGCTGACCTCACGGTGGACCTGCATCTTCGGCAGCGGCTGCCAGGGCATCCAGGCGGGCCGCGCGGACGACGGCTGCTGCACGCTCGGCGCGCACTTCTCGGACGAGGAGGACGAGGAGCGGGTGGCGCGGAACGTGGCGCGTCTCACGCCCGAGCTGTGGCAGTTCCACGACGTCGGCACCGAGACCGGCTGGACCGAGGAGGACGAGGACGGCGAACGGCAGACCCGCCGCTGGGACGGCTCGTGCATCTTCCAGAACCGCCCGGGATTCCCGGCCGGCGCGGGCTGTTCGCTGCACATCCTCGCGCTGCGCGAGGGCCGCGAGCCCCTGGAGACGAAGCCGGACGTCTGCTGGCAGCTGCCAGTCCGGCGCACCTACGACTGGATCGACCGGCCCGACGACACCCAGATCCTCCAGGTGACGATCGGCGAGTACGACCGGCGCGGCTGGGGTCCGGGCGGCCATGACCTGCACTGGTGGTGCACGTCGGCGACGTCGGCGCACGGCGCCGGCGACCCGGTCTACGTCAGCTACAAGCCGGAGCTGACCGAGCTGATGGGCAAGAAGGGCTACGCCAAGCTCGCCGAGCTGTGCGAGGAGCGGCTGGCCGCGATGCTGCCGATGGCCCCGCACCCGGCGGACCCGAAGCCGGCCGACCCGAAGAAGTAACCCCCCGGCCCGGCGCGGCCCGACCCCGGCCCGATCCGGCTCAGCGGGCGGGGTTCATGGTGTTCGACGGGGTCGGGGTGGGGCTCGGCGTGGTCGTCGGGGCCGTCGGGCTGGGCGTCGGCGTCGGCTCCGTCGGGGTCGGTGTGCCGGGGGTCGGCGACGGCGACGGGTCGGACGGCGAGGGGTCGGACGGCCCGGGGTCCGGGTCGGTCACGCCGTGGCCCTCCATCGTGACGGCGGTGCCGCCCGGCTGGATCGCGATCCGGGTGCGCCAGTGGCCCTCGGGCTCCCGGTCGTGGTCGACATAGACCGTGATCGTCGTGGACTCCCCCGGCTGCAGCACCCCGGCCGTGTGGCTCATCTGGAGCCAGGGCGCACCGGCCGACGCCGTCCAGCGCACCGGGGCTCCGCCGGACGCGCTGAGCGTGATGACCGTCGTCCCGCCGCTCGGCTGCGCCGCGACGGTCAGCCGGCCCGGCCCGGTCCGCCCCCGGCCCGGCGCCGTGGGCCGCAGCGGCATGCCGTCCGCGCCGATCACCTGGGCCGACACGTCGGAGTCGCCACCCCGGGGCGAGAAGCCCGGGCCCGGAGTCGTCCGGGCGTTGCCCGCGTTCTCGTAGCGGCGGCCGTTGAGCCGCCCGTCGTTGGTGTCGTGCTCGTTGGCCGTCACCGCGGGGGTGCCGTCCACCTCACCGGTCGCGGGGGCCTGGCGGTAGGCGGCCCAGACGGCCAGCACCGGCGCCGCGAGCACGGTGGCGACGACGGTGGTGGTCAGCGCGCGGTTGCGCCGCCGCCGGCGGCGGGCGACCGGGTCCGTGGGGCCCACCGGGAATCCGCTGCGGTCGTAGCGAGGAGAACCGTTTGCTCCCGTGCCGCGGCCCGAGCGGCCGGCCGCCGACCCGCCGCCCGCACCGGCCATCCCCTCCGCGCGCCCCGACCGCGACCGCCCGGCCGCCGCCATGGCGGCCGACACCGCCTCCCGCGGCGCGGCGACCAGCGGCAGCGAGCCGGGGGTCGCGGGCTCGGTGCCCGGCCACGGACCCACGGCGGTGGCCCGCTCCGCCGTCCGCCGGCACTCGGCGCAGTCGTCCACATGGCGCACCAGCTCCCGGCGGAGCGCCGCCCCCAGCAGCATCCGGGTGTCGGTCGCCAGCTGGGCCACCTCCCGGCAGCGGCCGCGTTCGACGACGGCCAGCGCGGCCCGGGTCCGCTCGACCTCGCAGGAGGCGGCGGCCAGCAGCACGCGGGTGGCGGCCGCCTCGGCACCGAGCACCGCGGCGACCTCGTCGGCCGGCAGGCGGTGGCGCACCGACAGCTCCAGTGCCTCGCGCTGCTCCGGGGTCGTCCCGGCGGCCTCCGGCCAGGCCAGCACGGCGAGTTCGCGCTGCCGGGCCTCGGCGTGGGCGTCGGCGGGGGCCCCGGCGTCCGGCCCGTCCGGTCCCCTGCGGGCGCTCCCCGCCCTCGCCGTGCTCCCTCCGGCCGTACGCAGCGGAGACCGGGGGATCGTCGAGGGGGCCTGGGGAAGCTCGGCGAGTCGGCGCAGGCAGGCCCAGCGGACGAGGGCGTAGAGCCAGGGGCGGTGGAGGTCCGGGTCGGGCGGACGGCGGCCGCGGTGCCGCTCGGCGAGCGCGAGCGTCTCGCCGAGCACCACGGTGGCCGCGTCGTGGTCACACAGGACGGACAGGCAGTAGGTGAACAGCCCGTCCAGATAGGCGTCGTAGCCGTCCCGTCGAGCCGAACGGTCCTGGGGCTGCGCGCTGCGCGACCGGTGTGCGCCGGTGGTGTGTGTGGGGTGCTCGGGCCTGCTGCTCATCACCCGGCGACGGTAGGCGGATGATGCAGCCGCACTCGCTCACCTTGGACAGTTTTAACCCTTACGGGTGACCATCTCCCTCAAAAGAGGACACCAGCACACCGTCCCGCCCCGTACGCACCACCCGGTCGGCCCAACCGCCGGTCCCGTGCCACTCGCGAGCGCGGGGCACGGCGTTGTCAGTGCCCGCCGATACGGTGAGCCCATGGCAACCCGTAAAACGTCGGCCAAGGAGCGCCCCTCCTACCGTTGCACCGAGTGCGGCTGGACCACCGCGAAGTGGCTCGGCCGCTGCCCCGAGTGCCAGGCGTGGGGCACGGTCGAGGAGTTCGGCGGCGCCCCCGCGGTGCGCACGACCGCGCCGGGCCGGGTCACCACCGCCGCGGTGCCCATCGCCCAGGTCGACGGCAGCCGGGCGACCGCCCGCTCGACGCAGGTGTCCGAGCTGGACCGGGTGCTGGGCGGCGGGCTGGTCCCCGGCGCGGTCGTGCTGCTGGCGGGCGAGCCGGGCGTCGGAAAGTCCACCCTCCTGTTGGACGTCGCCGCCAAGGCCGCCTCCGCCAGCCACCCGACGCTCTATGTGACCGGCGAGGAGTCCGCGAGCCAGGTCCGACTGCGCGCCGACCGCATCGGAGCCCTCGACGACCACCTCTATCTGGCCGCCGAGACCGACCTCTCCGCCGTGCTGGGCCACCTGGACGCCATCAAGCCGTCCCTGCTGGTCCTCGACTCCGTGCAGACCGTCGCCTCGCCCGAGATCGATGGTGCGCCCGGCGGGATGGCGCAGGTCCGCGAGGTGGCCGGCGCGCTGATCCGGGCGTCCAAGGAGCGCGGTATGGCCACCCTCCTGGTCGGCCATGTCACCAAGGACGGCGCCATCGCCGGCCCCCGCCTGCTGGAACACCTCGTCGACGTCGTCCTGCACTTCGAGGGCGACCGGCACGCCCGGCTCCGCCTCGTCCGCGGCGTCAAGAACCGCTACGGCACCACCGACGAGGTCGGCTGCTTCGAGCTGCACGACGAGGGCATCACCGGCCTCGCCGACCCGTCCGGCCTGTTCCTGACCCGACGCGACGAGCCGGTGCCCGGCACCTGCCTGACGGTCACCCTGGAGGGCCGTCGCCCCTTGGTCGCCGAGGTCCAGGCGCTGACCGTCGACTCCCAGATCCCCTCCCCGCGGCGTACGACCTCGGGCCTGGAGACCTCGCGGGTCTCGATGATGCTCGCCGTCCTGGAACAGCGCGGCCGGATCAGCGCGCTGGGCAAGCGCGACATCTACAGCGCGACGGTCGGCGGTGTGCGGCTCACCGAGCCCGCCGCGGACCTCGCCGTGGCCCTCGCCCTGGCCAGCGCCGCCAGCGACACCCCGCTGCCGAAAAACCTCGTCGCCATCGGCGAAGTGGGCCTCGCGGGCGAGGTCAGACGCGTCACGGGCGTGCAGCGCCGGCTGTCGGAGGCGGCCCGCCTCGGCTTCACCCACGCCCTGGTCCCCTCCGACCCGGGCAAGATCCCCGAGGGGATGCGGGTACTGGAGGTCGCCGACGTCGGGCAGGCGCTGAGCGTGCTGCCCAAGCGGGTGCGGCGGGAGGCCCCACAGGATCAGGAGCAGCGCCGGTAGACTTTGCCCTGGTCTCGCCCGTCACCGCAGTCGTGTTGCCGGCTGGGATCCCGGCGTACTCTCGCTGAGTACGTCACCGCAGCATGGCCGGGCGGCCTGCGGACCGATTGACCTTGCGACGGAGGAGTGCAGTGGCAGCCAACGACCGGGCATCGGCTCCCGGCAGGGCCGGGAGCGCCGGCACCGACCGTCTGATGCGTGCCACGCTGAGCGCCGTCGCGCCCGGTACGGCCCTGCGCGACGGCCTGGAGCGCATCCTGCGCGGCAATACGGGCGGCCTGATCGTCCTCGGCTTCGACAAGACCGTCGAGTCCATGTGCACCGGCGGTTTCGTGCTGGACGTGGAGTTCACCGCCACCCGCCTGCGCGAGCTGTGCAAGCTCGACGGCGCCCTGGTCCTCGACAAGGACATCAGCAAGATCCTGCGGGCCGGCGTGCAGCTGGTCCCGGACGCCTCGATCCCGACAGAGGAGACCGGCACCCGCCACCGCACGGCCCAGCGCGTCTCCATCCAGGCCGGTTTCCCGGTCGTCTCGGTCAGCCAGTCGATGCGCCTGATCGCCCTCTACGTGGACGGCGAACGCCGCGTCCTGGAGGAGTCGGCCGCGATCCTCTCCCGCGCCAACCAGGCCCTGGCCACCCTGGAGCGCTACAAGCTCCGCCTGGACGAGGTCGCCGGCACCCTGTCCGCCCTGGAGATCGAGGACTTGGTGACGGTCCGCGATGTCACCGCGGTCGCCCAGCGCCTGGAGATGGTCCGCCGGATCGCCACCGAGATCGCCGAGTACGTCGTCGAGCTCGGCACCGACGGCCGGCTCCTGTCCCTCCAGCTCGACGAGCTGATCGCCGGGGTGGAGCCGGAACGCGAGCTGGTCGTGCGCGACTACGTCCCCGAGCCGACCGCCAAGCGCTCCCGCACGGTCGTCGAG
The DNA here is from genome assembly GCF_043199095.1 of Streptomyces sp. NPDC048650. Taxonomy (NCBI): domain Bacteria; kingdom Bacillati; phylum Actinomycetota; class Actinomycetes; order Kitasatosporales; family Streptomycetaceae; genus Streptomyces; species Streptomyces sp. NPDC048650. The sequence goes on along the minus strand of NZ_JBICVM010000006.1, from coordinate 526,194 downwards.
GCGCTCGCCGAGCTGGACGCGCTCAGCCACACCGAGCTCCTCGAACTCCCCGTCGTGGCCCGCGCGTTGGGCTACAGCGGCGCCCCCGAGACCCTGGACTCCGCGGTCTCCCCGCGCGGCTTCCGGCTGCTGGCCAAGGTCCCGCGCCTGCCGGGCACGGTCATCGACCGTCTCGTCGACCACTTCGGCGGCCTGCAGAAGCTGCTCGCCGCCAGCGTCGACGACCTCCAGGCCGTGGACGGCGTCGGCGAGGCCCGCGCCCGCTCGGTCCGCGAGGGCCTGTCGCGGCTGGCCGAGTCGTCGATCCTCGAACGCTACGTCTGACGGCGGATTCCTCCGTTCGGGGTGGCCGCCGTCGTTGACGGCCGCCACCCCACCGGTCGCCCGGCCCGTCGCCGCGCGCGGCGACGTTCAGCGCAGCGCCGCCGCCTCCTTCTCCGCCGCCAGGCCGACCGCGGGACGGTCCGGACGCTGCGGTGCCACCCCGCCGATGCTCCGCAGCCAGGCCCAGGTATCGGCGACGGTCTCCCCCACGGGCCGGCACCGCAGCCCGGTCGCCAGGGCCTTGGAGACGTCGGCGCCGTAGAGCGTGTCCCGCGCCTCGCCCGGCGCCAGCCACACCGGCAGCTCGGTCCACGGCTCGATCCCGGCCGCGAGCACGTCCTCGGGCGCGGTCCAGCGCAGCTCGGCGGCCGCACCGGTCACCTCGACGCAGCTCTCCAGCAGCTCGCCCATGGTGGCGTGCCCGACCTCGCCGACCAGGTTGTAGGCGCCGCCGAGCCCGGCCTCGACGGCGTCCAGCGTCCACGCGGCGAGGTCCCGTGCGTCGATGTACTGCAGTGCCGCGTCGCGCGGCCCCGGGGCCAGCACCGGCCCGCCGCGGGCGATCCGGCCCAGCCACCACGGCAGCCGTCCGATGTTCTCGTACGGCCCGAGGATCAGCCCCGCCCGGACCAGCAGCGCCCGGTCCCCGAAGGCGTCGACGGCGGCCAGTTCGCCGCCGCGCTTGGCCGTCGCGTAGTCGTCGGCGTCGGTGGCGTCCGGCGACCCCGCCACCACCGGCCCCCGTTCGTCGAGCCCGTAGGCGGCGGGATAGGTGTGCACCGACCGGCTGGAGACGTACGCGTACGTCCCGGCCCGGTCCGCCAGCAGCCGCGCCGCGTCCCGTACGGCGCAGGGCGCGCCGCTCCAGGTGTCGACGACGGCGTCCCACTCGCCCTCCGCCAGCGCCGCGAGTCCCTCCGCCCCGGCGCCGCGCTCGCCGTGCAGGGCGCGCACGCCCTCCGGTGGCGCGTGGTGCCCGCGGTGGAACACCGTCACCTGCCAGTCACGGGCCAGGGCCGCCTCGGCGACCGCCCGCCCCACGAACTCCGTACCGCCCAGAATCAAGAGCTTCATGAGCCCGAATGTGCCGCACGGCACCGGGCCGGCGCAGCCCTGCACGCTCTGAGCGGAATCGCCCGTGGCGAACGGGAGTTGGGGAGCCGGGGGTCCTGGTGCCGCGCCGGCCCGGGTGTCAGTGCTTGGCGAGGGCGAACTTCGCCCGCACCGGGTCCAGCCCGGGGACCTTCGCCTCGACGACGTACTTCCCGGCCGGCACCGCAGCCGCGCTCGGGGTCGCGCACTGCGGGGCGCTGGCCCGGCGGTCCCATTCGACGGCGCGCTCCACGGAGCCCTTCGCGGGGACCTTCAGCAGAGCCGGGCCGGTGCCCGCGGGGCAGTCGTTGGAGGCCCACACCCGGTCGTCGCCCGCGGCGTCCTTGATCGTCAGCACCGTGGCCTTCCGGCCCAGGTCGACCTTGCAGGCCGATCCCCCGGAGTTCTTGACCGCCAGCTCGAACCGCGGCTTCTCGCCCGGCTTGTAGGTGTCCTTGACGCTGCGCAGCGTCAACTCGGCGCCGTCCGTGGTGCAGTTGAGGAGCGAGGAGCCGGCCGGCACGAGGGCGGCGCCCGAACCCTCGCCGATGGGGCCGCCACCGGAGCCACCGTCGCCGCCCGGTCCGCCCGCTCCGCCCGATCCCTTGTCGCCGTCGCCCGACCCGGATCCGCCGCCCGTGCCCGACTCGCCGCCGCCCGATCCACCGCGTCCACCCGGCTTTTGACTGATCGCCGGCCCGCTGCCGGAGGGCCCGGGCGTGATGGACGTCGCCGGCCCCGATCCGTGCGCCGAGCCCTTGCCGCCCTTGCCGCCGGTGTCGTCGGTGTCCGAGCCCAGGCTGAGGACCCACACCACCACCAGGGCGAGCAGTGCGACGATGGCCAGCGCAACGGCCCTCCGCCGCCAGTAGATGGAGGACGGAAGCGGCCCGATCGGATTGCGCAGTGATCCCACGCGGAAACTCTACGAGAGATCGGCACGCAGACCGGCCAGTACCCGCCGCACGACGCTGCAACTTTTCCCATCATCGGCCCGCAGACGGCCCGTCGGGCGCCCGGTGTGCGCCGTTGCCCCCGGTCCGGCCCGATCACGCCCGTTGTGGTGCACCCCGCACGTTCCGCGCGTGTGCGTACCGGAAACGGCCGGGGCGGCTACCGGCTGCCGGCCCGCCGCCACTCCTCCTTGTGACCGAAGCCCCGGCCGTTGTCGATCAGTCGCAGCCAGTCCGGGCGCAGTTCCCACAGCGCCGTGCGCTCCAGGGCCGCGCGCAGCCGCTCGCTCTCCAGGACGAAGGGGAACCGCTCGGTGTAGACCTGCCAGCCCGCCGCCCGCTCCCCGCCCTCCAGCGGCCGGCAGACGCCCCTGCCCTGAAGTCCCGTCAGTCCGCTCCACTCCTGGCCGTCGCGCTGGGCCGTGCAGGCGACCGGCGCGCCGCCGGGTCCGACCCCGGCGAGGGCCCGACCGTGCCGGGTCTCCGCGGACGTGACGAAATACAGCAGCGGCCCGGCCGCCGGCCGGTCGTCCACGGCGTACAGCACCGCGGCCGCCTGCGGCCCCTCGTCGTCCACATACGCCAAGGTCAGCGTCGTATGACCGGTCAGTGCCCGCCGGATCGCCGCCGGGCATCCGCGCTCACTCATGGCCCCGTCCTCTTCCTTCATGACCGCATCCTCGCGTACCGGCGGTAGCGGCCACCCGTACGTACCATCCCGTCCCGCGTGCGGGTGGGCGCGGAGCGACGCGGGCCGGTGCGTTTCCCGGGCGGGCACGGGCGTGCCAGGATCGGTGGTGCCATGACTTCGACGCCTGCCACACCCACTGCCATGCCCGCCGCCGCCGAGAATGCTTCCGCCGCCTTTTCCGATTCGGCCGCGGAGGCCGCAGACGGGACGGGGCTGCACGGCCCGGTCACCGACTGGTTCGACGAGCACGCCCGCGACCTGCCCTGGCGCCGCCCCGAGGCGGGCGCCTGGGGCGTGATGGTCAGCGAGTTCATGCTGCAGCAGACCCCGGTCAGCCGAGTGCTGCCGGTGTACGAGCAGTGGCTGACCCGCTGGCCGCGCCCCGCCAACCTGGCCGCCGAGGCGCCGGGCGAAGCGGTACGCGCCTGGGGCCGGCTCGGCTATCCGCGGCGCGCGCTGCGGCTGCACGCCGCCGCGTCCGCCATACAGGAGCGGCACGGCGGCGACGTACCGCGCGAGCACAGCCAGTTGCTGGCGCTGCCCGGCGTGGGCGAGTACACCGCCGCGGCGGTGGCGTCCTTCGCGTACGGGCAGCGACACGCCGTGCTCGACACCAATGTGCGCCGCGTGTTCGCCCGTGCGGTCACCGGCCGCCAGTACCCGCCGAACGCCACCACCGCCGCGGAGCGCAAGCTCGCCCGCGCCCTGCTGCCCGAGGACGAGCAGCTGGCGGCGCGCTGGGCGGCGGCCACGATGGAGCTGGGCGCACTGGTGTGCACGGCGCGCGGGCCGGAGTGCCACCGCTGCCCGATCGCTTCGCAGTGCGCCTGGCGGCTGGCCGGGTCCCCGGCGCACGAGGGGCCGCCGCGGCGCACCCAGACGTACGCCGGCACCGATCGCCAGGTCCGCGGCAAGCTGCTGGCCGTGCTGCGGGAGGCGGTCGCACCGGTCCCGCAGCAGGTGCTGGACGCGGTGTGGGAAGAGCCGGTGCAGCGGGCGCGGGCGCTGGACGGGCTGGTCTCGGACGGCCTGGTGGAGCCGCTGGGCGGTGGCCGCTACCGCCTGCCGCACGGCTAGAGGCCCCTGGAGGCTCCGCATCGTGACAGGGCCCCGGGCGGCTGCGCCGCGACCGGGGCCCTGTCGCGATGCCGCCGGCCGGGAGACCGGGTGGCCGCGCCGGCCGCGCGGACGGATGCCGAACAACGAAGCAATTCGACCGAAATTCGCCGCCCTTCGGCCTGATCATGCGGGGTGCGCGACGCCCGCACCGCCGATCGAGCGGCCATCGGCCTTTCGGTGGGTGTCTCATCCCTCCGAAGGATGACCCGTACCGGCCCGCCGTCCGTCCACGGGATGACCTCCGGCGGGCTGTTACACAACCGCAGGTTTTCCGTGCATTCGCTGTGGGGCCGACGCACATTACGCCGCAACACCCCCTCCGTAGCGTCTTCCTCGTGCTGGAGATGACCACCAGCGCGGTCAACGTGGGGAACGCAAGCGGATCGGAGGCGTCGGGATGGCGACCAGCGGCGGCAAGGTACTGGACTTCGAAGAGTATGTGCGCACGCGGCAGGAGGCATTGCTGCGCAGCGCCCGGCGCCTGGTGCCGGACCCGGTCGACGCACAGGACCTGCTGCAGACCGCCCTGGTCCGCACGTACGGCCGCTGGGACGGCATCGCGGACAAGTCGCTGGCCGACGCCTACCTCCGCCGCGTCATGATCAACACTCGTACGGAGTGGTGGCGCGCCCGGAAGCTGGAGGAGGTGCCCACCGAGCAGCTGCCCGACGCGAGCGTCGACGACGGCACCGAGCAGCGCGCCGACCGCGCCCTGCTGATGGACATCCTGGGCGTGCTGGCCCCCAAGCAGCGCAGCGTCGTCGTCCTGCGGCACTGGGAGCAGATGAGCACCGAGGAGACCGCCGCCGCGCTCGGCATGTCGACCGGTACGGTCAAGAGCACCCTGCACCGCGCGCTGGCCCGGCTGCGCCAGGAGCTGGAGATGCGCGACATCGACGCGCGGATGCTGGAGCGCGACGAGCGGGACCGGGAGCGGTGCGCTGCCTGAGCCGCGGCTCGGGCACCCTGGACCACGGCGTTCGGCGCGCGGCACGGCCCACAGCCTTCCGCGCGACAATCGCCACACGAGCAGCAGCAGGACGAGCGGCTGTGCGAGCGGCACGGTGAGCAGGAGCGGATTGTCCAGGAACAGGTTGACCGGCGGGTTGACCAAAGGCGGCACGGCCACGGCGGGGGTGGCCGCCGTCGGCCTTCTGCTGGCCGGATGCAATCCCGGTGCCGACGGCGTACGCACCGAAGGGCCGGCCACCACGCCCAAGGGCGCGATGAGCGCCTCCCCCTCACCGACCTCGACCGGCGGCCACAAGAAGGTCGACGCCGTCGAGCTGCTCAAGCACGACCCCAAGGTCGGCCCGGACGTGAAGAAGTCCCTGGCCAAGCCCTGCGCGGCGGACGAGTACCCGGTCGAGGTGACGTATGCGTCGCTGACCGGCGCCAAGTCCCGCGACGTCGTCGTCAACGTCATGACCTGTGCGGATTCCGTCGGCCTCGGCGCCTATGTGTTCCGTAAGCGGGGCAGCGGCGGGTATGAAAACGTGTACGCCAACGAGCAGCCGACGGTCTACGCCGCGGTCGACAAGCGGGATCTCCAGGTCTCCGTGCAGACCTATGACGCCGACGACCAGGTGTGCTGCCCCTCGGGCGAGGACGTCCTGACCTACCGCTGGTCGCACGACGGCTTCACCCGGTACGGCAAGAAGTCCCACACCGACTACAGCAGGACCACCGTCAACGACGCGCCCGCGTCCGCCGACGGCACGGGACCGGAGGGTTGAGACAACGGCATGGCCGACACCCATGTGCTCTTCGTCGAGGACGACGACGTCATCCGCGAGGCCACCCAGCTCGCCCTGGAGCGGGACGGCTTCGTGGTCACCGCCATGCCCGACGGGCTCGCCGGCCTGGAGGCGTTCCGCGCCGACCGCCCGGACATCGCCCTGCTCGACGTGATGGTGCCGGGCCTGGACGGCGTCAGCCTGTGCCGCCGCATCCGCGACGAGTCCACGGTCCCGGTGATCATGCTGTCGGCGCGCGCCGACTCCATCGACGTGGTGCTCGGCCTGGAGGCCGGCGCCGACGACTACGTCACCAAGCCGTTCGACGGCGCCGTCCTCGTCGCCCGGATCCGCGCCGTGCTGCGCCGCTTCGGCCATGCCAGCGGCCCGGACGGCAACGGCGCGCACGCTGGCGACGCGGCCGCGCACGCCGAGCCCGTACTGCGCTTCGGCGATCTCGAGGTGGACACCGAGGGCATGGAGGTCCGCAAGGGCGGCGAGACGGTCGCGCTGACGCCGACCGAGATGCGGCTGCTGCTGGAGTTCTCCCACGCACCGGGTACGGTCCTCTCGCGCGACCGGCTGCTGGAGCGGGTCTGGGACTACGGCTGGGGCGGCGACACCCGGGTGGTGGACGTCCACGTCCAGCGGCTGCGCGGCAAGATCGGCCAGGACCGCATCGAGACGGTCCGCGGCTTCGGTTACAAGCTGAGGGGCTGACACCCGCAGTGGTCAGACTGGCCCTGCGGACGGGGCTGAGATGGAAGCTCAGTGCGGCGATCGCGCTCGTCGGGGCGCTGGTTGCGATCGCGCTGAGCCTTGTCGTGCACAACGCGGCCCGCCACTCCATGCTCGACAACAGCCGCGATGTGCAGATCGAGCGGCTCAACATCACCCAGAAGATCTTCGAGTCCACCAACCGGCTGCAGTTCGGTGCGAAGATCGACGACCCCGCGCTGCCCGACGCCCTGCGCAAGGAGGTCGCCGAGGGCGAGCGCGCCACCTACCTTCAGGACAACGGACAGACCGCGCCCGAGGTGTGGGCCGCCTCCCCGCTCGGCAACGGCCGGGTGCTGTCCGTGCACGACCGCTTCTTCGACCGCTTCGCCGTCCTCGACGACCTGGACCAGGCGCTGCTGATCGGCTCGACCGCGGTGGTCGTCGGCGGCTGCGCGCTCGGCGTACTGGTCGGCGGGCGGCTCTCCAAGCGGCTGCGCAAGGCGGCCGCCGCCGCGGGCAAGCTCGCCGAGGGCGACACCTCGGTGCGTATCCGCGACGAGGTCGGCGGCCGGGTCCGGGACGAGACCGACGATCTGGCCTGGGCGGTGGACGCCATGTCCGACGCGCTCCAGCAGCGGATCGAGGCCGAGCGCCGGGTCACCGCCGACATCGCCCACGAACTCCGCACCCCCGTCACCGGCCTGCTCACCGCCGCCGAACTCCTGCCCCCCGGGCGCCCCTCCGAGCTCGTACGGGACCGGGCGCAGGCGCTGCGCACCCTCGTCGAGGACGTACTGGAGGTGGCCCGGCTCGACGGGCACGCCGAGCGCGCCGAGCTCCAGGACGTCGCCCTCGGCGAGTTCGTCACCCGCCGCGTCCGTGCGCTCAGCCAGGACGTCGGCGTCGAGGTCGTGCGGGACGCGGATGTCACCACCGACCCGCGCCGTCTGGAACGCATCCTCGGCAACCTGATCGCCAACGCCGCCCGGCACGGCAGGCCCCCGATCGAGGTGACCGTCGAGGGCCGGGTGCTGCGGGTCCGCGACCACGGCCCCGGCTTTCCCGAGGCGCTGCTGCGCGAGGGCCCGAGCCGCTTCCGCACCGGCAGCAGCGACCGGGCCGGCCGCGGCCACGGCCTGGGTCTGACCATCGCGGCGGGTCAGGCCCGTGTCCTGGGCGCCCGCCTCACCTTCCGCAACGCCGACGAGCTGACGGACGGGTCGACGGGCGCGGTCTCGGTGCTCTGGCTGCCGGAGAACGCCCCGACGAACACCGGCAGCTTCCCCGTCATCCAGCTCCCGGACCGCTGATCCCCCGGCGCGCGCCGGCCCGCCCACTCACGTCCCGTCGACGCACTCCCCCCACTCCCGGCTCAGGTCCAGCTGCTCGCGCCGCTGGGTCAGCGAGAACCAGTTGCCGGAGTCGTCCCGGAAGATCGCCTCGATGCCGTACGGCCGCTCCTGCGGTTCCTGGACGAACTGCACGCCCTTGGCCTTGAGCGCCGCGTGATCGCCGTGCACGTCGTCGGTGGCCAGCACGCCGGCGCCCAGCAGCCCCTTGCCGACCAGCATCGTGAGCGCCTCGGCGGACTCCGCGTCCATGCCGGGCGGGCTGGGCACCATCAGCGTCAGCTCCACGTCCGGCTGGTCCTCGGCCCCGACGGTCAACCAGCGCATGCCCTTCTCACCACCCATCCGCATGTCCGTGCGGACCTCCAGGCCGAGCTTCTCGGTGTAGAACTCCTTGGCCCGGTCCTGGTCGAGCACCCAGATGGTGCTGATGGCGATGCCCTTGATCATGGCGTGCTCCTCACGGCGCGGCCTGTCTGCCCTGTCACCGTAGGCAGGCCGCTCAGCCGCCCGCTTCTCGAGAACCGCGCGACCGCCGGGGCCGTCGCGGCGGCCACGGCAGCCGCAGCGCCCCGGGCAGGCGAACGGCCCCGGCGTACGGAGACGCCGGGGCCGTTCGCAGTGCCGGGAACCGAGGGCCGGATCAGACGGTCTCCGCAACCGCCACCCGGTCCACCGGAGCGTCCCCACCCTCCGGGCTCCCGGCGGTCTTGGCGGGGCCACCGCGCAGCGGCACCTCCTTGAGGAACCAGGCCGCGGCGAAGCCGACGACGCTGATCGCCGTGCCCCACAGGAAGACATGGTGCGTGCCGGTGGCCACGGCGTGTTCGTAGGCGTCCCTGACCATCGGCGGCAGCTTGGGCAGCTGCTTCGGGTCCATCTGGGCGACGCCGCCGGTCGCGTTCCCCGCGGCCTTGCCCAGCTTCTCGACCATCGCCGTCTGCACCCGGTCGGTGAAGATCGCGCCGAAGATCGCGACGCCGAAGGAGCCGCCGATCGTCCGGAAGAGGGTGGCCGACGAGGAGCCGACGCCCATGTCCTTCATCTCGACGCTGTTCTGCGCGATCAGCATGGTGGTCTGCATCAGGAAGCCCATGCCGGCGCCGAGCACCGCCATGTAGACACCCGAGGTGAAGCGGGTGGTGTCGGTGCCCATCAGCGACAGCAGTGCCAGGCCGGCGGTGATGAGCCCGCTGCCGACGACCACGAAGACCTTGTACTTGCCGGTCGTGGTGGTCACCCGGCCCGCGAACAGCGAGACGGCCATCATCGCGAGCAGCATCGGCAGCAGCAGCAGTCCGGAGTTGGTCGCCGAGGCGCCCTGCACGGTCTGCTGGAACAGCGGCAGGAACGTCATCGCCCCGAACATCACGAAGCCGACCAGGAAGCCGATCAGTGTGACGAGCGAGAAGTTGCCGTTGCGGAAGATGTGCAGCGGCACGACCGGCTCGCCGACCTTCCGCTCCACCAGGGCGAAGAGCACCAGCGCGACGACGCCGAGCGCGCCGAGCCCCAGGATCTGCGGCGAGGTCCAGTCGTACTCGGTCCCGCCCCACGTGGTGATCAGCACCAGCGAGGTGATGCCGACGGTGAGCAGCACGGCACCGAAGTAGTCGATCCGGGTCTGGGACCGCTTCTTCGGCAGATGCAGCACCGCGGTGACCATGACGAGGGCGATCGCACCGAGCGGCAGGTTGATGTAGAAGCTCCAGCGCCAGCCGAGGTGGTCGGTGATGCTGCCGCCGACCAGCGGTCCGCCGATCATCGCGACGGCCATGACACCGGCCATCATGCCCTGGTACTTGCCGCGCTCCCGCGGCGGAATCAGATCGCCGATGATGGCCATGACGCCGACCATCAGGCCGCCCGCGCCCAGGCCCTGCACCGCGCGGAAGCCGATCAGCTGCCCCATGTCCTGGGCCATGCCGGACAGCGCGGAGCCGATCAGGAAGATCACGATGGACGTCAGGAAGACACCCTTGCGTCCGTACATGTCGCCGAGCTTGCCCCAGATCGGGGTCGACGCGGCGGTGGCGAGCGTGTACGCGGTGACCACCCAGGACAGGTGCTCCATGCCGCCCAGCTCACCGACGATGGTCGGCATCGCGGTGCCGACGATCATGTTGTCCAGCATCGCGAGCAGCATCGCGATCATCAGCGCGAAGAGCACCACCCGCACGCTGGCGGGCTGCTTCCCCTCACTCTGCGCTGCTATCTGTCCGTCCCCCGTCGGGACCGCTGTCTGCGACATCCCCCATCACTCCCACTTACTTGCCGCCCGGCTAATTCAGTACAGTACGAGAAGGTAGGCGGCTAACTAGCCGGGCGTCAAGTAAGTTTCCTTGATGCCCCAGCGGGCAGCGCTCCGACCGGCACCGACTACGCAGGACGACGCGGCAACCACGCAGGAGAGCACCATGAGCACACCGCACGCCCGCCGGGGGAACACCCGTCAGCGGATTCAGGACGTCGCTCTGGAGCTGTTCTCCGCACAGGGCTACGAGAAGACCTCGCTGCGCGAGATCGCCGAAGAGCTCGAGGTCACCAAGGCGGCGCTGTACTACCACTTCAAGACCAAGGAAGACATCGTCATCAGCCTGTTCGAGGACCTGCGAAGGCCCATCGACGAGCTGATCACCTGGGCGGAGGCGCAGCCCCGCACCCTCGCGACCAAGACGGAGCTGATCCGCCGCTACAGCGACTCGCTCCGCGCCGCCGAACCCCTCTTCCGCTTCATGCAGGAGAACCAGGCGACCGTGCGCGACCTGAGCATCGGCGACACCTTCAAGGCCCGCATGGTGACCCTCTTCGGCCTCCTCAAGGAGCCCGATGCCGAACTGACGGATCAGGTGCGCTGCCTCACGGCACTGTTCTCCATGCACGCGAGCATGTTCGCCATGCAGAGCGTGGAAGGCGACCCCGAGGACAAGCGCAAGGCCGTCCTCGAGGTCGCCACAGAACTGGTCACGGCGGCAAACCCGCCGAGCCGCCGGCCAGCCCGGCCGGATTCAGCTCAGACGGCGTCGCCGTGAGCCCGCAGGAATCCGGTCGGCTCGACGCCCGTCCCGTAGTCGGGACCGGTGCGGACCTCGAAGTGCAGGTGCGGGCCGGTGGAGTTGCCGGTGCTGCCGGAGAGTGCGACCTGCTGACCGGTCGCGACCTGCTGGCCGACGTGGACCTGGATCTGTGACAGGTGCGCGTACTGCGTGTAGGTGCCGTTGTCGTGCTTGATCACGACGGCGTTGCCGTACGCCGGGCCGTCACCGCCGCCCCAGGGGCCGGCCTTGACCACGGTGCCGTGGTGGACGGCGTGGACCTGGGTGCCGGTCGGCACGACGAAGTCCTGACCACTGTGGTTGTGCGACCAGTGGGTACCGGCGAGGCCGAAGGTCGAGCCCAGCGTGTACTTCTCCACCGGCTTGACCCAGGATTCGGCCTTCTTGGCCGCGTCCTTCTTGGCCTTCACGGCGGCCGCCTTGGCCTTCGCCGCGGCCACCTTCGCGTCCTTCGCCGCCTTGGCCTGCGCATCGGCCTGCGCGCTGACCGTCGAGCCGACGTTCGAGGTGAGGCTCGTCAGACCCTGGTCGGCGGCGTTGGCGACACCGGCGCCCAGCGCGGCGGCGATACCGAGGCCACCGGCCGCGACGGCGACGCGATTGCGCAGCACGGACTTCTTGGCGGCGTTCTTGGAATTACGTATGGCGGTGAACTTCGACATGCGGGTTTTTCCTCCAGTGATCTGGAATCAGGAATTGATTGGCTTCTCCCGGCTGCGGACCGGGTTGGCCATTCCTTGGTAACCCGCATTCGACGGCTGGCCAAGGGGCCTTTCTACTACCGGATGCCGTATCCGGCCCGGTGTAATTCAGGCCATTGCGGGTCGGCCCGAAGCGCCCATGGACGGCCACCCAGGGCCGACAAGTAGCCTCCCACCTGGCGTTTCTCCGACAGTCCCCGTTGTGCCGTCAACCCGCCGCCGCGCCCGGCGAAAACCCCGCACGGCGGCCGCAGCAAACCCCTAAAGCCGCTAGTAGGCCGCAAATGGCGTGTGCGCCATGTCACCGCCGAATGGGATCCACCGCTTTCTTTGTGACCTGGGCAACGTGACGTGGGTAACGTAAAAGGCCAAGAAAAAAGCGAATTCCCCGCCCCGGCGCCCCCGGGCGCGTAACCTGGCTCACCACGACATCAGCAGCCATGGGGGAGGCCGCCGCCCGATGGAACCGTCAGCAGTGGGGATCCGACTCGCCTCGAGCGTGGTCGCGCCCCTCGTCAAGAAGCTGTTCGTCAAGGAAGGGCCGGGGGCCGGGCTCGTCGACGGGCCCGTACGGATCTCCGGCCTGGTGTCCTTCAGAGGAGAGAAGCGCACCCTCTCCGACCGGGATCTGCACCGGCTCGCGGCCGAACTGGTGGCCCGCTCCGTCCGCGCCGCCCACCCCGGCGAACGCCCGTTACCCGAGGACGAGGAAACGGCCCTGGCCGACGCCCTGGCCACCACCCTCGGCAGCCTCGGCGAGCTGGCCATGGACGACGTACAGGCCGTCCTGCTCGGCCACAGCGTCCTGGCGGACCGCCTGACGGCCGCCGTCCCGGATGCCACCCGGGACCTCTCCCGGGACGCCGAACTGCTCCACCACACCCTGCTGAGCACGGCCTGCCTGCACATCGTGCACTTCTTCACCCAGCGGTCGACGTTCGTGGCCCGCACCCTCGTCCAGCAGAGCCGCAGCCTCGACGGCGTGATCGCCAAGATCGACAGCTACCTCGAGGGCCGGCCGTCCCCCCAGGCCGCCGACACCGCCTTCGAACGCGTCTACCTCACCTACATCGCCCGCAAGCACAGCCGGCTGACCATCTACGGCATCGACCTGGCCCACTCCCCGGACCGCTGGCCGCTGGACTCCGCGTATCTGAGCCTGGGAGCCACAAGCCGTCAGCCGGAGATCAACATCTCCGGCATGATGCCGACCGAGGGCCCCCCGCCCCGCCCGCCCCAACGCGCCGACCAGGCCCTCTCCGACTTCGACCGCGTTCTGCTGCGCGGCGTCGCCGGCTCCGGCAAGAGCACCCTCATCCAGTGGCTGGCCGTCTCCTGCACCAAGGACCCGGCCGACACTCCTCTCCCCCACCTCTACGGCCGCATTCCCTTCGTCCTCCCCTTGCGCACCCTCACCCGCTCCGGCGCCGCCCTGCCCACCCCCGACCGCTTCCTGTCCGCCGTCGGCTGCCCGGTCGCCGGCGCCCGGCCCGACGGGTGGGCCGAACGCGTCCTGGCCGCCGGCCGCGGCCTCCTCCTCGTGGACGGCCTGGACGAGATCCCCGACCGCGAGCGCAAGCAGGCCCGCCACTGGCTGCGCGATCTGCTCGACGCCTTCCCGGACAACCGGTGGCTGGTCACCACCCGCCCCTCCGCCGTACGCGAGGACTGGCTCGCCGCCGACGGCTTCGACGAGCTGACCCTCGCCCCCATGGGCCGCGAGGAAGTGACCGCGTTCATCGGCCGCTGGCACGCGGCGGCGCGCGAGGACGCCGAGGACACCGACCGCCTCGACGCCTATGAGCGGTCCCTGCTGACCGCCGTCCGCACCAAGCAGGACCTGGGCCGCCTCGCCACCAATCCCCTGATGTGCGGGCTGATCTGCGCGCTGCACCGGGACCGGCGCGGCTATCTCCCGCACGGGCGCAAGGAGCTGTACGACGCGGCGCTGGGCATGCTGCTGTCGCGGCGCGACCGGGAGCGGGACATGGGCGCCCCCACGGGCATCGAGCTGGCCGACGAGCCGCAGGTGCAGCTGTTGCAGCGGCTGGCGTACTGGCTGATCCGCAACGGGCGCATGGAACTCGACCGCGAGCGCGCCGAGATGATCATCGCGGAGGCCCTGCCGGCCGTCCCCTCAGCGGACTCCCAGGGCAACGCCACGGCCGTATTGGGGCATCTGCTCCTGCGCAGCGGCCTGCTCCGCGAGCCCGTCCCCGGCTCGGTCGACTTCATCCACCGCACCTTCCGCGACTACCTCGGCGGCCGGGCCGCCGTCGAGGAGGGCGACTTCGGCCTGCTCGCCCGCAACGCCGTGGACGACCAGTTCGAGGACGTCATCCGCATGGCCGTGGCCCACGCCCGCCCCCGCGAGCGGGCCGAGCTCTTACGGGGGTTGGTCGAACACGGCGACGGCATCCGGAGCACCCGCACCCGGCTGCGCGTCCATCTGCTGGCGATGGCCTGCCTGGAGCATGCGACGGAGTTGGATCCGCGAGTGCGGGAGGAGGTCCAGGAGCGGGCGCGGGCGATCCTGCCGCCTCGGTGCCAGGAGGAGTCGGACCTGCTCGCCGAGGTGGGGCCGATGGTGCTGGAGCTGTTGCCGGGGCCGGAGGGGCTGGAGGAGGACGAGGCGCAAGCGGTGATCGACACCGCCGCAGGTATCGGTTCGGACGCGGCCCTGGAGGTCCTGAAGGGCTTCCGTACGCACCCCGGGCTCGGCGTACGCTTCCGGCTGGCCGCGGCCTGGCAGCACTTCGACACCGAACGCTACGCCGACGAGATCATCCGGCGGATGGACCGCGACTCCGTTTCCTACCCCGTGGACAGTGTCGCCGAGCTGCGGGCGCTCAGGTCTCTCGGCGCTGGCTCGCGCGTCAGCGTTCGCGGCCCCTTCACCGACCGCGGTCTCCGCGACGAGCTGGACCCTCAGCGCCTCACCTGGCTGGAGCTCAGCAACAACTCGGAGATCAGCAGCCTTGCGTTCCTCCGGGGCTTCCCGGCCCTTGAGTCACTGACCCTTCAGGACTGTCCTGCGGTCGAAAGCATCGCCCCCCTCGTGGATGTGCCGCTCCGTTCGCTGTCCGTCAGCGGCGCGTGCCCCCCACGCGCACTGGACCGCCTGGTGCACCTCGACTCCCTCGCGCTCCATATCCGGTCCCGGGCCCCCACGGCGTCACTCCCGTTGCATGCCCCGCTCGCCAGCCTTGTCATCAGTGGACCGGTCGGTGCCGAATTCGCGAACGCCTCGTCCTGGCCGCAGCTGGAGTTCGTCCAACTACGCCGCCTGGCAGAGGACTTCCGTGAGGAGCAGTGGCAGACTCTCGCGAGCCTCAGCAAGCTGAAGGAGTTCTCCTTCGGCCTGGCCACCGAAGGCGGCCCACTGCACATTCCCCCCGGCCTCCGCCTGCCGAAGGTCGAGAAGCTCAGCCTCCTCAACACGGACAAGCGTCCCGTACCGGAACTGATCCGCATCCTGCGCGCCGCGCTCCCCGCCTTCCCCAACATCCGCACGCTCTGGATGTTCGGCATGATCGACGCCCCCATCGACCTCTCGTCCCTGGAAGCAGCCCCCGATCTCCAGGAGGTCTACCTCTCCTACCTCCACCCGGAGCCCCCCGCCTCCCTCCCACCCCACGTGAAACTCACCCTCTACCCCCGCCCCCGCACCTGACCGCAGCCACTACGGGGAACCCCATGGAGCCCACCCGCACCACCGACCGCGACGCCACCTTCGAAGCCCGGTACGCCCACACCACCGCCACCACCCACAACCACCTCACCATCTTCGGCATCGACCTCACCCACTCCCCCGACAGCTGGCCCCTCGACGCCGCCTACCTCGGCCTGACCTGCGAGCCGGACCCGGCCACCGAGGACGACGAACCCCCGGCGCCCGCCGAACAGGCCCTGGCGAACCGCCCCCGTATCCTCGTCCGCGGCGTGGCCGGGTCCGGCAAGACGACCCTCCTCCAGTGGCTCACCGTCGCCACCGCCCGCGACGAACTGCCCGAGGCGCTCGCCGGGCTCCGCGGCCGGGTCCCGTTCCTCCTCCCGGTACGCCGCTTCGCCCGCGACGGCTTCCCGGAGCCCGACGGATTCCTCGCCGCCGTCGGCTCCCCGGACGCCGGCACCCAGCCGCCCGGCTGGGCCGAGCGCGTCCTGAGCGACGGCCGCGCCCTCCTGCTGGTCGACGGGATCGACGAGGCTCCGGAGGACACCCGCGAGGAGGTACGCCAACGCCTCCGCGACTGGACCGCCCGCTACCCGGGCACCGTCTGCGTCGTCACCTCGCGCCCCTCCGCCGTACCGCACAACTGGCTCGCCGCCGAGGACTTCACCGAGCTGTCGCTGGCGCCGATGAGCCGGGAGGACATCGCCGCCTTCATCCAGCGCTGGCACCGGGCCGCCGCCCAGCGCCGCCCCGCCGACCTCGACCGGCTCGGGCACTACGAGCACACACTGCTCAACGCCGTCCGCATCACCCGGGACCTGGGCCGGCTGGCCACCAATCCGCTGATGTGCGGGCTGCTGTGCGCCCTGCACCGCGACCGCCGCGGCTACCTGCCCAACGGCCGCAAGGAGCTCTACGACGCCGCGCTGTCGATGCTGCTGGAGCGCCGGGACCGGGAGCGGGCGATGGTCGCCACCGACGGCGTCGAGCTGACCCGGCAGCCCAAGATCCAGCTGCTGCAGAAGCTCGCCCACTGGATGCTGCTCAACGGCCGCTCGGAGATGGACCGGGACACGGCCGTCGCCACCCTCGCCGAGCATCTGCCCGCCATTCCGGACGCGGCCCGGCAGGGCGGCCCGGAGGACGTCTTCCAGCACCTGCTGAACCGCACGGGGCTGCTGAGGGAGCCGACTCCCGGCACCGTCGACTTCGTCCATCGCACCTTCCAGGACTACCTCTCCGCACGGGCGACGGTGCAGCGGCACGACTTCCGGCTGCTCCTGGACCACGCCCACCACGACGACTGGGAGGACGTCATACGGATGGCCGTGGCCCTGGCCCGTCCCGACGAGTGCGCGTCCCTCCTGGACGGGCTGCTGGCCCCGCACGCGGGCGTGCGGGCCGCCGAGGCCCGCCACCGCAAGCTGCTGGCCGCCGCCTGCCTGGAGCACGCCACCGAACTGGACCCGGACGTCCGTGCCCGCGTCCAGCGCTTCACCCGCGACATGGTGCGCCCCAGCACCCCGTCCGCGGCCCGCGCCCTGGGGTGGATCGGGCCGATCGTCCTGGAGATGCTCCCCGACCCCGCCCCGGCCTCCGACGACGAGGCCCTCCTCCTCGCCATCACCGCCACCTCCATCGCCGACGACATGGCGATCGACTATCTGACCGGATTGCGCGACCGCCGGCACCACGACGTCCGGGCGCAGCTGGCCGGGGCCTGGCGGCACTACGACACCGCCCGCTACGCCCGCGAGATCATCGCCCACCTGGATCCGGTCGAGCTGTACTTCCCGGTCGCCGACCTGGAGGAGCTGCACACCCTGCGGGGTCTGGGCGGCCGGCCGCATCTGCGGGTCTCCGGGCACTTCACCCCGGACCAGCTCATCGGGGGCATCGCCCCGGCGGAGGGCCTGACCCGGCTGTGGCTCGCCTATGACCTGGGCGTTTCGATGGAGTGGCTGTCGGCGTTCCCGAAGCTGGACACACTGCGGGTCGGCCGGCGCCTGCCTGAGGTGAGCGGCGTGCCGGACGGCATCCGCGTCGTCCGCCTGTGAGGCCCCGCCCCCGCACACAGCACTGCCCCGGACCGTACGAAACGGTGCCGGGGCAGTTGCGGTGACGCTGCGGAGCCGGTTACGCGTCCTTGCTCAGGTTCGGGCCCGAGCCGCCGGCCGCGGACTCGATCGGCGGGGCGTCGGGCAGGGCCGACTTCTCCTCGCCGCGGAAGGTGAACTTGGCGGTGTCACCCTCGCCCTCGACATCGACGACCACGATGTGGCCCGGACGCAGCTCGCTGAAGAGGATCTTCTCCGAGAGGGCGTCCTCGATCTCGCGCTGGATCGTGCGGCGCAGCGGACGCGCGCCGAGCACCGGGTCGTACCCGCGCTTGGCCAGCAGCGACTTGGCCTCGCTGCTGAGCTCGATGCCCATGTCGCGGTCCTTGAGCCGCTCGTCCACCTTGGCGATCATGAGGTCGACGATCTGGATGATGTCTTCCTCGGTCAGCTGGTGGAAGACGACGGTGTCGTCGACACGGTTGAGGAACTCGGGGCGGAAGTGCTGCTTGAGCTCTTCGTTGACCTTGTTCTTCATCCGCTCGTAGCTGGACTTGGCGTCGCCCTGGGCCGCGAAGCCGAGGTTGAAGCCCTTGGAGATGTCCCGGGTGCCGAGGTTGGTCGTCATGATGATGACCGTGTTCTTGAAGTCCACGACCCGGCCCTGGGAGTCGGTCAGGCGACCGTCCTCCAGGATCTGCAGCAGCGAGTTGAAGATGTCCGGGTGGGCCTTCTCGACCTCGTCGAAGAGCACGACGGAGAACGGCTTGCGGCGCACCTTCTCGGTGAGCTGGCCGCCCTCTTCGTAGCCGACGTAGCCGGGAGGCGAACCGAACAGCCGCGAGACCGTGTGCTTCTCGCTGAACTCCGACATGTCGAGGGAGATCAGCGCGTCCTCGTCGCCGAACAGGAACTCCGCGAGCGTCTTGGACAGCTCGGTCTTACCGACACCGGACGGGCCGGCGAAGATGAACGAGCCACCGGGACGCTTGGGGTCCTTCAGGCCGGCACGCGTACGGCGGATGGCCTGGGAGAGCGCCTTGATGGCGTCCTTCTGGCCAATGACGCGCTTGTGCAGCTCGTCTTCCATCCGCAGCAGCCGCGAGGACTCCTCCTCGGTGAGCTTGAAGACCGGGATGCCGGTGGCCGTCGCCAGGACCTCGGCGATCAGCTCCTCGTCCACCTCGGCGACGACGTCCATGTCGCCGGCCTTCCACTCCTTCTCCCGCTTCGCCTTGGCGGCCAGGAGCTGCTTCTCCTTGTCGCGCAGGCCCGCGGCCATCTCGAAGTCCTGCGAGTCGATCGCGGACTCCTTCTCCCGGCGCACGTCGGCGATCTTCTCGTCGAACTCGCGCAGGTCCGGCGGTGCGGTCATGCGGCGGATCCGCATCCGGGAGCCGGCCTCGTCGATCAGGTCGATCGCCTTGTCCGGCAGGAAGCGGTCGGAGATGTAGCGGTCGGCCAGGGTGGCGGCCGCGACAAGGGCGGAGTCCGTGATGGAGACGCGGTGATGCGCCTCGTAGCGGTCCCGCAGGCCCTTGAGGATCTCGATGGTGTGCGGCAGCGACGGCTCCGCGACCTGGATCGGCTGGAAGCGGCGCTCGAGGGCCGCGTCCTTCTCCAGGTGCTTGCGGTACTCGTCGAGCGTGGTGGCACCGATGGTCTGCAGCTCGCCTCGCGCCAGCATGGGCTTGAGGATGCTCGCGGCGTCGATCGCGCCCTCGGCGGCGCCCGCACCCACCAGGGTGTGGAGCTCGTCGATGAACAGGATGATGTCGCCGCGGGTGCGGATCTCCTTGAGCACCTTCTTCAGGCGCTCCTCGAAGTCACCGCGGTAGCGGGAGCCGGCGACCAGGGCACCGAGGTCGAGGGTGTAGAGGTGCTTGTCCTTGAGGGTCTCGGGCACCTCGCCCTTGACGATGGCCTGCGCCAGTCCTTCGACGACCGCCGTCTTGCCGACGCCGGGCTCGCCGATGAGAACCGGGTTGTTCTTCGTACGGCGGGACAGCACCTGCATGACCCGCTCGATTTCCTTCTCGCGCCCGATGACCGGGTCGAGCTTGGTCTCGCGAGCGGCCTGCGTCAGGTTGCGGCCGAACTGGTCCAGGACGAGGGACGTCGAGGGCGTTCCCTCGGCGGGGCCGCCGGCGGTGGCGGCTTCCTTGCCCTGGTAGCCGGAGAGCAGCTGGATGACCTGCTGCCGCACCCGGTTGAGATCGGCGCCCAGCTTCACCAGGACCTGGGCTGCGACGCCCTCGCCCTCGCGGATCAGGCCGAGCAGGATGTGCTCCGTACCGATGTAATTGTGGCCGAGCTGGAGGGCCTCGCGGAGCGAAAGCTCCAGGACCTTCTTGGCACGGGGGGTGAAGGGGATGTGCCCGGACGGGGCCTGCTGGCCCTGCCCGATGATCTCCTCCACCTGCTGGCGGACCGCCTCGAGCGAAATCCCGAGGCTCTCCAGGGCCTTAGCGGCGACACCCTCACCCTCATGGATCAGGCCCAGGAGGATGTGCTCGGTGCCGATGTAGTTGTGGTTGAGCATCCGGGCTTCTTCCTGAGCCAGGACGACAACCCGCCGCGCGCGGTCGGTGAACCTCTCGAACATCGTTAATCGCTCCTCAGAGCGGTCAGGCAGTTAGGGGTCGGTCCCCTCCCTGTCCTTCCGCATGCTAGTCCCGCGGGGCGGGACAGCTCATTCCAACTGCCGACACCCGTCCGGATCACCCCCGCTCCGGCGGGGAAATTTACTGCCGAACAGCTGACATCTGCTCCAACTCGATGGTGCGAGACGATGTTCCCGCAGGCCAGGCATATACGCTCTTCGCCACTACGCCCGTGGCGAACGCGCCCTTGGCCGACACGCCGCCCACATCCCGCCATCCGCCGGAGCAGAGCGCCGTGAGTGCCGGTCACACGGTCTCTTCCCACTGTGACTGTCTTACCCGCTGCCACTGACACTCCATGCGGCGCGGGCCCGTTCCATCCGCTACGGGCGAACACCCGGCCGCCGCCGAATGCACCGGCGCGCCCCATCGTGGACACGTTACGTATCCGAGTTCCCACCCAGCGTAACTTCCTGGGGTTCGGGGAGTTGCACCGGATATGGCCAGCGCGCTTCCGCGACCCCGCAGCCCTCTTGCCTCCGTCCGCCGGTGGTACGAGGAGGAGATGGGCTGGGCGACCACCGGCACGGAGCCGGTGGAGCTGCTGGTGGGCCGGCGCTTCGACGTCCTGGAGATGCCGGCCGGCGCGGGCCGCGCGGTGTTGCGGCGGCTGCCGCACACGGGCCCGGTGGCGCTGCTGCGGTCCGGACGCGACGGTAATCACGCCATTGATCGGCCGAAATTGCTCATGCTCATCGCGGCCGGCGGTGCCGAAGAACTTCCGGAAATCCTGGAATGGCTCGAGTGGGGCGCGCAGGCGACGGATCTCAGCGCACGCGGGGCCGGGGAGCGGATGCCCGCACCGGCCGTCCCCACGTACTCGTCCGCCACAGGAGTGCCGTCATTGTGCGGATTCGGCGCTCGGGAGGCCGCAGGATGGTTGCGACCTCCCCGGCCGGGGCGCGCGGCGGAGAATTCCCTGCCCACCACGGGGATCGGGGCAGGAATCGGAGACGTTGGGGGCGCCCCCGACCTCATTCGGCTGGTGAGCGCGGCGGCGACGGAGTGCCACCGGGCCCGGTTGCTGCGTGCTCGTAATGCCCAATCGGATCGCGCTGACGGCGATCAGCCGTTGGCCTTCTCGAATGCCTCGCGAATGTCGGCGGGGACACGGCCGCGGTCATTGACGTTGTAGCCGTTCTCCTTCGCCCAGGCGCGGATCTTGGCGGTGTCCTGGGAGCCACCGGAAGCGGCGCGTGCCTTGCCGCGACCCGCTGCCCGGCCACCCGTGCGGCGACCGGCCTTCACGAAGTCGGCCAGCGACTCGCGAAGCTTGTCGGCGTTGGCAACGGTGAGATCGATCTCGTAGGACTTGCCGTCGAGAGAGAACGTCACGGTCTCGTCGGCCTCGCCGCCGTCGAGGTCGTCGACAAGAAGAACCTGAACCTTCTGTGCCACCGGTTTCCCTTTCATCGAATGTGGATTACGACGGAAAGCAAACCGCTTTTCCGGGAAAAACACAAACCCTTGGGTAGGGTTCACTTGCCCGCAGAGCGGGGAACGCATGCTTCCGTAGCCATGAGATAGGGGAGCGATTCGGACATAGAACGCTGATCACAGGTGCAGAAGCATCCGACTGTTACCCAGGGTGTTGGGCTTCACTCGTTCGAGCCCGAGGAACTCGGCAACGCCCTCATCATAGGAACGCAGCAGCTCGCTGTAGACATCACCGTCTACCGGAGTCTCACCGATCTCCACGAAGCCGTGCTTGGTGAAGAAGTCGACTTCGAAGGTGAGACAGAAAATGCGCCGCACTCCGAGCCAGCTCGCGGTACGCAACAGCTTGTCGAGCACCTGGTGGCCGACCCCGGAACCCTTGAGTCGGGGATCCACGGCCAAGGTGCGCACCTCGGCCAGGTCTTCCCACATCACGTGCAGCGCCCCGCACCCGACGACCTCGGCGTCCTCGTCGCGCTCGGCGACCCAGAACTCCTGGATGTCCTCGTAAAGGGTGACGGTGGCTTTGTCGAGCAGGATGCCGTCCCGTGAGTAGGAGTCGATGAGGCGGCGTACCGAGGGGACATCGCCGGTCCGGGCACGGCGGACGGTGAGGCCTTTTGAATGCACGGGCATGCCGGGACGCTATCGCCCCGCCTCCGCTGTGCCCGCCCCGGGTTCGTCGGCTTCGCCCGATGCGTGTTCTTGCGGCCCTTGTTGCGTCCCGACCTGAGAGGACTGTTCCGATCCCGCTTCCGATCCCGCTTCCGGTGCCTGTTCGGGAGCGGTCTCGTCGATCTGCACCATCCGTACGGCATCGCGCAGGGCATGGCGCTGTTCCGGCGACATCATGTCGAAGAAGGCCACAAGTGCGGCGGCGGGGTTGTCACTGGCGGACCATGCTTCGTTCATCAGTGCGGCGGAGTACGCGGCGCGGGTGGAGACCGCCTCATATCGATAGGCCCGGCCTTCCGCTTCACGGCGGACCCAGCCCTTCTGATGAAGGTTGTCCAATACGGTCATGACCGTCGTGTACGCGATCGACCGTTCCTTCTGGAGATCTTCCAGGACTTCTCGAACGGTGACCGGGCGGTTCCACTCCCAGACCCGCGTCATCACCGCGTCTTCCAGATCACCCAAGCGTCTCGGCACACAAGAACAATAGTGGGAGATGTCGCGAATGCCGGTTGATCTCGTTGCGTTTGGGTCGGAAAAAGGATGTACGGCCCGGGATGGTCATTCCCGGGCCGTACAGTGCGCGATCGACCGAAATAGGCGGCCGGGCGGTCAGGCGCCCTGCGCCGTGGGCTCCTGAGGGGACTCGGCGCGGGCGATCAGGGCGTCCGCGGCGGCGTCCTCCTTGGCCTTGTTCGGGCCACCCTGGCTCTTGACGATCGTCACGATCAGGGCCGTGAAGGCCACGGCCATCACTACGGGCGGTACGAGCGCGGCGACGTAATCCATGGCGTTCGGCCTCCTTTGGCACGTGAGGTTCCAGGGTACGCAGCACTCAGGCGGTGCGGGCCTCGGGGGGCGGTGCGGGCCTGCGGCGGCGCGGGAAGACCTCGCCGGGGGTGGGGATCGGGCGGTCCGGGCGCGGGGCCTTGGGTGCGGGCGACGGATCGGGCTGCGGTCGCTTGGGTTCGGCCACCGGCTCGGGCTCGGGCTTGCGCTCCGGCTTGCGCTCCGGTTCACCCGCCGTACCGCGGCCGCCGGGCAGCGCCCGCAGCCGGGCCCGCACGGAGCGTTCGGCCAGCCGTTCGCAGCGGCGCAGCAGGGCGCCGCGGCGCTCACCCTCGGCCGCGCCGGTGCGCAGCGCGGCGAGTGAGCGCAGGGCGGCGAGGTCGTCGGGCCCGGGGGCGTAGCCGGCCGTCAGCGCCTCTTCGAGGTGGGTGAGGTAGCCGGCGGCCGAGCCGGGCAGGGTTTCGCGGTAGCGGGCGAGGTCGGCGAGCAGGAAGGCGCGCAGCCGGCCGCCTTCGCGGACCGCCTCGTCCACCGCCTCGGCCAGCCGGAAGTATTCCTGGATGTCCTCCGGCCACCCGGGGCCGGAGGCGCCGAGCGGGAGGACGGAGCGGGACGTCGATTGCAGGGCATGGGCGAGAGCGCGACGGAGCACTCGCAGCTCATCGGCGCTGAACGTCATGCCGCCGCGAGATCCGTATGGCATAGGCATGCGGCGACTTTACGACCGTTTCGGACAAAAGCCACTTAATTCGCCACCGGTGGCGCGGCAGGCTTTACCGGGGCGCGGTGGGCCGGCCCCGGTGCGCGTCACGCCGCAGGCGGGCGGCTACGAGCGGGCGATGTTGCGCTCGTAGACCAGCCGCAGACCGATGAGGGTGAGCCAGGGCTCGTGCTCGTCGATCACCGAGGACTCGCCGAGGACCATCGGGGCCAGGCCGCCGGTGGCGATGACCGTCACCTCGTCCGGGTCGTCGGCCAGCTCCCGCGCCATCCGCTGCACCACGCCGTCCACCTGGCCCGCGAAGCCGTAGAGGATGCCGGACTGCATCGCCTCGACGGTGTTCTTGCCGATGACGCTGCGCGGCCGGGCCAGTTCGATCTTGCGCAGCTGGGCGCCCTTGACGCCCAGCGCGTCCACCGAGATCTCGATGCCCGGCGCGATCACACCGCCGACGTACTCGCCGCGCGCGCTGACCGCGTCGAAGGTGGTGGCCGTACCGAAGTCCACGACGACCGCCGGGCCGCCGTAGAGCTCCACGGCTGCCAGGGCGTTGATGATCCGGTCGGCGCCGACCTCCTTGGGGTTGTCCATCAGGACGGGCACCCCGGTCTTGACGCCCGGCTCCACCAGGACGGCGGGCACGTCGCCGTAGTAACGGCGGGTGACCTCGCGCAGCTCGTGCAGGACCGAGGGGACGGTGGAGCAGATGGCGATGCCCTCGATGCCGTCGCCCAGGTCGTCACCGAGCAGTGGATGCATGCCCATCAGGCCCTGCAGGAGCACGGCCAGCTCGTCTGCGGTGCGACGGGCGTCGGTGGAGATCCGCCAGTGCTCGACGATCTCCTCGCCGTCGAAGAGGCCGAGAACCGTATGGGTGTTACCTACGTCGATGGTCAGGAGCACGTTCCGCACCGCCTCGGGTTCACGTGGTGCACGAAGGGCTCGCCTGCGGTGGCGGGCGGGGCGGCGGGTGGGCCTACGTCGATGGTCGGCAGCATGGCGGTCAGCGGCCCTCGTCCCGGCCGGCGCCCTCGTCCTCGCGCAGGTCGAGGCCGATGTCGAGGATCGGGGAGGAGTGGGTGAGGGCGCCGACGGCCAGATAGTCGACGCCGGTCTGCGCGTAGGTGCGGGCGTTGGCGAGGGTCAGACGGCCCGAGGACTCCAGCATCGCGCGGCCCGCGACCAGCTCCACGGCCTCCTTGGTCTGCTCCGGCGTGAAGTTGTCCAGCAGCAGCAGATCGGCGCCCTCGGCCAGGACCGGCGGGATCTGGTCGATCCGGTCGACCTCCACCTCGATCGCCAGGCCCGGGAACTCCTCCCGCACGGCCCGGAACGCCGCCGCCACACCGCCCGCCGCGACCACGTGGTTGTCCTTGATCAGCGCCGCGTCCGACAGCGACATCCGGTGGTTGACGCCCCCGCCGCAGCGCACCGCGAACTTCTCCAGGGCGCGCAGCCCAGGCGTCGTCTTACGGGTGTCGCGGACCCTGGTCCCCGTCCCCTCCAGGGCGTCGGCCCACGCGCGGGTGGCGGTCGCGATACCCGACAGGCGGCACAGGATGTTCAACGCGCTGCGCTCGGCGGTGAGCAGATCGCGGGTGCGGGTGGTGACGGACAGCAGCTTGGCGCCCGCCTCGACCCGGTCGCCGTCCTCGACATGCCGCTCGACCGCGAACTCGTCGGTGCACACGATCGACAGCACCGCCTCGGCGACCCGCAGCCCGGCGACCGTACCGGCCTCGCGGGCCGTGAAGTCCCCGGTGGCGACCGCGTCCTCGGGGATGGTCGCCACGGTCGTGACGTCCACGCCCTGGTCCAGGTCCTCCTCGACGGCGAGGTGAGCGATGTCCTCGACCTGTACGGGGTCGAGGTCGGCGGCCACCAGGAGCGCCGCCAGATCGGGGTCCAGACCGCAGGTCAGCGGGTCCAGCTCGTACGAGCCGTCGTCGCTGCCGCAGCCGCAGGCATCGCCGCAGCCGCCGCCGCTGGGGGCGCCGGTGGAGGGCCCGCCGATCTGGAGGAGGGGGAGGTCGGGGGTGCTGCTCACGGGGTGGCTCCGTATCGGGAAAGGGGCGGGGACGGTCGGTGGATCACGGGGTGCGGCCGGCGGTCGGCGGGAAACCGGCCGTCTGTGTCGTCCGCACGCTCAACGCGCGGTCCGCGTCGAGCGTGATGCGGAAGTGGCGGCGCCAGGAGGCATCGTCGCGCTCGGGGTGGTCCTCGCGCCAATGGCAGCCGCGGGTCTCCGCCCTGCGCTGCGCAGCGGCGACCAGCACCCGGGCGACACACAGGAGGTTGGTCGCCTCCCACGCCTCCACACCGGGCTCGGACGTCTTGGCGACGGTCGAGCCGGCGGCGTCCGCCTGCGCCTCGGCCGCTTCGCGCTGGAGCGCGCCGAGTCCGGCCGCGGCACGGGCCAGGCTGTCGGCGCTGCGCAGGACGCCCGCGCCGGCCGTCATGATCCGCTGAACGGCCGAGCGGGCCTCGGGGGCGAGGAGCGGGAGCGCCGTGGACGCCGGGGCGGGGGCACCGGGGAGCGGGCCCTCGGCGCCGTCCGCCACGGTGTTCGCGGCGGCGGCCTCGGCGATGTCCTCGGCGATCCGCTCCGCGAACACCAGCCCCTCCAGGAGGGAGTTGGAGGCGAGGCGGTTGGCGCCGTGCACACCGGTGCAGGCGACCTCGCCGCAGGCGTAGAGGCCGCGGACGGTGGTGCGCCCGCGCAGATCGGTGCGCACGCCGCCGGAGGCGTGGTGGGCAGCCGGCGCGATGGGGATCGGCTCGGTGATCGGGTCGATGCCGTTGGCGCGGCAGGCGGCGAGGATGGTCGGGAAGCGGTCCTCCCACATCCGGGCGCCGAAGTGCCGGGCGTCCAAGTACATGTGCTCGGTGCCCTGTTCGTGCGCCCGCCGCACGATCGCCTTGGCGACGATGTCACGCGGCGCCAGCTCGGCGAGTTCGTGCTGGCCCACCATGAAGCGGATGCCGTCGGCGTCGACGAGGTGGGCGCCCTCGCCCCGTACCGCCTCGGAGATCAGCGGCTGCTGGCCCTCCGCGTCCGGCCCCAGATACAGGGAGGTGGGGTGGAACTGGACGAATTCGAGGTCGGAGACCTCGGCACCGGCGCGCAGCGCCAGCGCCACACCGTCACCGGTGGAGACCGCCGGGTTGGTGGTCGCGGAGAACACCTGCCCCATGCCCCCGGTGGCGAGGACCACCGCCGGGGCGTGCACCGCGCCGACGCCGTCGTGCTGCCCCTCCCCCATCACGTGCAGGGTGACGCCGGACGTCGTGCCGTCGGCGTCGGTGAGCAGGTCGAGGACGAGCGCGTTCTCGATGGTGCGCAGCCCGGCGGCGCGGACCGCTTCGACCAGCGCGCGGGACACCTCGGCGCCGGTGGCGTCGCCGCCGGCGTGCGCGATCCGGCGGCGGTGGTGGCCGCCCTCGCGGCCGAGCGCGATCTCGTCGCTGCCGGGCGCGGTGTCGAAGCGGGCGCCGGCCGCGATCAGCCGGTGCACGGCGGCCGGCCCTTCGGTGACCAGCGCCCGTACGGCCGCCTCGTCGCACAGCCCGGCGCCCGCGACCAGCGTGTCGGCCAGATGCTGCTCGGGGGTGTCGCCGTCGCCGAGCGCCGCGGCGATGCCGCCCTGGGCCCAGCGGGTGGAGCCGTCGTCCAGGCGGGCCTTGGTGACGACGACCGTACGGCGGCCGGCGGCGGCGCAGCGCAGTGCCGCGGTCAGCCCGGCCACCCCGGAGCCCACCACGACGACGTCCGCCTCGATGGACCAACCGGGCGCGGGGGCGGTCAGGCGTATGCCGGGGCTGACGGTGGTGCCGGGGGCTATCGCATGGCCGGGGCCGGTCGTGGTCATCGGGGCGCTCCGAGGGGGCCTTGGGGAGTGGTGACGGGGTGTACGGGGGACGTCGCGGCGCACTCCGGCCCGGAGCCGGCGGCTCCCGGGGCGGGCGGGCCGAACACGAGGTGGATGTTGTCGATGAGGCGGGTGGTGCCGACCCGGGCGGCGACCGCGAGGACCGCCTCGCCCTCGTACGCGTCCGGCACCTCGGTGAAGTCGGTCGGATCGACCAGCGCCAGATAGTCGACCTCCAGCGGCGGGTCGAGCTCGGCTGCGTCCCTCAGGACCGCGCGGGCCGCGGCGCGGGCCACGGCGGGGCCGTGCGGCGGCCCGGCGGCGGCGCAGGCCACGGCGCGCGCATCGGCCGCGGCCCGGTCCTCACCGAGGGCGGCCAGCGCCGCGGAACGGTCCTGCACGAGGTGGCCGGCGGAGGCGGCGCGCACCCGCAGCGCCTCCTCCGCCGCCAGCCGGTCACGCGCCGCGAACAACGCGGCGGACAGCGCGAGGGCGGTGCCCCGCTCGGCGCGGGACAGGTAGCGGTTGCGGCTGGAGCGGGCGAGGCCGTCGTCCTCCCGGACCGTCGGCACACCCACGATCTCGACGGGGAAGTTCAGGTCGGCCGCCATCCGCGTGATCACCGCGAGCTGCTGGGCGTCCTTCTCCCCGAAGAACGCGATGTCGGGCACGGTCAGGTGCAGCAGCTTGGCGACGACGGTCAGCACGCCGTCGAAGTGGCCCGGCCTGCTGGCCCCCTCCAGGAGCGTGCCCATGGGGCCGGCGGCGATCCGGATCTGCGGCTCACCGCCCGGGTAGACCTCGTCGGCGGACGGCGCGAACACCACGTCCGCGCCCGCCTCCGCGGCCAGCGCCACATCCGCGTCCAGGGTGCGGGGATAGCGGTCCAGATCCTCGCCCGCGCCGAACTGCAGCGGATTGACGAAGACGGTGACCACCACCTGCCCCCGCGCACCGGCCCGCGCGCGGGCCGCCCGGATCAAGGTGGCATGGCCCTCGTGCAGGGCCCCCATGGTCATGACGACGCCGCGCGGACCGCCCGCGCCGCTCGCCAGGTCACGCAGCGCGGCAGCGGTGTGGACGAGGCGGGCGGACCGGCCATGCCGGGCGGTCCGCCCGGCCGGCGCCGAGGCGGCGGTCATCGCTCGCCTCCGGTGGAGCCGTCGCCGTCGTGGCCTCCGGTGGAGCCGTCGCCGTTACGGGGAGTGTCGTCGTCGGAGGTCTCGTCGCGGGGAGTGTCGTCGCGGGAGGTGTCCGGGTCCGGGTCCGGGTTCTCGGAGCGGTCGTCGTGCCCGGCCCGCCCGGTGCCGCCACCGGCGCTGTCGCCGTGGCCGGCTCGCCCGGTGCCGCCACCGGCGCTGTCGCCGTGCCGGTCCGGGGCGGGCCCGGCGAGCACCTCCAGCAGGTCCTCGGCGAGCTCCGGCTTGAGCAGGCCATGGGCCAGCGCGCGGTCCGCGGTTGTACGGGCCATGGCGAGATACCCGGCGACGCTCTGCGGCGCGTGCCGGCGCAGCTCCTCGACATGCGCGGCGACCGTCCCCGCGTCCCCTCGCGCGACCGGCCCGGTCAGTGCCGCGTCACCGGACCGCAGGGCGTTGTCCAGTGCCGCACCGAGCAGCGGGCCGAGCATCCGGTCCGGGGCCTCGACGCCCGCCGCTCGCAGCAGCTCCATGGACTGCGCGACCAGGGTGACCAGGTGATTCGCGCCGATCGCGAGCGCGGCGTGATAAAGCGGACGCGCCGATTCCGCGATCCACTCGGGCTCCCCGCCCATCTCGATGACCAACGCCTCGGCGGCCATCCGCAGCTCGACGGGCGAGGTCACCCCGAACGAGCAGCCGGCCAGCCGCTGCACGTCCACGGGCGTGCCGGTGAAGGTCATGGCGGGGTGCAGCGCGAGCGGCAGCGCACCGGCGCGGGTGGCCGGGTCGAGCACGGCCGTCCCATAACGCCCCGAGGTGTGCACCAACAGCTGGCCCGGCCGTACGGCGCCGGTCTCCGCGAGGCCGCGCACCAGGTCGGCGAGGGCGTCGTCGGGGACGGTCAGCAACACCAGGTCGGCGCGGGCGAACACCTCGGCCGGGGTGACCAGCGGGACATCCGGGAGCAACTCGGCGGCACGTCGCACGGAGGCGTCGGAAACCCCCGAGACGGCGACCGGACGATGCCCTGCGAGCTGCAAGGACGCGGCGAGGGCGGGCCCGACACGGCCTGCACCGACGACTCCGACGGTGAGCCGGGCGGGGCGGTCCTGGGCCGAGGGGGGTCCCCCCTGCTCGAGCGGAGCCGAGAACTCGGGGGAGGGTGGGATTGCATTCACGCGGCGGTGGCCTTCCGTTCCAGTCCGCGGGGGGTACCGGACGATTCCTCGCCATGCTACGCGAGTGTTTCCGGCGCCTTTCAGGGCTGCACAGAGGTGAGACGCGACTCTCGTCCGTACCCCGCCCCACGACTTGTCCACAACCTTATCCACAGGGGTCGCGGACGCGCGCCGCTCTGCGCGATGCTCCCTGCAACAGCACGACCGAACACAGAGAAAAGGCAGGTGGGGGCCGTGGAGCAGAGTGCGCGGGAGCGGACCGGGAAGAACGGTGACCGCTGCGCCGAGCGGGCGCGGCGACTCGCGGCGCGGCGGGGCTCGGAGCGGGTGCTGGCGGGCGGCGCATCGGGCGAGACGGTCCGCGAGCGGCTCGACCGCCTGCTGGCCGACGCCCCCGCCGCATACGACCTGGGCGACTGGACGGACGTCTACGGCAACGACGACGGCATCGTGGGCGAGCTGGAGCGCCGCACCGCCGAGGCCCTGGGCACAGAGGCCGCTGCCTTCTTCCCCACCGGCACGATGGCGCAGCAGGTCGCGCTGCGCACCTGGGCGGGCCGCACCGGCAACACCACGGTCGCCGGCCACCCCCTCTCCCACCTGGAGGTACACGAACGCGATGCGTACGCGGTGGTCAGCGGGCTGCGCATGGTCCATCCGACGCGGGCACCGCGGCTGCCCACCGCCGAGGAGATCACCGATGTGCAGGAGCCGTTCGGCACCCTCGCCCTCGAACTGCCGCTGCGGGACGCGGGATTCGTCCTCCCGCAGTGGGCCGACCTGACGGCCACCGTGGCGGCGGCGCGGGACCGTGACGCGGTGGTCCACTTCGACGGCGCCCGACTTTGGGAGTGCGGCCCGCACTTCGGCCGCTCGCTCCCGGCGACAGCCGCCCTCGCGGACAGCGTCTATGTCTCGTACTACAAGTCGCTGGGCGGCATATCGGGTGCCGCCCTGGCGGGCACGGACGACTTCGTGGAGGAGACCCGCGCCTGGCGGCACCGCTACGGCGGCCAGCTCTTCCAGCAGTGGCCGGCCGCGCTCGCCGCGCTCGCCGGACTGGACCGCGAGCTGCCGCGGCTGCCGGAGTACGTGGCCCACGCGAAGGTCGTCGCGCAAGCGCTGGACGACGGCCTGGCCGAGGCGGGTGTGCCGTGGTTCCGGATCCATCCGGCGGTGCCGCACACCCATCAGTTCCAGGTGTGGCTTCCGCATCCGGCCGGACTCCTGGACGACGCCGGCGTCCGGCAGGCGGAGGAAACCCGGACGACGCTGTTCCGCCAGTGGTCCGAGCCGGCCGGCGACGGCCCGCCCGGGGTGTCGATGACGGAGGTCACGGTGGGGGCGTCGGCGATGTGCTGGACGGCCGAGGACGTGCGCAGGGCGGCCGGGGAGTTCGTCAGGCGGGTGGGGGTGGTGGGTGGGTGAGAGGCCGTGGGTGGGTGAGAGGCCGTGGTGGGTGAGAGGCCGTGGTGGGTGACAGGCCGTGGGTGGGTGACAGGCCGTGGGTGGGTGACAGGCCGTGGGTGGGTGACAGGCCGTGGGTGGGTGACAGGCCGTGGTGGGTGACAGGCCGTGGTGGGTGACAGGCCGTGGTGGGTGACAGGCCGTGGGTGGGTGACAGGCCGTGGTGGGTGACAGGCCGTGGTGGGTGAGGGCGGGGTGAAGGACGGGGCCAAGAGCCGGGCTGCGGGGCGCGTCGGACTGCGGGGGTGCTGCGGGGCCGGCTGCGGGGGTGCGGGGGTACCGCGGGGCCAGCTGCGGGGGGAGTGCCGCGGGGGCGGGGGGTGCGGGCACAGGCGTTGTGGGGGTGTGGGGCGTCCGGCCGGTGAGGGTGGGCCGGCTGCGGCGGGGCGGTCGCGGTTGTCGTGCCGCGGGTTATGAGGGCATAGGAGGCCGTCCCGCCGTGGGGCGGCCCGGGGCCGTGGCCGGGGCCGGGGCGATGCGGCGCGAAGTGGGCGCGGGGGCGGGGGCAGAGGCGGAGGCGGAGGCGGAGGCGGAGGCGGAGGCGGAGACAACGGTGGTGGTGGGTGGGGCGGGGTGGGTGGGGCGGGGGGAGGGGGAGGCCCCCAAGAGCGCGCGGCGCTTCACGACCCGGGCCACCACCCCCCGCACCCTCCGCCCCACCCGAGCCCGAAGGCGGTCCGCCGGGTCGGTCACCACGGCCTGAAATCGTCGCCACTGCCGGATCTCGCGGACCGTACGGACGGTTTCGACGCCCGGGGCGACGGGGGCCGCTTCGCCCCGCTGAGCGGCGCGGTAGGCATCGAGCAGGTGCTGCTGGCTGGCGTTCATGCCGCTCACTGTGCAGCGGCCGGGCCTCTCCTGGCGCGTCGATTGACGGGAGCCGTCAAACGACGACGGTGCAGGTCGTCACCTCGCGCATGATGGGCGCATGGCCAACGTCATCGACATCACCGGGCTGCCGCCGGAGCGCATCGTCTTCTGCCCCTCCCCCTTGGCGGAGCTGGGCGCCGCGCTGCACGCTCTGTCCGAACCGGGGCACCACCCCGGGCTGCACGGCTGGGTCACCGCGACCAATGCAGGGCTGAAGCCCGACCTTGCCGACCGGTTGTGCGAGGCGGATTTCCTGTGGCGGTCGGCGCGTTCCGACATCCTCCTGCCGGCCCGCCCCGGCGCGACGCTGGCCGAGGAACTGGACGAGCTGGACCGGATCGACGACGAGCGGTTCGTGGCAGCCGCGTTCGAGATCAGTTGCTCGGCCACGTATTCCCAGGTGACGCCGTCGCCGTTGGTGGATGCCGACGAGCGGGCCCGGGTAAGGGAGATGGCCGCGGCGCGCGGCCCGCGGCAGGCTGCTTTCACGGACCGGATGCTCACCGATCCGGACGGTCTGCGGGTGTGGCTGCGCCGCCTGTTCGAGGACTGTGAGGAGGCGTTCTTCGGGGACATCTGGCGTCGGGTGGGGATCCAGCTGGCCGCCGACGCCCGGCACAAGACCGAGCTGCTGCGCCGCAAGGGGCCGACCGAGACGCTGACCGCGACCTCGGCGGCCCTCGCGCTGGAGGAGACCCCTACCGGGACCCGCATCCTGGTCGACAAGCTGGCCAGGGGCCGTACGACGGCGTACGCGAACCCCGCGGACCCCGGCGTCACCTTCCTGCCCACGTCGTTCGGCTGGCCGCATCTGCTCTTCAGCCATGCCCCCGGCTGGCGTCCGGTGCTCCAGTACCCGGTCGCCGGGCCCGAGTTGCCGGCGCCGGCCGCACTGGAGCTGGTCCAGCAGCGGCTGGAGGCCCTGGGCCACCCGATGCGGATGCAGCTGTGCCGGACGCTGTCCCGGGGGCCGCACACGACGGGGGAGTTGGCGACGCAGTTCGGGATCACCTCGCCGGAGGTGTCGCGGCACATCGCGACGCTGAAGAAGGCGGGGCTGATCCAGACGCGGCGGCGCGGGCGGTACGTGCTGCACCAGCTGGACCTCCAGGTGGTGGCCCGGCTGGGCAGCGACTTCCTCGAGGGCGTACTGCGGTGAGCCCGGGGGCGGCGGGCGCGCCCGGGCCGTGCGAACGTTCCCCGAGGCGTCCGACGCGCCCGGCCTGATCCCGACGAAGGTCCCCAGTTGCCCTGCCTGATCCGGACAAAGGGCCCCAGTTGCCCTGGAGGAACTTCTTCGCCAGGGCGGCACCGCCGCAGTTCGGCCCCCGTCCCAGGACGATCTCCGGGCCGGCCCCGGGGCCGCCGGACCACGCCCCCGGGGACCTCGGATTACGCGCCCGGCCCGCCCCCGGCCCGCACCAGCCCCGTCTCGTACGCCAGCACCACGGCCTGGACCCGGTCCCGCAGGCTCAGCTTGGTCAGGATCCGGCCCACATGCGTCTTGACCGTGGCCTCCGACAGCACCAGTTGGGCCGCGATCTCGCCGTTCGACAGACCCTGTGCGACCAGCAGCAGTACCTCGCGTTCGCGGTCGGTCAGCCGTTCCAGCTCGGGGCGCACGGGTGCGGCGGAGGTGGCGGGCAGCATCGGTGTGAAGCGGTCGAGGAGACGGCGGGTGGTGGACGGGGCGACGACCGCGTCGCCGCTCTGCACCGCCCGGATCGCGGCGAGCAGTTCGTTCGGCGGCACGTCCTTGAGCATGAAGCCGCTGGCCCCGGCCTTCAGCGCGGAGAAGGCGTACTCGTCGAGGTCGAAGGTGGTCAGGATGAGGACCTTCGGCGCGTCCTCCTTCTGGCCGCCCTCGCAGATCCGCCGGGTGGCCTCCACACCGTCCAGATGCGGCATGCGGACGTCCATGAG
The DNA here is from genome assembly GCF_043199095.1 of Streptomyces sp. NPDC048650. Classification (NCBI taxonomy): domain Bacteria; kingdom Bacillati; phylum Actinomycetota; class Actinomycetes; order Kitasatosporales; family Streptomycetaceae; genus Streptomyces; species Streptomyces sp. NPDC048650. The sequence goes on along the minus strand of NZ_JBICVM010000006.1, from coordinate 491,989 downwards.
GATCACGTCGACCCGCGTCGAGCGCAGCACCTCCAGCGCCTGCAGCCCGTCCCCCGCCTCCGCGACGACCTCCATGTCGGGCTGTGCGGCGAGCACCATCCGGAAGCCGGTGCGCAGCAGCGCCTGGTCGTCGACGAGCATCACGCGGATGGACATGGCGAGGGGGTCCCTTCAACGGTGGGGCTACAGGGTACGGAGCGGGCCGGGCGGGCGATCGGAGCGACGGGAGGTGCGGTCGGGGTGACGACGGGGTGACGACGAGTGCGGGCGCGGCTCCTGGCGGGCGCAGCTCCTGGCGGGCGCAGCCGGTGGGCTCACCGCTCCGGTTTCAGCGGCAGTACGGCGCTGATCCGGAACCCGCCCCCCGGTCGCGGCCCCGCGTCCAGGCTGCCGCCGACCATGCCCACGCGTTCGCGCATCCCGATCAGGCCGTGGCCGAGGCCGTCCGCGCCGCCTTCTTCGTACAGCTCGTGCTGCGCGCCCCGTCCGTCGTCCTCGACCAGCAGGTCGACGTCGTTGTCGCGGTAGGCGAGGCGGACGGTGGCGCCGGCGTCCGGGCCGCCGTGCTTCCGGGTGTTGGTGAGTGCTTCCTGAACGATGCGGTACGCGGTCAGCTCGACGCTGCTGGGCAGCCGGCGTGCCTCGCCCTCGATCCGGAAGTCGACGGGCAGTCCGGCGCCCCGCACCTGGTCGATGAGGTCGGCGAGCTCTTCGACGCCCGGCTGCGGTACGTATTCGCCGCTCTCGGCCTGTTCGCCGGTGCGCAGGACGCCCAGCAGGCGGCGCATCTCGGCCAGGGCCTGCCGTCCCGTGCCGGAGATCGTCTCCAGGGCCTGCCGGGTCTGCTCGGGTGCGGCGTCCAGGACGTAGGCGGCGCCGTCGGCCTGGACGACCATGACCGAGACATTGTGGGCGACGACGTCGTGCAGCTCGCGGGCGATCCGGGCGCGCTCGGCCGCGACCGCGATCCGGGACTGGGCCTCGCGTTCCTTTTCGAGGCGGGCGGCCTTCTCCTCCAGTTGCGCCCAGTAGGCGCGACGGGTCCGCATGGAGTCACCGAGCACCCAGGCGAGCACGAAGGGAACGGTGAGCAGCACCGTGAAGAAGAGCCCTTGCCACACCGGCTGATAGTCGGGGGAGTCCGAGAAGCGCCATACGGACAGTGCGGGGCTGATGAGGGCCCCGGCGAGGGCGCAGCGGGAGGCCCAGCGGACGGTGCCGGACGCGACGGTGTAGGTGATCACGAACAGCGCGAAGTCACCGGGGTTGGTCGGGATTTTGAAGACCAGCTGGCCGACGCCGATGGCGGCGGTCAGCAGCAGCATCTGCACGGGGGCCCGGCGGCGCAGCGCGACGACGGCGCAGAGACCGATCGTGAAGATCGCGGCGATGATCTGCCGGGCGTCTCCGGTTTCGGACACGATCCACAGACAGGTGAACCCGAACAGGAGGACGGCCCAGAAGGTGTCCACTCCCGTCGGGTGTCTGCGGAGGAAGTCGTAGAGGCGCTGCACGTAACCCAGCGTAGGCAGCCGGAATAGGTGTACGGGTCAACCGCTGGAGCGATCCTGTGCGCGGGGCGTACTCCCCAAGGTGGAGACCGAATGCGCCATCGCATCCGCCTGCGGTCGGTGTGGGCGCCGGGCCCGGTGACTGTTCTCGGCCCGCCCGTAACGTGGGGTGGGTGATGAATGAGTGGCAGGGCTGGCGAGTGGCGATGGAGCGGGCGCTGTACGGCCCGGACGGCTTCTACACCCGTCCCGGTGGCCCCGGCCCGGCCGGTCACTTCCGCACCTCCGTGCACGTCTCCTCCCTGTACGCCGGTGCCGTCGCCATCCTGCTGCGCCGGGTGGACGCGGCGCTGGGGCACCCGGAGGAGCTGGCGCTGGTCGATGTGGGGGCGGGCCGTGGTGAGCTGCTGACGGGGGTGCTGGGCGCGCTGCCGGACGCGGTGGGGGCGCGGGTGCGGCCGTACGCGGTCGAGCTCGCCGCGCGCCCCGAAGGGCTCGATCCGCGGGTCGAGTGGTGTGCCGCACTGCCGGACGAGGGCTCGCTCACGGGACTGCTGTTCGCGAACGAGTGGCTCGACAACGTGCCGCTCGATGTCGTCGAGACGGACGCGCAGGGGGTGTCGCGGCGGGTGCTCGTAGGGGGCGACGGAGTGGAGCGGCTGGGCGCGCCGGTGGACGGGGCGGACGCGGAGTGGCTGGCGCGGTGGTGGGCGCCGGCGCGGGGCGGGGAGGCGGTCCCCGGGATGCGGGCGGAGATCGGGCGGCCGCGGGATGCCGCCTGGGCGCGGGCGGTCCGAACGCTGCGGGGCGGGCTCGCGGTCGCCGCCGACTACGCGCACCAGGGGACGGACCGTCCGCTCTTCGGGACGCTCACCGGGTTCCGGGAGGGGCGGGAGGTGCGGCCCGTGCCGGACGGCAGTTGTGACATCACGGCGCACGTGGCGCTGGACGCGTGTGCGGGGCCCTCGGCGGAGCGGCTGAGCCAGCGGGCGGCGTTGCACGCCCTCGGCGTGGACGGCCGCCGTCCACCGCTCGCGCTCGCCTCCGCGGATCCTGCCGCGTACGTGCGGGCCCTCAGCTCGGCAGGGGCGGCCGCCGAGCTGACCGATCCGGCAGGTCTGGGCGCCTTCGGCTGGCTGCTGGAGCCGGTGGGCGCGGCCTGCTCGGGGCTGCTGACCGAGTAGCGGGGCTGCTGACCGAGTAGCGGCGCCGCTGACCGAGTAGCGGCGCCGCTCCGCGCACCGTGGCCCCGCGGGCCGCACGGGCCGCACGGGCAGCGCGGGCAGTACGGACCGCACGGGCAGTACGGGCGGCACGGGCGGAGCACTGCTCTCGGAACGGGGCGGCGATCGCGGGCCGGTCCGGTGCCCTCGGCGTGGTGCGCCGCTCGCGTCGGAGCGCCGTACGGGCCGGCGGACACCACCCAGCACACGGACCGGAGCACGGCACACACGGGATCACGCCG